>NZ_JCAFVQ010000003.1:0-1059830 GCF_059372535.1 Stenotrophomonas sp. YJH_SMC_43
GGATCGATCCCCGCCTGAAGCCAACCTGCCGCGCGTGCCCCAAAAGGCTGCCGGCCAGCGGCCGGCACTACCGTGTGCGACTGTCGGCGGGGCCAAGGCCCATCTCTCAACACAGTTGCTACAGGGACGTACTTGCGGCGTCCCCCGCGAACCCAACCCGCCCGGCCAACCCCATGACAAGCTCTACGCGAGCAACCCACGAGGGGCTGCGCCGTTGGCTGGAAACTACGCTACCGCGCGACACACCAACGCCAGGATCGCAGGCACCGCCTGGATCATGAAAATGCGGCGGCTCACGCTGTAGGCGCCATAGCACCCGGCCACCACCACGCAGGCCAGCGAGAACGTCACCAGCACCGGCTGATTGATCACCAGCCCCACCACGATGCCCGCCGCCAGGAAGCCGTTGTACAGGCCCTGGTTGGCCGCCAGCACGCGCGTGGTCTCCGCCTTCTCCGGCGTGTTGCGGAACGTCTTCAAGCCCAGCGGACGGGTCCACAGGAACATCTCCAGCACCAGGAAGTACAGGTGCAGCACCGCGACCAGCACGGTCAGCAGCAGCGCGATCAGCGACATGGTTTCTCTCCTCGAAATGACTGGACGGGATCAGCGGTCGCGCGGCAGCTTTTTTTCTTCGCGCAGTACACCAAACGCGGCGGCGGTCATGCACGCGGCAACCACCACGCCACCGATGAACACCACATGTGAACCAAACAGCGACAAGCCCTTGTGCACCCACGCAAAGCTCAGGTCCGCGCCGCGGTACACCACCGTATCGATGGCCGCGCCGGCTTTGTAACGCCACTGCCGGTCCACGCGGGTATAGATGGTTTCACGTGCCGGCTTGGCCAATGCGAACTCGCTGGCGCGGGTCATCACCTGCACCACGGCCACCATCAACGGCATGGGTGAAGCGGCAAGCACCGAGAAGCCGATCAGGATCGCAAAGCCAGGGATCAACAGGGCCGGCGCGATGCCGTGGCGCGACAGCAGCCAGCGGGTCAGGCCCAGCTGCATCAGCAGCGCCAGTGCGTTCACCGCCAGATCGATACGCGAGAAGAAGGCCGTGGCAGCGCCTGCATCGTTGAACGCTGCACGCACGATACTGGCCTGCTGGTTGTACAGCAGGGTGCCCACGCCCACACCGAAAACCACCATGATCGCCAGCCAGCGCAGCAACGGCTCACGCACGATCAGTTTCAGGCCGTCCAGCACGCTGCCGCCCATCGGCTGCTCGCCGGATACCAGCTGCTGCTCCTGCTCACGCAGCACCGCCCAGTGCCGCAGCCGCCAGATGCTCAACAGGCAGATGGCGAGAAAGCCTGCCGAGACCAGCATCAGATTGGCAATGCCCACGCGCTGCACCAGCGCACTGGTGATGACCGGACCAAGGAAGGCACCGATGGTGCCGGCCGCGCCGATGTAACCGTAGAAGGCACGTGCCTGCGCGTTGGAAAACACATCGGCCATGAAGCTCCAGAACACTGCCACCGCGAACAGGTTGAAAACGGTGATCCAGAAAAAGAACGCCATCCCGCGGCCTGGCACACCGCTATCGAACAGTACGTAGAAGCCCAGCAGAGTGACGATGAAGAACCCATACACCGCCGGCAGGAACACCCGCCGCGGGAAGCGGCTGACCAGCCAGCCGTACACCGGCTGCAGTACCAGCATGATCACGAACACGCAGGAGAACAGGAACTGCAGGACGAAGTCCTTCAGCGCGATGCCATGGCTGGCAAACCAGGCGATCAGCATCGGCGGGAACACGGTCTCCAGGTCAGCCGAGGCAGCCATCGCCTCACGCACCGGGCGCAGCACGTAGTAGCCACTGAGCAGGCAGAAGAAGTACAGGAACGACCACCACAGCGCCGGCGACTCACGCAGTGCCACCGTCAGCCCACGCAGCGGCCCCTTGCCCTTCACCGCGCTCACGCGGCGTCCCTCGCCAGAAGACGGCGGTTGGACAGCGGCATGGCAGGCTCCGGGGGCGGTGAAGCGCGTACGTTAGCCAATGCACTGCAACATCGCCAGCAGCAGCCACGCAGAAGGCTGCAACGCAGTGTCACGGCCCCACCCATACGACACGTTCCGATACATGCCTTCAGGGCGTCAAAATTCCAACTTTTTCAACGAGATGCGCATTCATCTTCGCTTTGTTTGTGCACAAGGGAAAAGCGGCGCTAGAATCGCCATCAGCAGTCGCGCACGGGTCTCCACGATGAAAAAGAACAGCCTGCGTCGTCCGATCCGTTCGGCGGCCACCGGTTTGCTGGGCATGTTGATGCCCGTTGCCTTGTCCACCACCGCGCAGACCCCGCCGCCATTGCCGCCGATGCCGGCCAACATCGAATCCGCCGCCACCGCCGTCGCCCACACGCAGCCCGCCGCCTACCGCACCGGCCTGGTGCCGCAGGTGCAGCTGCCGGCGGCCGGCTTCAACGTGGCCAATATCGAATCGATGGCGCAGCAGCTTACCTATGGCGAGCGCGTGCCGGGCATGGCGGTGGCCATCGTGCAGGGCGGGCGCATCCTCAGCGCGCGCGGCTATGGCGTTACCGACGTCAACAACCCGCTGCCGGTCGATGCCCACACCGTGTTCCGCCTGGCCTCGCTGTCCAAGGCCTTCGCCGGCACCATGGCCGGCCTGCTGGTCAACGACGGCACCCTGCGCTGGGACAGCAAGGTCACCGACTATGTGCCGGGCTTCCGCCTGAACTCGCCGGAAGCGACCGATCGCCTGACCGTGGCCGACGTGCTCAGCCATCGCGTCGGCCTGCCCTACAACGCCTACGACCGCGACATCGAAGGCAACGCCGAGTACTACTCACTGACCCAGAAGCTGGCCAACACCAGCCTGAAGTGCCTGCCGGGCGACTGCTACGCCTACCAGAACGTGGCCTTCAGCCTGATCGGCGACGTCGTCTATGCCGCCTCCGGCAGCTTCTACGAGCAGTCGGTCGAGCGCCGCATCTTCAAGCCGCTGGGCATGAACGATGCCAGCCTCGGCCTGGCCGGCATCCAGGCCAGCTCGCGCTGGGCGCGTCCGCACGTGCGCAGCCGCAACGGCTGGGTCTCGCTGACGCCGAAGCCGACCTACTACCGGGTCGCCCCGGCGGCCGGCGTCAATGCCAGCGCCAGCGACATGGCGCAGTGGCTGCTCGCCCACACCGGCCACCGCCCGGACGTGCTGCCGGCACCGCTGCTGGCCACCCTGCATTCGAGCCTGATCAGCACCCCCGGCGAGATGCGTTCGGGCTGGCGCCGCGAGCGCCTGCACTCGGCCGGCTACGCCCTGGGCTGGCGCACCTTCGACTACGCCGGCCACGACGTGGTGTTCCATGCCGGTGCCGTGCAGGGCTATCGTGGCTTGGTCGCGCTGGTGCCGGAGCGCGATCTCGGCATCGCCATCATGTGGAACGGCGAAAGCGGCCTGCCCAGCGGCCTGCTGCCGACCGTGCTCGATTCCGCGCTCGGCCTGCCGACGCAGCGCTGGCTGGACGTGGACACCGACTTCGGCAGCGACAACCTGATGGCCGAGGGCGCAAGCCCGGCGCAGCAGGACAAGCGCAAGGGCAAGGGTGCCTCGAGCAACCGCGCGGTGGCGTCCCCGCGCTGATCAGGCGGGCTCGACCGTAAACATGAAGGGCGGCCTGAGGGCTGCCCTTTTTGTTGTTGTGTAGAGCCGAGCCGTGCTCGGCTGAGCGGAATTCTGGCGCAAGGCAGCCGAGCATGGGCTCGGCTCTACAGCTCCGCAGCGCTAATGCGCGAAGTAGTGCATGCCGCCATCCACCGGAATCACCGCACCGGTGATGTAGCCGGCCAGCGGCGAAGCCAGGAAGGCCACCAGCGGCGCCACTTCGTCCGGCTCGCCGAAGCGCCCGATCGGAATGTTGCGTGCAATGAACGCGCGCCGGCTTTCCTCGGTGGGATGCAGGCGATCAAGAATCTGCGGGCTGTTGATGCGCCCCGGTGCAATCGCATTCACCGTAATCCCCTGCCCGGCCACCTCCGACGACAACCCCTTGCTCCACAGATGCAGCGCCGCCTTCGCCGCGGTGGCGGCATTCACCGAACGTGGCTCCATCGAACCGCTGAAATTGATCACCCGTCCCCATGCCTGCGCCTGCATGCCGGGCAACAGCACCTGGGTCAGCCGTCGTGCGGCGGAGAAGTTCAGGGCGATCGCTTCCTCCCAGACCTCGTCATCGGCATCCACCGTGGTCGGCCGGGAGCCCCCTGCGGCATTGACCAGGATGTCCACGCGCTGCAATGCCTCCCGGGATGCCTCCGCGATGGACCGGACGTCGTCGGCGACGGTGACATCGCCGACCACGATGACCGGTGCCGCGCCGCCTTCGGCTTCGATCCGCGCCGCCAGCGCCTGCAGGGGCGCGCGCTGCCGCGACGTGATGGCGACGCGCACGCCCTGGGCCGCCAGATGCCTGGCGACGGCGGCACCGATGCCACTGCCCGCCCCCGTGACCAATGCGGTACGGCCTGCAAGATTCAAGTCCATGGTGTTCTCCTGTCCACGTGGCCGGCCAATCCAGCCCTTGCACGACATGCTGTTTGATCACCCCTGATTGATAAACTCCGCGCAGGTTTCAGCATTCAACACCCGGAGTGTCAGATGAACCTGCTGGAAAGCATGCAGGTCTACGTGCTGATCGTGGACAAGGGCAGCCTCAGTGCAGCGGCGGCGGCGATGGATATCTCCGCGACGATGGCCGGCAAGCATCTGCGCGCATTGGAGGCACGGTTGGGCATGCAGTTGTTGAGCCGTACCACCCGGCGCCAGCATATGACGCCCTTCGGCGAGGACTACTACACCCGCTGCCGGGAGATCCTGCGCCTGGTGGAAGAAACCGACGCGCAGGCGCAGCACCAGCAACTGGCACCGGCGGGTACGCTGCGCATCAGTGCGCCGGTGATCTTCGGCACGCATGCGTTGGTACCGGCACTGGCCGAGTACATGGCGCGCCATCCGGAGGTCCGGGTCGAAGCCACGCTGACCGACCGCGTGGTCGACCTCGCCGAGGAGGGTTTCGAAGCAGCGCTGCGCATCGGCACGCTGGCCGACAGCAGCATGCTGGTGGCGCGTGCGCTGGCACCGTATCGCTTGATGATGTGCGCATCGCCCGGATACCTCGCCCGGCACGGTACGCCCTCCGACCTGCAGGCGCTTGCCCGGCACCAATGCCTGTCCTTCGAACCCAGCGCATTGGCGCAGTGGCTGCAGGTCGATGCTGGCGGGCTTGAGCGTGTGCCCGACGGCCGGCTGCAGATCAACAACGGCGAAGCGCTGCGCACGGCGGCGCTGCATGGGCTGGGCATCGTGCTGCAGTCGGCACTGCTGCTGGCTGCCGACGTCGACGCCGGACGCCTGGTGCAGCTGTTCCCGGAGCATGGCCAGACCGGTCGGCCGATGCATGTGGTCTATGCGCACGACCGTTACCACTCGACCCGCCTGCGCAGCTTCCTGGACTTCCTGGTGGAGCGCTTTCCACCGTCGCCGCACCGCTAGCGTCGACCGTCAGAAAAGCCGTCGGGCATGGCCCGACGCTACAAACCGCTCCATAAAAAAACCCCCTCCCCGCTGGGCAGCCAGGGAAGGGGGTTTCAGGATGCGGCTATCGGGAAGTACTTAGATCAGCGGCGCCGGGGTTGCCGGCAGAGCGACCGGAGCGGCCTTCTTCTTGCGGGCGGCCGGCTTGCGCTTGGCAACCTTCTTCGCTGCCTTCTTCGGGGCAGCCTTCTTGGTGGCCTTCTTCGCGGTCTTCTTTACTGCCTTCTTGGCGGTCTTCTTGACGGCCTTCTTGGCAGTCGCCTTCTTCGCGACCTTCTTGGCCGGCTTGCGGGCCGTTGCCTTCTTGGCAGTCTTCTTGGTGGCCTTCTTGGCTACCTTCTTGACGGCCTTCTTCGCGGTCTTCTTGACGGCCTTCTTGGCAGTGGACTTCTTGGCTACCTTCTTCGCCGCCTTCTTCACTGCCTTCTTCGCAGTGGTCTTCTTGGCGACCTTCTTCGCAGCCTTCTTCACTGCCTTCTTGGCGGTCGCCTTCTTCGCGACCTTCTTCACTGCCTTCTTGGCAGCAGCCTTCTTCGCGACCTTCTTCACCGCTTTCTTGGCGGCGGGCTTCTTCTTCGCAGCTTTCTTGGTTGCCATGGGATGGCTCCTCGTCAGTGATAGGGAGTTGAAACGCCCAGTTGGATCAAACCCGCGGATGCTGCGTGCGGGGACCGCCGGCGCGTCAGGCGCGCCGTTACGGATGCGGCAATGCCCGCCTCGATCGGCGGAGCGGACATCGGAACGGGAGTTGCCTTGCATTTCTCCGGGGGAAGCGGGGCCATGTCCACCGTCATCAGGGTCGCGGTGGTCTTGAAGGGGCTGCTTCGCATCGGACGATTGATTCTGCGCACTCGGTTGGGCAGGCAAGGTCTGCTGAGGCGAAACCTAATCACGGTTTTTTTTACTGTCAACAACCCCCGCGAAAAATTTTCACATCCGCGCCATCCCGGACGCCGCCCGCACCACCGCTCCGCACGGCCTGCAACGACGGTGGAAGCGGCGCGCACGCGCGTCGCATGCGACGACGTCGATGCGCTCTCTGAACAAAAAACACTTGAAATAAGCACTCTGCGCAGATAGGCACATGTTCTGGACAACAGCGCACGTGCATCGCCGATGGTCACCGGCACCGTCGCCAACGCCAGCACAACGGGGCCGCAACGGGGGGCGAAAAGTTTTCACATCTGATCGCTTCGGCGCAGGGCGGAAACGCGGATTTGCGCAAAACTGCGCACGCCGATCGGCACCGTTCGTCTGTCGGCTGATGCCACGCCGAGGGTGCAGAGCGAACCCGCCGTCATGAGTCCGACGCACTCGCCAAAACAAAAACGGCCACCCGAAGGTGGCCGTTCCAGAACCCGGAAGTGACGACTCAGTGGTCGTCGTTTTCCAGGGCTTCGGCATACGCGTCCGGATCCAGCAGTTCGTTGAGCTCTTCGGCGTTGGTCAGTTCGACCACGAACATCCAGCCTTCGCCGTAGGCATCTTCATTGATGGTTTCCGGCTTGTCGGACAGCGCCGAGTTGACCTCGACGACCTTGCCGCTGATCGGGCTGTAGACGTCCGAGGCGGCCTTCACCGACTCGACAACGGCGATCTGCTCGCCAGCCTTTGCGTCGGCACCGACTTCCGGCAGTTCGACGTAGACCAGGTCACCCAGCAGGCCCTGGGCGTGGTCGGAAATACCGACGGTGACACGGCCATTGCCTTCGACACGGGCCCACTCATGGGACTTGAGGAACTTGAGGTCGCCGGGGATCTCGCTCATGGGACTGCTCCAGAGATATGCAGGGGTGGAAAAAACGGGGCTAGTGTAACCAACCGGCCGCCACTGCTGTCAGTGACGATCGGCAGTTTCGGATCAGGCGTCGGCGAGCACGCCGGGCTGGGCCTGGCCTTCGCGCACGAACGGGAACTTGACCACGCGTACCGGTACCTGCCGGCCGCGGATGTCGACGGTGACCTCGCCGAGTTCACCGGCCGGTACGCGGGCGAAGGCGATGCCCTTGGCCAGGGTCGGCGAGAAGGTGCCGGACAGGATCTCGCCCTGGCCGCCCGCGGTGGTCACCGCCTGGCCGTGGCGCAGCACGCCCTTCTCGTCCATCACCAGGCCGATCATCTGGCGTGCGGTGCCGGCGGCCTTCTGCGCTTCCAGCACGTCGCGGCCGATGAAGTCGCGGCCTTCGTCCAGCGACACGGTCCAGGCCAGCGCCGCTTCGTACGGGCTGATCTCTTCGTCCATGTCCTGGCCGTACAGGTTCATGCCGGCTTCCAGGCGCAGCGTGTCGCGTGCGCCGAGGCCGGCCGGCTTCACGCCCGCCGCCAGCAGGCGGTTCCAGAACGCGACCACGGCGTCCTGCGGCAGCAGGATCTCGAAACCGTCTTCGCCGGTGTAACCGGTACGGGCGACGAACAGTTCGACGCCGTCATCGGACTGCACCTGCAGGGCGGCGAAACGGCCCAGCTTGGTCAGCGCCTGACGGTCCGCATCACGCGCCAGGCCGATCACGATGTCGCGCGCCTGCGGTCCCTGCACGGCCAGGATGGCCAGGTCCGGGCGCTGCTCGACGGTGACGCCGAACGGCGCAGCCTGCTCGCGCAGCCAGGCCAGGTCCTTCTCGCGGGTGGAGGCATTGACCACCATGCGGAAGAAATCGTCGCCCAGGTAGTAGACGATCAGGTCGTCGATGACGCCGCCGCGCGGGTTCAGCATGCACGAGTACAGCGCCTTGCCGGTCACCTTCAGCTTGTCGACCGAGTTGGCCAGCAGGCGGCGCAGGAACGGCTTGACCTGCTCACCGCGCAGGTCGACCACCGTCATGTGGCTGACGTCGAACACACCGGACTCGCGACGCACCTGGTGGTGCTCGTCCAGCTGCGAGCCGTAGTGGATGGGCATGTCCCAACCCCCGAAATCGACCATCTTGGCGCCAAGGGCGCGGTGGGTATCGTTGAGCAGCGTCTTCTGGGTCATGACCGGGTCCGGCAGCAGAGGAAACAAGAATCCCCATTATCCCAGATCGGTCGCCCGCAGGCGTGCCGCAGCGCAGCGCCGGAGCTGTAGAGCCGAGCCCATGCCCGGCTGCTCTTCGTGTGGGAGCCGAGCGTGGGCTCGGCTCTACAGGTGGCGGCCTGCGTCCTCGACCACCAGCACCGTGCCCTGCACGCTGCGCACCCGCACCCACGTGCCCGCAGGCAGCTCCGGACCGCTCACCTGCCAGGACGCATCGTCAATGCTGACCCGTCCCTGGCCACCGACGATGCCCTGCTGCAGTACCACCTCCCGGCCGACCAGCTGCTCGGCGCGGCGGTTGAGCAACGGCGCATCGCTGGGCCGTGCCCGCGGCCGCCCCCAGCGCCGGTAGCACTGGATCGAGACCACACTCAGCAGGACGAAAGCGATCACCTGCCACAACAGCGGAATGTCACTGAACACCGCAACCAGTACGAACACCGCCGCCGCGCCAATGCCGATCCACAGCATGAACGCGCCAGGTGCCAACGCCTCTGCTGCGAACAGCAGCAGCGCCAACGCGCCCCAACCGACGACTTCCCAGCGCATGTCAGCCTCCGAGCGGCGGCGGCCGCTTGCCGGCGACCTTGTTGTCCTGGCTGGCCAGCGCCTGCTTCGCCAGTTCGGCCACGCCCGCGATCGAACCGATCACGCCACTGGCCTCCATCGGCATCAGCACCAGCTTCTGGTTCGGCGAACTGGCCAGTTCCTTGAACGCTTCCACGTACTTCTGCGCAACAAAGTAGTTGATCGCCTGCACGTCACCCTCGGCAATCGCCGCCGACACCACCTTGGTCGCCATCGCTTCGGCCTCGGCCAGGCGCTCGCGTGCCTCGGCATCACGGAACGCAGCTTCGCGACGGCCTTCCGCCTCCAGCACGGTGGCCTGCTTTTCGCCATCGGCGCGCAGGATCTCCGACTGGCGTGAACCCTCTGCCTCGAGAATCTGCGCGCGCTTTTCGCGCTCGGCCTTCATCTGCCGCGCCATCGCGTCCAGTAGATCCCGCGGCGGCTGGATGTCGCGGATCTCGATGCGGTTGACCTTCACGCCCCAGGGATTGGTGGCATGGTCGACCACGCTCAGCAGCTGGGCATTGATCACCTCGCGCTGGCTGAGCGATTCGTCCAGGTCCATCGAACCGATCACGGTACGGATGTTGGTCTGCACCAGGGCGATCATCGCCACTTCCAGGTTGGCCACCTCATAGGCGGCCTTGGCAGCATCCAGTACCTGGAAGAACACCACGCCGTCCACGCGCACGGCGGCGTTGTCCTTGGTGATCACTTCCTGGCTGGGCACATCCAGCACCTGCTCCATCATGTTCACCTTGCGCCCCACCCCGTACACGATCGGGATCAGGAAATGCAGGCCGGGGGTCATGGTATGCGTGTAGCGCCCGAAGCGCTCGACGGTCCACTCGTAGCCCTGGGGCACCATCCGTACGGCCTTGAACAGGATCACCACGGCCACGAAGGCCAGTACCACGGTAAAGAACATGGTCGGGAACATCTTGCTTTCCTTATCGATGACGTCCAGGCCCCAGCATAGCGCGTGAAGGCCGCATTCACAGCGGAGCTACCAGGGCACGCGCCCGCGCAGGATGTCGGCGAACATCACCCAGTCGCCCATGAACGAGTACAGCGGGTGCTGGAAGGTGGCCGGGCGGTTCTTCTCGAAAAAGAAATGGCCGACCCAGGCGAAGCTGTAACCGCAGAACAGGGCGGCCAGCACAAGGATGGGTTGGCCGCGCAGGATCGCCGCCGCAACCAGCAGCAGCACCCCGCAGCTGCCGACGAAGTGCAGCCGGCGCGACACCGGATGGCGGTGCTCGCTGAGGTAGAACGGATAGAACTCGCGGAAGCTGGCGAAGCGGGACATGCGCATGCTCCGGGGCCATGGTCAGGCCCATCATGCGCCTTTCGGGGGGCGCTGCGCTGCCTTGCAGCACCGAACCATGCTCGGCTTGCGCGTGCCAGCGCGGTCGGAAAGAAGAGCAGCCGAGCGTGGGCTCGGCTCTACAGAACCGCCTTGCCCGGCCCTACACCGATGAGGTGCGCGGCCCGAACATGATCACCGCCATGCCGGCCAGGCACAGCGCGGCGCCGAACAGGTCCCAGCGGCTGGGACGGATGCCATCGACCAGCCACAGCCAGAACAGCGCGGTGCCGATGTAGACGCCACCGTAGGCGGCATAGACCCGACCACTGGCGGTCGGATGCAGGGTCAACAGCCAGGCGAACAGGGCCAGGCTGGCGGCCGCCGGCAGCAGCAGCCAGATGCTGCCGCCCTTGCGCAGCCACAGCCACGGCAGGTAGCAGCCGACGATCTCGGCCAGCGCGGTCAGCAGAAACAGGCCGAGTGTCTTCACGCCTTCTCCGCCGCCTTGGCGTGCTGCCAGAGGGCTTCCTGCGCCTCCAGGTCCATCGCAGCCAGCGCCCCACCCTGCGCATCGGCCTGCGCTTCCATCGCACGGAAGCGACGTTCGAACTTGTGGTTGGCCCCGCGCAGCGCCGCACCCAGATCGATATCGGCGTGGCGCGCCAAGTTGGCGCAGACGAACAGCAGGTCGCCCAGTTCTTCCTGCAGGCGCGCCTTGTTGCCGGCGATGTCGCCGCGCTCGAACTCCTCGCGCAGCTCCTGCAGTTCCTCGGCCGCCTTGTCCAGCACCGGCAATGGGCCCGGCCAGTCGAAGCCGACCTTGGCCGCGCGCGACTGCAGCTTCACTGCCCGCTGCCATTCCGGCAGGCCGCGCGAGATGCCGGCCAGCGCGGAGGTGTCCTGCTCGCCCTTGGCGGCGCGCTCGGCCCGTTTGATCGCCTCCCAGTTACGCATTACCCCGTCGGCATCATCGACACTGACCTCGGCGAACACGTGCGGGTGGCGGCGCTGCATCTTGTCGCTGATCGCGCGGGCCACGTCTGCGAAGGCGAAGCTGCCCTGCTCTTCGGCCATGCGCGCATGGAACACCACCTGCAGCAACAGGTCGCCCAGCTCGTCGCACAGGTCGTCGAGGTCGCCGCGGTCGATCGCATCGGCCACCTCGTAGGCTTCCTCGATGGTGTACGGCGCGATGGTCGCGAAGTTCTGCTCCAGGTCCCACGGGCAGCCGCCCTGCGGGTCGCGCAGGCGAGCCATGATCGCGAGCAGGCGCTCCAGTTCGTTGCTTGCGGCGCTGCCGGTGGTGGGGGTGTCGTGCGCGCTCATGCGGCCTCCAGGGTCAATCGGACAACCAGTCACGCCATGGCAGGCTGGTATCACCAAGGGCAATGAAATCGCCGTTCAACAGGGTCTCGCGGCGGTTGTAGCGGAACGGCTTGCCGGTCGCGGCCGACAGTACCGCACCACCGGCGGCGTGCAGCACGCACTGGCCGGCAGCGGTATCCCATTCGGAGGTCGGACCCAGCCGCGGATAGACATCCAGGCCACCTTCGGCGATCCGGCAGAATTTCAGCGACGAGCCCTGCGCGATGGTCTCGATGCGGCCCATCCTCGCCAGCAGCGCCTCGGTCTCCGGTGAGCGGTGCGAACGGCTGGCGGCAACCCGCAACGGTGCGGTGGCCGGTGTACGGGTGCGCAGCACGGTGTCGTGCAGGCCCTGCCGGCGATAGGCCAACTCGCCGCGCATGGCATGCCAGACGATGCCGGTGACCGGGGCCAGCACCACGCCGAAAGCCGGTGCGCCCTGGTAGATCAACGCGATGTTGACGCTGAACTCGCCGTTGCGCTTGACGAACTCGCGGGTGCCGTCGAGCGGGTCGACCAGCCAGTAGGCCCCCCAGTGGCGGCGCTGCTCCCAGCCCACCTGCGCCGATTCCTCGGACAGGATCGGCAGGTCCGGGGTCAGCTGCTGCAGGCCCTGTTCAATGACCTGGTTGGCCGCCAGGTCGGCACTGGTGACCGGGCTGTTGTCGTCCTTGATCTGCACCTCGAAGCCATCGGCATAGACCTGCATGATGGCCTGTCCGGCTTCCTGGGCGATGGCGATGGCGGTCTCGCGCAGGTCCGTGGTCAGTTTGATCATCGCAATCCCTGCAGCCACTGGCGGGCGATGAACAGCGCCGCCAGCGAGCGTCCCTCGGAGAAGTCCTCACGCAGCATCAGCTGGTCCAGCTCGGCCAGCTTCCACGGGACAACTTCCAGTTCTTCCGGCTCGTCGCCGGCCAGCTTTTCCGGGTACAGGTCGCGCGCCACCACCAGCCACGACTGGTGGCTCATATAGGTCGGGGCAAGGGTCATTGCGCGCAGCACGTCGACCCGGCGCGCACCGTAACCGGCCTCTTCCTTCAGTTCGCGGTCCGCAGCCTGCTCGGGAGTCTCGCCGGCATCGATCCGGCCCTTGACCAGGCCCAGTTCGTAGCGGTGCATGCCTGCGGCGTATTCACGTACCAGCAGCACGGTCTCGTCGTCGAGCATCGGCACCACCACCACCGCACCATGGCCACGGCTGACCAGGCGCTCGAAGCGGCGGCGTTCGCCGTTGGAGAACTCCAGGTCCAGGTGCTGGCGCTGGAAGGGACCGTTCTCCTCATCGGTGATCCGATGGATGATCGGCAAGCGACGGCCGGCACGGTCATCGTTCATGCGGAATCTCCGCGGCGGCCGGCGCCTGCGCCGGGGCCGATAGAATGTGCAGGCAGCAACATGTTCATGAGCCCGAAATGCTAGCAGACCCAACCCCCTCCCCGCTGGCCCACCATTGGCGGCAGCGCGACCTGCAGGTGCTGTGGCACCCCTGCACGCAGATGCGCGAGCATCCGGACACCCTGCCGCTGGTGCCGATCGCCCGTGGCGAAGGTGCCTGGCTGATCGACCACGGTGGCAATCGCTATCTGGATGCGGTCAGCAGCTGGTGGACCAACCTGTTCGGCCATGCCGAACCGCGCATCGGTGGCGCCATCGCCGCCCAGGCGACGCAGCTGGAACAGGTGATGCTGGCCGGCTTCGGCCATGAGCCGGCCATTACCCTGGCCGAACGCCTGCTGGCGCTGGCACCGCGCCAGCCCGGCCGCGCGCCGCTGGCCAAGGTGTTCTACGCCGACAACGGTTCGGCCGGCGTGGAAGTGGCCCTGAAGATGGCCTTCCAGTATTTCCAGAACCGTGGGGAATCGCGGCGTACGCGTTTCATCGCACTGGAGAACGGCTACCACGGCGAGACCCTGGGCGCGCTGGCGCTGGGTGACATCCCGCTGTATCGCCGCGTCTATGCGCCGCTGCTGGCCGAAGCGCTGTTCGCGCCGTCGCCCGATGCCTACCTGGCCGAACCCGGCCAGAGCGCGGCCGACCGCGCGCGGCAGGCTGCCGACGGCCTGGCCACCCTGTTCGACCAGCATCCGGGCGAGATCTGCGCGGTGATCCTGGAACCGCGCCTGCAGTGTGCCGGCGGCATGCGCATGCACGATCCGGTGTACCTGCAGCGCGTGCGCGAACTGTGTGATGCGCATGGCGCGTTCATGATCGCCGACGAGATCGCCACCGGCTTCGGCCGCACCGGCACCCTGTTCGCCTGCGAACAGGCCGGGGTGATGCCGGACCTGATGTGCCTGTCCAAGGGCCTGACCGGTGGCTTCCTGCCGCTGGCCGCGGTGCTGGCCACGCAGGCGCTGTACGACGCCTTCCTTGACGACTCGCGCGAGCGCGCGTTCCTGCACTCGCACAGCTACACCGGCAACCCGCTGGCATGCGCGGCCGCGCTGGCGACGCTGGACATCTTCCGCGACGACGATGTGATCGCCCGCAACCGCAGCATCGCTTCCGTGATGGGTACGCTGGCGGCACCGTTCAACGACCATCCGCACGTGGCCGACGTGCGCCAGGCCGGCATGGTGGTGGCCTTCGAGCTGTCGCGCGACGGTAACAAGCGCACGCCGTTCGACCCGGCCATGCGGCTGGGCCTGCACGCCTACAAGGCCGCCTTGAATCGCGGCGTGGTGCTGCGCCCGCTGGGCGACGTGCTGTACTGGATGCCACCCTACTGCGTGGACGACGAACAACTGGAGCTGCTGGCACATACCACACTGGCAGCGATTGACGAGGCGATTGCATGCGCGTGACCCGCTGCCCCATCGACCTGGCGCTGCACAGCGGCCAGACCGTGACCCTGCCGGAAGAGACGGCCAACCACCTGGTGCGGGTGATGCGCCTGCGCGAAGGCGATACCTGCGTCCTGTTCAACGGCGATGGCCACGACTACAGCGCGACGCTGACGGTGGCCGGCAAACGCGAGGTGCAGGTACGCATCGACGCCGTGCAGGCCATCAAGAATGAATCGCCACTGGCGATCACCCTGCTGCAGGGCATCGCGCGCGGCGAGAAGATGGACCTGATCCTGCAGAAGGCCACCGAACTGGGCGTGGCGGCGATCATTCCGGTCAACGCCGAGCGCACTGAGGTGAAGCTTGATGCAGCTCGAGCGGAGAAGCGCGTGGCGCACTGGAACAACGTGGTGACCTCGGCCTGCGGCCAATCCGGGCGCGCGCGCATTCCGCAGGTGGGCTCGCCACTGTCGCTGGCGCAGGCCGCGGCGGCACTACCAGTGGATACGCTGCGGTTGACGCTGGACCCGCAGGGCGCACATCGCCTGTCGACGCTGGCGGCCGCTCCGGCAGGCGGCATCGTGATCGCGATCGGCCCGGAAGGTGGCTGGTCGCCGCGCGACCGGGATCAGCTGGCGGCTGCAGGCTTCCAGGGCCTGCAGCTGGGCCCGCGCATCCTGCGCACGGAAACCGCGGGGCTGGCCGCGATCGCGGCACTGCAGGCGCGGTTGGGCGATCTGGGATAAGGCTGATTCGTTGTGGTGCCGACCGCTGGCCGGCATCCACGGGATCATGAGGTTGCCGGCCAGCGGCCGGCACTACCGCGACCAGCGCGTTCAGGGCAGCAGCCGAGCTCAGGCTCGGCTCTACAGGGCCCGCGCCAGATTGCAGTTTCCTTGTAGAGCCGAGCCATGCTCGGCTCGGTGCCGGTCGGCAGCCGGCACTACCGTTTGGTAGATCAGGCCGCCAGTGAATCCAGGGCGGCTTCCAGTGCGTCCAGGTTCGGCAACAGCGCGCTCTGCTCACCCAGCAGCACGCGCATGTGCACGATCTGCGGCAGGGTTTCTTCGGAGGCGTCGGCCAGCAGGCCGTCGCGCGGCACCGAGATCAGCTGCGGGAAATTCTGCGTCAGCAGCGCATAGTAGGGGCGCTGCGCGTTGCCGCTCAGGGCCTTCAGCACCACCACTTTGTTGTGGCCGGCCACCGCCTCTTCGCCCAGCCCCGAAAGGCGTGCGAACGACACCAGCGGCACCTGCCAGCCGTGCCAGCCGATTTCGCCAACCAGCCAGCGCGGCGCATCGGAGACCGGCTGCACCGGCACGCGCGACATCATTTCGGCCACGGTGGCATTGGGCAGCAGTACGCGCTCGTTGCCGGCCTGGATCAGGACGCCGCGGATTTCGTCATTGCTGGCGTAGCTCATGGTGCCTCTCCGTTATCGTCTTCCGAGCCCCAGCGCGAGGCGATGGCCTGCGCCAGTTCCTGTGGCTCACCCGCCACCATGCCAGCGGCGACCACCGCCGTGGCTGCGGCAGGGTCATAGCAGCCCTCGCCGACCTGCCCGGCCACCCAGGCGCCGGCGGCGGCCAGATCCAGCGCCGGACCAACATGCGCAAGATCGGCACCGCTGAGCAGGACCAGCGCAGTGTGGTCAGCCGGCAGCGCGGCAATCGAAATACCCTGCGCGTCGCTGACGAAATGCAGGCCGTCACTGGCTGCCTGCACGCCAATGTCATCGGCCAGCACGTGCACTTCACCGGGTGTTGCACGCTGGCCGGCTTCGGCCAGCTGCACCGGCAACGGCGACACGCGTGCCATCTGCTTGACCAGGTTGCCGTAGCGTCCGCCATCCAGGCGCATGTGCACCAGGACCGGCACGCTCAGCGAAGACGGCAGCGCGCCGAGCAGGCGACGCAACGCGTCCGGGCCACCGATGCCGGCCAGCACCAGCAGCGATCCGGCGCGTGCGCCCACGGGCGCTGCGGCATCCAGGTCGACCAGGCTCAGATGACCGGTATCGAAGGAAGGCAGCGATGCCTCCACTGCAGCGTGGTGCGGAGCGGCGGCCGGGGCATCGGCCCCGTCTTCGACCAGGGACCAGGCGGTGTGGTCGAAGGAGACCGGCGGCAGGGGCGCTGCTGCGGGCGCGGTCTCTGCCAGCGACGGCAGTGCGGGCGGCTCCAGCGGCTCGGGCACGACCGGCTGCAACGCCGCCAGCGCCTGTTCCAGCGCGATCGGTTCGTGCAGCTGCGCGGGCGGCGAGTACAGGCTGTCAGCAGGGACCTCGTCGGCCCAGCTCAATGCCTGGTCCAGGTGCGGCTGCAACGCTTCTTCCTGCGGTGCCGGCGGTGGTGCCGGGTGGCCCGGCTCCAGCTGCAGGCCGGGTTCTTCTTCGGCCCCCGGCGGCAACACCTGCTGGTGGCCATGCAGCTTGGCGGCCAGATGACGGCCCCAGCGCTGAGCCTCCCAGCCATCACGACGTGCGGCCAGCTCGGCCTCGTCGAAGACCAGGGTCAGGCCCGGTGCGGACAGCACCGCTTCCAGGCGCTCCAATGCATCTTCGATGGCGGCTTCCAGCGCGATCACCACGAACTGCGGGCGCGCCTCCTGCAGGATCCGCACGTCCAGCGTATTGGGATCATCTTCCAGCACCAGCTGCACATCGGCGTGCGACAACGTCTCGCGCAGGCGCTCACGCGCCGCGCCGGGACGGGCCAGCAGGGCAACGGCCGGAGCCGTTTGGGTTTCACTCACGGACACGGGCGATCCCCAGCAGGTCGTACACGTTACGCATCAGGTCCAGTTCCTGGTACGGCTTGCCCAGGTAGCGCTGGACACCGATCTCGAAGGCGCGCTGGCGGTGCTTGTCACCACTGCGCGAAGTGATCATCACGATCGGCACGTCCCTGTAGCGCGGGTCGGCACGCATCGCGGTGGCGAGCTCGTAACCATCCATGCGCGGCATCTCGATATCCAGCAGCATCAGGTCGGGCACGCGCTCTTCCAGGCGCTCCAGCGCCTCCACGCCGTCGCGGGCAACGCTGACCTCGAAATTGTGGCGTTCGAGAATGCGGCCGGTGACCTTGCGCATGGTCAGCGAGTCGTCCACCACCATCACCAGCGGCACCTGGCGCTCCTGGCGCGGGGCGTTGGCCAGCACCGGCAGCGTCGGGTTGGCGAGGAAGCGGCGCACCAGCGGCGCGACGTCCAGGATCACCACCACACGGCCATCGCCGGTGATGGTCGCGCCGTAGATGCCCGGCACCGATGCGATCTGCAGGCCGACCGGCTTGACCACGATTTCGCGGTTGCCCAGCACCTGATCGATTGCAACGGCGGCCCGCAGGTCGCCGGCACGGACCAGCAGCAGCGGCACCTGGTCCTGGCCATCGGCACGCGCCGGGGCCTGCCCGACCAGGCTGCCAAGGTCGTACAGCGGATAGTCTTCGCCACTGTAGCGGTAGCTGCTGTCGGCGGCTTCGAAGCGCTCGCGCGACAGGCGGCCGATACCACTGACCGAGGCCACAGGCACTGCGAAGGTTGTTTCGCCGATCTGCACGAACACCGCCTGGGTGACGGCCAGCGTCTGCGGCAGGCGCAAGGTGAAGCGCACGCCCTGGCCACGCACCGACTGGATGTCGACCGAGCCACCGAGCTGGCGCACTTCGTTGCGCACCACGTCCATGCCCACGCCGCGGCCGGCCAGCTGGCTGACCTGATCGGCGGTGGTGAAGCCGGAGGCGAAGATCAGGTTGTCCAGCTCCTGCTCGTTCGGCTGCGCATCGGCGGCCAGCAGGCCGCGGTCGATGGCGCGGCGGCGGATCGCTTCGCGGTCCAGGCCAGCGCCGTCGTCGGCCACTTCCAGCACGATTTCCGAGCCTTCGCGGTGCAGGCGGATGGCGATCTCGCCCTCCTCCGGTTTGCCGGCGGCGCGGCGCTGTTCCGGCGCTTCCAGGCCATGGGCCACGGAGTTGCGCAGCATGTGTTCCAGCGGCGCGACCATGCGGTCGAGGACGTTGCGGTCCAGTTCGCCGTGGGTACCTTCCAGGGTCAGGTGGACCTGCTTGCCGGTATCCATGCCGGACTGGCGGACCACGCGGCGCAGGCGCGGCACCAGGCCGTCGAACGGCACCATGCGCGCGCGCATCAGGCCATCCTGCAGCTCGGAGCTGACGCGCGACTGCTGCTGCAGCAGCGAATCGTACTGGCGCGACAGGTCGTCAAGCACACCCTGCAGGCCACCCAGGTCGGCCGCGGACTCGTTCAGCGCACGACTGAGCTGCTGGAGGGTGGAGAAGCGGTCCAGTTCCAGCGGATCGAATTTCTGGTCGGCCTGATCCTGTTCGCGCTGGTAGCGGGCGACGATCTGCGCCTCGGTTTCCAGGTCGAGTCGGCGCAGCTGGTCGCGCAGTCGCGCATTGGTGCGCTCCAGTTCGCCCATGGCACCACGGAAGGCACCCAGCTGCTGTTCAAGCCGCGAGCGGTAGATCGCCACTTCACCGGCATGGTTGACCAAGCGGTCGAGCAGGTCGGCGCGCACGCGCACCTGCTCCTGCTGTGGACGCGCCAGCGGATCTTCATCGACCACGCCTTCTGCCGGCAGCGGTGCCGACAACGGCGCATCGAGCAGTGCCGGAGCCGGGCTGACGACCGGTGCCGAGGCGGTTTCTGCGGCGCTCACCACGTTGGCCGCCGCTGCCGCAGCGATATCGGTGGTGGTACGCACTTCGAACGCGTCGACCAGGTCCTGCGCCGGTTCCACCACGCGATGATCACCGGTGCGGGTCAGCAGCTGGTGCAGGCGATCGAAGCCACGCTCCAGCAGCTGCACATCGCGGCGCTCGATCTCGGTGCGGCCGGCGGCGACGGCTTCCAGCAGCGATTCGATGCTGTGGCCGAGATCGCCGATGGCGTTGATGCCGGCCATGCGCGCGCCACCCTTGAGGGTGTGCAGGTCGCGCTGCAGGCCGGCCAGCACCTCGCGATCCTGCGGTGCATCGCGCAGTTCGCTGATCAGGCCATCACAGTGGTCGAGCAGGTCCTTGCCTTCCTCGACAAAGATATCGACCAGCTCGCGGTCGTACACGCTGAAGTCAAGTGCGTCGGCGCCGTCTTCGGCATCGGCCGCATCAGGCGCCTGCTCGAGGTGTGGCGCACGGGGCGTGACGTCGGCCTCTGCAATCTCGGCATCGGCATCGGCTTCGACCGCGCCCTGGCCCGGCGCCTCTTCCATCTCGAAGAAGCGCACCGCAGCAGCGCCGCCCTGCGGGGCCTCCGCGGTGATCTCCTCAATCACCGTCGCCGGGGACGGCTGATCGGCGCTCTCTCCTTCACCGACCGCCGCCTCCCCGCCGACGTCCGCATCCTCGGCAAAGGCATCTGCCTCGCCCGGCGCGAGTTCGCTGGCCTGGAGGCCGATCACGGGCCATTGCCCATCGTCGTCCAGGGTCTGCTCTTCCTCGATCACGTGCAGGCCGGCCTCGAGCGCGGCTGCCAGCGTGACCGGTTCTGCAAAACCCGGCACAGCCATTTCATCCTGCAGGCTCGACAGCTCGCTGTCGAGTGGCAGTGCAGCAGCGTCGTCAATGACGCGGTCATCGCCACGGCCCGAATCAAAGGACAGCGACGTATTCAGGTCGATCGCGTCAACTTCCGCAGACACCGGCAGCTCTTCCGCGTCACGGTCATCCACCGGCAGCGCACTGGCGTCGAGGTACGGCGACAGATCGTCGGCCATGGTCAGATCAGCGTCGTCGACCATCACGATCGTGGGCACGGCATCTGCTTCGGCCACTTCGACAGCAGGCGCACTCTCGACCGGCTGGATCGATTCAATCGCACCGGTGTCCGCCACGGCAGGTTCAGCTTCGCCTGGCACCGACGGCCAGCCGGCGTCGAAGTAACGCGAAAGATCATCGCTGGCGGTCAGCTCGCCCACGTCCAGGCCGCTGTCGGCCGCGACATCCAGCGGCTGCGGCTCGGCTGCAGCTGGAACCGGTTCCAGCGCATCTTCGGCAAGCAGCTGCGGCTCGGCAATGAGATCGGGCGCCGCATCGAAAGCGGACGGCATGCCGGTTTCGTCCAGCGCGTCCAGCCCAGACAGCGGCGCTTCGGCTTCGGATGCCTGCTCGACATCAGCCGCCAGCTCGACACCCTCCTCATCCTCGTCTTCCAGCGCGAACAGCGGCCAGCGTGCTTCCGGCAGCTCGCCGGCCAATGCCTGCAGCCGCTGCACCAACGCGCCCTGCGGAACAATGCGCGGCTGTTCGGCCTGCAGCGCCTCCATGGTCGCGGTGATCGCCTGCGCAGTCGCATCCAGTGCGGCAACGCCTTCGTCGCCAGGCACCACGTCGGCGGCCAGTGCGCGCTTGATGTAGGACTCGGCACCGCCGGTGACCGCCGTGATTTCCGGCACTTCGGTCATCGCGAAGGCGCCGTTCATGGTGTGCACTGCGCGCAGCAGCGCGTCGCTGACCGGCTGCGGTGCCTGCTGCGCCGAGCGCAGCCAATCCTGCAGGGTGGCCTGGTGGACTTCCACTTCGGCTTCGAGGATCTCGCGCAGCACGCTGTCGATGTTGGCTGGCGTGCCCACGGCCTCGGGCACCGGCTCGGCTTCGTCCTGCACCGACGCGATGGCTTCGGCCGCCAGGATGCGGCTGATCTCGTCCTCGCCTTCGGCCTCGGCCACCGGTGCGGCCGCTACCGGCAGCGGCACGTAATAGGTTTCCTCACCGGCGCCGACACGATCGGCGATGGCCTGCATCGCCTGCAGGTCCACGCTGATGCGCTGGCCATGGCGCAGCGCGGCGTTCAGCTGCGGCAGCGCGGCATGTGCGTTATCGACCATCGCCAGCACGGCCGGAGTGGCCGGGCGGCTGCCATCAAGCACGCGGTTGAGCATGCCTTCGATCTTCCAGGCGAACTCGCCCAGGGTGCGCGCCCCCACCAGGCGGCCACTGCCCTTGAGGGTGTGGAAGATGCGCCGGATCGGCCGCAGCCGGTCCATGTTGTCCAGCTGCACACGCCATGCCGGCAGCAGCGTGCCAAGGTTGGCGAGCTCGTCGTCGAACTCTTCCAGGAACACCTCGCGGATGTCCTCGTCAATGTTCTCGGCATCGTCGTCGAAGCCGGCCTCGAAGCCGCCCTCGGTCCCAGCCACGACCGGGATGTCCGCAGCGGGCGGAGCCGCCATGGCCTGCGGATTGAAGTCGGCCGCCGCAGCGCTCAGCTCGGCAAAGAACTGCGCGTCGGCTTCGCTGAAATCGATGGGTGCGATGGTGTCGATATCAATCACCGACACCGCCGGTGCTGGTGCATCGGAGGCCGGCGCCAGCATCTCGGCCATCGGCGCGGGCACGTCCTCCGACACACCCGCCGGAACGGCGTCCACTCCGGCAACCACAAGGCTTTCGTCTACCCGCAGGGGCGTGGCGGCATCGACGATCTCCAGCGACGGATGCAATCCGGCGTCGTCTTCCAGCGACAGCGTCTCCATCGCGTGCAGCGACAGCACGTCGTCGGCATTGTCCAGCGCATCGGCGTCGAAGCGGAATACCACGTCCTCGCCGGCGGCAACCGCATCGTGCTCTGCAGCGACCGGGTCGAACACCGGCGCGGCAAAGCCAGCGGTGTCGAAGGGCACCGAGGCGTCGACGCCGCCCTCGACAGCCATCACGGCCGCATCGGCCACTGCCGGCGGCGCTGCCTCCGACAGTGTCCACTGCGGCGCCGATCCCACTCCGGTTTCGACCCGTTCGAAACTGACCGGCTCGAAGCTGGCGAAGGTCGGACTGCGCTCGTCTTCGGCACTCGCGGCCGGATCGGAGTCGGAATGGAACGGTGCGAGATCCCATTGCGGCACGTCGGGTGCAGGCGCACTGGAGGCGGCGAAGACCAAGGGCGCATCT
Source organism: Stenotrophomonas sp. YJH_SMC_43 (assembly GCF_059372535.1). Classification (NCBI taxonomy): domain Bacteria; kingdom Pseudomonadati; phylum Pseudomonadota; class Gammaproteobacteria; order Lysobacterales; family Lysobacteraceae; genus Stenotrophomonas; species Stenotrophomonas sp. YJH_SMC_43. Next base: position 22,523 of record NZ_JCAFVQ010000003.1, read on the forward strand.
GCGTCGTCCTGCAGCGACAGCGGTGCGGATGCAACGGTCCCCAGCGCACCGAACATCAGGCTGTTGTCCACCACCTCCGGTGCAGGCATGGCCGGTGGCGGATCAAAGGTAAAGTCCGGCAGCGGCACCGGCACAGTGCCGGCGGCGGGCGCGGCCGGCTGCACCGGAATCTCGATGCGCTCCGGCTGCAACGGCTCGGCCTGCAGCGCGACCGGCTCGCGTTCGATCAGCAGCGATGCGAACGGAATCGGCGCGGCGGCAACAGGTTCCACCGCGTTGCGGTCCGGCAACGGCCAGTAGCGCAGCGCTTCAAGGCTGCTGCGGGTGATGTCGAGAATGTCCTCGCGGCCCGGGCGGCGGTCGCGCAGTGCTTCGAGGTAGTACTCCAGGCTGGCCATGGCATCGGCCAGGGTGTCCAGCTGACGACCACTGGGCACGCGCTGGCGACCGATCAGCTCGGCTTCGATGTACTGCTGCACACCGCGCAGGTAATCGGCCGCCGTGCCCAGATCCAGCATGCGCAGCGCGCCGGAGACATCGCCCAGCAGGCGCGGCACGTCCTGCAGCTCGGCATGGTTCCAGCTGGTTTCAATGAACGCGACGAAGTGCTCGCGCGCGGCGGCGAAGTTGGCGATGGCCTCATGCGCCAGCACCTCAACCGTGCGCCGGTTCTCCACCGCGCTCGGATCGTCCTCGCCACTGCCGCCGGCGCCCAGATGAGCAACCTGGTCATCCAGCGAGGCATCCACGTACAGCAGTGCCCCGGCGATATCCAGCAACAGGTTCTCGTCGATCTGCTGGCGCCCTTCGACCACGCCACGCAGTGCATCACGCTGCTGCACGACCACGCCGCGGGCAACGCCCAGGCCCATCATGCCCAGCGTATCGGCCACCGCACCGAGCTCGTTGGCCTGGGTCTGCAGCTGTTCGGGCGCGCCGCCGGTACGCAGGTGCAGGTCCAGCGCATCCTTGATGCGCAGCAGTTCTTCCTTCACCGCACTGCCGACGGTGTCGAGCAGTTCGCGATTGCGTCCACTCAGGCTGCCACGGGCATGGTCCAGTTCGGCCTCGGTGGCGGTGACGCTGTCCGGTGCGAATGCCAACAGCACGCTGTCATGCACCCCTTCTTCGCCACGCGCGGCACGGATTTCGTTGAGCAGTGGCATCAGCACGATCGGGATGTCGCGATGCCCGTTCTGCAGGCGCTCCAGGTAGTCGGGCAGCAGCACGCTGCCACGCATCAGGGTCGCGCAGGCTTCATCCCGATCTGCCACACCACCGGCGCCGATGGCATTGGCCAGCTGTTCAAGCTCCTCGGCCACCATCGCCGGGGCATACAGTTCGACCATGCGCAGGGTGCCCTGCACCTGGTGCAGGTAGCCGGCGCAGATGCGCATGCGGCTGGCATCGGCCGGGTCTTCTGCGTAGTACTCGACCTCGTTGCGCACCTGGCGCAGGGTCTCGTCCAGCTCAGGCTTGACCCAACCCAGCGCTGCGTGGCTCATCGCATCGCGCAGACTGCTCATGGACGCGCTCCGTTCGCCGCCGCGCGGAAGCCGCGCGAGTTCTGGCGTGGGGAATGGAAATGCTTCATCGACTGGTTCCTTGCTCGCCGCCCTGCCCGCGTCACGCCGGCAGCTTGAAGTCGGCGACCGAACGACGCAGGTCGGCCGCCAGCTGCGCGAGGTGGCCGATCGATTCGGCGGTCTGCCCGGCACCCTGCGAGGTCTGGCCGGTGATCTGCCGGATCACGGCCATGGTGCGGGTGATGTCCGAGGCCGCGGCCGACTGCTGCTGGGCGGCGATGGAGATGTTCTTGATGAGGGTGTTCAGTGCATTGGACACGCGCTCGATTTCGGTCAGCGCGGTGCCGGCGTCCTCGGCCAGGCGTGCACCGGACACCACCTCGGCGGTGGTCTGTTCCATCGACGTGACCGCTTCATTGGTGTCGGCCTGGATGGCCTGCACCAGGTTCTCGATGCGTCGGGTCGCGCCGGAGGTACGTTCTGCCAGGCGCTGCACTTCGTCCGCCACGACCGCGAAACCACGGCCGGCTTCACCGGCCGAGGCCGCCTGCACCGCCGCGTTCAACGCCAGGATGTTGGTCTGCTCGGAAATGTCGTTGATCAGTTCCACGATCGAGCCGATTTCCTGCGACGACTCGCCCAGGCGCTTGATACGCTTGGAGGTTTCCTGGATCTGGTCGCGGATCTGGTCCATGCCCTGGATGGTCTCGCGCACCACGCCGGCACCCTCGGCGGCGATCACCACCGAGCGCTGTGCCACGTCGGCCGACTCAGCCGAGTTGCGCGACACCTGTTCGATGCTCGCCGCGATTTCGCCGATGCGGTCCGACGCCGAAGTGATCTGGTTGGCCTGGTGGCCCGCCGCCTCTGCCAGCTGCATGGCGGTGGCCTGGGTTTCCTGGGTGGACAGCGCGACCTTGGCCGAGGTGTCGTTGATGGTGGTCACCAGGTGGCGCAGCTCGTCGACGGCGTAGTTGATCGCGTCGGCGATGGCGCCGGTCATGTCCTCGGTCACCGAGGCCTTCACTGTCAGGTCGCCCTCACCCAGCGAGGAAATTTCGTCCAGCAGCCGCATGATCGCCTGCTGGTTGCGGCTGTTGAACTCCACCTGGGTCTGGTAGCGCAGTTCCTGCTCGCGCGAGCGGCTGCGCACGTTGGTGGAGACGAAACCGATGATCGCGATCAGCGACAGCGCGCCGGACACCACGCCAATCCAGAAATTCGGGAACAGGCGGGTATCGGACACCGAACCGAACGAGGAGAACGCCTCGAACAGCTTGCGGCTGTCGTCCAGCATGTGCGCAGAACCCTGGCCCAGTGCGGTGGCCGCCGACTGCGCGGCGAACAGCTGGCGCGAGCTGGCCAGGATCGCGTCGGCGTCCTGCTTCATCGCTTCCCACTTCTGCTGCGACTGCTCCAGCGCGGCCACGGCGGCAGCACCGCGCACGGCGGTGATGCCCAGTTCCTCGTTGCCGTTGCGCAGGCCGTCGAGCACCTGCGAGAACACGGTGATGTCGCGGGCCAGTGCATCGCCCGAGGTGGCAGCGGCGCTGCCACCGGCACGCATTTCCGTCACGCGGCGGGCCATGGAGCCGGCCACCACCACCTGCTGCAGGGCGCTGTACACCTGCGACGACGGGGCGCCGGAAGCGGACATCGCACGCACCAGCTCGTTCAGCTGGGCCTGTAGCCCCGGCACGGCGCCGGTGAAGTTGTTGGCGTTGCCGGCCAGGGCCAGCACCGCCGGTTCACTGGCGACCAGCTGCCCGGCCTGCTTGCCCAGCGGCGCCCAGGTTTCGCCCAGGGTGGCGATCGCACCGGACACGCCCGGTTCCTTGCCGTAGCGCCCCTGCAGGGTCGATACGTTCTGTTCGATCGCGTTGCGGGTGGCCTTGAAGGCGGTGAACGCCTGCGCGTTGCCGCCCACCGCGTCACGGCCCTGGTTGGCCAGCTGCTGTGACAGCACCTGCAGGTCGGCCGCCTTGGAACCGGCATCGGCCAGGCGACTGCCCTGCCAGGTGGCGACGCCGGTGTTGACGCCGAACAGGATCATCGATGCCAGCAGCAGGAACAGCCAGAGGTTGCTGCCGCCCAGCCGCAGCTTGCCGGTCTTGGTGGCGTCCGAAGCAGTACTCATCGTTCAACCTCGATCTTCAATGCAGGGGGCGTTGCCCGGCCTCAGGCCGCGGCTTGCCGGAATTCAGGGGTACGCGACAGCAGCGAGAGCGAGAACACGCCCCAGTCGTGGCCGTCGGCGTGGAAGGCGCGATCGACGAAGTGGCCGTAACGCCCTTCGGCCAGCGTGCCGGCTTCGATCTGCTGGTCCAGTTCGAAACTGCGCTGGCCGAACAGCTCATCGATGGTCAGCGCGACGTCGCCGCCGGCCTGGCGCATGATCAGCACGCGCTGGCCTTCCTGCTGCACGGTACGCGTGCCTTCCAGGAAGTACTTCAGGTCGACCACCGGGAACAGGTTGCCGCGCAGGTTGCCCACGCCCAGCAGCCACGGCTGTGCGCACGGCACCGGGGTGACCGGCGGCATCGGCACGATTTCCACCACTTCGCGGAAATCGGACACCAGCCGACGCTGGCCGACGCGGTAACCCACGCCACGCCAGAGGTCCTGCGCGAACTGCCGCTCGGGCAGCTGCACCGCGTGGGCCAGGCTTCGCCGTTCGTAGGCTTCGAGGATGTCGAAGGGCGAGCGCATCAGGCCACCAGCTCGTTGATCCGCGCGATCAGTTCATCCTCGCGCGGCGGTTTGACGATGTAGTCGGCCGCGCCCTGGCGCAGGCCCCAGGCCTTGTCGGTTTCCATCGCCTTGGTGCTGACGATGATCACCGGGATGTGCTTGATCGCTGCATCACGGGCCATCGCGCGGGTGGCCTGGAAGCCGCTCATGCCGGGCAGGACCACGTCCATCAGCACCAGCTGCGGCACCTGGTCGCGGACCAGCTGCAGTCCATCCTCGGCGTTGTCCGCTTCCAGCACCTCGTGGCCGGCACGGCGCAGCCACTGGGTGAACACCGCACGGTCGGTCGGTGAATCCTCGATCAGAACGATACGAGCCATTGTGCCTTCCCCCCCTGGTCAGGCGTTGACGTATGTGCGGATGGCACCCAGCAGTTCTTCACGCGTGAAAGGCTTCGTCAGGTATTGCTCCGAGCCGACGATGCGTCCCCGCGCCTTGTCGAACAGGCCATCCTTGGACGAGAGCATGATGACCGGGGTCGCCTTGAACAGCTGGTTGCCCTTGATCAGCGCACAGGTCTGGTACCCATCCAGGCGCGGCATCATGATGTCGACGAAGATGATCTGCGGTTGCTGGTCTGCGATCTTCGCAAGCGCTTCGAAGCCGTCGGTGGCGGTGACCACCTCGCAGCCTTCGCGCTTGAGCAGCGTTTCCGCAGTCCTGCGGATGGTCTTCGAATCATCGATGACCATCACCCGGAGTCCTGCGAGTTCCCCGCCCGCAGTCGTGTTTTCAGTCATTGCCTATCCCCAAGCGCACGGCCCGATCTCTGGCGGGGGCCGCTACGAAAGCGTATCTATATCGCACTTTCCGCGCCCGCTTCAAGGCCGCCCCATGGCGCGGGGCATGGCACCCTCCTGAACGTGACGGGTTTCGCAATGCGTGCGCGGGCGCCGGGCGGACGCTGCGTTGCAGTACGGCGGGGAGGCGCGCGGGCGGCGTTGCCGCTACCATCAACGCCTTGCCTGACAGGTGCGCCCATGCCGTTGAACGTCATCGTGGTGATGGACCCCATCGCCCACATCAAGATCGCCAAGGACACCACCTTCGCCATGCTGCTGGAAGCCCAGCGCCGCGGCCATGCCCTGCACTACGTGCGTCCGGGTGCCCTGGCCCTGGAGGGCGGCGTGGCGGTGGCCCAGACCGCGCCATTGCAGGTGCGCGACGACCCGGCCGGCTGGTATGAGCTGGGCGCATTCAGCCGCACCGAATTCGGCCCCGGCCAGATCGTACTGATGCGCAAGGATCCGCCGGTCGACGCCGAATACATCTACGACACCCAGGTGCTGGACGTGGCCGCAGCGGCCGGCGCCTGCGTGGTCAACAACCCCCAGGGCCTGCGCGACTACAACGAGAAGCTGGCCGCGCTGCTGTTCCCGCAGTGCTGCCCGCCGACCCTGGTCAGCCGCGACGCCAAGGCGTTGAAGGCCTTCGCGCTGGAGCATGGCCAGGCCGTGCTGAAGCCGCTGGACGGCATGGGCGGCCGCTCGATCTTCCGCAGCGGCCAGGGCGATCCGAACCTGAACGTGATTCTGGAAACGCTGACCGACGGCGGCCACAGGATGGCGCTGGCGCAGAAGTTCATTCCCGACATCAGCGCCGGCGACAAGCGCATCCTGCTGGTCGATGGCGAACCGGTCGACTACTGCCTGGCGCGCATCCCGCAGGGCGACGAATTCCGCGGCAACCTCGCCGCCGGCGGCCGTGGCGAAGGCCGCCCGCTGAGCGAGCGCGACCGCTGGATCGCCGCCCAGGTGGGCCCGGAGATGAAGCGTCGCGGCATGCGCTTCGTCGGCCTGGACGTGATCGGTGATTACCTGACCGAGGTCAACGTGACCAGCCCGACCTGCGTGCGCGAACTGGACGCGCAGTACGGCCTGAACATTGCCGGCACCCTGTTCGACGCACTCGAGGCCGGCCTGCGCTGATGCCGTCCGCACCTGCCGTACTGCCCCCGCCGCCGCGCGAAGCACAACGGCTGGGGGCGACCATCGCGCTGTCGGTGCTGGTCCACGCCCTGCTGATCCTGGGCGTGGGCTTCGCCGTGAAGGGCGATGCGCCGCTGGTGCCGACGCTGGAAGTGATCTTCAGCCAGACCCGCACCGCGCTGACGCCGAAGCAGGCTGATTTCCTGGCCGCGGCCAACCAGGAAGGCGGTGGCGAGCACGACCGCGCACAGCGTCCACGCGACAACCAGGCCGGCATCGTCCCACAGGCCCAGTCCGGGCTGAGCCCGGTGCCGCAGCAGCAGCAATCGGCCGCGCCGGTTCCGCCGCCGCAGGCACGGGTGGTCAGCAGCCGCAATGGCGAAGAGGTGGTGGCGCAGGCACAGTCCCGCCCCACGCCGGATCAGCCCGAACCGGACGCACCGCTGAGCGCGCGCGAGCAGCGCGATGTGGAGATGGCGCGGTTGGCTGCCGAAGTGCATCTGCGCTCGGCGCAGTACGCCAAGCGCCCGAACCGCAAGTTCGTGTCGGCCAGCACGCGCGAATATGCCTATGCCAATTACCTGCGTGCCTGGGTCGACCGGGCCGAGCGCGTAGGCAATCTGAATTACCCGGACGAGGCCCGGCAGCGCCGCCTCGGTGGCCAGGTGGTGATCAGCGTGGGGGTGCGCCGCGATGGCAGCGTGGAGAGCAGCCGGATCCTGCGTTCGAGCGGGACGCCGCTGCTGGATGAGGCGGCACTGCGGGTGGTGAAGCTGGCCCAGCCGTTCCCGCCGTTGCCGAAGACCGAAGACGAGATCGACATCCTGCAGGTCACCCGCACGTGGGTGTTCCTGCCGGGCGGCACCCTGCACGACGACCGGTAGGGGTTTGTTGCCCGGGCCTGCGGCCCGGGACCCGCAGAGGCCACGGCCACGGCAACGGCAAAAGCGGCGGTCGGGATGCTGTGCTTGGCGGGGCGGTGTGGGCTTGCAGGACACGCCGTAAACCCATCCATGGGGGCTCGATGGCGCCTTGCTCGTGTGCGCTGTCCTGCGCACACGGCAAGACCGGGGTTGGGCGTCCTGCCCAACCCGCCCGAGGCGTGCCTCGCGCCCATGGCGCCAACGGTCCTGCAAGCCCACACCGCCCCACCTCTGACAGATCGCGGCGCACCATTGCTTTGGTAGGTGTCAACCTTGGTCGATACACATCCACGCCACGCGTGGATGCAAGCGAAGCGACCCGCTTTTGATTTTGACTTTTCTTTTTTTGATCTTACGTGGCGGACGCGCACGGAAACTGTCATAGGCCGGGCGGGTGGGCTGCGCAGGGGCGTGAGCCGCATGGATGCGGCGACCGAGCTTACATGGACGTACTTGCAGCGCCCCCTGCGCAGCCCACCCGCCCGGCCAAACCACGGCTTGTGCTTTCGCGCTCCGCCACGAGGGGCTCAGCCGTTGGCCTTCGCCTTCGCCTCACGCGCGGCCTGCTGCTCGACCAGGGTCAGTGCCACGTTGTCACGCAGGTACGCGGGCTCGACCTTCTCCGGCGCAATCGCCTCGCCACGCGCGAACGCCGGCACCGCGAGTGCCAGCACGTCCGACGCCCGCGGCAATGCCGTGGCATCGAATCCACGAAGGCCGCTGCCCAACTGCGCCACCAGCGCGCCGTCGGCCGCACCGAAGCCGGTGCCCACGCCATAGGCCGACAAACCTTCCGGCAACGCCACTGCATCCGGTGCGCACACACGCTCGCCATCGCGCGCGAGCGGCAGGCCGTCAACACGCTCGAAGCGCGCAACGTACAACTCCCCCATCCGTGCGTCGATCGCCGACAGGATCTGCGTTTCTTCTGCCGGTGCCCGCAGCGCCAGCACCTGCAGCGTCGATACCGGCAGCAGCGGACGGTCCAGCGCCAGTGCGATGCCCTGCGCGATGGCGATCGCCAGGCGCACGCCCGTGAACGCACCAGGGCCGCGGCTGAGCGCGATGCCGTCCAGCTGGCGACGGCTGATGCCGGCCTCGGCCAGCAGCGCCTCGGCCCACGGCAGGCTCAGTTCGGCATGCCGGCGCGGGGCGATCTCGAAGCGTTCCAGTACCTGCCCATCGACATGCAGGGCAACGGAACAGGCTTCGGTGGCGGTTTCAAAGGCGAGCAGTTTCATCGGATCGGGTCAGAACAGGGGGAACGTGGCACCGGGCGCCGGCTCGGGGCCGGTCGCAACAGCGGCCCGGGCAGCCGCATCATCGGCCACGGGCGCCCATTGTGGCGTAAAGAAGGCCTGCACATCGGTCAGGTTGCGGGTACGGCGGAACGGCGGCAGCGAATCGAGGAAGACCCGGCCGTAGCCGCGGTTGAGCAGGCGCGGGTCGCACAACACCAGCACGCCACGGTCGCTCTCGCTGCGGATCAGGCGGCCGACGCCCTGTTTCAGCGCAATCACCGCCTGTGGCAGCTGCTCATCGCGGAACGGGTTGCCGCCCTGGCTGCGGATCGCCTCCAGACGCGCCTCGTACACCGGATCGTCCGGTGCCGCGAACGGCAGCTTGTCGATCATCACCACGCTCAGCGCCTCACCCACCACGTCCACGCCCTCGCGGAAACTGGCCGAGCCCAGCAGCACGCCATTGCCCGATTCGCGGAAGCGCTGCAGCAGCGTCGCACGCGGCGCCTCGCCCTGCACGAACAACGGCCATGGCCCATCACGCAGTGCCTCGGCGGCCTCGCGCAATGCACGGTGCGAGGCGAACAACAGGAACGCCCTGCCCTGCGAGGCCTGCAGCACCGGCCGCAGGGTCTGGATCAGCGCGGTTCCGAAACCACGCGCGGCCGGATCAGGCAGGCCCTCGGGCAGATAGCACAACGCCTGCTCGGGCCAATTGAAGGGGCTTGGCTGGACCAGCGTATGTGGATCGTCCAGGCCCAGGCGGGTGGCGATGTGATCGAAACCACCGCCCACGGTCAGTGTCGCCGAGGTAAAGATCCATGCGGCGCGACTGCGTTCGCGATGCTCGCGCAATGGACCGGACACATCCATCGGCGTGCGCTGGCAGCGGAAACCACGCGGCGTAAGCTCGTACCAGAGCACATCGGCGGCGCTGGCGGTCTCCGCCGGATCGATATCGAAATCGAGGGTGGGTTCGTCATCGCCCAGCCAGCGACTGAGCCGCGAGACCGCCTCGCGCGCACGCGCATGGCAGGCATCGAGGCCGGCAGCCGCTTCGCGCAGCGGCTGCAGCGCCTGCTCCAGCGTCACCAGGCCAGCCATCACCGTATCGAAGCCATCACGCACCTGCGGCATCGCCAGTGCACGCCATTGCGTGCCACGCGCTGGCAGCCCTTCCATTGCCGAGCGCAGCGCCAACAGCGCCTGCTGCAACTGGTCGACCGGTTCCTGCAGCGCCGACTGCGCGCCCCCGACGCCGCGCGCTTCGGCCAGGCAGTCGCGGCCCAGTTCCTGCCACGGACGCATGCCAAAACCTTCGCCGAAGAACTGCGCGGCCAACTCGGGCAACTGGTGCGCCTCGTCGATGACGAAGGCCTGCGCCCCAGGTAACAACTCGCCAAAGCCGTCCTGCTTCAGTGCCAGGTCGGCCAACAGCAGATGGTGGTTGACCACCACCACATCGGCGGCCTGCGCGCGTTGCCGCGCGCGCACCACGAAGCAGTCATCCCAGAACGGGCAGTCGGTCCCCAGGCAGTTGTCGACAGTGGAGGTGACCATCGGCAGCAGCGGCGAATCATCGGCCAGGCCTTCCAGTTCGGCGATGTCACCGAACTCCGAACGACCGGACCAGGCCAGGATCCGCTGGAACTGCGCAGCCTGTTCGGGGCTGGAAAAACGCGGCTCGCCACGCGCCTGCTGCAGGCGATAGCGGCACAGGTAGTTCGCGCGTCCCTTCAGCAGCGCACTGCGCAGGCCAACACCGAGCGCCTGGCGCACCCGTGGCAGATCGCGGTGGTAGAGCTGGTCCTGCAGCGCGCGGGTACCGGTGGAGATGATGGTGCGCAACCCGGACAGCAGCACCGGCACCAGGTAGGCGAACGTCTTGCCGGTGCCGGTACCGGCCTCGGCCAGCAGCAGATCACGCTGCTGCAGCGCATCGGCGATGGCTTCGGTCAGGTGCAGCTGTGCCGGACGCGGGACGAATGCATCCAGGTGCGAGGCGAGCGCGCCGCCGTCGCTGAGGGCTTCGCGGCTGGCATGGACAAGGTCGGACATCAGAGGGAGAGGATACCCGGCCGGGCGCTGCCCGGCACCCGTTTCAAGCCAGAGCACCCGCAAAAGCAACGGCAACAGCTTGGTTCATGACTCTGGGTTTCTACATGCTGGGCGGGTCGGGAGGGGCAGGCAGGACACGCCGTAAACCCATCCTGGGGGCTCGATGGCGCCATCCATGGCGCCAACGGTCCTGCCTGCCCCTCCCGACCCGCCTTCGACAGTTTCCCGGTGACGGATGGACGTGCTTCGTGGCGTCGCGCTTGCTCGACTGGATTCAGAAGCGGTGGGTCGAACGGAAACAAGAAGGGGTCGGAGCCGTTTTCCTGCGGAAAACGGCTCCGACCCCACGGCGAGTGCGCGCAGCGCGCGACCCGCTTTTGATCTGTTTTTTTCTTTTCCGTGGCTGGACGCACACGGAAACTGTCAGGGGCCGGGCGGGTGGGCTGCGCAGGGGCGTGAGCCGCATGGATGCGGCGACCGAGCTTACATGGACGTACTTGCAGCGCCCCCTGCGCAGCCCACCCGCCCGGCCCAATCACATGACCCGCATTTTGCGGCCAGCCACGAGGGGCTGCGCCGTTGGCTGGAAATTCAGTACCGCTTGATCCCAGGCACGGTGCAGCCTTCCAGCTGCGCATGCGCCGACACCGCATTTTCCTTCTCGCCCCGCGCCAGGCGCGACTGCTCGATCGTCGCCCAGTGCCGCCGGCACAGCGGCCCCGTCTTCGAGCCCAGATCCACCGCCTTGCGCGCGAACGTCTCCGCCTGCGCCCACTGCCCCTGCAGCAGTGCCAGTTCGGCACGTTCCTGCAGTACCGCCGGGTCGCCGGCGACGATTTCCAGCGCGTGGTCCAGGCTGCTGGCGGCACCGGCCAGGTCGTTCGCCTGGCGTTGCGCCTGCGCGGTCACCCGCAGGTCTTCCACCTGCGAATCACGCAGCGGCTGCACCGACAGCTCCTTGTCGTCCGGACCTGCGGCCGCATCCACCGCGGCCAGGCGCTGTGCCGGCGTAGTGGTATCGACCGGCGTGACCACCGGCGGCGCGCTGGTCACGCAGGCGGCCAGGGCCAGGCTGAGGCCGGTCAGGGCCAGGGGCTGCAGCAGGGATCGCATGTTCATCGGCATCATCGGCTCGGGGGAGGAGTGGCGGCGGCGGGCGCCGCGGCAGGTTCGGCAGGCGCTTCCGGCTTGCGGTCCAGGCCGAACCAGCTGCGCCAGCCACCGCCCTCGCCTTCAGCACCCTGCGCGTCCGGCGACACTGCCGGCGCGCACGGTGCATAGGCCGGTGCATAGCCCACCACGAACGGGAAACGACGCGCGCCCGGGCAGCCTTCATCCGTGCTGTTGAGTCCGGTGGGCGCCACCGACTGCCAGTCCAGGCCCTTGTTGCTGACCCGCAGCGGAGCACTCGGCAGGCGCTGGAAGATACCCGACCAGACCCGCATCGCGCCGGTGGCACCGTACAGGCCGGCCTGCTCGTTCTGGTCGTTGCCGATCCAGATCACCGCCAGATGATCGCCGGTGTAACCGGCGTACCAGCTGTCGCGACCATCATTGGTGGTACCGGTCTTGCCGGCCGGCTGCAGGCGGCCGAGGCCATCAGCGTTGAGCCGCTGCGCGGTGCCGCTGGCAACCACCTGCTGCAGGCCGACACTGATCAGGTTGGCGGCAATCGAGTCGCCCTCCTGCGCCGGTGCCGGGGTCTTGTCGTAACGCTTGAGCAGCTTGCCCTGCGGATCGAGCACGCCACGCACCGCGTGCAGCGGCTGGATCTCGCCGCCGGACGCCAGGAACTGGTACAGCTGCGCCATCGCGTACGGGCTCTGGTCGGTCGAGCCGAGGATTACCGCCGGGTTGGCGTCGGCCTTGATGCCGGCCAGGACATGGATCAGCTGGGTCACGCGCTCCGGGCCGACCTGCATGCCCACGCGCACCGTGGCCTGGTTGTAGGAATGCGCCAGTGCGTCGATCAGGCGCACCGTGCCGTGGCTGCGGTTGTCCGCGTTGCCGGGACTCCAGTTGCGGCCGCGGCCGAGCTGCACCGTCACCGGCGAGTCATCGACCCAGCTGGCCAGCGAGTAGCGGTCCGGCTGTGCCAAGGCCAGCAGGTAGACGAACGGCTTGAGCAGCGAACCGACCGGGCGCTGTGCTTCGATCGCTCGATTGAAGCCAACCTCGGACACCTCACGGCTGCCGATGACCGCCAGCACGTCACCGTTGTGCACGTCGGTCAGCACCATGCCGGCCTGCAGTTCGGGGCGGCGCTTGCTTTCCAGCGACTTGATGGTGCGGGTCACCGCGCCTTCGGCATAGGCCTGCGCGGACGGCGACATGCCGGTCATCACGCTCAGGCCCGCGCCCTGCAGCGCCGATTCCGGATAGTCATGGCCCAGCTGGCGGCGGACCAGATCGACATAGGCCGGGAAGCGGTTGGCGGCAACCAGGCCCGGCGTCTTGGGCACGCCCAGCGGGGCCTTCAACGCACGTTGGTACTCGGCGTCATCGATCAGCGTGGCCTCGTGCAGTTTGCCCAGCACGAAGTTGCGGCGATCCAGCGCGCGTTCCGGATTGCGCCGCGGGTCGTAGAAGGACGGGCCCTTGACCAGGCCGATCAGCAGCGCGATCTGCTCGGTCTCCAGCGACTGCAGGTCGCGGCCGAACCAGAACTCGGCACCGGACGACATGCCATGGATCGCCTGGCTGCCACGCTGGCCCAGGTACACCTGGTTGAGGTAGGCCTCGAAGATGGTGCGCTTGTCGTAGCGCGCTTCCATGATCAGCGCGTACAGCACTTCGTTGAACTTGCGGGTGACCGTTTGTTCCTTGCCGATGCCGAGCAGGCCGCTGCGGGCCAACTGCTGGGTCAGCGTGGAGGCGCCCTGGCGGCTCTGGCCGCCGGAGCGGATGGTCACCCATACCGCGCGCGCGATGCCCGACAGGTCGATGCCGTGATGGCGGTTGAAGTCCTTGTCCTCCACCGCCTGCAGGCCGGTCACCAGCAGGTCCGGCGCCTCGTCCATGCGGATCAGGCGGCGTTCTTCCTGCTTCTGGCCGTACAGGGTGGCGATGCGGGCCGGGTCCAACCGTGCGGCCTTCAACGCCTTGCGGTTGTCGGCGTCACGCAGCGAGGCGACCGCACCATCGGCCAGCGACAGCTCGAGCCGGCGCGGGGCAACCCGGCCATCGACGTCGTTGTAGCCGCGGCTGGAGATGACGAAGCGCCCGCCGTTCACCGCATAGGTGGCCGGCTCCTTGCCCTGGCCGTCATCGCGGTAGGCGGAGGCGGCCAGCTCGGTCTTCAGCGTGGACGCATCCATCGCCTTGCCGGGGGTGAGCACCAGCGGGCGCGCATAGACACGCGTCGGGATCTGCCAGCGCAGTTCACCGAAACGCTGGGTCACCTGCTGGTTCAGGTACAGCGTATAGGGAATGAGGAAACCCAATCCCAACGCGACCGCAGCCATGCTCCAGGTGATCAGGCGACGCCGCCACAGCGGGCCGTTGTCCTGCTGGTCGTCGTCGTCGAAATCGTCGATGTCGTCGGAATCGTAGCGTCGGGGCACGGGAGAAGCATAGCGATGGCGTCAGCGGAGTCTACCCCAGCACATTTCCCCAAGGCAGTTTCTCGAAACCGCCTGTTCAGCGACCTGCCGGGGGTAGCGCCCCCGACTTGCCTCGAACTCCATCCCACAACCCTTTCAGCATGAACCTTAACCGAACCCAGCGAGGGGCTAGGAATAAGCTGTTTCCCATCAGCTTCAGCAGCAACCGCGGCATATCCTGGGCAATCCAAATCCAGGGCGTATAGGCACGCCCATAGAGCAGGACCCGATTGCGCATGATGTAGTAAAGCCGGAAGGGCTTGTGCACGATCACACCATCGGGTTTTGCACGTGAAGGCAGCAGTTCCTCGCCGATGCTGTGGGTCATCTGCGCATCGCAAATGCCATACAGGGCATGGCCACTGCGCTTGGCGCGGAAGCACCAGTCCATGTCCAGATTGTCAATGAACAAGGATTCGTCCATTGCGCCAATCTCCCGCAAGGCCTTCATTGGTATCAGCGAACCGGATGTAATGAGGAAATCACAAGAGATGCGCTGACCTGGCCCACCGCGCAGCTTGAAATTGAACGGGAATCCAAAGCGCACGAACGGAGCAAGCATGCCATTGCGCGAATCCCGGAACTGCGGACCGACAGCCGCCACACTCTCATCCCGGGCCAATTCAACCAGTGCGTTTCCCAGCAGAACGACCATTCCCGGTGCCAGTATGCTGTCTTGGTCCATCAGCAGCACATAGTCGAATTCCAGCGCCTGCGCACGCTCATAGGCTCGATTCAAGGCACTGCCAAGACCAACATTGATTGGTGAAGCAAAAACGCTTATCCCCTCTTGATCTCCCAGCATTTCAGCAACGTCAACAGCACTGCTGCCATTGTCGAACACTACCAGATGCCCTACCTGCTGCAGCACGCTGTCAACCACATTGCGCAGCAAGACGGGATTGGGCCTGTAGGTAACGATCACGGCGCAGACACGTTTGGTGTCGAAGACAGACACGGAGTCGGGTTTCTGCAATATCAGTGGACTCATGGCATCAGATCACTGGCTGCGGACCGCAAGCCATTTGAAAAGCGATGGTAGCGGCCACTGGCCACTTCCCTGAAGACCTGCAGCAAACGTGCGAACAACGACACAGCAAGTCCGGCACGTGCCTGTGCATGCTTCAGGCGCTGCTCGAGAATCTCGGTCTGCACAGCATCAAGCGGCGGCCGTCCCCGCTGCGTGCGCGACTGCAATGAGTAGAGGCGCTGCAATGCCGCCATCAAATAGTTGCGACGTACCACGGCACTTCCCAATGCACGCTCAAGCACCCCCCGCCTGTGCGCCCCCACCTGGTTCCTGTCGTGCTGCCGGTAATCGGTGGTGATGGTCTCAATACAATCCAGTCCACCGCTGGCTGCTGCCACCATCGCCAACCATTCGTCGTGGATCCAGCCATCAGCCACTGGCAGTGCCTCCGCGATCAGATCGCGGCGCAGCGCTGTGACCGCGCCGGTTACAATGTTTCGGCCGAGGAGGACCTCAAAGCCTTCACCGCGATGCTCACGCTTGATGTCCTGGCGATCAATGGCCAAGGCCTGAAACAAAGTCGCCCGCAGAGGGACACCTTCGGCGTCGACCAACTGCGCGTTGCTGTGCAGGAGCCGCAAACCTGGACGCGCATCGAAGATCCTTAGGAAGGTCTCGATCTTGTCCTCGCGCCAGAGGTCATCCTGATCGCACAGAAAGACGATGTCGCCGCTGCACTGTAATAATGCGCTTTCGAAATTGCGGACGTATCCGACGTTCTGCTGCTGCCGTCGGAGCACCACTTCGATACCCCTCGCATGCAGGGTCGCCACCTCCTGTTCGAGAACACCCCATGTACCGTCAGTTGAGGCGTCGTCGACTATCACTACTTGCGTAGGCAGCACGGTCTGCGCACCGACGGTGCGCAGCTGGGCGGCAATGTAGCGCTCCCCCTGCCAGGTACATAAAGCAACAGAGACGGTGGTTGTGACGCTGGACATGTTCACAGGAGCGGCCGGAGCGACTGGACTATACCCCACCCGTAGACCCTACACGAATCGCAACAACTTCAGCGTCACCGCGATTCACCGCCTGCGCGGCGCAGGCGGTCTTCGAATGCTGGCAGCTCGGCCAGGTCCGGCTGCAGCAAACGGGCCTGTCCGGCGGCATGCGCCGCGAAAGCCAGGTCGCCGTTGCCGAGCCGTTCGCTGCCGATCGCCAGCCAGCGCTGGGCCAGGCGCAGGCGCGCCGAGGGAAGTCCGGCCGCGGTCGGCGACAGGGTCTGCCAGGCCTGCAGGCAGGCACCTGCGGCCTGCACGCGGTTCTGCCGCAGGTTGTCGTCGAAGCAGCGGCGGCTGGCGGGCAGCAGCCGCGCTGCGGCAGCCTTCACCCGTGCATCGCGTGGCGCCAGTGACTGCGCTTCGCGCAACGCGTCGAACGCACTGTGGCCGGGGGGGCTGATCCATTGCCCGGCACGTTCAGCGCGCTCGATCCTGCGCAGGTGGTCGCGCAGTTGGCGTTCGCGTTGCGTGTTGCTGACCGCCGGCTGCTGCAGCGCCTTCTGCGCCTGTTGTGCGCGCTGCAGGCGTTGCGCGAGCTGCTGTTGCGCGGCCGGCGAAGCACCCAGTTCCGCCGCCAGCGCGGAATCGGCCTGCGCCGGCTCGAACTGGAAGTCGTCGGCCCGCTTCTGGCTGCGCGCCAGCACCGCCTGCAAGGTCTGTTCGCGGCCGCGCTGGGCACTGGAATCATCAACCGCCACTGCCAGCACGGCGAGGAATCCCTTCGCTGCCGATTCCAGCTGCCGCCGCTGCAAGGCGCGCTGGGCCTGGCGCAGGCGCTGGTCGACAGCCTGTGCCAATGCTTCCTGGCTTGCGGGCAGATCGGCGTGGCCGGCATCGAACTGGCGCGCACGCTGCAGTATCGTCGCTGCCTCGGCCAGCTCGCCGCGCCCGGCCAGGATGCGGGCCTGCTGCAGCAGATCGCTCAGTGCGTCCTCGCGACCTTCCAGCGCCGGCAGATTGTCCGGCTGCAATGCCAGGATGCGCTGGAACAGGGGCAGCGCGCTGCTGTCACCTTCGTCCAGCCGGCCCGCTGCAAAGGCGTTGCGCGCCTGCGCCAGCAGTGCACCGATGCCGGCGCCTGCACTGCGCCGGGCCTGCAGCTGGCGAGCCACGGCGTCCGCATCGGCCTGCGGCACCTGCAGCTCCCGGGCCAGTGCCAGCGCCTTCGCGCTGCCCTCGAGGTCGTTGGCCTGCAGTTTTTCGCTGGCCTGCTGCAGGGCCGCGGCGCCGGTACGGGCCAGGCCTTCGCGGGCCTGCGGACGATCACCATCCAGCGCCAGCACGGCCTGGTAGCGCTCGCGCGCACCACTGCCGTCGGCCGCGCTCAACCGGCCGGTGGCAAGCGCGCGGTCACCTTCGGCCAGCAACTGTTCGATCTGCGGCTCATCCCAGAACCAGTCGGCCAATGGCTTGCGCAGCAGCACCAGCAGCACGAACACCGCCAGCGCCGCGACCAGCGCCCAGCGCCACACCCGGCGCGCGTGGCGTGCCTGCAGCCACCACCAACGGCCTTCACGGCGGACGCGGTCCAGCGCAGGGTGTTCAGCGCCATGCGGGCGATGCGGGGGCTCGCGTTCCATGCGTGCAGGGTAGCCGGGGCAGCGTGAAGCTCAGCCGAGGCGACGCGCCTCGCTCACGCCGGGCAGCGCATCCAGCTTGCCGAGCAGGGTCGACAGCTGGCCGTAGTCGCTCACCTTCAGGCGCAGGCGCAGGTGGGCACGGCCACTGTTGCGTACATTGTCACTGTGGATGTCGAGCACGTAGGCGTCTTCCTGGGCGATCAGGTTGGTGATGTCCTTCAGCAGCCAGCGGCGGTCGACCGCAGTGACCACCACGTCCACTTCGTAGCCGCCGCCGGCCTGGCCCCACTCCACCGGCAGGATGCGCTGCGGGCTGGTGGCTGCCAGCCGGGCCAGCGCGGCACAGTCTGCACGATGCACGGTGACACCACGGCTACGGGTCAGGTAGCCGACGATCGGCTCGCCAGCCACCGGCTGGCAGCAGCGTGCCAGCTGCACCAGCAGGTTGCCCACGCCCTGCACGGTGAACTTGGACTTGCCCAGGTTCTCGCGGCGCGCGGTCGGCCGCGGCAGGGTCGGCGCGGGCGCCGGCTGGCTCGCTGCACGTTCGGCTTCCAGCAGGGTACGGCTGACCTGGTTCGGGCCGGTATCGCCCAGCGCCACCTGGATGTAGAGATCGTCAACGCTGTCGGCATGGAACTTCTTCGCCGCCACCGCCAGGTCCGAGTGCTGCAGGCCCAGACGCTTCAGCTCGCGCTCTAGCAGTTCGCGCCCGGCCTGCACGTTGCGCGCGCGGTCCAGCTTGTGGAACCAGCTGCGTACCTTTTCGCGCGAGCGGTTGCTGGCCAGGAAGCCGTTGGCCGGCATCAGCCAGTCGCGGCGGGGGTCGGCCTCCTTGCCGGTCAGGATCTCGACGCGGTCGCCGCTGCGCAGGCGATAGGTCAGCGGCACGATGCGACCGTTGACCTTGGCGCCCCGGCAGCGGTGGCCCACCATGGTGTGCACCTGGTAGGCGAAATCGAGCGGCGTGGCGCCCTGCGGCAGATCCAGCACCTCATCCTTCGGGCTGAGTGCATAGACCCGGTCTTCGGTCAGCTCGGCATCGAGCGCCCCAGCCAGCTCATTGCCCTGCCCGTCCTGCGCCTGCTCCAGCAGCTGGCGCATCCAGGTGATCTTGCGGTCGAAGGACTTCTCCGCGCCCTTGCCACCCTCCTTGTACTTCCAGTGCGCGGCCACGCCCAGCTCGGCCTGCGAGTGCATCTCATGGGTACGGATCTGCACTTCGATGGTGCGCCCTTCCGGGCCGACCACGGCGGTATGCAGCGAGCGATAGTCGTTGGCCTTGGGCCGGGCGATGTAATCGTCGAACTCGCTCGGCACCGGCGCCCACAGTGCATGCACCACGCCCAGCGCGGCATAGCAGGCGGCGACGTCGTCGACCATCACGCGCACCGCACGGATGTCATACAGCTGGTCGAACGCCAGACGCTTCTTCTGCATCTTCCGCCAGATGCTGTAGATGTGCTTTGGACGGCCGCTGACCTCGGCCTTGATGCCCTGCGCGACCAGCTCGCGCGACAGCACCTTCTTGACGTTCTCGACGTAACGCTCGCGGGCGATGCGGGTTTCGTCCACCTCCCGCGCAATGCGACGGTAGGTCTCCGGTTCCAGGTGGCGGAACGCCAGGTCCTCCAGCTCCCACTTCAGCTGCCAGATGCCCAGGCGGTTGGCCAATGGCGCGTGGATGTCGCGTGTCAGCTGTGCCAGCGCGCGGCGTTGCTCGTCATCCAGCTTGTCGGCCGCGCGCATCCGCGCCAGCTGCCGGGCCAGCAGGATGGGCACCACGCGCAGGTCGCGGATGATCGCCAGCAGCAGGCGGCGCAGGCCTTCGCTGTTGCGCCCTGCCTCACGGCCGGCATGCAGCGCCCACACCGGGTCGGCGGCGTCCTGACCATCCAGCAGGCCGATCACCGCGGCCTTGTGGTTGCCCAGCGGCAGCTGTTCCAGGCTCGCCCGCAGGCCTGGCAGGTCGAACAGCAGGGCCGCGACCACCGCGCCTTCGTCGGCGGAGAGCATCGCCAGTGCGTCGAGGGTGTCACCCAGCACCGACCAGCTGGCGCGCATCTGGTGGTCGCATTCCGGCGCTTCCCAGTGCCCGCGCAGGGCCTGGCGCAGCGCAGCAGGCAGCACGGCTGCCGAGGGACGGTTCAACAAGGCATCCAGGCCGGGGACGGAAGCGCGGTTCACAGCATCGAGCAGGCAAGACAGAGGCCTCTACACTAGCGCCGGCGCCGTTCAGGGACAATCACCGCGGCCACCATCACCCGGCATGAAGACATGCCGCTACACTCGCGGGCAAACCCAGGAGAGTCCCGACATGTCCTCGATCGCCCCGCGTTTCCGCCTACGGCTGCTGGCCTGTGCCGCACTGTTGCTGTCCTTGTCGGCGCCTGCGCTGGCCCAGCGTGTGGTGGAGGGGGACCTGCAGCAGCAGATGTCACCGGCCGAGTTCAAGGCTGCTGGCCTGGACAAGCTCAGTGCGCAGGAACTGGCCACGCTGAACCGCTGGCTGCAGGGCAAGGTCGAAGCCGCCACCACCCAGGCGGTTGCCGCCGTACGGGAATCGGCACGCGAGGAAGGCCGTCAGGAAGTGATCGTGAAGAATCGCGGCTTCTTCGATTTCGGCAGCAGCGAGCCGATTGTCGGCGTGCTGCAGGGCGAATTCCGCGGCTTCGGCAAAGGCCGCGTCTACGTGCTGGACAACGGCCAGGAATGGGAGCAGACCGATGCAAGCACCCTGGCCGGTGTGCGCAAGCAGTCCCCCGCCGTCAGCATCAAGCCCGGCGTGATGGGCGTGTGGTACCTGAAGGTCGACGGCGTGAACACCCAGCCGAAGGTGCGCCGTACCAAGTAACGCCGTGACCTTGCTGTAGAGCCGAGCATGGGCTCGGCTCTACAGCAACGACGTCATGCCTGGCGCAATGCGGTCACCCGCTGCGCCAGCTTCTTCGCCGAGATGCCGGTGCGTGCCCCCAGCTCCTGCGCGAACAGTGACACCCGCAGCTCTTCCAGATCCCAGCGCAGCGCCTGCCATTGCGGGCGCTCGCGCAGTCCCTGCTGCTCCCCCACTTCCAGCGCTTCCAGGAACGGGTGCAGTTCCAGCATGCGCGCCTGGTCACGTGGCGGATCACGCTTGGCACGCTCGGTGCGCAGGATCATCGCCTTCAGGTAGCGCGGATACTGCGCCAGCGCGTCAGCCGGCGTGTCGCGCAGGAAGCCGGGATGGATCAGGCCGGCCAGCTGCGCTTCCATGTCGTCCAGGTTGCCGCGCGCCCAGCCCATCAACGGTGCTTCCAGCATCGGCTTCAGTTCCGCCACCAGGCCCAGGATGGTTTCGGCCAGTTTCAGCCGCGACATCGCCTCACCGAACAGGGCCTTGGCCGCATGCTCGCGTCGCTGCTCGAAGGTCGCCGCATCGCGGATGTCTTCCAGGCCCTCGGCCAGCACCGCGTTCATCGCTGCATCGACCAGGTCGCCGCGCAGGCGCTCCTGCGATTCGATCGCGGCATACAGCAGGCCGGTCTTGGCACCGACCGGCAGCTGCTTGCGCGCCTGCTTCACCTTCTCGGCCAAGGCGATTTCCAGCAGGCGGCGCACGCCGAGCGGATGGGCCTCCAGCGCCTGCTGGCGGTCGGCGAAGATGCGCAGCGCCACGCTGTCGCCCTCGTCCAGCAATGCCGGATACGCCGGCACGCCCGCTTCACCGGTCACCTGCAGCGGAATCGGCGTGGCCGGGAACGTACGCAGGCCATCGGCCGCCATCTCGCGGCCGGCGCGTGCAGCGAACGCATCGCCGGCACGACCGCCGAATTTGGCGCGCAGTGCATCCAGATCGCGCGAGGTCGCCAGCACCTTGCCCTGCTCGTCGCGCAGCCGCAGGTTCATGTGCAGGTGCGGTTCGATCGAACCGGGCTCGAAATCGAGCGCGGTCACGGTCGCGCCGGTTGCGCGCGACAGGAAACGCGCCAGTTCGCCGGTGATGGCATCGGCGCTGGGCTGCGGGAACGCCTCGTAGAACGCGCGGCCGAAGTCCGGCGCCGGCACGTAGTTGCGGCGCATCGCCTTGGGCAGGCTGCGGATCAATGCAGAGGCCTTGTCGGCGACGAAACCCGGCGCCAGCCAACCCAGTTGCACTGGGTCCAGGGCATTGAGCAGATGCAGCGGCACATCCAGGGTCACGCCATCGTCGTCGGCACCCGGTTCGAAGCGGTAGTGCAGCGGCAAGCGCGCCTGGCCCAGGGCCAGGTACTTCGGATAGCGCTCCTGTTCACTGCCCTCACCCGGTAACAGATCGACCAGCGACCAGTGCAGGGTCTTGCGCTGTTCCGGCGCCAGCCCCTTCCACCAGGTATCCAGCCCCGCCGCCGAATGGATCTGCGGCGGCACCCGGTCCAGGTACCAGCGCGCCTGCCAGTCCTCGTCGGCGACGATGCCGGCGCGGCGCAGCTTGGCTTCTTCCTCGCGGGCGGTCTCCAGCACTTTCTGGTTGTCGGCCACGAAGCTGGCGCGGGTGTTGATCTCGCCGGTCACCAGCGCCTGACGCACGAAGATGTCATGCGCTTCGCCCGGTTCGATGCGGCCGTAGTGCACCGGCTTCTTCGGCGCCAGCACCAGGCCGAACAGGCTGATCTGCTCGGACGCCAGCACCTGGCCCTGCGCGCGCGACCAGTGCGGATCGAAGTGCTTGCGCAGCAGCAGGTGCGGCAGTTCGGCGATCACCCAGTCCGGCTCGATCGCGGCCAGGGTCATGCCCCACACCTTCTGCGTATCCAGCAGGTTGGCCACCAGCAGCCACGGCGGCGGCCGCTTGGACAGCGCCGAACCGGGGAACGGCAGGAAGCGGCGCTGGCGTGGTGCCTGGAAATCGCCCTTCTCGGTGCGGTGGCCGATCTGCGTCGGCAGGCCCGCCACCAGCGCCCGGTGCAGGGTCTGGTAGGCGGCGGCGCGCACGCGTTCACTGAAACCGCCGCCAACTGGCGTCTGTTCCTTCTGCGCACGCACGGCCACCGGCATCGGTGCGGCCTCGGCCTTGCCTTCGCGGGCCAGGCGCGCGGCACGGTGCAGCTGGCCTCGGGTGGCTTTCACCGCCGCGGCGTCGTCACGCGCCGGTGCCGGCGCACTGCTGCCGGCCAGCAACGGTGCCATCGAGGCCTCGTTGGCCTCTTCCTTCCAGCCCAGTTCTTCGCACAGCAGGCGAAGCTGGCGATGCAGCTCGCGCCACTCGCGCATGCGCAGGAAGCCGAGGAAATGACGGCCACACCAGTCGCGCAGTTTGGACTGGGTCAGGTCTTCGTGGGCCTGCCGGTAGCCATCCCACAGGCGCAGCACGCCGACAAACTCGGAGCGGCCATCGGCGAACTGCGCATGTGCGCTGTCGGCCGCACCGCGTGCTTCGGGCGGGCGTTCGCGCGGGTCCTGGATGCCCAGGAACGAGGCGATCACCAGCATCGGCCGCAGGCAACCGGCAGCCTGCGCAGCGACCAGCATGCGCGCCAGCTTCACGTCCACCGGCAGGCGTGCCATCTGCTTGCCGATGGTGGTCATGCGCCGCTCGGCATCGATCGCGCCCAGTTCGGTCAGCTGCTGCCAGCCATCGGCTACCGCGCGCTCGTCCGGTGCTTCCAGGAACGGGAATTCCTCGATGCGGCCCAGGCCCAGCTGCAGCATGCGCAGGATCACCCCGGCCAGGCTGGAGCGGCGGATTTCCGGATCGGTGAACTCCGGCCGCGCCTGGAAATCAGACTCGGCGTACAGGCGGTAGCAGATGCCCTCGGCGATACGCCCGCAGCGGCCCTTGCGCTGGTTGGCGCTGGCCTGCGAGATCGGCTCGATGTGCAGGCGGTCCAGCTTGTTGCGCGGGCTGTAGCGCTTGACGCGGGCGAAGCCCGGATCGACCACATAGCGGATGCGCGGCACCGTCAGCGAGGTTTCCGCCACGTTGGTGGCCAGCACGATGCGCCGGTTCGGGCCGGGGTTGAACACCCGGTCCTGGTCCTGGTTGGACAGCCGCGCGTACAGCGGCAGCACCTCGGTGTTGCGGTACTTGCGCCGTTCCAGCGACTGGTGCGCATCGCGGATCTCGCGCTCGCCCGGCAGGAAGATCAGCACGTCGCCGCGCGCATCCAGGCGGGTGATCTCGTCGATGGCCGACACGATGGCGTCGTTGACGGTGCGCTCGCCCTCCTGTTCGCCCTCGCCTTCCAGCGCGCGGTAGCGCACTTCCACCGGGTAGGTGCGGCCTTCCACGCTGATCACCGGCGCATTGTCGAAGTGCTGGGCGAAGCGTTCGGTGTCGATGGTGGCCGAGGTGACGATCAGCTTCAGGTCCGGGCGCTTGCGCAGCAGCTGCTTCAGGTAGCCCAGCAGGAAGTCGATGTTGAGGCTGCGTTCGTGCGCCTCGTCGACGATAATCGTGTCGTAGTTCGACAACCAGCGGTCGCTGGCGATCTCCGCCAGCAGGATGCCGTCGGTCATGAACTTGATGCGGCTGTCTTCGCTGACCTTGTCGTTGAAGCGCACCTGGTAGCCGACCAGCTGGCCCAGTTCGCTCTGCAGTTCCTGCGCCACGCGGCTGGCCACCGCGCGTGCGGCAATCCGTCGCGGCTGGGTGCAGCCGATCATGCCGGCCTGGCCACGGCCTGCGGCCAGGCACAGCTTGGGCAGCTGGGTGGTCTTGCCCGAGCCGGTTTCACCGGCGATCACCACGACCTGATGGTCGCGGATCAGCTTGATGATCGCGTCGGCTTCACGCGCAATCGGCAGCTGCGGGTCCAGAGTAATGGACGGCTGCTGCTGCGCCCGTGTCATCCGGCGCTGCACCGACGCCTGCAAGGCCTGCTCGAAGGTGGCGGCCAGTGCCGCATCCTGTGGCTTGGCCTGGCACCGCGAGAGCATCCCCAGCAAACGGCCCCGGTCGCGGCTCATGGCGCCGTCGATGGCGGCGCGCTGTTGGCGCAGGCGGGGCGATGGATTTTTATCGATAGAGTTCATCAATCGGTTCGTTCAAAACTTTGAAAGCGACCAGTCATCACGACCGGTTTATTGTGAAGGCCAACGATTCCACAAGGAGGAACCCCATGGCGAAGACCAAGAGCACGACCAAGGCCAAGACCGGCAAGCAGAAGCTTGCAGCGGCGGCACCGTCGGCGCCGAACATCGATATCGGGATCACCCAGGGCGACCGCAAGAAGATCGCCGACGGTCTGTCGCGCTTCCAGGCCGATGCGTTCACGCTCTACCTGAAGACGCACAACTTCCACTGGAACGTGACCGGGTCGATGTTCAACTCGCTGCACACCATGTTCGAGACGCAGTACACCGAGCAGTGGGCGGCACTGGACGATGTGGCCGAGCGCATCCGCGCGCTGGGCTTCAATGCCCCGGGCTCCTACCGGGAATTCGCTGCGCTGACCTCGATCGCCGAGGAACCGGGCCTGACCGACAGTGCGGACTGGCGTGAAATGGTACGCCAGTTGGTGGTCGCCAACGAAGCGGTCTGCCGTACGGCACGTGAAGTGCTGGAGGTGGCGGCCAAGGGTGACGATGCCCCGACCGAGGATCTGATGACCCAGCGGCTGCAGACCCACGAGAAGTACGCCTGGATGCTGCGCTCCCTGCTCCAGTAAGGGTTGGGAGTGGTTCGGCAGGGCTGCGCCCTGCACCCGCAGAGGCCGAAGCAACAGCAACTACCAGAGCAAGAGCAAGAGCTGGTTTCCTGTGGGTTGGCGGGGTGGGTCCGGTTGCGGGAGACGCCGTAAACCCGTCCTTGGGGGCTTGGCAGCCGCATCCATGCGGCTGACACTCCCACAACCGGACCCACCCCGCCCTTGACAGATTTCCGCGGTCTGCCTGCCCTTGTAGAGCCGAGCCATGCTCGGCTCTTTTCGTTTCGATCTCGAAATATTCGATTTCGATGGATTTTGATCCACGCATGGCGTGGATGGCCCAACCGTCACCGGGAAGCTGTCGGGGGCGGGTCGGTGTGGGCTTGCAGGACCGTTGGCGCCATGGATGGCGCCATCGAGCCCCCAAGGACGGGTTTACGGCGTGTCCTGCAAGCCCACACCGCCCCGCCCAACCAGCAGACACCCCAGAGCCGGCTGCTGCCTTTGACGTTGCTCTGGCTTGAAGGCTTCTGCAGGTGCAGGGCGCAGCCCTGCCGACTCCCCCGCCGGGGTAAACTAGCGCGATGGCTTCCCGTCCCGCGCACGACCTGCTCCAACGCGTCTTTGGTTACGACGATTTCCGTGGTCCCCAGCAGGACATCGTGGAGCATGTGGCTGCCGGTCACGATGCCCTGGTGCTGATGCCTACCGGTGGCGGCAAGTCGCTGTGCTACCAGGTGCCCGCCCTGCTGCGTGACGGTTGTGGCATCGTCATCTCGCCGCTGATCGCCTTGATGCAGGACCAGGTCGAAGCCCTGCGCCAGCTCGGCGTGCGCGCCGAATTCCTGAACTCGACCCTGGACGCCGAAACGGCCGCCCGGGTCGAACGCGAACTGCTCGCCGGTGAGCTCGACATGCTCTATGTCGCCCCCGAGCGCCTGCTGACCGGACGCTTCCTGTCGCTGCTGTCGCGCAGCCGGATCGCCCTGTTTGCCATCGACGAAGCCCATTGCGTGTCGCAATGGGGCCACGACTTCCGCCCCGAATACCGCCAGTTGACCGTGCTGCACGAGCGCTGGCCGCAGATCCCCCGGATCGCGCTGACCGCCACCGCCGACCCGCCGACCCAGCGCGAGATCGCCGAGCGCCTGGACCTTCAGGAAGCACGCCACTTCGTCAGCTCCTTCGACCGCCCCAACATCCGCTACACCGTGGTGCAGAAGGACAATGCCCGCAAGCAGCTGACCGATTTCCTGCGCGGCCACCGTGGCGAGGCCGGCATCGTCTACTGCATGTCGCGGCGCAAGGTTGAGGAGACTGCCGAATTCCTGTGCGGCCAGGGCTTCAACGCCCTGCCCTACCATGCCGGCCTGCCGCCGGAAGTGCGCGCTGACAACCAGCGCCGTTTCCTGCGCGAGGATGGCATCGTGATGTGCGCCACCATCGCCTTCGGCATGGGCATCGACAAGCCGGACGTGCGCTTCGTGGCGCATACCGACCTGCCGAAGTCGATGGAAGGCTACTACCAGGAAACCGGGCGCGCCGGCCGTGATGGCGAAGCCGCCGAAGCCTGGCTGTGCTACGGCCTGGGCGACGTGGTGCTGCTCAAGCAGATGATCGAGCAGTCCGAGGCCGGTGAAGAACGCAAGCAGCTGGAGCGGGGCAAGCTCGACCACCTGCTGGGCTACTGCGAATCCATGCAGTGCCGCCGCCAGGTGCTGCTGGCCGGTTTTGGCGAGACCTATCCCCAGCCCTGCGGCAACTGCGACAACTGCCTGACGCCGCCAGCCTCGTGGGACGCGACCATTCCAGCGCAGAAGGCGCTGAGCTGTGTCTACCGCAGCGGCCAGCGTTTCGGCGTCGGCCACCTGATCGACGTCCTGCGTGGCAGCGAGAACGAGAAGGTGAAGCAGCAGGGCCACGACAAGCTCAGTACCTATGCGATCGGCCGCGACC
Organism: Stenotrophomonas sp. YJH_SMC_43; assembly: GCF_059372535.1. Lineage (NCBI taxonomy): Bacteria > Pseudomonadati > Pseudomonadota > Gammaproteobacteria > Lysobacterales > Lysobacteraceae > Stenotrophomonas > Stenotrophomonas sp. YJH_SMC_43. Next base: position 49,723 of record NZ_JCAFVQ010000003.1, read on the forward strand.
TGGATGCACGCACCTGGCGCAGCGTGTTCCGCCAGCTGGTCGCCGCCAGCCTGCTGGAAGTGGACAGCGAGGGCCACGGTGGCCTGCGCCTGACCGATGCCAGCCGTGACGTGTTGACCGGCCGCCGCCAGATCAGCATGCGCCGCGACCCGGCCAGCAGCACCAGCGGACGCGAGCGCAGCGCACAACGCACCGGATTGTCGGTACTGCCGCAGGATCTGGCCCTGTTCAACGCCCTGCGCGGCCTGCGTGCCGAACTGGCGCGCGAACAGAACGTGCCGGCCTTCGTGATCTTCCACGACAGTACCCTGCGCAACATCGCCGAGCAACGCCCGACCAGCCTGGACGAACTGGCACGGGTCGGCGGCATCGGCGGCACCAAGCTGAGCCGCTACGGCCCACGCCTGGTCGAAATCGTTCGCGAAGAAGGCTAGCGGCGGGCCCCTGTAGAGCCGAGCCCACGCTCGGCTGCCTCTGCGCGAACAGCAGCCGAGCGCAGGCTCGGCTCTACATTGATGCTGGTCCAACCTTGAACCGGCCATTCAGCCGGAAGTGCATCCGCGCCCACTTGCAGCTAGATTAACGCCATGTCCCTGGCCTCGACCCTGCTCCGTGTCGTGCTCATGCTCAGCCTGTTGCTCAACGGGCTGAACGCGGCCATGGCCAGTGGTCACGAGGAAATGGGCCGGATGGCCCACGCGGTAGCCGCCCTTGATGGCGGCGGCGATGCCGACTGCCACCACCACGCCGCCATGCAGGCCGACCAGGCCCCGCAGGCCAAGGCCCCCGCCCACGACGCCCACTGCCAGATCAAGGACTGCGTGCGCAGCTGCGCCCAGCACCCGCTGCTGGTGGTGCAGCCGTTGCCGTACCTGGCCGGCCCAGCACTGTCGCTGGCCCCGCAGCCGATGCCAGCCACTGGCCGTCCGGCGCCGCCGCTGCCGCCGATCTCCCGCCCTCCCATCGGCTGATTCCACACACACCGTGCGCCCTGCGCACCGTAGCCGGCCACCTGCCGGCGTCTTTACGTGTCTGGAGTCACCACCATGAATACCCGCATTCCCCCCGGTCCGGGCGCTGTGCCCATGCCGTCGCGCCGCCTGTTCGTGCAGGGCCTGGCCGCCGGTGGCGTGGTTGCCGGCATCGCCGCTGTCGGCGTGCCGCAGCGCGCGCTCGCCGCCGCCACGGCTGCCCCACGCCTGGCCGGCGCCCCCGCCGTGCTCAGCGACACCCGCATCGAATTGGCCATCGGCGAATCGCTGGCCAATTTCACCGGCCGCACCCGCCCGGCGATCACCGTCAACGGCTCGCTGCCCGCGCCGATCCTGCGCTGGCGCGAAGGCCAGACCGTGGATCTGTTCGTGCGCAACACGCTGGGACGCCACCCGACCTCCATCCACTGGCACGGCATCCTGCTGCCGGCCAACATGGACGGCGTGCCGGGCCTGAGCTTCAACGGCATCGGCCCCGGCGAGACCTACCACTACCACTTCCAGCTGAAGCAGTCGGGCACCTACTGGTACCACAGCCACTCGATGTTCCAGGAGCAGGCCGGCCTGTACGGTGCGCTGATCATCGATCCGGCCGAACCGGCGCCGTACCACCACGACCGCGAGCACGTGATCATGCTGTCCGACTGGACCGACATGGACCCGGGCGCGCTGTTCCGGCGCATGAAGAAGCTTGCCGAGCACGACAACTACTACAAGCGCACGCTGCCCGACTTCCTGCGTGACGTGAAGCGCGACGGCTGGTCGGCCGCGCTGTCCGACCGCGGCATGTGGGGCCGGATGCGGATGACGCCGACCGATATCTCCGACATCAACGCGCATACCTACACCTACCTGATGAACGGCACCGCCCCGGCCGGCAACTGGACCGGGCTGTTCCGCAGCGGGGAAAAGGTACTGCTGCGCTTCATCAATGGCGCCTCGATGACCTACTTCGATGTGCGCATTCCCGGCCTGAAGATGACCGTGGTGGCCGCCGATGGCCAGTACATCCATCCGGTCAGCATCGATGAGTTCCGCATCGCTCCCGCCGAAACCTACGATGTGCTGGTCGAGCCCACCGGCCAGGACGCGTTTACCATCTTCTGCCAGGACATGGGCCGCACCGGCTTCGCTGCCGGCACGCTGGCGGTACGCCATGGCCTGCAGGCGCCGATCCCTGCACGCGACCCGCGCCCGTTGCTGACCATGAGCGACATGGGGCATGACATGGGCGCGGGTAGCCATGGTGGCCACGACATGACCGCGATGAAGGGCATGGAAGGCGGCTGCGGCGCCAGCATGGGCCACGGTGCGCATGGCGGCGGTGATGCCGCCAGCAAGGCGCCAAAGCACCCGCCCAGCGAGCGCAACAACCCGCTGGTGGACATGCAGAGTTCGGCTACCGAACCGAAGCTGGACGACCCCGGCATCGGCCTGCGCGACAACGGCCGCAAGGTCCTGACCTACGGCGCGATGCGCAGCCTGTTCGAAGACCCCGATGGCCGCGAGCCCAGTCGTGAAGTCGAGCTGCACCTGACCGGCCACATGGAGAAATTCTCCTGGTCGTTCGACGGCATCCCGTTCGCCAGCGCCGAGCCGCTGCGGCTGAACTACGGCGAGCGCATGCGCATCGTGCTGGTCAACGACACCATGATGCAGCACCCGATCCATCTGCACGGCGTGTGGAGCGATCTGGAAAACGCACAAGGCGAATTCCAGGTGCGCAAGCACACCATCGACATGCCACCCGGTACACGCCGCAGCTACCGCGTGCGCGCCGACGCGCTCGGCCGCTGGGCCTATCACTGCCATCTGCTGTACCACATGGAAGCGGGCATGATGCGCGAAGTGAGGATCGAAGAATGAGCCGCTCACTGCTTTCCCCAAGCCTGCTGGCGCTGGGCCTGGCTGCTGCAATGCCGGTGTTCGCGCAGTCGCACGCGGGCCATGACATGGGCACGATGAACGTGCCTGCGAAGAGCGCGAAGACCCCGGCCGAAACGGTCGATCATTCAAAGATGGATCATTCGGAGATGGACATGGGTGCGGCGGATCACGCCGGCATGGACCACTCCACGATGGACCACTCGAAGATGGACCATGGCGCGATGCAGCCAGCGGCGATGGACCATTCGCAGATGGACCACGGGGCGATGGGCCACGGCGCGCCCGCACCGACCGAACCCCTCGAACCGATCCCGGTGCCTACCGATGCCGACCGTGCCGCTGCATTCCCGCCCATCGCCCACGGTGCGATGGAGCATGCGCCGGAGATCAACAGCCTGCTGCTGATCGACCGCCTCGAGCATTGGGATGGCAAGAGCAGCAACGGCCAGGCCTGGGAGGCCACGGGCTGGATCGGCGGCAACATCAACCGCCTGTGGCTGCGCACCGATGGCGAACGCAGCCGTGGCCGCACCGAATCATCGTCGCTTGAAGCACTGTATGGCCGCAGCGTGTCGCCGTGGTGGGACGTGCTGGTCGGTGTGCGCCAGGACTTCCGACCGGCCGACTCCCGCACGTGGGCGGCCATCGGCATCCAGGGCCTGGCGCCCTACAAGTTCGAGAGCTCGGCCACGCTGTACATGGGCTCCGGCGGCCAGGTGCTGGCCAAGGCCGAAGTCGAGTACGACGTGCTGCTGACCAACCGTTTGATCCTGCAGCCGCTGCTGGAAGCCACAGTGGCAGCCAAGGATGAACCGGAGTACGGCATCGGCCGTGGCCTGAACAAGGTCGAAGCCGGGCTGCGACTGCGCTATGAGTTCAGCCGCCGCTTCGCGCCGTACATCGGCATCAGCCACGAACGCAGTTTCGGCGACACCTCTGACTATGCCGGTGACCACGCGCGCGACACGCGTTGGGTCGCTGGCGTGCGCATGTGGTTCTGAGCAGCGTTACGTGAGCAGTGGCCAGCCCCGGCAGCCGCCGGGGCCGGCTACACTGCGCCACGTTCCAATGCAGGCACCGCCATGTCGTTGCAGATCCGCCGCGCCACCCTCGCCGACGTCGACACGCTTTCGGCGATCGCCATCGCCACCTATACCGAGACCTGGGGCGACTCATATCCGCCGCAGGACCTGCACGATTTCCTGCAGGATCACTACAGCAGCGAACCGCAGCGCATCGAACTGTCCGACCCACGCAGTGCCATCTGGCTGCTGATGGACGGTGACGCCGTGGTCGGCTATCTGGCCGCCGGTGCCAACACCCTGCCGCACACGGATGCATGCGAGGGCGACATCGAACTGAAGCGGTTCTACATTCTGGCTGCACACCAGAACGGCGGCCATGGTGCACGCATGATGGACGCGTTCATGGCCTGGCTGGACCAGCCGCAGCGCCGCACCCTGTGGGTGGGCGTATGGGAAGAAAACTTCGGCGCGCAGCGCTTCTACGCGCGCTATGGGTGCAGCAAGGTCGGCGAGTACGACTTCATCGTCGGCGACACGCATGACCGCGAGCTCATCCTGCGGCGGCCGTGATCACGCGCTCCATGTAGCGTCGACCCATGCTCGACTATGGCCTGCAACATCCAGTCGAGCATGGCTCGACGCTACAAACTAGAAATCGAACAACTCCGACAGGAAGCTGTCCTTCTTCTTTTTCTTGTAGCCGTGGCTGTACTGCTGGCCCCGGTTGTCCTCGTAGCGCTGGCCCAGATGACGGGTGTCGCGATGCATCACCGGCGGCGGCGCGGCGGCCGGCTGCGACTGCGCCGGGGCGGGCGGCGGTACCGCACTACCCGCACCCGCGCGCTCGATGATCTTGTCCAGTTCACCACGATCCAGCCAGACACCACGGCAACCAGGGCAATAGTCGATCTCGATGCCATGGCGTTCGGCCATCTGCAGGGTCTGGGTCTTGCACACGGGGCACAGCATTGGCATTGCTCCTGTCGGTCTGGTAACGACTGTACCTGCCCTGTGATGACTGTGCGGCAACACATGACCGATGGCACAGGGACTTCCGGCGCGTGCCAGCGTGCCCGGCCCCTTCCACACTGCATGCTGGTTCCGCAGGGAGTGCGTGCATGACCGTCCTGTCCCGCCTGCCCAGCGCCGCGCGCCTGCTGATGGTGCTGCTCGGCGTCGGCGTTGGCCTGAATCTGCGCGACATCGCAGCCGCCGCAGGCACGCCGATTCCCGCCTTGCCCATTGCTTACGGCGGCAGCCTGCTCGACAACGCGCTGGCCGTGCTCGTGGCACTCCTGCTGGCCGCGCTGCTGCGGCCACGCGGGATGGGCCTGATGACCAGCCTGGGGCTGCGCGGCAACGGCTGGGGCGGCCCGTTCTGGGTACTGCTGGCCAGCCTGCCCTGCTGGCTGGGCCTGGCGCTGCTCGGTTCACCGAACACCGCGCTGACCGCGTTGGACGCCACGATGCTGGCAGTGCTGTTCCCACTGGCCGAGGAAGTGCTGTTCCGCGGCCTCGGCTTCGTGCTGCTGGTGAAGATCGTGCGCGCCCCCTGGCCATGGCTCGCACTGCCGCAGGCGCTGTTGTTCGGCTGGGTGCACTGGCTGGGTTTCGGCGGGTTCGACGGCGGCGGCCTCGCGCTGTTCGTCGGGGCGGTGATCGCCCTGGGCGGCTTCATCTTCGCCTGGCTCGACCACCTCGACGGTGACACGTTGTGGTGCGGCCTGGTCCTGCACGTGTCGATGAACCTGGCCTGGAACGTGTTCAGCCTTGATGACGCCGTTGCACTGGGCTGGCAGGCCACCGGCCTGCGCATCGGCACCGCCCTGCTCGCGGTCGCGATCCTGGCCTGGCACGTGCATCGCCGGCGCCAGACGCGGTTGTAACGCCCACTTAGCTTGCCGTGCACGCCGGGATCACTACCGGCTTGCGCATACTTGCGCGCCTTTTGCTCCCCCTGTTGTCCGGAGTTGCCGCGTCATGTTGCTGTCCAAGCGCTTTGTGGAACCGCGCGTCCTGCTCATCGAGGACGCCGAGGAAACCCAGGAACTGAGCCGTCTCGCCCTGGAAAGCCAGGCCTGCCAGGTCACCGCTGTCAGCAGCGCCGAGGCCGCGCTGGGCCTGCTCAACGCCGGTGAACCGTTCGACCTGCTGTTCACCGACGTCTGCCTGGGCGGCATCAGCGGCATCGAAACCGCCAACCGCGTGCGCGAGCACCTGCCGCAGCTGCCGATCCTGGTCACCTCCGGCATGGACCAGCATCGCGTGCTGACGCAGCTGCGCGCCGGCATCCACTTCCTGCCCAAGCCGTACAGCATGAGCGAGCTGCTCGATGCCATCCGCCTGTGCTTCCGCCACGCCGATGTGGGCGTGTTGACCGGGCCGGATGCACAGGCCGCGTGAGGCATTCATCCACGCATGCGTGGATCTACTGATTTCACTTCTCGTCGGCGTGGATTGAACGGGTCATCAGCCGCCGGTATACGGCCCCTCACCCGGCAACACTTCCAGCAGCGCACGGCTGATCACCCGCGGGTATACCGTCAGGTGGTCCTCACCGTCGATCACCACGTTGTCCACCTTCAGCTCGCGCCCCTTGCGCTCAAGCTGGGCAGTGAAGTCGGCAGTCTGCCGCAGCATGTCGTTCCCGGTTGAGTAACGCGGCCCTGGCTTGTCCGTCTCATAGCTTCCCACCGACAGCAGCACCCGCGTCGGCTGCGCCGGAATCACAGCGGCATCCTGCATCCGCGGCAGCAGAAGGTGGTCGAACCACAACGACGGGCTCGACAGAACATAGGTGCTGAACATGTCCGGCCGGGTCGTCAACACGTAGGCGCCGAACAGAGCACCATAGGAATGACCGGCGAACATGCGCCGGGCGGGATCGGTGCGATAACGTGCATCGACCATCGGCAGCACCTGCGCCGCCAGGAAATCGCGATAGTGCGCGGCACCGCCGTAGGTGACGTCATCACTGTAGTAGCCCTCGGTACGCACCGGATTACTGGGCGTGTAATCGCGCGAGCGGCTCTGCTTGGAGGTCAGCCCTTCCTGCGGCGGCAGCCCGACCAGGATGAAATCCTCCAGGTTGACACCCTTCTGGCCCACCAGGTTGCGCACGCTGCGCACCAGCGGGAAGCTGTACAGCGCGTCGGTCACGTACAGCACCGGATAGTGCTTTTCTGGATGTGCGGCGTAGTCGGCCGGCAACGCCACCCAGACCGGATAATCGCGGCCGATCGGATCGTGCACGCGCAGCGCTTCGGTATCCGGCAGCACCACGCCCGACACAGCGGCGGCCGGGCTCTCCTTCGCTTCACTCTGCGCTGCCGGCGGCGCCACCGACATCGCACAGCCACTCACGGCCAGGCAGGCCGCCACACTCCATCCACGCACACGCTGCATCCACACGCTCCCATTGCGGGCGGCGCACCGGATGGCGCCGCTGCCGCATCCTTGCATGGTGCGCAACCCGCTGCCAGTGCGGTCAGGGCGAGGCCGGCGGCGCCGGGAACAGTGTGCGCAGCGCCTGCAATGCGGCCGGATGATAGATCGTAGCGTGGGTTTCTTCCGACAACGGCAGGTACTTCACCAGCGGCGACGGCGAAGCCTGCTGCAGCAACTCGGCCAGTCGTGCAGTGGATGCGGCCAGCTCCGGCTGCCCACTGCTGGCCAGGAATACGCGCGGCTGCGCACGCGTCACCGCCGGCAGCTGCTTGGCCGCCCCGGCCAGCATTGCACCACGGTTCCACCACAGGCTGGGGTCCAGCGCGATGTAGCTGTTGAACAACGTTGGCTCCTGCAGCAGCGTCTCGACCACGAACAGGCCGGCCAGCGATTCACCGATCAGCGCGCGCTCGTCGGTGGTCGGGTAGCGCTGGCGCACCTGCGGCATCAGCTCTTCGCGCAGGAACGCGCGGTAGGCCGCCGAACCACCAATGCGCGGCGCGATCTTCCGGTCCTGCGGGTCGTTGCTGGGGCCGGTCATGTCGCGGCGGCGCTCGGTGTTCTCGATGCCGACCAGCAGGAACGGACGCATGCTGCCGTTGCCGCTCAGCACCTGCACCAGCCCGGCCACATGCAGGAAGTCCTCACCGATGCCGCCATCGGCCATGTACAGCACCGGCAGCGGCGCCTTCGGATCCAGGCCCCACGGCTGCGGGCGGTAAACATTGATGCGGCGGGTTTCGCCCAGCGCCTTCGACTCGATGGTGAAGGTCTCGCCGATGACCAGAGGAGTTGCGGCAGCGGGCGACGCGGTTTCGGCGGCCATCAGCGGCCCGGCGGAGACAGCGGACAAAAACAGCGACAGCACGATCAAGCGCATGGAGCGGCCCATCCTGGGAAAGTGCCGAGCATAACGCCAAGACCAAGGCGTCGGCCGATTCGGCAAGCCTGCCTGTATGCTACGGCGCTGCGCGATGCTTGAACTGTATCGGGAAATGACTGCAATCACGTTTGCTAGCATTCATCGTTTCCTACAAGGAGTTGGGACATGGGGGGATTCAGCATTTGGCACTGGATCATTCTTCTGGCGGTCGTCCTGATCCCGGTCGGCATCGCAGCCGTCATCGCAGCGATTGTTCTCAGGCGAAAGTAGATCCACGCCATTCGTGGATGCGCATTATGGGGATGCCTCAAGGGCATCCGCGATGGCGACGGCGCCGACGGTCTGCCCTGGCCGGAAACCGATCTGCCGCCCGGGCGGGAACAGGCCATGGCACACGCGGAGCGTGCCGCCATTGGCATGCTGACCGTGGCGGAAATGCTGCACGCCGCGGAACGCTGCCGGTCGATGGCCACGCCCGACCGCCATCTGGATGAGGGGCTAATCGATGGGTTGTTCTTCGCCTGCCGCGGGCTGGCGGAACGGGTGTGCCGGGATATCCGGCCGGCGTAGCCGCCGTTGCACCCAGATCCGGTCCATACTTGGGACGGACTGGTTGCCAGTCCCTTCGAAACCTACAAGGAGGTTTGCATGTTGAGTGCCCTGCTCATCGCCGCGCTGGCCGCCAGCTCGGCCGCGCCCGTACCGTATGCCGATTGCCTGCTCGGCAACATCCAGCCCGGGCTGTCTGATCGTGCCGTGCAACTGGTGCAGGAGGCCTGTGCTGCAAAGCATCCGGAGAGCTTCGCCGCAGCAATGGAACTGGAACGCAGAACCAGTCTGCAGCGGCTCACCTATTTCGAGGCGGCAAGAGCGGAGGCGGCACGTTCTGCGAATGCAGCGGCAACGGCCGCACAGGAGGCTGCTGACGCGGCGGCGGCTAAAGCGAAGACTGCGCGGACGAAGTAGTTGCCGTGGAAAAGCGCAACAAAAAAGGCACCGCATTGCGGTGCCCTTCTGAATGACCTGGGTCATTGGATGCAATTGGTGGGCCGTGAAGGATTCGAACCTTCGACCAAAAGATTAAAAGAAGGCTGGCGCTTCCTTTGAAAACAACCGTTTGCGCCGATCTATATTTCCGCCCATCGAGCGTGAAACCATTGCAGGTCCTAAGCTCACTCGACAATTTTTCCGGCGTCTCAAGCGATATGCATGGGATCCACGACCAAGACTCCACCGTTTGACGCCGGTTGCCGAGCCGTTGGCGAACTGGTGTGCCGCGACGTACAACCATCGTGAGCGTGCGGTCGGGAACGGCAATGAGAAAGGCGCCCAGTAGGCGCCTCCTCACAACCCAGCAGCAAATCAGGAGCGCTGCACGTTGGAATCCAGCCATGCCTGCACGCCCTGCAGCTCGGCCCCGATCTTCGCATTGAAGGTTCGTTCCACATCCCACGCAACGCCCCTGCCTTGGGCAAAGGCCGCGCGATACTTCTTTATCATGTTGCCCGGGTCGTTAGCCAGTTCCTGCATGAGCTGGGGTACACCCCAGATCGTCAGCTCGAAAGGTTCGCCGAACGCCTTCTGCAGAATATCCGGAAGGTCGCCGTAGCGGATGGTGTCACCTGCCAGATACACGATCTCGTTGCGGATCGCAGGTGTGTGGAACACGATGCGCGCTGTCATTGCGCCGATATCATCCGGCGTGGTCAAGGTGACAGCGTTGCTCGCCGAACCCAGGGCGTTCACTTTATGCCCAATCAGGTCGACCACACCGAAGTCGGGCTCGAAGAGGTAGCTGGTGAACATCCCAGTGGAGATGATCACCCAATCCATCGCAGTCTGCGAACGCAGATACTCGCGCACGTCCAGCTGGGCGTCGAAAAGATCCTGAGGGCCACCGCGCCCAATGGCATCGAAATCGACACCGAACTGCCAAGGGAAGTAGCGGGGAATACCAGACTTCACCGCCGCACGCGCGACCTTCATTGGCGTATCGCGGCCTGCGGCATAGCCGGTGCATCCAATCACTGTGTCGAACTGCGCGAAAGTGGCCGCCAACGCTTCTACTGATTCAGTTACCAGATCGCCAGCAACGATATTCACCCCCAAGGCGCGGATTTCATCGACCACCCGCTGCTTCTCCGGCAGTTCTGAGTCGATCGACGTCGCCCGTAGCATCACACTGATCCGTGTACCTGGATGACTTACGGCCAAACGTGCAAGGTTCCGGATGACAGGCATTCCAAGCTCGCCTGCGCCGAGCACCAGGATCGACCGAGAGGGGGTAGTGCTGATATGAGATGACATGGAAATCGCCTTGTGTGTGTACGATGGCGGCGATTCTGCCCGCCTAATGGCCCACACGTAAGAAGGCACATCGATGATACCGACCGCACCGTTCATGAGTCCGGAAGAACTCCTAAGGCACTCTCAAGCCATATGCGACGGGATGAGCGAGGACGAAGATGGACTGCGCCGGGAGGTTCTAGCGCACGCTGGTAGCCGCTGGTCCCTGGGTATCATCCATGCGCTTGGCGTGTATGGAACGCTGCGTCATGCCGAGGTCGCGCGACGGATGAAGGGGATCACCCAGCGCATGCTTACGCGCACCCTCCGGCAATTGGAACGTGACGGGTTGATCAGCCGGCGGGATCTCCGCGAAGTCCCGCCACATGTGGAGTACAGCATCACAGCGCTGGGCAAGGACCTTCTTGTACTGATGATTCCCATGTGGACATGGGTAGTGGCTCATGCGGAGGAATTCCGCCAATGTCGGCAGAATTTTGATTCTTCAGACAGGAAATGAAGATATGGGCCAGCAGCGGCGCAGGCAGGTAGCTTCACCCACTGGGGGGATGCTCCGGTGCGTCATCACCGAGGTATTTGCGTCGGTCACATCCGACGCCAAGCGTTTGGCCTTGTGTGGGCTACAACATCGGGGCGTCACCGAAGGCGCCGCAAGAACGCATGTGGTCACGTCACCACAGAGATGCGACAGCGATACGAGCACGAACTGCCGGTGGTTCAACCGCCTCATAAGCCGCACGTGCTCGAGCGTGGAACCACTTAATTTTTCCGGAAATATGAAAAAGGCGCCGCAAGGGCGCCTAAGTCATTGATGCAATTGGTGGGCCGTGAAGGATTCGAACCTTCGACCAAAAGATTAAAAGTCTTCTGCTCTACCGACTGAGCTAACGGCCCATTGCACTGCCCCAGCCTTTCGGCGGGGTGGGCATTCTACCCTACTTTGCCGGGCCGGGTGAAACCCTGGTGCGTCGAGGTTGCCGGCCAGCGGCCGGCACTACCCGATCCGGGCGGCCGACCTAAACCTTTCGGACCAACGCTGCATCTCATCTGCGATCCTTCCCCCGGAGCTGTGGATGCGCCTGCCCTTCTGCCTCATTGCCGCCCTGCTGCTGCCCTGCACGGCACTGGCCGCCCCATCCAAGGTCGTCACCGACGACATCGGCCGCTTCTGGGCCACCTATGACGCTGTGCGCGCCGAGCCCGACGCCGAGCGACGGGTGGCGCTGGTCCAGCAGCGCTACATCGATCCGGGCAGCCCCGGCCTGCATGCGCTGATGCAGGTGCGCAACTACACCGCCCGCGAGTACGCCGAAGCCATGAACGCGTGGCCGCGCTTCTGGACCTCGGTACGCCCGCTCACCGCCAACGCGAAGCTGGCCAGTGCCTCGCCGGAGCGCGATCTGGTTGCGTTCCGTGCGCTCTACCCTGCCCTGCGCCCGGCCACCATCACCTACGCAGTCGGTGTACTGCGCACCGGTGGCACCACGCTAGGCGACAAGGTGCTGATCGGTGCCGAGATGGCGCTGGGCGATGAGCGCGTGGACGTGAGCGAACTGCCCGAAAAGATGCGCGAGCGGCTACGGATCTTCTACGACAGCCGTCCGGGGGCGAACAACGCGCAGAACAACCTGCACGAGTACGTGCATACCCAGCAGCGCGAGACCACCGGCAGCCTGGCCCAGTACGCGGTGCGCGAGGGTGTTGCCGAGTACGTGGCCGAACGACTGAGTGGGCGTCGGCCGGCGCTTCCGCTGTACAGCTACGGACCCGCGCATGAGGCGGACATCCGCACGCGTTTCATTGCAGAGATGGACGGGGGTAACCTCGACAACTGGCTCTACAACAGCGCCCGCAATCCATTCGGGGTGAGTGATGTGGGGTACTACGCTGGGTATCGCATCGCGCAGGAGTACATGCGCCAGCAGGCCGACGAGAAGGCCGGTATCGCGCGGATGATCGAGCTGGACTATGCCGATGCGGGGGCGGTGCGGGCATTCATCGAGGCATCGGGGTGGTTGCCTGATGAGGCTGCCGGCCAGCGGCCGGCACTACCAGACTCCAGCCGCCGGTAGCGCCGGGACAGAGAGTGCGAACCAACGGTTCGCACCCACCATTGGGGCATCAGCCCCATCACCTCAGGCGTACAGCGTGGGGTCCGGCACGCCGGCTTCGGCGAAACCCTGCGCGCGCAGGCGGCACGCATCGCAGTGGCCGCAGGCGGCGCCGTTGGCGTCGGCGTTGTAGCAGGACACGGTCAGGCCGAAGTCCACGCCCAGGCGCACGCCTTCGCTGACGATCTGGCCCTTGCTGAGGAACTGCAGCGGCGCGTGCACCTTGATGCCCGCACCTTCCACGCCCGACTTGGTGGCCAGGTTGGCCAGTGCCTGGAATGCAGCCACGAACTCGGGGCGGCAGTCCGGGTAGCCGGAGTAGTCCACGGCGTTGACGCCGCAGAAGATGTCATTGGCACCGAGCACTTCGGCCCAGCCCAGCGCCAGCGACAGCATGATGGTGTTGCGTGCCGGCACGTAGGTGATCGGGATACCGGCACCACCGGCCTCGGGTACCTCGATGTCATCGGTCAGTGCCGAGCCGCCTATGCTGCGCAGGTCCACGTCCACGGTCTTGTGCGCGACCACGCCCTGGGACTTGGCCACGCGGGCGGCGGCATCCAGTTCGGAGGTGTGGCGCTGGCCGTAGCGCACGCTCAGGGCATGCACGGCGAAGCCCTGTTCCTGGGCCATGGCGATGACGGCGGCTGAATCCATGCCGCCGGAGAGAAGCACGACTGCCTTCTTCATGGGTAAAACATCCGGTTGGGAGGGGAAAGCCAGCACGCTGTCCCGCGCCGGAGCTACATCAGGGAACGCTGCGCCGGCTCATCGGCCCGGCTCGTCGTTCCACAGGATTTTATGCAACTGCATCTGGAAGCGCACCGGCAGCCGGTCTTCAACGATCCAGTCGGCCAGCTGCCGCGCGGTGATCTCGCCCTTGCTCGGCGAGAAGAACACCGTGCAGCGCTTGACCAGATCGTGCTCGGCCAGCAGGGACTTGGCCCAGTCGTAATCCTCGCGGCTGCAGATGACGAACTTGATCTGGTCGCGGGCGGTCAGCAGCGGCAGGTTGTCCCAGCGGTTGCGCGCCACTTCGGCCGAACCCGGGGTCTTGATGTCGACCACGCGCGATACGCGCGGGTCCACCGCGCTGACGTCCAGCGCGCCGGAGGTCTCCAGCGAAACATCCATGCCGGCATCGCAGAGCTTCTGCAGCAGCACCAGGCAACGCTTCTGCGCCAGCGGCTCGCCGCCCGTCACGCAGACGTGGCGCACGCCCTGGGCCAGCACCTCGGCCACGATGTCGTCGATGTCCCACCAGGTGCCGCCATGGAAGGCATAGGCGGTGTCGCAGTACTGGCAGCGCAGCGGGCAGCCGGTCAGGCGCACGAACACGGTCGGCCAGCCGGCGGTATCGGCTTCGCCCTGCAGCGAGGTGAAGATCTCGGTGATCTTCAGGCGTGGCAGCGGCGACTGCACGATCTCACTGGGGGTGGCGGCGGCGCTGGACGGGGTAACGGCGGTCATGGCGGGGAGTTCTTGGTGGGACACGTGGCGGGTGGGCTACCGTGGCCGGTAACGAAAGCAGCCGAGCATGGCTCGGCTCTACAACAGCAACCGGACGGGTTTGCCGGTCCGGAAACGAAAGCAGCCGAGCATGGGCTCGGCTCTACAGGGCACCCATTGTACGCCCGGTCAGCGGATCAGCGGATCTGCTTGCCGAGGCGGATGGACTGCAGACGGTCCTGCGCGGTGCGCGCGGCGTCCGAGCCAGGGTACTGCGCCACGACGGTCTCCAGCGTCTGCTGGGCCTGGTCGACCTTGCCCTCGCCGTATTGCGAGAGGCCGACCTTGAGCAGGCCGCCAGCGGCCTTGTCGTGGGTCGGATAGCGCGAGAGCAGTTCGCGGAACTGGGTCTCGGCCATCGGGAAATTGCGGGTGGCGTAGTAGCTCTCGCCCAGCCAGTACAGCGCGTTCGGCGCGTAGACGCCGTTCGGATACAACTGCAGGAAGCTCAGGAACAGCTGCGCCGAGTCATCGTACTTGCCGGCCTTCAGCGAATCGAAGGCGACGTTGTAGGAGGTGCGCTCGTCGCCGGTGGCGGCAAGGCTGCCGGCATCACCATGGACGGAAGGCGGCCGCTCGGAAGTGGCCGCCGCTGCGGGTTTTGCCGGAGCCGGTGCGGCCTTCGGCGCGCTCGCCGGAACGGGCGGCAGGGCCGGGGCGGCATTGCCCCCTTCCAACCGGTTCAGGCGGCTGTCCAGATCCAGGTACTGGTCCTGGGCGGACTGCTTGAGCTGGGCGTTGTCGTGCTGCAACTGCTCGATCGAGGCCTGCAGGCTGGTGACCTGCTGCCGCAGCTGATTGATCTGGTTCAACAGGTCCTGGTTGGCACTGTTGTTGTACATCTGCTGCTCGATCGCGCCAACGCGGTCGGCCAGGCTCTGTCGCTGTGCATGCGCCGGTGCGGCAGCCACGAGGGCTGCCGCAACGACCAGCATCAGTTTGATGCCAATGCGCATGGATTACTGCGCGGTGTAGACGATTTCGACGCGACGGTTCTGCGACCAGCAGGACTCGTTCGACTCGGTGCAGACCGGACGCTCTTCACCGTAGGACACGACGGTCAGCTGCGAAGCCGAGCCACCGTTGGCCTGCAGGGCCGAGTTGACGCCGTTGCCACGACGCTCACCCAGGGCCTGGTTGTACGCGCGCGAACCGCGCTCGTCGGTGTGGCCCTGCAGGGTGATGCGCGAGGACGGACGGTCACGCAGGTACTTGGCGTGGCAAGCCATGATGGCCTGGAATTCCGGCTTCACGTCTTCCTTGTCCAAGTCGAAGTAGACAACGCGCTGGCGCAGGCAAGCGTCGGTGTCCAGGTCGCCCGGGCCGTACAGGCCGGAGGTCGACGGACCGGTCGGGGTGGTGGTCGAGGTGCCGGTGTCAACCGGGGCTGCCGGCTCTTCCTTCACCTTCTTCGAGCAACCGGCCAGGACGGCCACAGACAGCAGGGAAACAAGCAGAACGCGGGTGGACTTGTTCATGGCGATACCTTTGTGGCTCCTAGGCCGATGAGGGGTTCAAGACAGCGAAAATATTAACACTCTTTTAGCGCTGGGTACGGTATGGGGACCATGCCGGCTCGCGCACATCACCATCGGCCAGGACCAGGCGCTGGCGAACCCGCGCATCGGCCGAAACGGCATACAACACACCACGGCCACCTTCGCGGGCGGCGTACAGCACCATGCTTGCGTTGGGCGCAAAGCTGGGCGATTCATCCAGCGACCCCGGGGACAGCGTGCTCCAGCGGGGCGAACCCAGCGAGCTGTCCATCATCGCGATCTTGTAGCTGTTGCCCGAGCCCTGGGCGACGGCGATCTTCTTGCCATCGTAGGACACCGAGGGCTTGGCGTTGTAGTTGCCCTGGAAGGTCACGCGCTCGGCGCTGCCGCCGCCCGCACCGACCTTGTAGACCTGCGGACGGCCGCCGCGGTCGGAGGTGAAGTACACCGCGCTGCCGTCCGGCGCCCAGGTCGGCTCGGTATCGATGGCGAAGTGGTTGGTCAGCTGGGTCAGCTGCTTGCTGCCCAGGTCCATCACGTAGATTTCCGGGTTGCCCGAACGCGACAGGGTCAGGGCCAGCTTGCGGCCGTCCGGCGAGAACGCCGGAGCGCTGTTGATGCCGCGGAAGCTGGTGACCAGCTCGCGGGCGCCGGTGCCGATGTTCTGGATGTAGATGGCCGAATTGCCACGCTCGAAGCTGACGTAGGCCAGCTTGCTGCCATCCGGGCTCCACGACGGCGACAGCAGCGGCTCGGCCGAACGCACGATGGTCTGCGGGTTGTAGCCGTCCGAGTCGGCCACCATCAGCGCATAGCGCATGGCGTCGCCCTTGCCGCTGGCGGTCACGTAGGCGATGCGGGTCCAGAAGGCGCCGCGCACACCGGTGATCTTCTCGTAGATGGCGTCGGCCATCTGGTGGGCGACGTCGCGCATGGCATTGCCACGGGCGGTCATCGCCAGGCCCAGCAGGCGCTCGCCCTTGGGCACGTCGAACAGTTCGTACTCGACGCGGTAGGCACCGGCACCGGCGTCGAGCACGCGGCCGACCACGATGTAGTTCTGCTTCAGCGCGCGCCAGGTGGCGAACTGGATGTCGCCGCCGCGCACCGGCTTCTCGACGATCTGCGCTTCCGGCAGCGTGCGGAACTGGCCCGAACGCTCCAGGTCGGCACGGACCACGCCAGCGACGTCGGTCTGCGGTGCAGCCGCCGAACCCTGGTAGGGCATCGGCACGATGGTGATCGGCAGCGCGGAGGCATTGCCGCCGATGATGTCGATATCCAGCCCCTTCTGCTGCGCGAGGGCAGCAAAGGGCAGCAACAGGGCCGCAAACACGGCAAGCCAGCGAGGCATCTTTTTCATGGAGCGCTCAATAGGGGGAAACCGGAACGAGGGATAACAAAGCGGAAGTGAACCGCTTCGCAATCATGAACCAAGGGTACGTGAATTCCGGGTCAGTTCCAGCCCGTCCTCTCACGCACCGTTAACGTCGTGGCTAACATCGCACTCGCCTGCCCCGGTAACGCCGCCCTGTGGGGCGGTGTTCGACAGCAGCCCACACCCTGCCCGGCCGAAACCAGACCTGCCAGAGGCGAGCGCGACATCCGTGGGCGCAGGTGGCCCGGAAGCCACCCTGCCCTGCCCGCCTCAGCGATCCTGGGCGGTAAAGGTGAAGTTGAGCGTGCGCGCGAATACCGACTCGAAGCCGCGGTACGGCAGCGGCTGCGCATTGAGCACGGCGGCCTCGATCGAACGCTTGCCGGCCTCGTCGTACGGGCAGTTCGGGCTGACCTTGGCCTGCATCACCGTGCCACCCGGAATCTGGGTGATGGTGATCTGGCAACGCTGACCCAGCGGCACCGTATCCGGGCGCACCCACTGCGACAGCACCTTGGCCTGGATCGCGGCAGCGTACTTGGCCGATAGATCGTCGCTGTTACCGCCACCACCGGCGGCTGGCTGGGATGCACCGCTGGCACCGGCGGCGGCACTGCCGGCGGCATTGCGCGCGGCGGCGACCTCGCGCAGCTTCCGCTCGGCCAGCTTGGCTTCCTTCTCGGCCTGCTCGCGGCGGGCACGGATCTCGGCGATCTTCTTCTGCTTCTCGGCCTCGGCCTTGTCTGCGGCCTGGCGCGCCTGATCGGCCAGCTTCTTCTTCGCGTCTTCTTCCTGCTGCTTGGCCAGGCGCAGCTTCTGCTCCGCTTCTTCCTGGCGCTTGCGTTCGGTCAGGTCGATCTGCTCCTGGCGGCGCTTGGCTTCCTGCTCCTGCTTGGCCTTCTCCTGCGAGATGGCCAGCGCGCTCACTGCTTCCTGGTCCTTGGTGTCCGGCTGTGCGACGCGCTCCTGCGCCTGTTGCTGCTGGGGCGTGGGAGCGTCCTGCGGGCGCGGTTCGGGAATCGGCTGCGGCGGCGGAATGGTGTCTTCCGGTACGGGGATCGGTTCGGCCACCGGCGGCGGCAGGTCCTCCAGCTTCTCCGACTGGCGCAGGGCCTGGCGTGCGGCGGAGGCCTCGGACGCGGACAGCGCCAGGCTGGCCTCGACCGAGGGATCGCCTGCGGCGGCGTCGGTGTTGCGCTCGGGCGACCAGAACCAGGCCACGATGAAGACCAGCGCGACCAGCAGGTGCACCAGCAACGCCAGCGCCAGGGGCAGGCCCCAGCCGGGTTCGCGCTGCTGTGGAGGTGGCAGGGCGTCAGCGTGCATCGGTGGCCAGGCCTACCTTGTCTACCTTGGCGCGCTTGATCACATCCATCGCAGCGATGACCTTTTCATAGGCCACGGCACGGTCGGCGGCGACGATCACGCGCACGCCCTTGTCCTGGGCGGCGATGCCGGCCAGGCGGCCTTCCAGTTCCTCGGCCGACACAGCGGTCGGTTCCTTGGCGTCGGGCAGCTTCAGGCTGAGCTGGCCGTCCTGGCGCACCGAGACGATCACCGGGTCCTGCTTGCTCTCCAGCGCCTTGGCGTTGGATTGCGGCAGGTCGACGTCGAAGCTCAGCGTGAGCAGCGGCGCGGTGACCATGAAGATGATCAGCAGCACCAGCATGACGTCGATGTAGGGAACGACGTTGATTTCCGATTTCAGCTTGCGGCGCTTGCGGCGACCGATGGCAGCGGACATGGCTTGGACTCCCGGGTCAGGCGCTTACTCGTCGCCAGCGCTCTGGCGCTGCAGGATGGAGCTGAACTCTTCGGCAAAGGTCTCGAACCGCACCGACATGCGCTCTACGCGGGTGGTGAAGCGGTTGTAGGCCCACACTGCCGGAATCGCCACGAACAGGCCGATCGCGGTGGCGAACAGGGCTTCGGAGATGCCTGGCGCGACGGCGGCGATGCCGGCCTGCGCACCGCTGCTGATCATGTCGTGCATGGTCACCATGATGCCGAACACGGTGCCGACCAGGCCCACGTACGGCGCGGTCGAGCCGATGTTGGCCAGCAGTTCCAGGTTGCGCTCGAGCTGGTCCACTTCGCGGGTGTAGGTGGTGCGCATGGCACGCTGCGCGCCTTCCAGCTGCGCGCGGCCATCCAGGCGACGCTTGTCGCGCAGGCGGGTGTATTCGCGGAAACCGGCTTCGAAGATGGCTTCCAGGCCGCCGACATTGCGGCTGCGATCGGTGGCCGAGCTGTACAGCTTGCCCAGGTCCGCACCGGACCAGAAGCGGTTCTCGAACTCGTCGGCTTCGCGGGTGGCCTGCTTGAACACGCGGGCCTTGCGGAAAATGATCACCCAGCTGACGAACGAGCCGACCAGCAGCAGCAGCACGATGATCTTCACCGGCAGGCTGGCCTTGGCCATCAGTTCGAGGTAGTTGATGCCGCCGCCGGTGGTGGCCTGGGCAAGGGTCTGTGTCGCGGCGTTGCTGACGTCGGCCGGCAGTGCCTCGGTGACCGTGGCCTGCAGGGCCAGGAGCGTTGCGATCATCCGTTGTTCCTCAGTGTTCGGATTCGGGGTGGAGGTGGGGTTGCAGCACGGCAAGGACGGCCTCGTCCATGCCACGCGGGCGGAAACTGGCCGCTTCCAGTGCGGCGATGCGGACCTGCGCCGACAGCAGCAGTTCGCCGTCGCGCAGGATCTGCTGGTCGAAGACCATGCTGGCCTTCTTCAGCTGGACCAGGCGGGCACTCACCTGCAGGGTGTCATCCAGCCGTGCCGGCCTGATGAAATCCATCTGCATCGAGCGCACCGCGAAGACCATCCCATGCTCGGCGCGCATGCGCTCCTGGCCGTAGCCCAGCGCACGCATCCATTCGGTCCGGGCCCGTTCCATGAAGGCCACGTAGCGGGCGTGGTAAACCACGCCACCTGCGTCGGTATCTTCCCAGTAAATGCGTGTCGGCCAACTGAATCGGGGCTCAACCGACATCGGGAACCTCCGCGAACAGGTCCTGCGGCGGGTTCTTCGGCTTCAGGCCCATGTGCCGGTAGGCCTTGTGGGTGGCCATGCGGCCGCGCGCGGTACGCACCAGGAAGCCCTGCTGGATGAGGTACGGTTCTACCACGTCTTCCAGCGTGCCGCGCTCTTCGGACAGCGCTGCCGCCAGCGATTCGATGCCGACCGGGCCGCCATCGAAGTAGTCGACCATGGTCTTCAGCAGGCGCCGGTCAAGCTCGTCGAAGCCCTCCGGGTCGACCTTGAGCATCTTCATCGCAGCCTGGGCCACGGCCTCGTCGATGTGGCCGCCGGCCTTCACCTGCGCGTAGTCGCGCACGCGGCGCAGCAGGCGGTTGGCGATACGCGGGGTACCACGCGCGCGGCGCGCGATCTCCCCTGCCCCATCGGCGGTGCAGTCGATGGCCAGGATGGCCGCCGAACGGCGCACGATGCGGGTCAGCTCCTCGACGCTGTAGAACTCCAGGCGCTGGACGATGCCGAAGCGGTCGCGCAGCGGCGCGGTCAGCAGGCCGGCACGGGTGGTGGCACCGATCAGGGTGAACGGCGGCAGGTCGATCTTGATCGAGCGGGCGGCGGGGCCTTCGCCGATCATGATGTCGATCTGGAAGTCTTCCATCGCCGGGTACAGCACTTCCTCGACCACCGGCGACAGGCGATGGATCTCGTCGATGAAGAGCACATCGTGCGGCTGCAGGTTGGTCAGCAGCGCGGCGAGGTCGCCGGCCTTCTCGATCACCGGGCCGGAGGTCACGCGCAGGGCCACGCCCAGTTCGTTGGCGATGACGTGGCTGAGGGTGGTCTTGCCCAGGCCCGGCGGCCCGAAGATCAGTACGTGGTCGAGCGCGTCGCCACGCCCCTTGGCCGCCTGGATGTAGATCTCCATCTGCTCGCGCACCGGCACCTGGCCGAGGTAATCGGCAAGGCGCTTGGGGCGGATGCTGGCGTCGGCGGCGTCATCCTCGCGGGTGGCGCCGGCGCCGATGATGCGGTCGTCGGTCATGTGCTGATTATGCGGCAAAAGCGGGGTGATTCGGCCGGGCTGCGCCCGGCACCCGCAGAGGCAACTGCCGGAGCAACTGCCGGAGCAACTGCCGGAGCAACAGCCGGAGCAACAGCCAAAGCTGGCTTCCTGGGGGATGCCGGGGTGGGTCCGGTTGCGGGGGACGCTGCAAGTACGTCCATGTAAGCTCGGTCGCCGCATCCATGCGGCTCACGCCCCCGCAACCGGACCCACCCCGCCTTCGACAGATCTCCGCAATCTGCCGGAATGGCATGGCCGGCTCTGCCTGCTCTTGGTGGGTGTCGACCTTGGTCGACACGGTAGATCCACGCCATGCGTGGATGGATCTCTGGATGAATCGACGGTGAAGATTAAATCTCCACCTGCGCGCCGAGTTCCACCAGGCGATTGCCCGGAATGCGGAAGAAGCCGGTCGCAGGAGCAGCATTCCTGTGCATCAGCGCGAACAGCTTGTCGCGCCAGATCGGCATGCCGCGGTTGGCGGTGGCCACGATGGTCTCGCGGCTGGCGAAGAAGGTGGTGTCCATCGGGTCGAAGTAGATCCCGCCGTGGTCGCACGAGCGCATCAGCGCCAGCGGTACGTCCGGGGTTTCCATGAAGCCGAAGCGCACGTAGACCCGATAGAACTCGTCACCCACCGATTCGATCTTCAGCCGCTGCCCTTCCATCGCATACGGAATCGGCAGGGTTTCCACGTGCAGGAACACGTTGCGCTCGTGCAGCACCTTGTTGTGCTTGAGGTTGTGCATCAGCGCATGCGGAGCCACGGTCGGGTCGGCGGTGAGGAATACCGCAGTGCCCGGCACGCGTACCGGCGGTGCCAGCATCAGGCCCGGCAGGAAGGTATCCAGGCGGATGCCGTCCTTGCGGATCTCATCGCGCAGCAGCTCGCGGCCACGGCGCCAGGTGCGCATCATGGTGAACAGGAAGATGCCCAGCACCACCGGGAACCAAGCGCCCTGCAGCAGCTTGGCACCGTTGGCGATGACGAAGCCGAGGTCGATGATGAAGAACACCACGCACAGCGGCAGGATCCACTTGCGTGCCTTCGGCCACAGCGAGCGGGCGACCAGGGCCAGCAGCAGAGTGTCGATCAGCATGGTGGCCGACACCGAGATGCCGTAGGCCACGGCCAGGTTGGACGAGCTGCGGAAGGCCAGCACCAGGCCGATCACCATCACCGCGATGCCCCAGTTGATGCCCGGGATGTAGATCTGGCCGATGGTGTCGTGCGAGGTGTGCTTGATGCGCATGCGCGGGATGTAGCCCAGCTGCATGGCCTGGCGCGAGACCGAGAACGCACCGGTGATGACCGACTGCGAGGCGATCACCGCGGCCATGGTGGCCAGGATGATCATCGGATACAGCGCCCACGGCGGCACCGCCTCGAAGAAGGGGTTCTTCAGCGCCTCTGGGTGGTTGAGCACCAGTGCGCCCTGCCCCAGGTAGTTCAGCACCAGGCACGGCAGAACGAAGAAATACCAGGCGTGGCGGATCGGCTTGGCGCCGAAATGGCCCATGTCGGCGTACAGCGCTTCGCCGCCGGTCACTGCCAGCACCACCGCGCCGAGGATGAAGATGCCGTGCCAGCTGTGCTCCATGAAGAAGCGGATCGCCCACCAGGGGTTGAAGGCCTTCAGCACTTCCGGCGCGTCGACGATGTTGTAGATACCGATCGCGGCCAGCGAAATGAACCAGACCGACGTGATGGGGCCGAAGGCCTTGCCGATCTTCTCGGTGCCAAAGCGCTGCGCGGCAAACACCATCAGCAGTACCACCACGGTGATCGGCACGATGAAGGCATGCAGGCCCGGCGCGGCCACCTCCAGGCCTTCGACGGCGCCCAGCACCGAAATCGCCGGCGTGATCACGCCATCGCCGAAGAACAGCGAGGCACCGAAAATGCCGAGGATGCCGACCACGTACGCCGAGCGTGACCCGTTGCGCAGCGTGCGCTGGGTCAGCGCCATCAGCGCCATGATGCCGCCTTCGCCGTCATTGTCGGCGCGCATGATGATGGTCACGTACTTCAGCGTGACCACGATGTTCAGTGCCCAGAACGCCAGCGAGAGCACGCCCAGTACCGTGTCGTGGTCGCTGTTGAGCCCGTAGTGCGGCGAGAACGCCTCCTTCAGGGTGTACAGCGGGCTGGTGCCGATATCGCCGAAGACCACGCCGATCGCACCGATGATCAGCGCCATGCCTCCGGCTGGAGGGGCGTGACCATGGCCGCCTGGGGCGGCGGCGTGCGGGGTTTGACTGCTGGACATGGGACTCCTGGCGAAGCTCAGGCGGTGGGTTGGGGGAAAGAAAGGCAGGTCAGCGCAGCGCCGACTGCAGCGCCTTGCGGATCACGGTGGCCACTTCGTCGCCCTCATTGAAGGCGTCGCGGGCCATGCGCGCGGCTTCGGCCGGCTTGTAGCCCAGCTGCTGCAACGCCACGGTCGCATCGGACAGCGGGTCGGCCGGAGCCGGGCCACTGCCGGTGGGCAGCGCGCCGCCGGCACCGAACTGGGCGGCGCGGTCACGCAGCTCCAGCACCATGCGCTCGGCGGTCTTCTTGCCGATGCCCGGAATGCGGGTCAGCGCGGTGATGTCACCGGCCTGGACCATGCGCGCGAACTCCTCGACGGTGACGCCGGACAGCACGGCCAGCGCGATCTTCGCGCCGATGCCACTGACCTTCTGCACGTCGCGGAACAGGCGCCGCTCGCCCTCGCGCAGGAAGCCGTACAGCGAGACGCTGTCTTCCTTCTGCGCGTAATGGGTGTACAGGGTGACCTCGCGGCCGAGCTCGGGCAGGTCATAGAAGGTGCTCATCGGCGCCTCCAGCTCGTAGCCCACTCCGTTCACGTCCACCACCAGCCACGGCGGCGCCTTGTAGGCGACGATGCCGCGCAGTCGACCGATCATTGCGTGCAGCTCCTCATTTGCGGCCCCACGCCTGGCGGGCACTGAGCCCCAGGCGGTTGGCCGTTGCCCTTACGTGGGCATGGGTGATAGCCACCGCCAACGCGTCGGCCGCGTCGGCCTGCAGCTTGGTTTTCAGGTTGAGCATGAGCCCGACCATGTGTTGAACCTGTTGCTTTTCGGCGCCACCACGACCGACCACCGCCAGCTTGATCTCGCTGGCGGCATATTCATGCACCGGCAGGTCGCGCAGCACCACGGCGGAAATCGCCGCGCCACGGGCCTGGCCCAGCTTCAGTGCAGAATCGGGGTTGCGGGCCATGAACACGCGTTCGATGGCCACTTCCTGCGGCTGGTACTCGCGGCACAGGTCGGCCAGGCCCAGCACCAGCAGCTTCATGCGCTGCGGGAAATCGTCGGCGCCCAGCAGCACCAGCGGCTGGTGATGCACGTGGCTGACCTTTCCGGTGGCGTCGACATCAATGATGCCGACCCCGGTCCGCTGCGAACCGGGGTCGATGCCGAGGATGCGGGTCATGCGGCACTCCTGGCGGGGCGGAACGGGAGGCGCTGGCAGGCGTATGGGCTCATGACTGTCCGCGGTGACCGTTCAACGGCCCGCGCCCAGGCCGTCGAAGACGGCTCAGGCGTAGGCGTCGGCGCCGAGTTCGGCGTTGGAGTACACGTCCTGCACGTCGTCCAGGTCTTCCAGCATGTCCAGCAGCTTCTTGACCTGCAGGGCGACGTCGCCTTCGACCTTGATGTCGTTGTCGGCGCGGAAGGTGATCTCGGCGTGGTCGGCGACATGGCCCGCAGCGGTCATTGCATCCTTGACCGCGTTGAACGCGTCAGGGCTGGTGACCACATCGATCGAGCCATCGTCCGGATAGACCACGATGTCATCGGCGCCGGCCTCGATAGCCGCCTCGGTGATGGCTTCCTCGTCGACGCCCGGGGCGAAGCTGAGCACGCCCAGGCGCTTGAACATGAAGGCCACCGAGCCTTCGGTGCCCATGTTGCCGCCGCACTTGCTGAACGCATGGCGGACATCGGCCACGGTGCGCACGCGGTTGTCGGTCAGGCAGTCGACGATCACGGCCACGCCGCCCGGGGCATAGCCCTCGTAGCGGATTTCCTCGTAATCGACGCCTTCCAGTTCACCGGTGGCCTTCTTGATGGCGCGCTCGATCACGTCCTTGGACATGTTCACGGCCAGGCCCTTGTCCATCGCCACGCGCAGGCGCGGGTTGTTGTTGGGGTCGCCTCCACCGCCGCGCGCGGCAACGCCGATCTCACGGATGATCTTGGTGAAAATCTTGCCGCGCTTCGCGTCGGACGCGTTCTTGCGGGCTTCGATGGAGGGGCCTCTACCCATGGGTGCTACCGTCTGGCTGCTTCAGGATCAAGGCGCGGATTCTACCTGATCGGGCGCTGCAACCGTGTCTAGGCCCGTATTGTTGTAGAGCCGAGCCCATGCTCGGCTCAATGGGCCCGACGGAATGCAGCCGAGCATGGGCTCGGCTCTACAGGGCGGCCCTGCCTCCCCTGCCCCTATGCTGCCGCCGCGTCGCGGCTGTGGTCGAACTGGCCGTGGCGCAGGAAATGGGCGGTCTGCCGTGCGGCGTCGGGCGACACCACCAGGCCACTGTGGCTGGTGCGGACCACGCAATGGTCGGCCAGACCCGGCAGGCGCGTCTCAGCCAGGGCCACGGTGCCGTCCGAGGCATCGTCGATGGCCCCCAGCAGGCTGCCCAGCCCATGCGGCACCGAACCGGCGATCAGGCCAACCTCGGCCCTGCCCTGCCAGTCCGGCAGGCCATCCAGCAGCAGGTCGCTGCTGCGCCCCAACGCGAGGCCCCAGCCGTGCTCGGACAACGAACGCGCAGTGCCACTGCCGCGCAGCGGCGAGCCCAGGCAGACCACGCGCTGCACATCCAGCTGCGGCTGGCGGCGCAAGGCCTCCAGCGCCAGCAATCCCCCCAGGCTGTGTCCGACCAGCGACAACGGGCCGGCATCGGTCAGCCGCTCCAGCAGCTGCGGCACGGCCACGTCGGGACCACCGAATACCGAGGAATAGCCGAACGCGTGCACCTGGAAACCACGTGCGCGCAGGCGCCAGGCCAGCGGCCCGACCCAGGCACGGGCATTCCAGATGCCATGCAGCAGCAATACGGGGGGAGTCATGCAAACAGCCTGGCGGTCAGCGGGGCGGGAACGTACGGTGATTGAACACGCGCGCGCAGCAAGCGGCGGTGAACGTCAGGCTGCGCGCGGTGTGCGGCGCAGGATGAATTCAAGATCGTGGGTGTCGCCGACCGGGAACAGATATTCGCCCGCCTTCTCGAATCCATAGCGGGCGTAGAAGCGCTGTGCGCCGAAGTTCTCCGACCACACGCCCAGCCACAGCGTGCGCGGGCCTTCGTGCTCCAGCCAGGCCAGCGCGGTTTCCAGCAGGCGGCTGCCCCAGCCACAGTTCTGCTGGGCCTTGATCAGGTACAGGCGCTTGAGTTCGCCGTCACCGGGTTTCACCTCGGGATGCGGCAGGCCACAGGGGCCGGCGGCGGCATGGCCGACCGCCTCCCCGTCCAGCTCCAGCAGCCACACCGCGTAGTCGGGGTGGGCCAGGATCACGCGCTGGCGCTCGACCGTGTAGGCCTCCTCAAGGAAGGCCTGCAGGTCCTGCGGCGGATACAGATGGCCGAAGGTTTCGGTGAACGTGCGGGCAGCCAGCGCCGACAGGGTCGGCGCGTCGTCCACAGTGGCGCGGCGGATCGAATACATGCAGGAAGTTGACGCCAGGGCGAAGGGCGGGTCAAGCCTTTTCAGGCGATTCCGCTTCTTCTTCCTCGTCCTCTTCCTCGTATTCCTCTTCGTCCTCGTCCTCTTCTTCCTCGCCTTCCTCGTCCTCGTCGTACTCTTCCTCTTCGTCGTCCTCGTAATCCTCGACGCCGAAGTCTTCACCGTCCCAACGGCCTTCGCCGTCGGCGACGAAGGTCAGGGCCATCGCCGCCGGGTTGGTACCCACACGAACCAGCCACCCCCCGAACACGCGTGCACGCTCGGTGACCAGATTGGCCTCGGCGCCTTCATTGCCCAGCTTTTCCCACTCCAGCGAAAACGCGAACTCGGTCATTGCCTGGATCTCCTGATCAGTTGGTCTTGGGGCGAACCTGGATGTGCACTTCGGCCAGCTGCGCGTCGACGATCGGCGACGGCGCGTCGGTCATCAGATCCTGTGCACCGGTGGTCTTCGGGAACGGGATGACGTCGCGGATCGACTCGGTGCCGGCCATCAGCGCGGCGATGCGGTCGATGCCGAAGGCGATGCCACCGTGCGGCGGCGCGCCGTAGTTCAGCGCGTCGAGCAGGAAGCCGAACTTGGCGCGGGCTTCTTCGGCACCGATGCCGAGCAGCTCGAACACTGCGCTCTGCATGTCCGGACGGTGGATACGGATCGAACCACCGCCGATCTCATTGCCGTTGAGCACCATGTCGTAGCCGCGCGAGACGGCGGTACGGGCGTTGGCGCGCAGGTCGGCGATGTCGTCCACGGCCGGTGCGGTGAAGGGGTGATGCAGGGCGACGTAGCGCTGTTCTTCCTCGTCCCACTCGAACATCGGGAAGTCGGTGACCCACAGCGGTGCCCAGCCGTCGGCGACCAGGCCGAAGTCCTTGCCGGCCTTCAGGCGCAGCGCGCCCATGAAGTCGGAGACCTTGTTGTAGCCACCGGCACCGAAGAACACGATGTCGCCGTTGCCGGCACCGACGTGCGCGACCAGCGCAGCGAAGCTTTCCTCGCTGAAGAACTTCTGGATCGGCGAGCTGACTTCGCCGTTGTCGGCGATCTTGATGTAGGCCAGACCCTTGGCACCGTACTTGGCGGCATGCGCGGCGTACTCGTCGATCTGCTTGCGGCTGAGCGCCGCACCGCCCGGGATGCGCAGCGCGGCAACGCGGCCTTCGGCATCGTTGGCCGGGCCGGTGAACACGGCAAATTCGCTGTCCTTGACCAGCTCGGCCACGTCCACCAGTTCCAGCGCGATGCGCAGGTCCGGCTTGTCCGAACCGTAGCGACGCATCGCCTCGGCCCAGGTCATGCGCGGGAAGCTGGCGTCCAGCTGCACGTCCACCACTTCCTTGAAGATGGCGCGGATCATGTCTTCGACGAAGTCCTGCACGTCGCGCTCGCGGACGAAGGCGAATTCCATGTCCAGCTGGGTGAATTCCAGCTGGCGGTCGGCACGCAGGGCTTCGTCGCGGAAGCAGCGCGCGATCTGGTAGTAACGGTCGAAGCCGGCCACCATCAGGATCTGCTTGAACAGCTGCGGGCTCTGCGGCAGGGCGTAGAACTCGCCCGGGTGCATGCGCGCCGGCACCAGGAAGTCGCGGGCGCCTTCCGGGGTGGCCTTGGTCAGGATCGGGGTCTCGATGTCCTGGAAGCCCTTCTCGTCCAGGTGGCGGCGCAGGGCCTGCACCAGCTTGATGCGGGTGCGCTGCATGCGCTGCATCTCCGGGCGGCGCAGGTCCAGGTAGCGGTACTTCAGGCGGGTTTCTTCGCCCGGGTTCTCGTGGGCGTGGAACGGCAGCGGCGCGGCCTTGTTCAGCACGGTGATGGCAGTGGCGATCACTTCCACCTTGCCGGTGCGCATCTTGTCGTTCACCGCGTGGCGGGCACGCACCACGCCTTCCACCTGCAGCACGTCCTCATAGCCGAGCGACGCGGCCACGGCAAACACGTCGGCGTTGTCGACTTCCACGGTCACCTGCACGATGCCTTCATGATCTCGAAGATCGATGAAGCAGACGCCGCCCTGGTTACGGGCCACGTCGGTCCAGCCGGCGAGGGTGACAGTCTGGCCAATCAGGGTCTCATCGACCAGGCCGCAGAAGTGGGTACGCATGGGGGGGAAGCTCCGCTGGAGAACGCCGGCACCGGATGGGGGCCGGAAAGCCTCGTATTCTGCGGCCGAGGCCCCGGCCGGGGCAAATCCGACCAGTCACACCGGCTTGATCGCCCCCCTCCCTATAGTCGGGCACCTGCCACCGTATGGGATGCCGCCATGAAACCGCTGTCCCTGGCCAGCCTGGCCGTAACCCTCAGCCTGGGTGCCCTGGGTACCCTTGCCCTGCCCGCCCCTTCCGCGCATGCGCAGAGCGGCGTGGTCCGCTGCGAAAGCCAGAACAACCGCGAACGGGTCTGCAACACCGGCTGGCGCAATGCGCAGCTGGTGCGCCAGCTGTCCGGCTCGGACTGTGATGAAGGACGAACCTGGGGCAGCCGTAACGGCAGCATCTGGGTCACCAACGGCTGCCGAGCGGAGTTCGTCGAGGCCCGCGGTGGCTGGGGCGGCGGCAATGGCGGTGGCTGGGGCGGCAACAACGGCCGGCCCGGCGAGACCATCCGCTGCGAGAGCCAGAACAACCGTGAGCGCAGCTGCCCGGTCGGCTGGCGCAATGCCCGCCTGGTCCGCCAGCTGTCTGGCAGCCCCTGCAACGAAGGGCGTACCTGGGGCGTGCGCAATGGCGCGGTCTGGGTCAGTGGCGGTTGCCGTGCCGAATTCGCCGAAGCCCGTGGCTGGGGCGGTGGCGGCGGTGGCTGGGGCGGCGGAAACAGCAATTACACGGTGACCTGCAGCAGCAACAACAACCGCTCGCAGACCTGCGACTGGGATGAGCGCCAGGGCCGCCCGGTGCTGCAGCAGCAGCTGTCCGGCAGTGCCTGCCAGGAAGGCCGCAGCTGGGGCTACTCGCGTGGCCAGGTGTGGGTGAGCAACGGCTGCCGGGCACGTTTCGGCACGCGGTGACTGCAGGATCGGGGTCAGAACCCTCCGCAGGAGGGATCCGACCCCGGGATCACGGCGCAGGTGCTTTGTCGTCGCCCCACGGAGCAGGCGGCAGGTCGACCGGCTTGCTCAGATCGAACTGCACGCGGAAGCGGCGGCCGTCCGGGCGCGTCAGCTCGTAGACGAACGTCTGGTCGGGATCGATTTCCATCGCCCAGGTGTTGTGCGTGGAGGCCAGCATGTCGGCGCGGCGGAACATCGCCACCGAATCGGCATCGGCCGGGAACTGCTGGCGCTCGGCAGTGCCCGGCGGCGTGCTGTCGCCACCGTACAGGGTGATCGCGTCGGGGCTGCCGTCTTCGTGGCGATGGTCGTGCTTCAGGCGCAGCCCGTTCGGCGTGCGGATCAGCACCCACGTGCGCGAGTGGTCATCCCCCACGTGGAACGGGATGCGCAGCTCATGCGCCGGATCGGCGCAGCCGCGCACATGCATCACCAGGCGCTGCCCGGCGAACGGGTCCTTCCCTGTCGGCGCCGGCGTGTCCTCCACCACCTTGCCGGCGTAAGCCTGGCCGCAATGCGCGGCGATGGCGGCCATGAAGGCATCGGCCGGTGCGGTCGCCAGATCATGGGCGACCGTGTCGGAGCGCTGCGTACAGGCAGCAAGGCTGAGCAGGAGGACGGAAGCGGTGACGGCGGCAGGCAGTTTCATACCCCAACCCTAACGGCCATGGCCGAAGTGCGCAAACCGCACGCGCAGCATCCGCTCAGCGATCGAGGGCAGATGCCGCCGGCAGTGTTTCTGTGGCTGCCACCGGCGCGGCTTCGCCTTCACCCGCAGGTTCCTGCTCGACCGGATCGACATCGAACGGGGTACGGAACACCAGCGACGGCAGCAGCGTGGTCAACGCCGCATACAGCAACAGCGCGCCGAACAGCACCGCCGGAATCTGGAAGCGCTCGCGCATGATCGCCGCCAGCACCAGGGTGAAGATGAGGGTCGGAGCCAACGCCAGCGAGACCCGCAGGCTGCTGCGGAAGCTCTCGCCGAACATGACCCGGCGCTGCAGCCAGACCACGCCGATGCGCAGCGGCAGCACCACCAGGGTGATCACGATGCCCAGCCCCAGGGCCTCGAAGCTGAGCGCTTCGGCGGGCACCTTGGTGCCGGCGTTGAAGAAGTAGAACGGCACGAAGAACGAGGCGAACAGGCGCAGCGCATGCAGGTTCTCGTGCGAGGCCAGCAACGGCATGCGCTGGTGCAGCAGGCGCGCGACCAGCCCGGCGATGAACGCGCCGACCAGGTAGTACACGCCCAGCAGGTAGGTGATGTAGGCCGCGACCATGCCCACCATCACCAGCAGCGAGAATTCCGAGCCCGGCGCGTGCGGCGCCACCCAACGGCCCAGGCCGATGAACAGCAGCGGCAGGCCGACCATCATCGCCAGCAGGGCCAGGCTGGACAGCGCCATATGCCCCGGATCGCCCGCCTGCAGCACGATGAACAACGCCGCCAGCGCCAGCAGTTCGCCGGCGATGGCCTTGCTGGTCACCCAGAACCGCTCGTCCTCGCTCAGGCCCAGCCGCGACAGCGAATCCATGATGAAACCGGTGGAGGGCGTCAGCAGCGCCAGGGCCAGCAGGCCGGCAGCCTGCCAGGGCAATCCCGCGTAGCGCCAGGCCAGCCAGCCTACGCCGAACAGCGTGCCGGTACGGATCACCAGATGCGCCAGCAGCGGCCACATGCCACGGCGCAGCGCCTGCAGGTCCACTTCCAGGCCGGCGAACAGGAACAGCGAGGAAATCCCCAGCGTGGCCAGCAGGCCGATCACCGCATCGTGGGCCTGGTCGCCCAGCCAGAGCATGCCGATGATGCCGAACAGCAGGCAGGTCAGTGGTGCGGGCAGGCTGAAGCGCTGCAGCGCGCGCGGGATCACCAGCAGCGCGAAGATCAGCAGCAGGTAGATCAACTCATGGCTCATCGGGGTCTTCCGTGGGGTTCGAACGCGCGCAGGATGCGCGCGCCGAACCGATCCGGCAAGCCACGTTTGAATGACCCCGGTTACCTCATCCAATCAGTCGATCGGCGATCCGGCCCACCTGGGCCAGCACCAGGGCGCGCTGCTCATTGCTGATCGCGCCGGCCTGCAGATAGGCGGTCAGCACCCACGGTGCGCCGCCCGCGCGCGGCCACAACACGGCGATGTCGTTGCGCGCGTCCTCGCCATTGCTGCCGGTCTTGTCGCCAACGCGCCAGCGCTTGCCGAGGCCCGCGCGCAGGCAGGCGTCGCCGGTCTCGTTGTCGATCAGCCAGTCGGCCAGCTGCTGCCGCGATGCCGGCTGCAGCGCTTTCCCCAGCACCACACGCTGCAGCGAACCAGCCATCGCCGCCGGTGTGGTGGTGTCGCGCGGGTCGCCTTCGGCGAAGCTGTTCATTTCCGGCTCCAGCCGGTCGCTGCGGCTGACCGCATCACCGCTGGCGCGCAGGAACGCGGTCACCGCCGGCGGGCCACCGACCACGCCGAACAACAGGTTGGCGGCGGTGTTGTCGCTGGTGATGATCGTGGCCCGGCACAGGTCGCGCACGGTCATATCCTTGCCGGCATGACGGCGGGTGACCGGTGCGTGCGAGAGCAGGTCGGCCTCGCGCACCGGTACGCGCCGGTCGAGCAGCGCGGGTGCGCGCTCGGCCTGGCTGAGCACGGTCGCGGCCAGCATGCTCTTGAAGGTGCTGCACATCGGGAAGCGCTCGTCCTGGCGATGGCCGACGCGGCGACTGCTTGCGGTATCGAGCAGGGTCACGCCCAAGCGTCCTGCGCAGGCCTTTTCCAGCGCGGCGAAATCACCGGCGGCGTTGATGGCGGCATCTGTGGGTGCGTTGGCGGCGGCCTTGCCCGCTGCACGTGCCAGCAACGGCAGGGCAAGCGAAGAAGCAACAGCGGCACCACTGAACTGCAGGAATCGGCGACGGGCGAGCATGCGGGGGTTCTCCTGGGGACCGTTCGATTATTGGAACCCACGGCCAGGACGACCAGCGCGAAAATTCAGCACAAGCCATTAGATTTATTGATGTCTATTGCATCAATTCCTGCGATTGGCGGCCTTCCCTGCCCAGGCGTTAGGATCAGCCATCATCCAGGCTCACGACTCGACGATGCTGCATCCCACCCTGCCACTGAACGCGCTGCGCGCCTTCGAGGCCGCCGCCCGCCACCAGAACTTCACCCGTGCCGCGCTGGAGCTGTGTGTCAGCCAGGCCGCGCTGAGCCACCAGATCCGTGGGCTGGAGGACCGGCTCGGCATCCGCCTGTTCCACCGACTGCCTCGCGGCGTGGCGCTCACCGACGAAGGCGCGGCGCTGTATCCGGTGCTCAACGAATCGTTCGAGCGCATCTCCGCCAGCATTGCGCGCTATACCGGCGGGCCGGCCCGTGAAGTGCTGACGCTGGGCGTGGTCGGCACCTTCGCCACCGGCTGGCTGCTGCCACGGCTGGCCGCATTCGAGGCCGCGCACCCGGACATCGAGCTGCGCCTGCAGACCCACAACAACCGCATCGACCTGGCCGGCGAAGGCCTGGACCTGGCCATCCGGTTTGGTGATGGCGATTGGCAGGGCCAGGCCTGCACGGCGATCCTCGACGCGCCGTTCGCGCCGCTGTGCGCGCCGGCACTGGCGCGGCGGCTGAAACAGCCGCGCGACCTGGGCACGCTGCCGCTGCTGCGCTCCTACCGCAGCGACGAATGGCCGCGCTGGTTGCAGGCGGCAGGAGTGAGTGGCGTGGAAGCCCGCGGGCCGGTGTTTGATTCGTCATTGACAGTGGCGATGGCCGCGGTCGGCGGCGCCGGCGTGGCGCTGCTGCCGCTGCGCATGTTCGAGCAGGAGCTGGCCGAAGGTCGCCTGCTGCAGCCGTTCAGCACCACGCTGGAGCTGGGGCGCTACTGGCTGACACGATTGCGCTCGCGCGCCGAGCGTGAACCGGCGAAGCGATTCCGCGAATGGCTGCAGGCGCAGGGATGAAACGCAGGCGACGTGGGTAGCGCCGGGCCATGCCCGGCGGCTTTTGCGATCCGTTGCGCTCGCCGGGCATGGCCCGGCGCTACCCATGGCATCAGGACTCCAGCAGTTCCATCCAGGCCGCTTCGGCCTTTTCAAGCTGCGCGGCGGCGGTTTCGCGGTCACGGCCGATCACCGCCATGCGGGTGGCATCGGCGTAGTTGGCCGGGTCGGCCAACTGGCGGTCCAGCTCGGCCAGCGCGCCTTCCAGCTCGGCTACCTTGGCCTCGGCGGCGGCCAGCTTGTGCGGGTTCACCGGCTTTTTCTGCACTACCTGCGCCACCGGCGCGGTCTTGACCACCACCGGCTCTTCCACCTGCTCCATGCGGGCCTTGGTGCCCTGTGCCTGCGGGCGGGTACGCAGCCACGCGGCGTAGGCATCCAGATCGCCGTCGAACGGCTCGACCACGCCATCAGCCACGCGCCAATAGGTATCGCAGACCAGGCCGATCAGGTGGCGGTCATGCGAGACCATCACGATCGCGCCCTCGAAGGTGGCCAGTGCTTCGGCCAGCGCTTCGCGCATTTCCAGGTCAAGGTGGTTGGTCGGTTCGTCCAGCAGCAGCACGTTCGGCTGCTGCCAGGCGATCAGTGCCAGCGCCAGGCGTGCGCGCTCGCCACCGGAGAAACCATCGACCGGCTCGAACGCGCGGTCGCCCGGGAAATTCCACTTGCCAAGGAAATCGCGGAACGACTGGTTCGGCGCATCCGGGGCGATTTCGCGGAAGTGCTCCATCGGCGACTGGCCTTCGTGCAGCGACTCCACCGTGTGCTGGGCGAAGTAGCCGATCTTCAGGTCGGGATGCGCCATGCGCTCGCCCACGATCGGTGCCAGTTCGCCCACCAGGGTTTTCACCAGGGTGGTTTTACCCGCACCGTTCGGGCCGAGCAGGCCGATGCGCTGGCCCGCTTCCAGGCCGAAGCCGACGTTGTGCAGGATCACCGCATCCTTGCCGTAACCGGCCTCGACGTGGTTCAGGCGAATCAATGAGAACGGCAGCTTGGCCGGCGGCGCGAATTCGATGCGGAACTCGCGCTCGGCACGCACCGCTTCGGTACCGGCCAGCTTGGCCAGGCGCTTCATGCGGCTCTGCGCCTGCGCGGCCTTGCTGGCCTGCGCCTTGAAGCGGTCGATGAAGCTCTGCAGGTGGGCGCGCTCGGCCTGTTCCTTCTCGTGCGCGATCTGCTGCTGGCGCAGCTGTTCGGCGCGCTGGCGCTCGAAGTCGGTGTAGCCGCCCGGGTAGAGCTTGGCGCCGCCACCGTGCAGGTGCAGGGTGTGGGTGGCCACGTTGTCGAGGAACTCGCGGTCATGCGAGATCAGCAGCAGGGTGCCCGGGTACTTCAGCAGCCACTGCTCCAGCCAATACACCGCGTCCAGATCCAGGTGGTTGGTCGGTTCGTCCAGCAGCAGCAGGTCACTGGGCATCATCAGCGCGCGGGCCAGGTTCAGGCGAACGCGCCAGCCGCCGGAGAACGAGGACACCGCGCGATGGTGGGTCTCGGCCGGGAAGCCGAGGCCATGCAGCAGCTTGCCGGCGCGCGCTTCGGCGTCGTAGGCATTGAGCTCGGCCATCTTCGTGTGGGCTTCGGCCACCGCTTCCCAGTCTTCACGGGCGGTGGCCTCGGCCTCGGCGGCCAGCACCGCGGCCACGTCGATGTCGCCGCCCAGCACGAAGCTCAGCGCCGGGTCGGGCAGCGACGGGGTTTCCTGGGCAACGCTGGCGATGCGCACCTTGCCGGGCAGATCGACATCGCCCTTGTCCGCCTCCAGCTCGCCCTTCACCGCCGCGAACAGGCTGGACTTGCCAGCACCGTTGCGGCCGACCACACCCACCCGGTAACCGGCGTGCAGGGTCAGGTCGACATTGGACAACAGCAGCCGCTCGCCGCGGCGCAAGGCGAAATTACGAAGGGAGATCATCGGGGAAGGCGTCCATATAACCGAATGGAATGTGCTGGTGAGCACTGTTCCTGCGACGCAATTCTAGCGTTAACGAATACTTGACGCGCCCCGGGATGCGCAGCGGCCGACGTTTCTCTCTCCCACGTCCTCGCCGCGCGCCTCCCGGGCCCCTCCCCGCAAGCTCCGATCCGGGCTAAATGGTTGCTTCTGCAACGTTTTTCCCGATGACCGGCATTTGACAGCCACTGAATATCCCGTTAATTCCTGCTTTGCGCACCGCAACAACCGCCGTCCGCCTCACCCCCGTGATGTCGATTCCGGTGCCGCCCCCGCCAACCGGAGCCCCATCCCGATGACCCGCAAGACCAGCCTGATCGCCGCCGCCGTCGCTGTCGCACTCGGTGGCTCTCCGTTCGTTGCCGCTGCCCAGCAGGCCGGCACCGCCGCCAACACCCTGGACACGGTGATCGTCACCGGCACCCGCGTGGCCGACCGCACGGTGGCCGAATCGCAATCGCCGATCGACATCATTACCCCCGAAGCACTGCAGTCCACCGGCACCAGCGAACTGGCCACGGCGCTGTCGCGCGCGCTGCCCTCGCTGAACTTCCCGCGCCCGGCCCTGACCGACGGCACCAGCGGCGTGCGCCCGGCGCAGCTGCGCGGCCTGTCGCCGGACCAGGTGCTGGTGCTGGTCAACGGCAAGCGCCGCCATACCTCGGCGATGATCAACGTCAACGGCAGCATCGGCCGTGGCTCGTCCGCCGTGGACATCAACGCGATCCCGATCGCCGCCATCGAGCGCGTGGAAGTGCTGCGTGACGGTGCGTCGGCACAGTACGGCTCGGACGCCATTGCAGGCGTCATCAACATCGTGCTCAAGGGCAGCGGCAGTGGCGGCAGCCTGGCGGTGGACTACGGCCAGTACTCGGCCGGTGACGGCAACAAGTACCAGCTCTCCGGCGATACCGGCGTCGAGTTCGGCAACGGCCGTGGCCGCGTGCACGTGGCCGGCCAGATCAGCCAGCAGGACGAAAGCAACCGCGCCGGCCCATACCGCGGCACCACGCCGAACACCGGTAACTTCCCGAGCATCGGCCAGAAGACCTTCATCGTCGGCGACCCGCGCGTGGATGCGACCGCGGCATCGGCCAACGCGAGCTTCGACTTCAGCGACCACGTGACCGGCTACGCCAGCGCGCTGCTGAGCAACCGCGACATCACCTCGTTCGCGTTCTACCGTTCGCGCAACCACAACGGGCAGAGCGCGCTGCTGGCGCAGACCTACCCGGACGGCTTCGTGCCGGAGATCAACCAGTACTCCAAGGACCGCTCGCTGGTGGCCGGGGTCAAGGGCAACACCGACAACGGCTGGACCTGGGACCTGAGCCTGAACCACGGCGAGAACACTCTGGACTTCCACACCCGCAACAGCATCAACTACAGCCTCGGCGCGACCAGCCCGCGCTCGTTCTACGACGGCACGCTGAAGTACCAGCAGGACATCTTCAATGCCGATCTGACCAAGTCGCTGGACTGGGGCCTGGCCTACCCTGTCACGCTGTCCTTCGGCGGTGAGTACCGCAAGGAGAAGTGGGACCAGAACCCGGGCGAACTGAACTCGTACACCGGCAGCGGCGCGCAGGGCTTCGCGGGCTTCACCCCGACCAATGAAGTGCATGCCGACCGCCACAACTACGCGGTCTATGCAGGCCTGGAAGCGGACCTGACCGAGAAGTTCTCGGCGGGCATCACCGGCCGCTACGAGGACTACTCGGACTTCGGC
Source organism: Stenotrophomonas sp. YJH_SMC_43 (assembly GCF_059372535.1). Classification (NCBI taxonomy): domain Bacteria; kingdom Pseudomonadati; phylum Pseudomonadota; class Gammaproteobacteria; order Lysobacterales; family Lysobacteraceae; genus Stenotrophomonas; species Stenotrophomonas sp. YJH_SMC_43. Next base: position 87,238 of record NZ_JCAFVQ010000003.1, read on the forward strand.
GACCGCTTCTCCGGCAAGCTGTCGGCGCGCTACGCGTTCACCGACAAGGTCGCGCTGCGCGCTACCGCGTCCAGTGGCTTCCGCGCACCGTCGCTGGCGCAGCAGGGTTACCAGGCCGTCACCAGCCAGTTCCTCAATGGCGTGTTCGTTGAACGCGGCACCTTCCCGACCACCAGCCCGGCCGCGCAGGCGCTGGGCGCCTCGCCGCTGAAGGCCGAGACCTCCACCTCCTACAGCCTGGGCCTGGTGCTGCAGCCGGTGGACCGCCTGTACATCACCGTCGATGCCTACCAGATCGACATCGATGACCGCATCGCGCTGTCGTCCAGCATCACCACCAACGCCGCCACCAGCGCGCTGCTGGGCACCCTCGGCCTGCCGCAGGTGACCGCGTTCTCGTACTTCACCAACGGCCTGGATACGCGCACCCGCGGCGTCGACTTCGTGTCCAGCTACACGGTGCCGTTCAGTGCCAGCAGCCTGGAACTGACCGCCGCCTACAGCTACAACGACACCGAAGTGCGCCGCGTCGGCGGCACCCCGGCGGTGTTTGGCACGCTGGGCCTGACCCAGTCACTGATCGGCCGAGATGAGATCGGCCGCATCGAGGACAGCTACCCGCGCGACAAGGCGATCCTGAGTGGCACCTGGCGTTCGGACCACTGGGAACTGGGCCTGGCCGCAACCCGCTACGGCAAGTTCACCGTGCGCAACTCGGCCACCGCGCTGCGCGACCAGACCTACGGCGATGCCTGGGTGGTGGATGCCTCGGCCAGCTACAAGCCGAGCAGCAACTGGACCCTGACCGTGGGCGCCGACAACCTGCTGGACAAGTACCCGGACCGCACCGAAGACCTGCAGAACTCCACCTTCGGCATGCTGCCGTACAGCAACTACTCGCCGTTCGGCTTCAACGGCGCGTATGTGTACGGGCGGATCAAGTACACTTGGTAAGCGAGGCTCTGGTAGTGCCGGCCGCTGGCCGGCAACCCCGGGCCGCATCTGGAGGAGAGCCCCTTCTTGTTGAAGGGGCGCGCCGAAGGCGGGGGTAGAGGAGAAATGCGTGGGCAAACCCGCCCGCCACGGCACGTGGACGGCGGGTTTGCCGTATCTGGCTTCATCGGTGAAAATCGGGGCATCCCCCGATTGCCTGCGAGTGCCGATGCACCATGACACCGACCTGATCAACATCGTTGCCGTTGGCCTGGGGCTCGCCTTCATCTTCGGCGCGCTGGCCAACAAGCTCCGCTTGTCTCCCCTGGTCGGTTACCTGGTTGCTGGCATCTGCGTAGGCCCGTTCACCCCCGGCTTTGTCGCCGACCAGGCGCTGGCCAACCAGCTGGCCGAACTGGGCGTGATGCTGCTGATGTTCGGTGTCGGCCTGCACTTCTCGCTGAAGGACCTGATGGCGGTAAAGGCCATCGCCATCCCCGGCGCCATCGGCCAGATCGCGGTGGCCACCCTGCTCGGCTGGGGCGTGGCCTCGCTGATGGGCTGGCCGGCCATCCATGGCGTCATCTTCGGTTTCTCGCTGGCCACCGCCAGTACCGTGGTGCTGCTGCGGGCGATGGAGGAACGCCGGCTGCTGGAGACAATGCGCGGCAAGATCGCGGTCGGCTGGCTGATCGTGGAAGACCTGGCCTGCGTGCTGGCACTGGTGATGATGCCGGTGATGGCCGGTGTGTTCGGCCCCGAAGCAGCCAAGGAATCGCACTCGCTGGGCAGCGTGCTGGCCGACATCGGCTGGACCTTCGTGCAGCTGGGCCTGTTCGTGGCGGTGATGCTGGTGGTCGGCCGCCGGGTCATTCCGTGGATCCTGGAGCGTATCGCCGGCACCGGCTCGCGCGAGCTGTTCACCCTGTCGGTGCTGGCGATCGCGCTGGGCGTCGCGTTCGGCTCGGCCATGTTGTTCGGCGTCTCGTTCGCGCTGGGCGCGTTCTTCGCCGGCATGCTGCTCAACGAATCGGAGCTGAGCCACAAGGCCGCGACCGATTCGCTGCCGCTGCGCGATGCGTTCGCGGTGCTGTTCTTCGTCTCGGTCGGCATGCTGTTCGACCCCAACATCCTCGTCCAGCACCCGTGGCAGGTGCTGGCCACGGTGCTGATCATCATGTTCGGCAAGTCGGCCGCCGCATTCTTCATCGTGCGCGCGTTCGGTCACCCGACCAGCACCGCGCTGACCATCTCGGCCAGCCTGGCGCAGATCGGCGAGTTCGCCTTCATCATCGCCGGCCTGGGCGTGGCACTGCAGATCCTGCCGAAGGAAGGCCAGTCGCTGGTGCTGGCCGGTGCGTTGGTATCGATCATGCTCAACCCGCTGGTATTCGGGCTGCTGGACCGTTGGCAGGCCAAGCAGGAGCAGTCACCCCAGGCCGCCGAGCCCGAAGAGGCCACCGGTCCCTCACGTGACCTGCATGACCACGCCATCGTGATTGGTTATGGCCGCGTGGGCAGCGAACTGGCACAGGTGCTGCGCGATCGCGGCGTGCCGGTGCTGGTGATCGATGACAACAAGGAACACGTCGAGGCGGCGCACGCCAAGGGCCTGGCGGCGATCCGCGGCAGTGCGGCGGCCGACCGGGTGCTGGCCGAGGCCCATCCTGAGCGGGCGAAGATTGCGGTGCTGGCGATTCCGCAGCCGCTGGAAGCCGGTGAGGCGCTGGCCAAGCTGCGTGCGATCAACCCGGACCTGACCCTGCTGGCGCGCGCGCACAGCGATGCGGAAGTGAAGCATCTGCTGGAACACGGTGCCGATGGCACGGTGATGGCCGAACGTGAGCTGGCGTACTCGCTGGCGGAGATGATCATGTCCACGCCGCCGTACCGGAATCTGGGGCAGCACAGCATTCCGGTGGTGTGAGGGGTGTGGGTGCGGCAGGGCTTGCAGCCCTGCACCTGCCGAGGCAACGGCAAAAGCAAAGGCTGACTATCCGTGGGATGGCGGGGTGGGTCCCCGCTGCTGTTGGTGGGTGTCGACCTTGGTCGACACGGCGGCAAAAAAAAATCCCCGGTCGACCCGCATCGACCGGGGATCTGGATCGCCACATTGCCACGCCTTGGAGAGGCAGTTCCACCGTAGCGCATCGCGGTGCCGGTGGTGATCGCCTGTAGCGATGACGACCAAGCGCGTAGCTATCAGGCGCCGGCCAGGGCCTGTTCCAGGTCGGCGCGCAGGTCGCCGATGTGCTCGATGCCGATCGACAGCCGCACGGTGTCCTCGCTGACGCCAGCCTTGGCCAGTTCGGCGGCATCCAGCTGGCGATGGGTGGTGGAGGCCGGATGGGTGGCCAGCGACTTCGCATCGCCCAGGTTGACCAGACGGGTGAACAGCTTCAGCGCATCGAGGAAACGTGCACCCGCCTCACGGCCACCGGGCAGGCCGAAGGTCAGTACGCCCGAGCCGTGTCCCCCCAGGTAGCGCTGCGCGGCGGCGTGCTCCGGGTCGTCGGCCAACCCGGCGTAGCGTACCCAGGCCACCTTGTCGTGCGCCTTCAGGTACTGCGCGACGGCCAGTGCATTGGCATTGATGCGCTCCATGCGCAGGGCCAGGGTCTCGATGCCCTGCAGGATCAGGAACGCATTGAACGGCGACAACGCTGCGCCGGTATTCCGCAGCGGCACCACGCGCGCGCGGCCGATATAGGCCGCCGGCCCCAGCGCTTCGGTGTAGACCACGCCGTGGTAGCTGGGGTCGGGCTGGTTGAGTCGGGCGAAACGCTTCGGCTGCGCGGCCCAGTCGAAGCGGCCGGAGTCGATGATCGCGCCGCCGAGGCTGTTGCCGTGGCCGCCCAGGTACTTGGTCAGCGAGTGCACGACGATGTCGGCACCGTGCTCGAACGGGCGCAGCAGGAACGGTGTGGCCACCGTGTTGTCCACGATCAGCGGCACGCCGGCGGCATGCGCGACCTCGGCGATGGCGGCAATGTCGGTGACGTTGCCACGCGGGTTGCCGATCGATTCGACGAACACCGCCTTGGTGCGCTCGTCGATCAGCGCGGCGAACGCGGTCGGATCGGCGGGGTCGGCGAAGCGCGCCTGGATGCCGTACTGCGGCAGCGTATGCGCCAGCAGGTTGAGGCTGCCGCCATACAGCGCGCTGGAGGCGACGATGTTGTCGCCGGCCTCGGCAATGGTCTGGATGGCATAGGTGATCGCGGCCTGTCCCGAGGCCAGCGCCAGTGCGCCGATGCCACCTTCCAGGGCGGCCAGGCGCTGCTCCAGCACGTCGGTGGTGGGATTCATGATGCGCGTGTAGATGTTGCCCGGCACCTTCAGGTCGAACAGGTCGGCCCCGTGCTGGGTGTCATCGAAGGCGTACGCCACCGTCTGGTAGATCGGCACCGCCACCGCGCGGGTGGTCGGATCGGGCCGATAGCCGCCATGCACGGCCAGGGTTTCCAGTTGCCACTGCGGGTCGCTCATTGCACCAGGCTCCATCCGGGGAAACCGCCACCATAGGCCAGCCGGGGCGTGCCACTGAGAGCCGCTGGCGATGACGTCCGTACCGCCGGTTATCAGGTTGGCCGCGATTCAGGCAGCCGTCATGGGCCGTTGCTAGGCTTCGCCGCCGGGCGCTCCTGCCCGGGCACGGAGGCCCCACGCGCATGCAGCCATCCCCTTGGACACCCACCGCCAACGGTACCCCGACCCAGGTCTTGTTGGTGGAAGACGATCGCCGCCTGGCCGAACTGGTCAGCGACTACCTGCACGAGCATGGCTTTGCCGTGCAGCACGTCGCCCGTGGCGACCTGGCCGGCGCGGCCTGCCGCCAGCATGCGCCGGAACTGGTGGTGCTGGACCTGATGCTGCCCGGCCTCGGCGGCATCGACGTGTGCCGGCAGATCCGCAGCTTCTCCGACGTGCCGATCCTGATGCTGACCGCGTGCGAGGACGACATCGAGCAGGTACTGGGCCTGGAATCCGGCGCCGACGACTATGTGCACAAGCCGATCGAACCGCGCCTGCTGCTGGCGCGCCTGCGCGCGCTGCTGCGCCGCCGCCACGGCAGCAGCAACACTGGCACGCCCTGCCGGCTGATGCATGGTGAACTGCTGATCGACCGCATGCAGCGCGAGGTGCATCTGCATGGCCAGCCGGTAGACATGGGCACCACCGAATTCGAGATCCTGTGGCTGCTGGCCAGCCAGCCGGGGCAGATCCTGTCGCGCGACCAGATCCTGCAGGCGGTGCGCGGCATCGGCTTCGACGGCCTGGACCGTAGTGTCGATGTCAGCATCGGCAAGCTGCGCCGCAAGCTGGGTGATGACGCGCGCGAACCGCGGCGGATCAAGACCGTGTGGGGCCGCGGCTACCAGTTCAACCCGTCGGCCTGGACCGCATGAAGCGGCTGTTCCTGTGGCTGTGGTTCGTCACTGGTGCCTGCTTCCTGGTGTCGGTGTTTTTCCTCAACCACATCCTGGACGGCATCTACACGCCTGTGCAGGATCGCGTGTTCGTCGAGCAAGTGCGCGGGCAGGTGTACGCCCTGCGCAGTGGCCTGGCCGGCCTGGACGCCGGCCAGCAGCGTGAGCGCCTGCAGCAGTGGCAGCCACACTACGGCATCGCGCTGACCCTGCTCGACAGTCCGCCCGCGCTCGACCCACAGGAACAGGCAGCCGTGCAGGCCGATGGCTTCATCGTGCGCGATCAATACCAGCAGGTCCTGCTGCCCATCGAAGGCATCGGAGGCCGCTGGCTGCACCTGCGCCTGCCTGGCGCGGTGCAGATGACGACGTACATGACAATCGCGGCATACCTCAGCATCCTGCTGCTGGTCGGCGCCAGCCTGTACGCCTGGGTGCGCCTGCTCTGGCGCGATCTTGAAGCGCTGCGCCTGCACGCCGACCGCATCGGTGCCGGTGATCTGCAAGCGCGCGCACAGGTCTCGCCGCGCTCGCAGATCCGGGTCATCGTCGAACATTCCAACCGCATGGCGGCGCGCGTAGCCGAACTGGTCCAGCGCCAACGCGACCTGACCCATGCGATCTCGCACGAACTGCGCACGCCGATCGCGCGCGTGGCCTTCGGCCTGGACCTGATGCAGGACAGTGATGATCGCGAACGCCGCGAACGGCTGGCACAGGGCCTGCACGGCGACCTGGCCGAACTGAACCGGCTGGTCAGCGAACTGCTGGCTTATGAGCGCCTTGAGCATCCCAGCGAAGGCGAGCCGATGCAGCGCATCGAAGCCGACGACTGGCTGCAGGCCTGTCTGGCCGATGCACGCCGTGATGCCGAACGCGGCGGCGTGGTCCTGCGCGTGCAGCCCAGTGCGTTGCCACGGGTGGATGCCGAGCCGCGCCTGCTGCAGCTGGCACTGAGCAATCTGGTGGGCAATGCGCTGCGCCACACGCATTCGCAGGTGGAAGTCTCGCTGGTCGGCGTCGGCGGCCGGGCCTGCCTGCGTGTGGATGACGACGGCCCCGGCATCGCCGAAGCCGATCGCGAGAAGGTGATGCGTCCATTCACCCGCCTGGACGACAGCCGCAGCCGCGACACCGGCGGCTTCGGCCTGGGCCTGGCCATTGTCAGCCGCATCGCCGCCCGCCACGGTGGCGAGCTGCGCATCAGCCGCGCCACGCTGGGCGGCGCGCGCCTGGAAATGCACTGGCCGCTGGCTGCCAGCTGAACGCCCACGGGCACGATTACAGTTGATTACAACTCCCGCACAACTGCGGACGGATCGGTCGCCGGCGTATCGCCACGCTAACGACCCTGCAGCACTCGCCGGATGCGCGCGCTGCCTTCCTCCCATTGTCGAGAGTTTCCATGTCCCAGCTTCGCCGTTCCCCTGCCCTGCTCTGCCTGGCCCTGTTGCCGCTGTTCGCCGCACCGATCGCCCACGCCAAGGATGACCACTGGACCTTCGAGGTCGCTGCCGGCGGTGGCGTGGCACCTCGCTACAGTGGCAGCGAGGAGTATCGTGCAACGCCTTCGCTGTCCTTCGATGTCACCTCGCCAGGGGGCTGGTTTCTGGGCACCAGCGGCATCGGCTGGGGCACGTCCATCGGCGAGCACACGCGCGTGCGTGCCTACGTCGGCGCCAGCGGCATCCGCAAGGAAAAGGACTCCCTGCTCGGTGGTTCGGACTTCCTGCGCGGCATGGGCGATATCGATACCCGTCCCCTGGTCGGCATCTCGGCTGGTTATACGCTGGGCGAAGCCGTGCTGAGCGGTTCCTGGCAGTTCACCCGCAAGGATGAGGACAAGGCCGAGAACGGCCTGGCCACCCAGCAGGTGCACTTGAACCTGACCATGCCGCTGTTCGACCTGGCCGGTGGCGTGGTCAGCGGCAGCGTCTCCACCGACTACGGCAACCGCGGTTACATGCAGACCTGGTACGGCGTCAGTCCGGAACAGGCCGCGCGCACCGGCTTTGCCGAGCACAAGCCGAAGGCCGGCCTGGTCAGCGCCGGTCTCGGCCTGAAGTGGAGCCACCGCGTGGGCCGCAACGGCAACTGGTACATCTCGGCCGAAGGCACGCGCCTGCTCGGCGATGCCGCCGACAGCCCGATCGTGCAGAAGGCGAACCAGTTCGGCTTGATGAGCGGTTATACCCACCGCTTCTGAGTGAGCGCCGGGCATGGCCCGGCGTACTTCGCAGGAAACGGGGCGCTGCGATCAGGCAGCGCCCCGCATGATTCACGCCCTGGCGAACACCAGGTGACCGCCGTCGTTGCCGACTTCGATGGTGTCGCCGTTGACGAAGGCACCGGAGAGGATCTTCTGCGCCAGCGGATTTTCCAGCTGTGCCTGGATCGCACGCTTCAACGGACGCGCGCCATACACCGGATCGAAGCCAACGTTGCCGAGCAGGTCGAACGCTGCGTCGGACACCATCAGCTTCAAGCCACGCTCGGCCAGGCGCTTCTCCAGCCCACGCATCTGGATACGCGCGATCTGCTTGATCTGCTGCTTGTCCAGCGGGTGGAACACCACGATGTCGTCCAGGCGGTTGATGAATTCCGGGCGGAAGTGTGCCTGCACCACGCCCATCACCGCCGCCTTCATCTGCGTGTAGGCCTCCGGGCTGTCGTCGGTGCTCATGTCCTGGATCTGGTGCGAGCCCAGGTTCGAAGTCATCACGATGACGGTGTTGCGGAAGTCCACGGTGCGGCCCTGGCCATCGGTCAGGCGGCCATCGTCCAGCACCTGCAGCAGGATGTTGAACACATCCGGATGTGCCTTCTCCACTTCGTCGAGCAGGATCAGCGAATACGGGCGGCGACGCACGGCTTCGGTCAGATAGCCGCCTTCCTCGTAGCCGACGTAGCCCGGAGGTGCACCGATCAGGCGTGCGACGCTGTGCTTCTCCATGAACTCGCTCATGTCGATGCGGATCATCGCGTCGGCACTGTCGAACAGGAACTCGGCCAGCGACTTGCACAGCTCGGTCTTGCCGACGCCGGTCGGGCCGAGGAACAGGAACGAGCCGGCCGGACGATTCGGATCGGACAGGCCGGCACGCGAGCGGCGTACCGCATCGGAGACGACCTTGATTGCTTCCTCCTGGCCGACCACGCGGTTGTGCAGCACCTCTTCCATGCGCAGCAGCTTGTCGCGCTCGCCTTCAAGCATCTTGTTGACCGGGATGCCGGTCCAGCGCGAAACGACCTCGGCGATCTCCTCATCGGTCACGCGGTCCTGTACCAGCTTGAAGTCCTTGTGCTCGGCTTCCTGCGCGGCGGCCAGCTGCTTTTCCAGTTGCGGCAACAGGCCGTACTGGATTTCGCTCATCTTGGCGAAATCCTGGCGGCGCTGCGCAGCTTCCAGCTCCAGCTTGGCCTGCTCGACCTGTTCCTTGATCTTGGTGGCGCCCTGCAGCGCAGCCTTCTCCGACTTCCAGATTTCATTGAGGTCGGAGAACTCGCGCTCCAGCCCGTCGATATCGTTCTCCAGGTCGGCCAGGCGCTGCCGCGAGGCTTCGTCCTTTTCCTTCTTCAGCATCTCGCGCTGGATCTTCAGCTGGATCACCCGGCGTTCCAGGCGATCCAGCTCCTCCGGCTTGGAGTCGATCTCCATGCGCAGGCGTGAGGCGGCTTCGTCCATCAGGTCGATGGCCTTGTCCGGCAGCTGGCGGTCGGTGATGTAGCGGTTGGACAGCGTGGCGGCAGCCACGATGGCCGGGTCGGTGATTTCCACGCCGTGGTGCACGGCGTACTTTTCCTTCAGCCCGCGCAGGATCGCGATGGTGTCCTCCACCGTGGGTTCGCCGACGAACACCTTCTGGAAGCGGCGCTCCAGCGCAGCGTCCTTCTCGATGTACTTGCGGTATTCGTCCAGCGTGGTCGCACCGATGCAGTGCAGCTCGCCGCGTGCCAGCGCCGGCTTCAGCATGTTGCCGGCATCCATCGCGCCATCAGCCTTGCCGGCGCCGACCATGGTGTGCAGCTCGTCGATGAACAGGATGATCTGGCCTTCGTTCTTGGCCAGGTCGTTGAGCACGCCCTTCAGGCGCTCCTCGAATTCACCGCGGAACTTGGCGCCGGCGATCAGCGCGCCCATGTCCAGCGACAGCACACGCTTGCCGCGCAGGCCTTCGGGCACTTCGTCGTTGATGATGCGCTGAGCCAGGCCTTCCACGATCGCGGTCTTGCCCACGCCGGGTTCGCCGATCAGCACCGGATTGTTCTTGGTCCGGCGCTGCAGCACCTGGATGGTGCGACGGATCTCCTCGTCACGGCCGATCACCGGATCGAGCTTGCCGCTCTCGGCACGCGCGGTCAGGTCGATGGTGTACTTCTCCAGCGCCTGCCGCTGTTCCTCGGCATTTTCCGACTGCACGTTCTCGCCGCCACGCAGCTTGTCGATGGCAGCCTGCAGGCGGGTCTTGTCGGCACCGGCGGCGCGCAGCGCCATGCCCAGCGTGCCGTTGTCTTCCAGCGCGGCCAGCACGAACCACTCGCTGGCAATGAAGGCATCGCCGTTCTGCTGGGCCAGCTTGTCAGTGTGATTGAGCAGGCGGCCGAGGTCATTGCCCATCGAAACGTTGCCGGCCTGGCCGGACACCTTGGGCAGCGCATCCAGCGCCTCGGTCAGGCGCTCGCGCAGCACCGGCACGTTCACCCCGGCCTGGGCCAGCAACGGGCGCGTGCTGCCACCCTGCTGGTCCAGCAGCGCGCTGAACAGGTGAACCGGTTCGATGATGCTGTTGTCGCGGCCCACGGCCAGCGACTGTGCGTCTGCCAGCGCCTGCTGGAAACGCGAGGTGAGCTTGTCCATCCGCATTGCGAATCCTCATCGGTCATCAGGGCCGGCCCGCGCCGGCGATGCTGGAAAGATGCGGTTGCCCCACCCCGTTTCAAGGGTGACTGCGACTGCACCCCGAGGCCAGTCAGCCTGGGGCCAGCATGCCGGAACGGGTGTGGTCGGCGCGTTGATCCGGATCAGTTCCGCGCGGAGAACGGGTTCAGCGGGTGATCGCGGTGCGGATCGCCCGCAGCTGCTGCTTGACCGCCCGTGCCTGCGCTGGATCCATGCGCAGCAGCGCCTTCTGGCCGATCGAGCGCGACTGCAGGGTGGGATCGACGAAGCGGTAACGGCCGCGCTCATCGCGCTGCACCAGCGGCGCCTGGGCCAGTTCCGGGGTCTCCAGCAGATGGTCGATCACCGCGACCAGGCGATCATTGAAATATCCGTCGGGTCGGCCCAGGTCCACATAGGCCTGCTGGATCAGCGGATAGAAGCGCTTGTAGGCGGCAGCCGTCGCCGCCGGGTCCAGCGCGGTGAATGCCTGCACATAGGGCGCATAGCGTGCCCCGTTGCTGGCAGCGATCCGCTCGCCGCCCTCAGCGGGCTCGACCTGCAGACTGCCCGGCAGCGGCCGTGCGGCCAGCGCAGTGGGCGGCACGCTGGGCTTGTCCAGGTTGTCGACCTGGGTGACCAGGCGCTGGATCAGGTGATCGCGCAGCAACAGGGTCAGCGGGCCCTCGCCCTGGAACAGCTGGCTCAGTGCGCCCCAGGCAGCGGCATCGCTGTCAGCCAGCTTCGGCAGCGCCGGATCGGCTGCGACCTCGGTATCCAGCGGATGCTTGATCGGCGGTGGCGCTGGCGCGGGTTCTGCGGCCGCCTGTGGTTGTGGCGGTGCACTGGTACTGGCGGGGGTTGATTGCACCGGCACCGAGACACCGTCTGCCAGGCGCTTCAGCTGATCGCGGAACAACCAACCGCCCGCGCCACCGATCACCACCACACCCAACACCCAGGGCCATACCGCCTTTCCACTCTGCATGATGCAGCACCTCGTTTCACACGCATGGAGAGGGTGTGACCCCACCGATTCCAGCGGGTTCCCCACCTGTTCCGCTGCCGTTCGGGTTCGGGCCTGCAGCAGAGCCGCGCTCACGCCTGCTTTGCACGCCACGCGCGACGCTGCGGGTCTTGTCCTGTGGAGGCACTGCCATGCAGTACGCGCTGTATTACTGGACTGGCATCCAGGGCCGTGGCGAGTTCGTGCGCCTGGCGCTGGAAGATGCCGGCGCCGATTACATCGACATGGCGCGGGTGCATGGCGATGCAGTGATGCAGCCGTTCCTCGACGGTGGCAGCGAAGGTGCGCAGCCCTTCGCACCGCCGTTCCTGAAGGCCGGGCGACAGGTCATCGCGCAGGTCGCGGCCATCCTGGATTTTCTCGGCCCGACGTTGGACCTGGTGCCACAAGCGGCCTCGCGGCGGATGCAGGCACTGCAGTTGCAGCTGACCATCGCCGACCTGGTGGCCGAGGTACATGACACCCACCATCCGATCGCTGCATCGAAGTACTACGAAGAGCAGAAGACCGAGGCCAAGGCACGTGCGACCTCGCTGCGCGGCGAACGGTTGCCGAAGTTCCTCGGCTACTTCGAGCAGGTGCTGGCCGCCAACGGTGGCCGTCATGCGCTGCGCGAGCATTCCTATGTGGATCTGTCGCTGTTCCAGCTGCTGAGCGGGCTGGACTACATGTTCCCGTGCCGCATGCAGGCACTCGGCCCCACCCTGCCCCTGCTGCGTGCGCTGCAGGAGCGGGTGGCGAAGCGGCCGAACATCGCCGCCTACCTGGGCTCGGAACGGCGGCTGGCGTTCAACACGAATGGCATTTTCCGCCATTACCCGGAGCTGGACGCCGAACGGTAGCGCCGGGCCATGCCCGGCGTCCCCCGGTCAATGATCGGTGCCTTCACCCAGCGGCTTCACCGGCTGCTTCTGCAACGACAGCAACCCCAGCAGTACCGCCAGTGCCACATACGCGCCTGCGAACTGCCAGCTGATGATGCGCGCCAGGCCTTCCAGATCCCACGGCAGGTAGATGCCACCGCGCGGGTCCACCGAGTGGATCAGGCCGAACAGGGTCAGCACCGCCGCCACCAGCAGGAAACCGCAGGCGCGGCGCAGGCGGCCATCGACCATCGCCGCCACCGCCGAGATCCACAGCATCGAGGTGATGATGAAGCCATTGCCAAGGGTGAAGATCACCGCCAGCTCGGGCAGGCCGTGGCCGTCGAGCTTGGTCAGCAGTTGCGGTAGCTGGTCCGGTGCGATCCAGCCCGGCGCCTTGATCGCCAGCAGGTAGGCCACCGATGGCAGGAAACCAAACACCATCGCACCGGTGTGGTGACGTGGCGTGGCCTGGAAGGCCTGGGTGGTGATGTCGATGGCCACGTAGACGATGATCGGTGCCAGCACCGCCAGCGGCAGCCACTGCACCAGCCCGGAAATGATGCCGAGCATGCCGCCGATGCCGACGAACAGGCCGGTCAGCAGTGTGTAGCCGCTGCGCGCACCCATGTGCTTGTAGGCCGGCTGGCCGATGTACGGCGTGGTCTGCGCAACGCCGCCACAGACACCGGCCACCAGCGTCGCCACCGCTTCCACCAGCAGGATGTCGCGGGTGCGGTAGTCATCGCCGGCCGCGCGTGCGCTTTCAGAGACGTTGATGCCACCGACCACCATCAGCAGGCCGAACGGCAGCAGCAACGGCAGGTAGGTCATCGCGGTGGGCAGGCCGTCGAGGAAGCCCAGCGTCGGCAGCGGCAGCACCACCTGCGGCGGCACCCACTCCGGCACATGGAAGCCCGGTGCACCCAGTCCGGCCACGCCCAGGCCGTAATACAGCACGGTGCCGAACACGAAGGCCAGCAGCACACCGGGGCCACGCAGCGGCAGCTTGCCCTTGGCGATCAATACATACAGCAGCAGCCCCAGCGTGGTGAAGCCGACCAGCGGCGAACGCAGCGTTTCCAGCAGCGGCAGCAGGCCCATCAGCACCAGCGCGATGCCGGCAATGGAGCCCAGCAGCGCCGCACGTGGCAGCGCGCGGGTGACCGCTTCGCCAAAGAACGACAGCACGAACTTGAGCACGCCCATGATGACCAGCGCGGCCATGCCCAGCTGCCAGGTGGCGATGCCCGCCGCGTGCGGGTCCATGCCCTGCTGCTTGAAGGCGAGGAAGGCCGGGCCGAGCACCAGCAGCGCCATGCCGATGCTGGTCGGCGCATCCAGGCCCAGCGGCATGGCGGTGACATCGTCGCGGCCGGTACGTGCGGCCAGCCGGCGCGCCATCAGGGTGTACAGCAGGTTGCCGACCAGCACGCCGAAGGCCGTGCCGGGGAACATGCGGCCGAACACCACGTCGGCGGGGAACTGGAAGATCCCGACCAGGGCCATGGCGATGAAGCCGAGGATGGAGAGGTTGTCGACGACCAGGCCGAAGAAGCCGTTGAAGTCGCCGGAGACGAACCAGCGACGCGGTGCGGCGGAAGCGGGAGCGGACATGGAAGGGGTGGTGGGGGTGGGGACCGCCGATGGTAGGCCCAGCGGGGCCCGGGCGCCAATTCCGCGGTGGAATGATGGGTTCCAGCCAACGGCGGGGCCCCTCGTGGCTGGGGGTGGGTCGCCAAAAGCAGCTTTATCGGAGTGGGCCGGTCGGGATGGGCTGCGCAGGACACGCCGTAAACCCGTCCCTGGGGGCTCGATGGCGCCATCCATGGCGCCAACGGTCCTGCGCAGCCCATCCCGACCGGCCCCTGACAACTCCCTGCGCGTGCCAGCCACGGAAAGGAATCAAAAGATCAAAAGCAAAAGCGGGTCGCTTCGCTCTGAGCCGAGCATGGCTCGGCTCTACACGAACAATTCGATCATTTCCAGGTTATCCACGCATGGCGTGGATCTACCGACAGATCGCAGGAAACTGTCGAAGGCGGGGTAGGTCCGGTTGCGGGGGCGTGAGCGCCATGGATGGCGCGATCGAGCTTACATGGACGTACTTGCAGCGTCCCCCGCAACCGGACCCACCCCGCCATCCCTCAGGAAACCCGCTTCTGCTCTGGCTCTGGCTCGTAGCGGGTGCAGGGCGCAGCCCTGCATCGACCACCTCCTACTTCTTCAGGAAGTTGTCCACCAGCAGATGCTTCACGTCGTCGAAGCGGCCGTTCAACACCGCCTTGGCCGCATACAGCGCCGTTCCGGCCACCTGCTTGGCTTCGATCTGTGGCGGCATCACCAGTTCGGCGCGGCTGGTATGCACGTCCAGCAATGCCGGGCCACGCTGCGACAGGAAGTCCTGCACCGCTTCCTCCAGATCCTCGCTGCGGGTCACGGTGCGGCCGTGGAAGCCGATCACCTCGGCCAGGCGACCGAAGTCCGGGTTCTTCAGGTCGGTGTAGTTGTCCAGAAGCCCTTCCACCTTCTGCTCCAGCTCGACGAAGTTCAGCGAGCTGTTGTTGTACACCACCACCTTGATCGGCAGGTTTTCCTGCACTGCCGTCAGCAGGTCGCCCAGCAGCATTGCCAGGCCTCCGTCGCCGGACAGCGATATCACCTGGCGGCCTGGGAACGCCTTCTGCAGGCCCAGCGCCTGCGGCATCGCGTTGGCCATCGTGCCGTGCAGCAGGCTGGTCAGCGTGCGGCGGCGGCCATTCACCCGGATATGCCGCAGCACCCAGACCATCGGCGAGCCGCCGTCGGCGGTGAACAGCGCGTCATCCGTTGCATACTTCGACAGCAATGCGGTCAGATGCTGCGGGTGGATCAGCTCGCCTTCACCCGGCTGTTCTTCCTGTTCGCGCTTCTTCAGCGCCTTGTCGCGACGCTCGATGCATTCGTCCAGGAAACTGCTGTCCTCGCGCGGCGGCAGCATCGGCAGCAGCGCATCCAGCGTCGGCGCGATATCGCCCACCACACCCAGGTTCACCGGGTGGCGGCGGCCGAGGTGGCTGCCATCGCGGTCGACCTGGATGATCGTGGCCTTGTCGGGGTAGAACTGGCCCCAGGCGAAATCGGCGCCGAGCAGCAGCAGCGTGTCGCATTCCATCAGCGTGTGGAAGCCGGACTCGATGCCGAAGATACCGGTCATGCCCATGTTGTACGGGTTATCCGGCTCAACGAAATCCTTGGCGCGCGAGGTGTGCGCGACCGGCGCCTGCAGGCGCCGGGCCAGCTCCAGCAGCTGCGCGTGTGCGCCCTGGCAACCGGCACCCGCGTAGACACCAATGCGCTTGCCCTGCCCCAGCAGCTCGGCGATGCGCTGCAGTTCGGCGTCGGAAGGGCGCAGCACCGGCTGCGTGTAGTGCACCGAGAACGGCACATCGTGCTTCACCTCGGCCTGGCTGATGTCGGCTGGCAGGATCACCACCGCCACGCCACGGCGGCTGATCGCGGCCTGGCAGGCCAGGGTGACCACGCGTCGCGCTTGTTCGACGCTGTGCACCTGCTCGCAGAACACCGAACAACTGGCGTAGACCGCCTTGAAGTCCACTTCCTGCGGGAATTCCATGCCCAGCTCGCTGGTCACCACCTGGCTGGCGATCAGCACCATCGGCGCGCGGTTGCGGTTGCTCTCGAACACGCCGTTGATGAAATGCAGGCTGCCGGGGCCGCAGGAGCCGGCGCAGGCGGTAAGTTCGCCGCTGACCAGCGAATCGGCGCCGGCGGCAAAGGCTGCTACTTCCTCATGCCGCACGTGCACCCAGGCAATGTCACTACCATGCATCGCATCGGTCACATGGTTGAGCGTATCGCCCACGATGCCGTAGCAACGGCGGACACCGGCCTGCTGCAGGGCGTCCACCACGATTTCGGCCACGCGCTTGCTCATCGGATACATCCTCGAACGGGGGAACGTCCGAGGCTAGACCCGTAGAAGTGATGCCTCCGCAAAAAAAGGGGACGGAGGGAATTAAGTCGTGTGTGCCACAAACGACTTAATTCCCTCCGTCCCCTTTTTCAGTCGTTGACGTTGATCCAGCCCTCCACCGCGCCGCTTTTCGGGTTGCGGTAGCGTAGCTTCACCCAGCCGTCCTGTTCATCCAGCAGTTCCACGTGGTCGCCCTGCACCAGGTAGCGTTTGGTGCTGGACGCACCGGGCCGGTCGAACAGGAACAGGCGCGCAGGTACCACGGTGGCCTGCTGACCACGCAACGGCCCATCCGGTGGTGCACCCAGGCCATCGGCAATGGCGCTCTCCAGCACACGACCGGCGGGGTCATAGGTGCGCCAGACCGCCAACGGGCCCTGCTCGTCGGTCTGTTCCCAGTGCAGCGCGGCGTTCAAGGTATCGCCCAGCATCAACACGCTCTCGGCGCGGTACAGGTAGAGCTTCGCACCCGCGAACCGGTACTGGTCGGCGTACCACATCGGCCCGCTGCGGCAACTGCTGGTGAGGGTGCGGGTGGCAACGTCCACGCTCAGACCCATCAGGTCACCGCAGCTGTCCTTGCCGCGGGTGTCGGCCTGCAGCACGCGATACGAAGCGCTGGCCGGATCGAAGCGGTACACCGTCACCGCTTCATTGACCATGCCCACCGAGGCGCGTGCGACCAGTTCCGGGTAGCCATCGAAATCGACGTCCTCCAGACCCCAGCGCGAATTGCCGTCGGCATCGGCCGCGCCCGCCAGCGTCTGGCGCTTTCCCGACGGCGACAGCTGCACGGCGATGCTCCCGTCCTGCTGCGGATCGGCGTGCGCCTGCACGTGCGCGGCCACCTGGAACCGCAGTGTTTCGACGTCGTCGCCACTGGCCTGCGCCGACGGTGCCAGCAATCCCGCCAGCACCAGGCCCAGCACGCATTCCCTGTGTTTCATCATCGGTCCCTGCGGCACCGCGGTGGTGCCTTCAACTCAGAACGATACCTCGACCGGCTGCCGCGACCACAGCACCGATTGATGCTTGGTCTGCTGCTTCCACGCCAGGCGGATCGCTTCGATATCGGCGCGGCGCTGCGGGGTGTCCTCGTGCAGCACCACCAGCACCTTGGTGCGCAGGCGGTTGGGCGCGGCATCGCCGCGGAACAGCCACTGGCCGTAGGCATCGAACACGGTCAGGCCATCCGGGAAGCGCGGGGTCACTTCCTTGTCCAGGAAGGTGCGCCACTGCGCCTCGCTGATGGTGTCGGCCTGCGGGCGGTTGCCGGCGCCCTGCTCCTCGCCCACCCCGAAATACAGCTCGCTGCGCACCCAGCCATGGCCGGCGGACGGGCGTGCGGCATCGCCCTTCAGTTCGGCGGTGGTGGCCGTGGCATAGGCGCTGGGCGCCTGCGAAGAGAGGCTGGCGCAGCCACTGGTGGCCAGCAGCACGGCGAAGACGAGGCCAAGGTGTTTCATCGGTACAGCTCCGGGGAAGGGGGGACAAGGCGAGCCGGCAGCGTACAGCGCCACTGGCCCGGCGTGCTGATGCCAACCGGGCATCAGCTCATGCCGGACCGGCAGGGACTTGCATCGGCACCGGCCATCACGCGAAGATAATATATCGCTTCATCCGGATGGATGTAAGTGAAACTATCTCCCCCTTCCCCGTCGTCGTTGTTGCTGGAGCCCCCATGTCCGTCCGCCTGCCCGCGTCGCCGCTCGGCCTCGCCATCGCCCTCGCGCTTTCCTCCGCCGCCGTCCCGGCCCTGGCCCAGGACGCCACCAACCTGGACACGGTGATCGTCACCGGCACCCGTGCCGCCGACCGCACCGTGCTCGAATCCACCTCGCCGGTGGACGTGCTCACCGCCGATGACATCCGCAAGGCCGGCGTGGTCAACGGTGAGCTGGGCAGCGCGCTGCAGGCGCTGCTGCCATCGTTCAACTTCCCGCGCCAGTCCAACTCCGGTGGCGCCGACCACGTGCGCGCGGCACAGCTGCGTGGCCTGTCGCCGGACCAAGTGCTGGTGCTGGTCAATGGCAAGCGCCGCCACCACACCGCGCTGGTCAACACCGACAGCAAGATCGGCAAGGGCACCACGCCAGTCGACTTCAACTCGATTCCGGTCAGTGCGATCAAGCGCATCGAAGTGCTGCGTGACGGTGCCGGCGCGCTGTACGGCTCGGATGCGGTGGCCGGTGTGATCAACGTGATCCTCGACAACGGCGGCGACGGCGGCGAGATCGAGGCCAGCTACGGCGCCAACCACACCGACCTCAAGCCGATCGGCCGCACCCTCACCGACGGCCAGACCGGCAACATCAGCGCCAAGGTCGGCACCTCGCTGGGCGAGGACGGCGGCTTCCTGCGCGTGGGCGTGGAGTACAAGCACCGCAACGGCACCAACCGCGCCGGCTTCGACCAGATTCCGCCGTGGGACCAGACCCCGGGCAACCTGGCGCTGCAGGGCAAGCGCAACTACGTGCTGGGCGATGGCAAGAGCAAGGACATCAATCTGTGGCTGAACACCGAGATCCCGGTGGGCCAGACCTCGACGTTCTACGCATTCGGTACCTTCAACCAGCGCGATACCGAAGGCGCGAACTACTTCCGCTACCCCGATGGCGATGCCAACTGGAAGGAGATCTATCCGAACGGTTACCGGCCGATCTCCGAAGGCGAGAACCGCGACGTGCAGGCCGTGGCCGGCGTGCGTGGGCAGTGGGGCGAATGGAGCTACGACGGCAGCCTGGATTACGGGCAGAACGATTTCACCTACCGCCTGCGTGATTCGCTCAACGCCTCGCTGGGCCCGACCAGTCCAACCCGCTTCAAGACCGCTGACTACGAGTACGCGCAGACCGTGGGCAACCTCGACCTGAGCCGCGTGTTCACCCAGAGCGACAGCATCAGCCACACCCTCGGCCTGGGTGTGGAAGCGCGCCACGAGCGTTACCAGACCCGTCCCGGCGACCCGGCCAGCTATGCCGCCGGCCCGTACACCGACCGCCCGACCGGCTCGCAGGCCGGCGGCGGCCTGACCCCGCAGGATGCGGCCCGCCTGTCGCGTGATGTGGCCAGCGCCTATGCCAGCCTGTCCAGCCAGTTCGGCGAGAAGTTCTCCACCGATCTGGCCGCGCGCTACGAGCACAACGACGACTTCGGCGGCGAACTGACCGGCAAGCTCGGCCTGCGCTATGAGTTCACCCCGGCGTTCGCGTTGCGCGGTGCCATCTCCAACAACTTCCGCGCACCGTCGCTGGCCCAGATCGGCTACGAATCCACCTCCACCGGCTACAACGCCGGCGGCCAACTGGTGCAGGGCCGGCTGCTGTCGGTCAACAATCCGATCGCGCGTGGCCTGGGTGCGCAGGACCTGAAGCCGGAAAAATCGATCAACACCTCGCTGGGCTTCACCAGCCGCATCGGCGAGCATTTCGACCTGTCGCTGGACTTCTTCCAGATCGACATCGACGACCGCATCGCGCTGTCGGAGAGCATCACTGGCGATGCACTGACCGACTACGTGGCGGCCAACTACGGCGTCAGTGGCCTGCAGAGCGCCAGCTTCTTCGTCAACGCCGCCGACACCCGCACCCGCGGCGCCGAACTGGTGAGCAACTGGCGCCAGTCGCTGGGCGATGGCCAGCTGCTGCTGACCGGCACCTACGCCTACACCAAGACCACGCTGAAGAACGTGCTGGCCACGCCCGCGCAGCTGCGGGCACTGAACCCGGACTACGTGCTGTTCGGCATCGAAGAGACCAACACGCTCACCGACGCCACGCCGCGCACGCGCGGCAGTTTCTCGGCGGCCTGGAGCAACGACCACTGGTCGCTGAGCAGCCGCGTGAACCGCTATGGCAGCGCCACCCGCGTGTTCAACTTCGGTGACGGCTACATCCCGCGCCAGACCTACCAGGCCGAGTGGCAGCTGGATGCCGAAGTCGAGTACCGCATCACCCCGCAGTGGAGCGTAGCCATCGGCGGCCAGAACCTGACCGACAACTACCCGGATCGATCCAACAGCGATATCCACTACTTCGGCAACCTGCCGTACGACGTGCTGTCGCCGATCGGCAGCAACGGTGCGTACTACTACGGCCGCGTCCGCTATACCTTCTGATTGCTCTGGGTGTAATTGCCTTGGGTGGGTGCGGACCATTGGCCCGCACTGCCTGGGTTCAATGCAGGCTGCCCCTTTGTGCCGACCAACGGTTGGCACCCACCGGAAGTGATCGCTCTCGGTGGGTGCGGACCGTTGGTCCGCACTGCCTGGGTTCAATGCAGGCTGCCCCTTTGTGCCGACCAACGGCCGGCACCCACCGCAGCAAGGCCGTAGCCTGCCCTCGACCCCACGTACACGCCCACGCTGGCAAGCTGGGCGTCATGGCTGAACCGCTCCCCCTGCGTCCGCCACCTCCATTGCTGGACGATGCCTGCGCGTTGTTCCTTGATGTAGATGGCACCCTGATCGAATTCGCTGCACGCCCGGATGCCGTGCAGCTGCTGCCAGATGTGCGTGAAGCCATCGGCCGCATCAGCGACCGCCTGGAAGGTGCCGTGGCACTGGTCAGTGGTCGCCCGCTTGAACAGCTGGATCAACTGTTCGCTCCCCTGCAACTGCCTGCCGCCGGCCTGCACGGCCATGAGCTGCGTGGCCAGGATGGTCGTGTGCTGCGCGACGAACACGACGACGACACCGCCGAATGGCTGCACGCACTGCACCAGCAGGCGATGCGCTTCGCCCACGGCCATCCCGGCGTGCTGGTGGAAGACAAGGGCGTCGGCCTGGCCCTGCACTGGCGCGGCGCGCCGCATGCCGCCAGCGATGTCCGCGCCTTCGCAGACCGCCACGTGCGTGGTCGTGCCAGCTACCGCCTGCAACCGGGCGACCATGTGGTCGAGTTCGTGCCCGTCGGCACCGACAAGGGCCGTGCCGTGCGCCGGATGATGCAGTACCTGCCCTTCCGCGGCCGCCTGCCGGTGTTCATCGGTGATGACCTCACCGATGAATTCGGCTTCGACGCCGCCAACGTCCAGCATGGCTGGAGCGTGCTGGTGGGCGAGCGGGAACCCAGCAAGGCGGTGTTCGCGCTGCCCGACATACGCAGCGTGCACGCCTGGCTGCGTGAGAATGCCTATTGACCCGGCCACCCCACGGCCGCAACCGAGATGTACCGCGTGATGACCCAACCCGATCTTGATCTGGGCGTGGTCGGCAACGGCAGCTTCGGCGCCCTGGTCGACAAACGTGCCCGCGTTGTCTGGAGCTGCCTGCCCACCTTCGACGGCGACCCCACCTTCTGTGCCCTGCTCGGCCCCAACCAGCAGACCGGTGGCGACTTCGCCATCGAGCTGGAGGACTTCGCGAGCAGCGAGCAGGAATACCTGACCAACACCGCGATCCTGCGCACCGTCCTGCGCGACGCGCACGGTGGCGAACTGGAAATCCTCGATTTCGCCCCGCGCTGGCGCCAGAACGACCGCTTCTACCGACCGGTCAGCCTGATCCGCCAGGTGCGTCCGCTGGCCGGCAGCCCGCGCATCACCGTGCGTGCGCGACCGCTGGCGGACTGGGGCGCACGCGTGCCGGAGTCCACCTGGGGCAGCAACCACGTGCGCTGGATCCTGCCCGAGCACGTGCTGCGGTTGACCACCGACGTGCCGGTGCGCTTCGTGCGCGACGGCCTGCCGTTCGTGCTCAACCATCCCATCCACCTGATCCTGGGCGTGGATGAATCGCTCAACCGTTCGATCAGCGGCTATGTGCAGGAAGCCTTCCAGCGCACCCGCGACTACTGGCGCGAATGGGTGCGCTACCTGTCCATTCCGCTGGAATGGCAGGACGCGGTGATCCGCAGCGCGATCACGCTGAAACTGTGCCAGTACGAGGACAGCGGCGCGATCATCGCGGCGATGACCACCTCCATTCCGGAAGCCCCCGGCAGCGTGCGCAACTGGGACTACCGTTACTGCTGGCTGCGTGATGCGGCGTTCGTGGTGCGCGCACTGAACCGCCTCGGCGCGACGCGCACGATGGAACAGTTCCTCGGCTACATCTTCAACCTGGCCACCACCGACGGCACCCTGCAGCCGCTGTATGGCATCGGCTTCGAAGCCAAGCTGGACGAAGACGAAGTGCCCAGCCTGTCCGGCTACCGCGGCATGGGCCCGGTGCGCCGCGGCAATCTGGCCTGGGTGCAGCGCCAGCACGATGTCTACGGCAGCGTGGTGCTGGCCTCCACGCAGCTGTTCTTCGACCGGCGCTTGCAGGACCCGGGTGATGCGCACACCTTCGCCCGCCTGGAACCCTTGGGCGAACAGGCGTTCGCCCTGCACGACGTACCCGATGCGGGCCTGTGGGAGTTCCGCGGCCGCACCGAAGTGCACACCTACACCAGCGCGATGTGCTGGGCGGCGTGCGACCGCCTGTGCAAGATCGCCGTGCGCCTGAAGCGCGATGACCGCGCACGCTACTGGCGCGAGCGCGCCGACACCATCCACGCCCGCATCATGGCCGAATCCTGGAACGAGGAGCTGGGCCACTTCACCGATACCTTCGGTGGCCACCGGCTGGATGCCTCGCTGCTGCTGTTGGCCGACATCGGCTTCATCGACGCGCTGGATGCGCGCTTCATTGCCACCGTCGATGCCATCGGCCGAGACCTCAAGCATGGCAATTCGCTGTACCGCTATGTCGCGCCGGATGACTTCGGCGAGCCGGAAACCAGCTTCACCATCTGCACCTTCTGGTACATCGATGCGCTGGCAGCAATCGGGCGCATGGACGAAGCACGCGAGATGTTCGAGCTGCTGCTGAAGCAGCGCAACCACCTGGGCCTGCTGTCGGAGGATCTGGCCTTCGACAGTGGCGAGGCCTGGGGCAATTTCCCGCAGACCTATTCGCACGTCGGCCTGATCACCGCCGCGATGCGCCTGTCGCGGTCCTGGCAGGAGGCATCGTGAGTCGTCTGGTCGTGGTATCAAATCGTGTGGCCGTGCCCGGCGAGAACCGCGCAGGCGGCTTGGCGGTCGGCCTGCTGGCCGCCCTGAAGGAGCGCGGCGGCCTGTGGTTCGGCTGGAGCGGCAAGACCGTAAAGGAAGGCAGCGGCACGCTGCACCGGCAGAAGGACGGTGACATCGACTACGTCACCATGGACCTGAGCAAGCGCGAAGTCGATGGCTACTACAATGGTTTCGCCAACCGCACGCTGTGGCCACTGCTGCACTTCCGGCTGGACCTGGTCGACTACGACCGCGGCACCCGCGAGACCTACCACAAGGTCAATGCGCTGTTCGCCGACAAGCTCGCGCCATTGCTGCGAGAGGATGACATCGTCTGGATCCACGACTACCACCTGATCCCGCTCGGCGCACTGCTGCGCGAGCGCGGCATCGGCTGCCGCATCGGCTTTTTCCTGCACATCCCGATGCCGTCGGCCGACCTGCTGCAGGCGATGCCCGACCACCTGCGACTGTTCTCCGCGCTGTACGCCTACGATCTGGTCGGCTTCCAGACCCAGCGCGACGCCGATCGTTTCCAAACCTACCTGCGCCTGTTCGGCGGTGGCCGCGTACTCGACAACGGCGAGCTGGAAGCACCCGGCGGGCGCCGCTTCCGTGCGGCGGCTTTCCCGATCGGCATCGACACCGAGCTGATCGCACGCCAGGCCGGCACCGCCGCCACCAAGGCCGCGGTGAAGAATCTGCGCAACAGCCTGCGTGATCGCCAGCTGGCGATCGGCGTGGATCGCCTGGATTACTCCAAGGGCCTGCCCGAGCGCTTCCTCGGCTTCGAGCGCTATCTTGAGCGCCACCCGGACCAGCGCGGCTCGCTGACCTACCTGCAGATCGCGCCGGTCTCGCGCGGCGACGTCACCGAGTACCGGCAGCTGCGCAGCCAGCTGGAACAGATCGCCGGCCACATCAACGGTGGCCACGCCGAACCCGACTGGACACCGCTGCGCTACGTCAACCAGAACTTCACCCATGCCACCCTCACCGGCTTCTACCGGGCGGCGGCGGTCGGCCTGGTCACGCCGCTGCGCGATGGCATGAACCTGGTGGCCAAGGAGTACGTGGCCTCGCAGGACCCGGAGGATCCCGGCGTGCTGGTGCTGTCACTGCTGGCCGGCGCCGCAGACGAACTCAAGCAGGCGCTGCTGGTGAACCCACATGATCTGGACGGCGTGGCCGACGCCATCGCCACGGCAGCGACGATGTCGCTGAGCAGGCGCAAGGAGCGCTGGCACGCGATGATGGATCACCTGCGCACCTACGACATCAACCACTGGCGCCGCAGCTATCTGGACGCGCTGGAAGGCTGAAGCACGCGTTCCTGTAGAGCCGAGCCATGCTCGGCTGCGTTTTGTAGAGTCGAGCCATGCTCGACTGCTATTGGCAGGAGAAAAAGCAAGTCGAGCATGGCTCGACTCTACAGAAGACAGGCGATCAATCCAGGAACCGCGCGGCCTGCTCCGGTGCGGGCAGGTAACAGGCGTCATGCCGCCCGAACCAGCGGTAACGGTTGCGTGCCAGCGCGCGATACGCGGCATCACGCCAGCCGCGCGGCACTGCCCGCAGCACGCCGCTCAAACGCCAGGCGCCGCCCAGCCCCGCCAGCACGCGCAGGATCGCATCGGTATCGGTCCAGGCGCCCTGCGCGTCCAGCAGCAGGAACGACATCGGGTCCTGCGGGTCCAGCCCGTGCGCGCGCAGCATCGCGCTGCCCTGTGCGCCCTGCATCGCCGCAAAGCGATAGCGCCCCCTGCGGTCGAAGCGCAGCAGGAAGCGCACCCAGCGGTTGCACAGCGCGCATACGCCATCGAATACGATCACCGCGCTGCCAGCCTCGGCGGCGGCCTCACTGCGGTTCGAGCCAGCCTTCATAGCGGATCAGGGCTCCCACCCAGGGCAGCGTCACATCGACCAGGAAAGTGTAACGCTCACCCTGCCAGGCTTCGCGGCAACGCACGCCACCAAACCAGCGCCTCGGCAGCGGCAGCAGCCCGAACGCCCAGACCCGCCGCACCGACCAGTCGATGCCACCCTCGCGGGCCTGCAGATGAAATTCGAAGCGCACCGCGCCCAACTGCTCGCGCAGGTATCCCTCATGCGCCCACAGCCGCGACACCATCGGCCAGCGCCCAAAACGCCGCGCCCACTGCTCGCCCTGCCCGTGTGCCCTGAACGCCACTTCGGTCGGCAGCGCTTCACCGTCCTTCGGCAACCGCGCCAACGCAGCCAGCAGCGGCACCAGCCAGTGCCGTCCCCTCACGATACGCGCCTGCCCCACGTAGCGGCAGGGCAACGGCGCGGCATGCAGCGCCTGCACCGGCGCGGCCAGGGTGGCGAAGGCCGGTCCCAGCACACGCGCGAACAGCGGCGGGGTCAGCGCGCGATCCAGGCCAGGGTCGCCATGCGTCCGGTACGACGGTCGCGCCGGTGCGAATACAGGTCGGGATCGGCCATGGTCGAAACCGTGCCGCCATGCACCTGCGCCGGGTCCATGCCCGCCGCCTGCAGGCGCTGGCGGGCCAGCGCGAACAGATCGACCTTCCAGTGACCCGGCCGCGTCGCCACGAACGCCGCTTCGGCCGCCGGATCATGGCCGACGAAGGCGTGGTAGACCTCCTCGCCGATCTCGTAGTCGGCCGGTCCGGCGGCCGGGCCCAGCCAGGCCCGCAGCTGCGCCGGCGGCGTCTGCATGGCGGCCACCGTGGCCTCCAGCATACCGTCGGCCAGGCCACGCCAGCCTGCGTGGGCCGCGCCCACCTCACTGCCATCGGCGGCGGCAAACACCACCGGCAGGCAGTCGGCGGTCAGGATCGCCAGCACCACGGCCGGCACCGAGGTCACCGCGGCATCGGCCACCGGTTCGCTGGCGCCGGGCACCGGCGGCGCGCTGAAGCGCAGCACAGTGCTGCTGTGCACCTGGCGCAGCCAGTGCGGGGCCGACGGTAGCGCCAACCCCTGCTGCAGCAGCTGGCGGTTGTGCTCGACGTTGGCGGGGGTATCACCATCGGCCGCGTGCCGGTTGCCCAGGTTGAACTGCGCGAACGGCGCCGGCGAGATGCCCGCACCGTGCCGGCGCGTGGTCAGCGCATGGACGCCCGGAGGCGCCGGCCAGTCCGCCCGCAGCAAGGGCAGCGCGGCGTCCATCACCAGCGGTCCCGCTCGCGCGCGGCGAAGGCTTCGCTGTCTTCGCGCAGCACCTTCATCAGGTGCAGCATGTCGTCCGGCACCGGCGCGGTGTTGCGCACCGGCTCACCGGTGATCGGGTGCGTGAACTCCAGCGTCTCGGCGTGCAGGGCCTGGCGCTTGAAGCCGCGCAGCGCGGCCACCAGCTCGTCGCTGGCGCCCTTGGGCAGCTTCAATGCACCGCCGTACAGCGGGTCGCCGATGATCGGATGGCGCACGTGCGCCATATGCACGCGGATCTGATGGGTACGGCCGGTTTCCAGGCGGCACTCCAGTGCGGTGTGCGCACGGAAGCGCTCGCGCAGGCGGTAATGGGTGATCGCTTCCTTGCCGTCCTCGCGCACGGCCATCTTCAGGCGGTCGCGCGGGTGGCGGTCGATCGGGGCATCAGCGGTACCGCCGGCCACCAGCGCGCCCATCACGATGGCCAGGTACTGGCGGTGCACGTCGCGTGCGGCCAACTGCTCGACCAGCGCGGTCTGCGCTTCCAGAGTCTTGGCCACCACCATCACGCCGCTGGTGTCCTTGTCCAGGCGGTGCACGATGCCCGCGCGCGGCAGTACCGCCACCGACGGGTCGCGGAACAGCAGGGCATTGACCAGGGTGCCGCTGTGGTTGCCGGCGCCCGGGTGAACCACCAGGCCCACCGGCTTGTTGATCACCAGCAGGTGCTCGTCCTCGAACAGCACGTCCAGCGGGATGTCCTCCGGCTGGGCGTCGGTCTGCGTTTCCAGCACCACGTTGAGGGTCACCACCTCGCCGCCGCGCAGCGGATCGCGCGGACGCACCTGGGCGCCGTCCAGCAGGACCTCACCGGCTTTGATCCACTCGGTCAGGCGCGACCGCGAGTATTCGGGGAACAGTTCGGCCACGACGGCGTCGAAACGGCGGCCGGCAGCGGTGTCGGGGACGATGGCCTGGCGGGCCGATTCAGAGGGTTGTTCAGACATGGCAGGGGGGCATTCTTTGAAATTTTGGGGTCCCGGCGGCCGGTTTCAGTCGCTGGACAGGACACTAGGCTATCATCGACCCTTCGTATTCCAGCCGCGTCCCGCCTCGACCCCATGATCCGACGCTCCGCCATGCTCTCCGCGCCCGTCCGCCTCACCGCCCTGCTGCTGGTGCTGGTCATCGCCGCCACCGGCTGCCACCGTGGTGCCAAGAAGGGCGATCGCCCCGATGAAGGGACGCCGGTCGAACAGTTGTACGAGAAGAGCCACAAGCTGATGCAGGGTGGCAACTGGAGCGGCGCCGAAGCCAGCTTCCGCCGCCTGGTGGCCCAGTATCCGTACGGCCCGTACACCGAGCAGGCGATGATCGAGACCGCCTACGCCCAGTACAAGGCCGGCAAGCACGATGACGCGGTGTCCAGCATCGACCGCTTCATCCGTACCTACCCGACCCATCGCAACATCGCGTACCTGTACTACCTGCGCGGCCTGGCCAACTCCAATCGCAGTACGGTTTTCCTTCGTCGCGTATGGTCGCTGGATGCCAGCCGGCGCGATCTGTCCACGCCGCACCAGGCGTATTCGGACTTCAACATCGTGGTGGACCGCTACCCGAACAGCCGGTACGCCGCCGATGCGCGCCAGCGCATGCTGGAGCTGCGTGACGTGTTCGCCCAGCACGAGCTCGACAACGCCCTGTACTACATGCGCCGCGGCGCCTGGGTCTCGGCCGCCGGCCGCGCCAACTACCTGCTGGAAACCTACCCGCAGAGCGCGTTCCAGTACGACGCCGTCGCCGTCCTGGCCGATTCCTACACCCACCTGGGCAACAAGACCCTGGCCGACGACGCCCGCCGCGTCCTGCAGCTGAACCAGCCGGACCACCCGTGGCTGGAAGGCAAGTGGCCGAAGTACCCGTGGATGATCCGCAAGCTGAACCCGTTCGCTGGCGAGAAGTCCGCCAGCACCGGCCAGCGCAACGCGCGACTGGAAAAGAAATAAGAAAAAGGCCCCGCAAGGGGCCTTTTCTTTGTCGGTTATCCACGCCATGCGTGGAGGGTTCGTGCGCCCATGGACCACGACACTAGGAATTCTACGAATCCCCGGCGGATGCGACGCCGGTCCCAATCGGCGCGGGCGAGCCCCTCCACACTGCGGCGCAACGGCCATCCCGGCCGTGAAGGAGCGCCTCATGACCCCACCGCCACGCCATTTCCGCCCCCGCGCCTGCCTCCTCGCCACTGCCCTGCTGGCGCTGTCCCCGGGCCCCCTGGCCGCCGCACCGGTTGCACCGGGCGACCTGCTGTCTGCTGCCCCCTATCGCGCGTCATGGGTGCCGTCCAAGGCCGCGCAGGCCTACAAGCTGCACTACCGCACCCCGGATCATCGCGGCCAGCTGGCCGAAGGCACCGGCCTGCTGTATCTGCCCGCCGGCGCGGCGCCTGCAGGCGGCTGGCCGGTGGTGTCCTGGGCACATGGCACCCAGGGCATCGCAGATCGCTGTGCGCCCTCGGTGTCCGGCCCCTACCAACCCCAACGCGACGGGCGCTTCCTCGATCAGTTCCTGGCACAGGGCTATGCGGTGGTCGCCGCGGACTACCAAGGCCTCGGCAGTCCAGGTGACCATGCCTATCTGCATGTGCGCACTGCCGCGCGCAACGCCATCGACCTCGTCAAAGCCAGCCGCCAGTACCTGGGCAACGCAGCGCTGTCGCCGCGCTGGGTCTCGGTCGGCCATTCGCAGGGTGGCGCCGCCGCGCTCACCGCAGGCCACATCGCCCCCACCTATGGAGGGCCGGCGTTGCACTACCGCGGCAGCTTCACCACCGGTACGCCCACGGCAGTGGAGTTGACCGCGCTGGTGATGAAACCGGACAACCGCACCGCCAATCCAGGTGCAGTCAACGCGTATCACGCGTATCTGCTCGATGGCCTGCTGCAGGTCGCGCCGCAGATCGACCGCGTCCTCAGCGACACCGGCCGCGCCCGCGTGGCAGTGGCACGTGAGCAGTGCCTGGGCGAACTGGCCGCCACCCTGGACGGTGCGGATACCGGCAGCATGTTCACTGCACCGCTGACCAGCGTGCCGGGCATCTGGGCGGTGCTGTACGACTATCTCGGCGTACCGCGCCGCGGCTTCAGCCAACCACTGATGCTGGGCCATGGCAGCGCGGACCGCGATGTGCCCTATCTGACCACGCTGCTGTACGCCGCAGGACTGGCCCTGCGAGGCGAGCCGGTCGCGTTTCGACGCTACCCGGTCGACCACCGCGGCACGCTGGATGCGGCGGCGGCGGATGGCCTGGCATTTGTGCGTGCACGGCTTGAGGGCGGCCACTTCAGCGACGCTGCGGAAACCGCCGGCCTTGAACAGCTGCTCGGCGAAGCCCGGTAGATCCACGCCATGCGTGGATGATCTTCGACCATCGTGCGGACCAGGGTCCGCACCCACCGGAGAGGGCCAACGGGTTGCCGGCCATCGGACGGCACTCCCTGTCGTCTGCTGGACCGGGCCTCAGCCCTTGTAGCCGTTGCTGATCGGGTAACGACGCTCACGGCCGAACGCCCGGCGCGAGACCTTCGGCCCGGGCGCGGCCTGATGCCGCTTCCACTCGCTGATGCGCACCAGGCGAAGCACGCGGTCGACCACGGTCGCGTCGTAACCGGCCGCCACGATCTCCGTGCGCGACTGCTCCTGATCGATGTAGCGGTACAGGATGCCATCCAGCACGTCATAGGCCGGCAGCGAATCCTGGTCCAGCTGGTTCTCGCGCAGCTCGGCCGATGGCGGGCGGCTGATCACCGCCGGCGGAATCACAGGCGCGCCGCCCACGGTATTGCGCCATTTGGACAGGCCGAACACCTCGGTCTTGTACAGGTCCTTCAACGGCGCATAGCCACCGCACATGTCGCCGTAGATGGTGGCGTAGCCGACGGCGTACTCGCTCTTGTTGCCGGTGGTCAGCAACAGGCCGCCGAACTTGTTGGCCAGTGCCATCAGGATCACCCCGCGGCTGCGCGACTGCAGGTTCTCTTCGGTCACGTCCGGCGCGGTGCCTTCGAACATCGGCGCCAGCGATTCCATCAGGCCCTTGAACGCCGGCTCGATCGAGACCGCTTCCAGCTTCACGCCCAGTGCCTGGCACTGCTCGGCGGCCAGGTCGTTGGACATGCCGGCGGTATAGCGCGACGGCAGGCGCACGGCGGTAACGTTCTCAGCGCCGAGCGCGTCGACCGCCAGCGCCAGTACCAGCGCCGAATCAATGCCACCGGACAGCCCCAGCCACACCTTCTTGAAGCCGTTCTTGCGGCAGTAGTCCTGGATGCCACGGGTCACGGCACGCCAGGCCAGCGCGTCCATGCTCTCGTCGCCATCGTCCATCCACACGTGCGGCATGAAGCGGCGGGTCTCACCGTCGTACTCCACCACCAGCCACTGGTCGACGAAGGCAGCGGCAGCCGGGTGTACCGTGCCGTCACCATCGGCCACCACCGACGCGCCATCGAACACCAGCGCATCCTGGCCACCGACCACGTTGAGATAGGCGATGGCCGCCCCGCTCTCGCGGGTGCGTGCGGCCAGCACCGCGTCGCGCTGGGCGTGCTTGCCCCGCTCGTACGGCGAAGCATTGGGCACTACCACCAGTTGCGCCCCCGCGCGCACGGTGTCGGCCAGCGGCTCGGCGAACCAAAGGTCCTCGCAGATCAGCAAACCCACCGGAATGCCATTGACCTCGAACACACAGCTGCCGCCGTCCGGATCGACATCGAAGTAGCGACGCTCGTCGAACACCGCGTAGTTGGGCAGCTCGCGCTTGCGGTAGGTCTGCTCCAGCAGGCCATCGCGCAGCACGCTGGCGGCGTTGTAGACCACCGCACCAGCCGCCTGCGGCCAGCCGACCACGGCGGTGATGCCACGGCAGGCAGCAGCGATACGGCCCATCGCCTGCTCGCATTCGTACAGGAAGCCGGGACGCAGCAGCAGGTCCTCCGGCGGATAACCGCTCACTGCCAGCTCGGGGAACATCACCAGCTCGGCGCCATACTCGTCGCGCGCCTGTCCGATCATCTCGATGATGCGCTCGGTGTTGCCGGCGACATCGCCGACCGGGAAATCGAACTGCGCCATCGCGATGCGGATCGAAGCCATGGGAATCCAGCCTGTGGTTGCAATGCGCCCATTGTAGCGCCGCGTCGTGCGCGCGCCGGGGGCGTTCACTGCGTGGACAGCCCTGGCTCAGTAGATCCCCACCATGCGTGGATGGGCCGACCAGGCGGCCGCCAGACGCAGAAAAGCCGCCCGAGGGCGGCTTTTCCAAAGCAAGCCGAGCGTGGGCTCGGCTCTACAGAATCGGCTGCCAGAGGCAGTCGTTCTTATTTCACCAGCTTGGCGATGGCGGCGCCCAGGTCGCCCGGCGAACGGACGGTGACGACGCCAGCAGCTTCCATGGCGGCGAACTTGCCTTCGGCCGTGCCCTTGCCGCCCGAGGCGATCGCACCGGCGTGGCCCATGCGCTTGCCGGCCGGAGCCGACGCACCGGCGATGAAACCGACGACCGGCTTCTTCACGTGGTTCTTGATGTACTCGGCACCGGCTTCCTCGGCGTCACCGCCGATTTCGCCGACCATGATGATGCCTTCGGTCTGCGGGTCTTCGTTGAACAGCTTCAGGCAGTCGACGAAGTTCAGGCCGTTGATCGGGTCACCACCGATGCCGATGCAGGTGGACTGGCCCAGGCCGACTTCGGTGGTCTGCTTGACCGCTTCATAGGTCAGGGTGCCCGAACGCGACACGATGCCGATCTTGCCCGGCTGGTGGATGTGGCCCGGCATGATGCCGATCTTGCACTCACCCGGGGTGATGACGCCCGGGCAGTTCGGCCCGATCAGCACGGTGTCCGGATGCGAACGGGTCAGCACGTTCTTGACGCGCAGCATGTCCAGCACCGGGATGCCTTCGGTGATGCAGACGATGACCTTGATGCCGGCAGCAGCGGCTTCCAGGATCGCGTCGGCCGCGTACGGCGGCGGCACGTAGATGACCGAAGCGTTGGCGCCGGTGCTCTGCACGGCGTCGGCAACGGTGTTGAAGACCGGCAGGTCGATGTGGGTGGTGCCACCCTTGCCCGGGGTCACGCCGCCAACAACCTGGGTGCCGTACTCGATCATCTGAGTGGCGTGGAAGGTGCCCTGCTGGCCGGTGAAGCCCTGCACGATCACCTTGGTGTTCTTGTTAATCAAAACAGACATGGGAATTCCTTGGTGTCGAATCAGGCAGCGTTCTTGACAGCTTCAACGATCTTCTTGGCGCCATCGTTGATGTTGTCAGCCGGGATGATGGCCATGCCGCTGTCGCGCAGCAGCTGCTTGCCTTCTTCCACGTTGGTGCCTTCCAGGCGCACCACGACCGGAACCTTGACGCCCACTTCCTTCACGGCGGCGATGATGCCTTCGGCAATCATGTCGCAGCGGACGATGCCGCCGAAGATGTTGACGAAGATGCCTTCAACCTTGTCCGAGGACAGGATCAGCTTGAACGCTTCGATGACGCGCTGCTTGTTGGCACCGCCGCCCACGTCCAGGAAGTTCGCCGGCTCGCCGCCGTTGAGCTTGATGACGTCCATGGTGGCCATGGCCAGGCCGGCGCCGTTCACCATGCAGCCGATGTTGCCGTCCATGGTGACGTAGTTGATGTCCAGCTCCGAAGCGATCACTTCGGTCGGATCTTCCTGGGTCTTGTCGCGCATGGCGACCAGGGCCTTCTGGCGGAACGCGGCGTTGTCGTCGCTGTCGAACTTGCCGTCCAGCGCGTACAGGTTGCCGTCGTCCAGGATGGCCAGCGGGTTGATTTCAACCAGGGCCAGGTCCTTTTCGTTGAACAGGCGGTACAGGTTCACCATGATGCTGGCGAACTGGCCGGCCTGCTTGGCGGTCAGGCCCAGCTTGAAGCCGAAATCACGGCCGTGGTAACCCTGCACGCCTTCGACGAAGTCGACGTTCAGCGAGTGGATCAGCTCCGGGGTTTCAGCGGCGACCTGCTCGATCTCCACGCCGCCTTCCGAAGAGGCGATGTAGGTGATGGTCTTGGTGCCACGGTCGACCAGCACCGACAGGTACAGTTCCTTGACGATCTCGCCGGCGGTGGTCACCAGCACCAGGTTGACCGGCAGTTCAACGCCTGCGGTCTGGTAGGTGGCCATCTTGGTGCCGAGCATCTTGGCCGCAGCGGCCTTCACGTCGTCGGTGGTCTTGCAGAACTTGACGCCGCCAGCCTTGCCGCGGCCGCCAGCGTGGATCTGCGCCTTGACCATCCAGGGGCCCTGGCCCAGGGAGTTGGCAGCGGCAACCGCTTCGTCCGGGGTCGCAGCGACCTTGCCGGCCGGGACCGGGATGCCGTACTCGGCAAGCAGTTGTTTTGACTGGTATTCGTGGAAATTCATGCGTCACCGTGGGAATAGGAACGACCGCACGCAATTCCTCAGGGCCCCGGCGGGGCGCCGGCATGGACCGCGGCGGGCCCACTATTGTGGCCGAGCCAGCGCCGGGGCGCAAAGAAGTCTGTACAAAACGCCAGACCCGGCCAGATTTCCACCGTCATTCAGGCAGTTGCGCCCGGGCCGCCGTTGGCCACCGGTATCCACGGCGGGCCAAATGCGCGATCCGGGCGGCTCCGGCGGCGCCCTGCCGGGGGCCCTATACTGGTCAACCAAGGTGTGTAGTGCCGGGCCTGCCCGGCTGCTTCCACCGCAGGCCACAGAGAAGCGACGTACCCGCCCGGCTTCAGGGGATGCCAGGCAGGACCGCCGCAGATTCCAGACCCAGGCAGCCAGAAGGGGAGTTCCGGCGTGTCACCCAGTGCTTCATTGATCGACCGCATCGAATCGATTCCGCGGCGTGAGCTGTACTTCTTCGCGCTGTACCGGGTGCTGATCGCCGCGGTCATCGCCGGCCTGCTCTACAGCCCCCTGTCCGGCATGGTCGGCGAGGCCCATCACCCGCGCCTGGCCGATACCGTCGCGGCCATCTATCTGCTGCTGTCGCTGCTGGCCCTGGCGATCGGCCGCAACGAACGCTGGCTGCGCCCGATCGTGGTCAGCAGCGTGCTGGTGGACATCATCGCCGCCACCCTGCTGGCGCATGCCCTGCCCGGTGCCAGCGCCGGCATCTCGATGTCGCTGCTGTTCAACATCGCCGCTGCCGCCACCCTGCTGCCATTGAGCTGGGGCCTGGGCCTGGCAATCGTCGCCAGCCTGGCCACCGGTACCGAATACCTCTGGAAGGTGCTCGAAGGCGGCGACCCCACCCGCACGCTGGCCGAGCTGGCCATGTTCGCCACCAGCTACCTGGCGCTGGCCTTCATCAGCTACCAGGTGGGCAACCGCGCGCGCCGCAACCAGCAGCTGGCCAACCAGCGCGGCGACGAAGTGGCCAACCTGTTCCAGATCAACGAACTGATCATCCGCCGCATGCGCACCGGCGTGCTGGTGGTGGACGCCGACAACCGCATCACCCTGGCCAATGAAGCGGCCTCGATGCTGCTCGGCGACAACGACGGCATCGGTGAGACAGGACGCCTGGATCTGGCCAGCGCCGCGCCGGAACTGGCGCGCCGCCTGCAGCGCTGGCGCAACGGCTGGGCGCAGGACGAACTGCCGCTGCAGCTCAACCCCGACCAGCCGGAAGTGCAACCGCGCTTCGCCCGCCTGCTGGCCGGCAGCGAGCTGGCCCTGGTGTTCCTGGACGATTCCAGCGTGGTCTCCCGGCGCGCCGAATCGCTCACCCTGTCGGCAATGGGCCGCTTCTCGGCCAGCCTCGCCCATGAAATCCGCAACCCGCTGGCGGCAATCAACTACGCCGTGCAGCTGCTGGAGGAAGGCACCGGTTTCAACGAAAGCGACCGCCGCCTGCTGCAGATCATCCGCCAGCAATGCCAGCGCACCAACGGCATCGTCGAGAGCGTGCTGGGGCTGGCACGGCGCGAACGCGCCACGCCCGAGAACGTGGACCTGGTCGCCTTCGTGCGCCGCTTCGTGCTGGAGTACAAGCAGGGCCAGACGCTGGAGACCGACAGCATCGAACCGATCATCAGCGACACGGCGGTGATGGCGCAGGTCGATACCAAGCACCTGTACCAGGTGCTCACCGTGCTGGTGCACAACGCATTGAAGTACGGCCGCATCGGCCAGCAGCCGGCGCGGGTGCGCCTGCGCGTGGCACAACACGAACGCAGCGCGGTGATCGACGTGATGGACCGTGGCCCCGGCATTCCCGAGAGCGTGGCCGCACAGCTGTTCCGTCCGTTCTTCACCACCTCCGAGCACGGCACTGGCTTGGGCCTGTATATCGCCCGCGAGTTGTGCCGCGCCAACCAGGCACGGCTCGACTACATCCCGGTGCCGGCAGGCGGCTCCTGCTTCCGCCTGGTGCTGCCCGGCCCGCACACGCTGCTGCCCACCTGATCCCAAATCTGTGCGTCAAACATTTGTCGCTTCCAGCCCCCTCGTTTATCTTTCACGCCCATGAACGAAACCCGCAGCGCCCTCGTCGTCGACGATGAACGCGACATCCGCGAACTGCTGGTACTGACCCTCGGCCGCATGGGGCTGCGCATCAGTACCGCCGCCAACCTGGCCGAAGCACGCGAGCTGCTGGCCAGCAATCCGTACGACCTGTGCATCACCGACATGCGCCTTCCGGATGGCAACGGCATTGAGCTGGTCAGCGAAATCGCCCAGCACTACCCGCGCACGCCAGTGGCGATGATCACCGCGTTCGGCAGCATGGACCTGGCCGTGGAAGCGCTGAAAGCCGGCGCCTTCGACTTCGTCAGCAAGCCGGTGGACATCTCGGTGCTGCGTGGCCTGGTCAAGCACGCGCTGGAGCTCAACAACACCGAACGCCCTGCGCCCGGCCCCGCCACCGAACAGGCTGCACGCCTGCTGGGCGCTTCGCCGGCCATGGACGTGTTGCGCACCACCATCGGCAAGGTCGCGCGCAGCCAGGCGCCGGTCTACATCCTCGGTGAATCCGGGGTTGGCAAGGAACTGGTCGCTCGCACCATCCACGCCCAGGGCGCGCGTGCGGCCGGCCCGTTCGTGCCGGTCAACTGCGGCGCCATTCCCGGCGAGCTGATGGAGAGCGAATTCTTTGGCCACCGCAAAGGCAGCTTCAGCGGCGCGCATGCCGACAAGCCCGGCCTGTTCCAAGCCGCGCACGGCGGCACCCTGTTCCTGGACGAAGTGGCCGAACTGCCGTTGCAGATGCAGGTCAAGCTGCTGCGCGCGATCCAGGAAAAGTCGGTGCGCGCGGTCGGTGCGCCCAACGAAGAGCCGGTGGACGTGCGCATTCTCTCGGCCACGCACCGTGACCTGGCCGAACTGGTCGAGGACGGGCGCTTCCGCCACGACCTGTACTACCGCATCAACGTGATCGAACTGAAGGTGCCGCCGCTGCGCGAGCGCCGCCAGGACCTGCCGGAGCTGGCGGCCGCCGTGCTGGCGCGGCTGGCCCGCAGCCACGGCCGTGCCACCCCGCTGCTGGCGCCGTCGGCGCTGGAGGCGCTGGCCCACTATGCGTTCCCGGGCAATGTGCGCGAGCTGGAGAACATTCTGGAACGCGCGCTGGCACTGGCCGAAGAAGACCGCATCGGTGCCGACGACCTGCGCCTGCCGCAGCACGCCCCGCGTGCGCCCGGCGGCGCAGCTCCCGCCGAAGCCGTGGCCGACCTGCAGCCGGGCGGCGCCGCCCTGCCCTCGTACATCGAGCAACTGGAACGCAGCGCCATCCAGCGCGCGCTGGAAGAGAACCGCTGGAACAAGACCCGCACCGCCGCGCAGCTGGGCATCACCTTCCGCGCGCTGCGCTACAAGCTGAAGAAGCTGGGAATGGAGTAAGGGCTGAACGGCCCTGGCAGGCGCCAACCTTGGTTGGCGCTGCGCCGCCGCGCCATCCGCGCATGGCTTGGATCTATTATGGGATCCGTGGCCGATCATCCACGCATGGCGTGGATCTACTGTAGAGCCGAGCCCACGCTCGGCTGCTCTTCGGGCCATCAGCCGAGCATAGGCTCGGCTCTACCTCAATCCTTGGTCACGCGATTGATCTCGGCCAGGCTGGTCACGCCCGCGGCGGCCTTCTTCAACGCCGACTGCCGCAGGTCATTCACCCCGATCTGCTGCGCCGCCTCGGCAATCTGCAGCGCATTGCCACCGGCCAGCACGATCGTGGCGATCTCATCGGTCATCGGCATCACCTGGTAGATACCGGTTCGGCCCTTGTAGCCCTCGGTGCACTCATCGCAGCCCACCGCCTCGTACAGCTGGATGCCCGCATCCAGCTGCGCCTGGGTGAAGCCCTCGGCCAGCAGCGCATGCTCCGGCAGGTTGGCCGGGCGCTTGCAGTTGCCGCACAACCGGCGTGCCAGGCGCTGCGCGATCACCAGCGTCACCGAGCTGGTGATGTTGTACGGGGCGATACCCATGTTCATCAGGCGCGCGATGGTCTGCGGCGCATCGTTGGTATGCAGCGTGGACAGCACCATGTGGCCGGTCTGCGCCGCCTTGATCGCAATCTCGGCCGTCTCCAGGTCGCGGATTTCGCCGACCATGATGATGTCCGGATCCTGTCGCAGGAACGAGCGCAGTGCCGCGGCGAAGGTCATGCCGCGCTTGTTGTTCTGCTGCACCTGGTTGACACCGGGCAGTCGGATTTCCACCGGGTCTTCGGCGGTGGAAATGTTGCGCGTCTCATCGTTGAGGATGCCCAGCGCGGTATACAGCGACACGGTCTTGCCCGAACCGGTCGGGCCGGTCACCAGCACCATGCCGTACGGCTTGTGGATGGCGTCGTGGAACAGCTTCTGCTGGTCCGGTTCGTAGCCCAGCTTGTCGATGCCCAGCTTGGCCGCGCTGCCATCGAGGATACGAAGCACCACCTTTTCACCGAACAGGGTCGGCAGCGTGCTCACGCGGAAGTCGATCTGCTTGGTCTTGGACAGGTTCAGCTTGATGCGACCGTCCTGCGGCACGCGCTTCTCGGCGATGTCCAGCTGCGCCATCACCTTCAGGCGCGCAGCGATGCGCTGGTTCAACTTCACCGGCGCACGCGCCACCATCTTCAGCAGGCCGTCGATGCGCAGGCGCACGCGGTAATCGTCTTCGTAGGGCTCGAAGTGGATGTCTGATGCGCCCTTGCGGATGGCATCGACCAGCACCTTGTTGACGAACTTCACCACCGGGGTGTCGTCGCCCTTGGCGTCGATGCCGGAGTCGCCACCCGCGTTGTCTTCGTCGCCCAGGCCAACGTCGAGGTTGGCCATGCCCTCGTCGTCGCCGCTCAGCGCGTCGCCGATGGTGTCATGGCTGGCGTGCCATTGCTCCAACGTGCGGCGGATCTGGTCTTCATCGACCAGGATCGGCTCCACCACCAGATTGGTGTGGAACTTGATCTCATCCAGCGCATGGGTCGGGTTGCTGGTGCCCACGAACAGCTTGCCGCCGCGTTTGAACAGCGGCAGCACGTTGTGTTTGCGCAGCAGCTCTTCGCTGACCAGGCTCATCGCGTTCTGGCTGGCATCGAAGGTGGACACGTCGAACAGGGGCATGCCGAACTCGACCGCATTGGCGGCAGCGAGCTGCGAGGCGCTGACCAGCTTGTTCTGCGCGAACCACGTGGGCAGCGGCTGACGGGCCGCCGTGGCCTTGGCCATGGCGTCGCGGGCAGAGGCCTCATCCAGGGCACCGTCCTGGACCAAGCGGCGGGCCAGGCCTGTGATGCCGACGAGATTGGGGGTGACAGTTGCATTCATGATCAGGACCTTGGAACAAACAGGGAACGATACCTCGGCATCTTCTGCCTCGCCCTTTGCACTTGGAAGGGTCAGGGTAGCCGCCAGAGGTCGCTAGCCGCCAAGCCTTTACTCAGGACTGAGATCGAATCATTTTCAAGCCACATCGTCGCAGAATTGACACGATCCCGTTGTCATCAATCCACTCTGCATAGCGCCTGTAGTCGGCATCCATCAACAAGTGGCGTTCTTCTGTACGAGCACGGACCCAGTAAATTGCATTGACCGCCAGCATAGCCAGACAAGACAACAGAACCCCAGCTGCCCCTCCATTTGAGATGAAAGGCACTGAAACAAGCCACCAGGACAGATTCTTACACATATAGGCTGGATGCTTGGTCCAACGATAAGGCCCATGCGTGATGATTCCGCGGTGGGTCAAATTGGAGAAGCGAGTCCCAAACACAACAGTGGACCATGTGTAGACAGATGTCAGCAGAAGAATGGAAATCGCCCAAATAACCGCAAGCGGACTCCCCTCGGAGAGCCAATTCTTCCAATCATTTGCGTTCCGCGCAATCAACCAAGTATCCAGAACCAGCGCACTCAACGGCGGATAGCATGCCAGTGCCGACAACCATCCAAGCATCGTCGAGTCAACCGATCGAATCTCTCCCCCAAGATGCTTAGAGGTTGAAACATATCCGATTACTCCGAATGCAGTATCGATGGCATAAAGGGCAATCATTCCCAGGGCATACCAGCGAAGTGATCCTGTGGACGGAAGTGCGTACTCAAGACTCGCTAGCCATGTCCATGACCACGCAAGCATCAAGGGCAAGAAAAAGCACTTTACACACCACCCCAAGAGAGCATTTCGCTGAGAATTGTTCGGCCTACCTCCATCAAACCACGCTCGGACAGCATTTCCTGCGTCAGGAATCGTCGAGCCCAACAAGCTTGGGCGGAGTAATCCCAATAGAAGCAAGATGCTACCGGCGACGAGCAAGAAGGGCAGAGCCAGTACAACAGCAGCTCCACTATCTCCCCCAAAAAGGAACTGCAGAAGCAAAATTGCAACCTGCAAAATCGAAATCGTGAATATCCCCCACAGCGCACTTCTTCGATCATGCATCAGTAGCGCATGCGGCAACCGTCTCCATTCGAGCAGCCACATAGGAATCGCTGCACCCAGAACCAGTAGCAACCACAACGTATAGCTACTGCATTCAAGTGATCTGCCAAGTACAAATCCCAACAACGCACCCAAAGCTCCCCAGCTTCCGACGCGCGCCCGCACTGCAGACTCGGGACGCATGCTCATAAAGTCCAGCCTCCCCAGAAAACAAAACGGGGGACCGCACTGGCCCCCCGCTTAATCAAACCCTAAGCACTAAACTAAGCGCAATTAGGTGCCACTCGTGCCGCCACCGCTGGTGCCGCCGCCGCTGGTCGAGGCAGCGCCCTGGCAGGAACCCGGACGGAACTTGGTATTGATGGAGCCCTCGCAGGTCCAGCTCGGAATCACGCCGTTGCTGCCGTTCCCTTCCGGAGTCAGCGTGATCGTCTGACCGTCGATCAGAGTGTCGCCAATAGCGCGAGCAGTAGCGACAATCTTGCCATCCTTCCATTCCAACTTTTCAACGTACTTCGTCGGCTGGAAATCCGGCTTCCAGTCGTTGCCCGGCAGCTTGTTGTTGCTAGCCGCGTACTCCGACACGTCGGTACGCAGCGAAGAAGCCGCAAGGATCACTTCCGAGACCTTGGCCTTCTTGGTGTAGTTCGAGTA
Organism: Stenotrophomonas sp. YJH_SMC_43; assembly: GCF_059372535.1. Classification (NCBI taxonomy): domain Bacteria; kingdom Pseudomonadati; phylum Pseudomonadota; class Gammaproteobacteria; order Lysobacterales; family Lysobacteraceae; genus Stenotrophomonas; species Stenotrophomonas sp. YJH_SMC_43. Next base: position 128,064 of record NZ_JCAFVQ010000003.1, read on the forward strand.
TGCCGGCAGCGCAATGGCAGCCAGGATGGCGATGATCGCAACAACGATCATCAGTTCGATCAGGGTGAAGCCCTTCTGGTTCTTCATGGTGGTACATCCCCAAGATAAGTGGTGGTTGATGTCGGGGTGGTGGCCGGCCGGTCAGATGACCGGATGAGCAGGCTGCCCGTCCCCGCGGGTGGATCAACGCAGGTTACGTGCCAATCTCCCATGGCAGCGTCTCCCCGATTTCCCCGCGCCAATGATGGCAGCAATTTCGCGGATGGGAACCCCCCAGAAGCGAATCTGCGATGGACGCGGCAATGTGACGCGGTACGTCACCTTTCGTCTCGCCAGGTCGAAAACCCTGCGCGGCGTCACGCCAGCAGGCTCCCCGGACGGCCCTGAACCGGCTACCATCGCCGGTCAGGATGCCCGCCTGGGGATGGCGGGCCTTGGGGAGCCAACATGTCTGTCAGTCGCAGTGCGATCAAGAAAGAGCCCGTGGCGCGTAGCACCATGGAGCTGCAGCCGTTTGTCTGGGAGGGGACCGACAAGCGGGGTATCAAGATGAAGGGCGAGCAGTTGGCCAAGAACGCCAATATGCTGCGCGCCGAACTGCGCAAGCAGGGAATCAACCCCGGCCAGGTCAAGCCGAAGCCGAAGCCGCTGTTCGGCGCAGCCGGCAAGCCGGTGAATGCCAAGGACATCGCCTTCTTCAGCCGGCAGATGGCGACGATGATGAAGTCCGGCGTGCCGATCGTCTCGGCACTGGAGATCATCGGCAGCGGGCACAAGAACCCGCGCATGAAGAAAATGGTGGACGGGATCCGCGCCGACATCGAGGGCGGCTCTTCGCTACATGAAGCGATCAGTCGGCATCCGGTGCAGTTCGACGAGCTCTACCGCAACCTGGTGCGCGCCGGTGAAAGCGCCGGTGTGCTGGAAACGGTGCTGGACACGATCGCCTCCTACAAGGAGAACATCGAAGCACTGAAGGGCAAGATCAAGAAGGCCCTGTTCTACCCGGCCATGGTGCTGGTGGTGGCTTTCCTGGTCAGCACTGTCCTACTGGTCTGGGTAGTGCCGCAGTTCGAGGAGGTCTTCAAGAGCTTCGGTGCGGACCTGCCTGCCTTCACCCAGATGGTGGTGAACCTGTCCCGGTTCATGGTGTCCTGGTGGTGGCTGATGGCCATCGTCATGATCGGATCGGTGGTGGCCATCGCCATGGCCTACCGGCGCTCGGAGAAGATGCAGCATACGGTCGACCGGCTGGTGCTGAAGGTGCCCGTGATCGGCCAGATCATGCATAACAGCGCTATCGCCCGTTTCTCCCGGACCACGGCGGTGACCTTCAAGGCCGGCGTGCCGCTGGTGGAGGCGCTGGGCATCGTGGCTGGCGCAACCGGCAACAAGGTCTATGGCGAGGCTGTGCTGCGGATGCGCGACGACGTCTCGGTGGGCTACCCGGTCAACATGGCCATGAAGCAGCTGAACCTGTTCCCGCACATGGTCATCCAGATGACCGGCATCGGCGAAGAGGCGGGCGCCCTGGACGCCATGCTGTTCAAGGTAGCTGAATACTACGAGCAGGAAGTGAACAATGCCGTGGATGCCTTGAGCAGCCTGCTGGAACCGATGATCATGGTGTTCATTGGTACCATTGTCGGTGGCTTGGTCATCGCGATGTACCTGCCCATCTTCAAACTCGGCGCCGTCGTCGGCTAAAGGTATCAATGGCATTTCTCGACCAGCACCCCGGCCTCGGCTACCCCGCCGCGGCCGCCCTGGGACTGCTGCTGGGCAGTTTCCTGAACGTGGTCATCCTGCGACTGCCCAAGCGGCTGGAGTGGCAGTGGAAGCGCGATGCGCGCGAAGTCCTGGAGGAACCGGACTTCTACGAGCCCCCGCCACCGGGGATCGTGGTGGAGCCGTCGCACTGCCCCCACTGCAAGCACAAGCTGAGCTGGTACGAGAACATCCCGCTGTTCAGCTGGATCATCCAGGGCGGCAAGTGCCGCCACTGCAAGGCGCCGATCTCGCTGCAGTACCCGCTGGTGGAGGCGCTGACCTCGGTACTGGTGCTGGCCTGCGTCTGGCAGTTCGGTTTCGGCTGGCAGGGCTTTGGCGCCATCGTGCTGACCTGCTTCCTGATCGCTTTGTCCGGTATCGACCTGCGCACGCAGCTGCTCCCCGACCAGCTCACCCTGCCGCTGATGTGGCTGGGGCTGATAGGCAGCATCGACAACCTGTACATGCCGGCCAAGCCCGCCCTGGTGGGTGCGGCGGTGGGTTACCTGTCGCTGTGGACGGTCTGGTGGCTGTTCAAGCAGCTGACCGGCAAGGAAGGCATGGGCCACGGCGACTTCAAGCTGCTGGCGGCGCTGGGCGCCTGGTGCGGGCTGAAGGGCATCCTGCCGATCATCCTGTTGTCGTCGGTGCTGGGCGCCATCATCGGCTCGATCTGGCTGTACAGCCGCGGTCGTGACCGGGCCACGCCCATCCCGTTTGGCCCCTATCTGGCCATCGCCGGCTGGCTGTACTTCATGTGGGGTGCGCCGCTGGTGGAGCAGTACCTGGTGATGAGCGGGCTGCGCTGAGGGGAGTCCCCATGAGCCGCTATGTGGTTGGCCTGACCGGGGGCATCGCCTCGGGCAAGAGTGAGGTGACCCGGCGCTTCGAGGCGCTGGGGATCGTGGTGGCCGACGCCGATCTGGCCGCACGGGCCGTGGTGGCCGCCGGCAGCCCCGCCCTGGCCCGCATTGCCGAGCGCTTCGGCGCCGACATGCTGCTGGCCGACGGCAGCCTTGACCGGGGCCGCCTGCGCGCTCACGTGTTCGCCGCCCCGGCCGAGCGGACGGCGCTGGAAGCGATCACCCACCCGGCTATCCGCCTGCTGATGCAGCAGCAGTGCGAGCAGGCCACCAGCGCCTATGCGATTGCGGCCATTCCGCTGCTGACCGAGGTGGGCGGGCGGAAGGCCTACCCATGGCTGGACCGGGTGTTGCTGGTGGATGCGCCCGAAGCCGTGCAGCACGCCCGGCTGATGCAGCGCGATGGTATCGACGCTGCGCTGGCCGACCGGATGATTGCTGCCCAGGCCAGCCGCGCGCAGCGGTTGGCGTTGGCCGATGACGTGGTGGTCAATGATGGGCAGCCGGAGGACCTGCAGGTGCAGGTGGAACAGCTGCATGCGCGGTATCTGGGGTTGGCCGGGGGTTGAGGCCGGGTTGCCGGCCAGCGGCCGGCACTACCAAAGCGTATCCACGCGTGGATCTGGGGATCTGCTGTAGAGCCGAGCCCATGCTCGGCTGCGACCATCAAAGCCGAGCATCGGCTCAGCTCCACAAAGCGCTCTGCATCCACACGTGGCGCGGATCTAGTCCAGCTGCAGGCGGGCGTAGCGGGCGAGTTCACGGGCGCCGAGCAGCAGGCCGTCGACCACATCGGGATTGAGTTGCTGGCGGGCACCGCCCTGCTCCCGCGCGAGTTCGGCGGCGTGCAGCAGCTGGATCAGGGTATGCAGACCGGCAAGCGTGCGGCTGAGGCCGGCCATCATGGCTGCCTGCGCCGGGCTGGCCCCCTGCACGTCCAGCGGCTGGCCGTCGGCGGCGTCGCGGCCATCCATGCGCGCCAGCAGCGCGGGCAGCAGGTCCTTGGGGTCATCCAGCAGAACTTCGACACGCTCGGCGACGTCGGCAGGCAGCAGGTTGGCCGCATCGCCGATCAGGGCGTGCAGCTGGGGGAACAGCGGGCGGTTGGACACGGTGGAACTCCTCGCAGTCGGCAGGCCACCTGCAGATGCAAGGTGGCGGACGGTGCGGGTTGGCGTACCGGAGACCCAACAATCAGCAAAAAGACTCCAGCGGATTCTGACGAATCCCCACGCACCGCCCGCCGAAACAAGGCACGCGGTGCATTTTCCACGACAGGCCGACGCCAGCCGGAAGTTTGCTGAATGTTGGTTTTTTTCAGGACGCCAATCCCGGCCAAGGCACCTGCCCCGGCCAGGTCATCAGGCCATCGCCGCACGCGGCGATCTGTAAGGAAATTCCCAAGTGCGGCGCGGGCTTGCCAATGCGTGCGCTGGAACACGCGCGGGGCGCGGCAGCGATCACGGTGGTGTCGTGTTGGGCCTGAGGCCCGATCATCGCGCGAGGGGAATTCGGTGGCACAAACGACACAGCGCGCGATGCAAGGTCGGCAGGGTTCGTGCCGACCGAGGTCGGCACCACCAAAGCAGGGCCCTTACAACGGCTTCGGCGAGAACGTCAGGGTGGCGATCACGCCACGCTGGCCGCCGGGGCGCACGCTCACCTGCCAGCCGTACAGATCGCACAGGCGGCTGACGATCGACAGGCCGATGCCGCCGCCCTGCGAATGGCCGGCGTGGGTGCCACGGTAGCCACGCTGGAACAGCTTGGCTGCGTCTTCCTCGCTCAGGCCCGGGCCGCTGTCGGTCACCGACACCGAATTGGTGCCGACGAACACGCGTACCTCGCCGTCCTGCGAGTACTTCACGGCATTGCCGATCAGGTTGCCCAGTGCCACCGACAGCGCCGCCTCGGGCGCATCGATCACCAGGTTGCGCTCACCTTCCAGCAGCAGTTCCAGCGGCTTGCCACCCAGCTGCGCACGATGCGCGTCCAGCAGTTGCTCGGCCACGCGGGCGACGTTGCTGGTGCCCTGCCCGCGCTCGTTGCGCGACAGCAGCAGCAGTGCGCCGATCAGGTCGCTGCACTGCTGTTCGGCACGCTGGATGCGCTGCAGGCGCTGCAGCACCTTCTCGTCTAGGCCGGGCCGGGTCAGCAGCAGCTCGGTGGCGCCACGGATCACCGCCAGCGGCGTGCGCAGCTCATGGCTGACGTCTGCATTGAATTCACGGTCGCGCTGCACCACTTCGGTCAGTCGCGAGGAATAGTCGTCCAGCGCCTGTGCCAACTGCCCCACTTCGTCGTCGGGGAAGCGTGGCGCCAGCGGTTCGGGATCGCTGGTGCCGCCGCGATAGGCACGCAGCCGCGCAGCCAGATCCGACACCGGCTTCATCACCTTCGACGCCGACCACCAGCCCAGCACCAGCGACAGCACGCTGAACACCAGCACCGACAGCACCAGCGCGCGGTTGAGCTGCTTGCCGCCGCGCACGCTGTCGGTCATGTCATAGGCAAGGAAGAACCAGGCGTCGGGCGTCTTGCGCACGGCCAGCTTGTAGGAGTACGGCTCGCCGTGCTCGTCACCGCTGACGCTGTGGATGCCATCGGAGAAGCCCGCCCACTGCGCGCGTTCTTCGCGCACCCGGTCGAACTTGTCCTTCGAATAGGCATAGGCCCTGATCTGCAGCACCGGCGCGTCCGGGTTATGCCCGGGGTGCTCGTAATAGCGGCGCGCATACTCGTCGATGTTGCGGTTCATCAGCTCTTCCACCAGCTGGTTTTCCACGCGCAGGCGGGCCCAGTTGGTGGCGAACGCGAACAGTGTCGTCAGGCAGAAGCCCAACAACACGAACGAAACGATGATGCGGCTGCGCAGGCGCCGCCGATAAGGCGTGCGCCGGCGCTCCCCCTTGGTTGCCACCGAATCAGGCTTCCGGGGTGGCGATGCGGTATCCGATGCCATGGCGGGTCTGGATCAGCGGCACTTCAAACGGCTTGTCGACCACCGCACGCAGGCCATGGATGTGCACGCGCAGGGAATCGGAATCGGGCAGTTCTTCGCCCCACACACGGGTTTCCAGTTCCTGGCGGGTCACCACGGCCGGGGCCGCTTCCATCAGCGCCTGCAGGATCTTCAGTGCGGTCGGGTTGAGCTGCAGCAGCTTGCCCTGGCGGCGCACTTCCAGCGTATCCAGGTTGTATTCCAGATCGCCGGTTTCCAGCACGCGGGTCTGCACGCCCTTGCCGCGCCGCGACAGGGCGTTCAGACGCACTTCCACTTCCTGCAGCGCGAACGGCTTGATCAGGTAGTCGTCCGCGCCGGAATCGAAGCCCGCCAGCTTGTTGTCCAGCGAGTCGCGGGCGGTGAGCATCAGTACCGGGGTCTGCTTGCGCGCTTCATTGCGCAACTTGCGGCAGACCTCGATGCCGTCCATGCCTGGCAGATTGAGATCCAGCACGATCGCGTCGAACTCGTGCACCACGGCCAGGTGCAGACCGGTAACCCCGTCAGCCGCGAAGTCCACGGTGTGGCCCCGGTCCTCCAGGTAGTCGCCCAGGTTGGCCGCAATGTCGCTGTTGTCTTCGATTACCAGGATTCTCACTGTCACCTCTAATTGACGAATTTGCCGACGCGCTGGGCCTGGCCCATATCACGCTGTGCCTTGTCCTTCCGCCGGGCGCGCTCGGCAACGGTAGTGCACTGCGTCGTGGCCCGGTTCGAACCCGTGGCCTTTTCACGTTGGCATATTAGACGACTATCTTCACGTGCCTGTGTCAAAACCGTGTTCACGATCTGCTGGTCGTTGAAGACATCGGTTCGTACCTGTTCAGGCATGGAATCGCGGTCAGGGTGCTGCTCGACGGCCGTACGCATGCGCACCAGCGCCTCGCGCACGCGGCTGCGGTCGGTCTGCTTCAGTTCGCTGTAGGTCTCGCCATCGTTGAGTTCGATTTCGATGCGCTCGATCTGCTGTTGCAGCGGCTTGCCGGGGATAAAGACCTCACCGGCCTGGTTCGATGCAGAGGCGGCGGTGGCCAGGGTCAGGCCCGAGACCAGGACCGCCGACATCAGGAGGGACTTCATGACAAACGAATCCTTGTTTGAGTTGAGTGCTGACTGTATTCGCACCACCTTCACGCCAGCAAGTGCCATGCGCAGGGGCATCGGACGGCCTAGTGGTTGGTGGCAGGGTTGAAGTTGTTGAAGGTGCGCTGGTCGTTGAGCAGGGCCTTGCCCTTCTCCTCGATCCGGCGGCGCTCAGCCACGGTCAGGCAGCGGCTTTTAGGCATGTTGCTGCCGGTGGTGCGGGTGTGCTGGCAGATCTGGCGGCTGTCTTCATGGGCGCGGACAAGAACCGTGTTGATCCGCTCCTGGTCGTTGAAGACCTCCGCCTGGACCTGCGGCGGGAGCTCCTGAAGCGTGCGGTGGTCACCCATGCGCTGGGTGATGCGCGCCAGTGCCTGCTGCACCTGGGCACGGTCGTCAGCGGAAATCTCGCTGTATTCGCCGTCATCGAGGGCCTTTTCAACCCGCCGGACCTGCTCGGCCACCGGTGCCTGCCCGTCCATCTGAATGGCGGTTTTCTCCGGCTTGGCGGAGACAGCACCAGACAGCCCCAGCAACAACGCGATCATCGTGATGCGGTACATCGCCAGCCTCCGGATCCATCCAGGAACGATGGGCGCCACTCTACGGCCGTCACGTTGCCTCCACAAGGGACCTGCGGCTGGCATAAAAAAGACCCAGGCGGTGCCCCGCCTGGGTCTGAAGTCGTATCCCGATACCGATCCTGCTGAGAGGCAGAGCTGCGGTTCGCTGAAGGCTACGCCGGCGCCGATTAAAGGCATGTTAAAGCCGGCCTCATTTGCCCATGAGAATTTCAAGCCATTGATTGATCATGGCTTTTTGAGCTTCTCGACGTGCTCGATGATGCGCGTGGCCACATCTACCCCGCAGGCGGCTTCGATGCCCTCCAGCCCTGGCGTGGAGTTGACCTCCAGCACCAGCGGGCCGCGCGCGGAGCGGATCAGGTCCACGCCACAGACCGACAGGCCCAGCGCCTTGGCCGAGCGCACCGCCACCTGCTGTTCGGCGCGGCTGGCCTTGGCCGCCACCGCGGTGCCGCCGGCATGCAGGTTGGAGCGGAAGTCCCCTTCCGGCGCCTGGCGCTGCATCGACGCCACCACCTGGTCACCGACCACGAAGCAGCGCAGGTCGGCGCCCTTGGCTTCGCCGATGAACTCCTGCATCAGGAAGTTGGCGTACAGGCCCCGCAGGGCCTCGACGATGCCACGCGACGCACTGGCCTTCTCGGTGAGGATCACCCCCCGTCCCTGGGTACCTTCGTTGAGCTTCACCACGTGTGGCGGCGGGCCGAGCATGGACAGCAGGTCGACGGTGTCATCCGGGTTGTCGCCGAACACGGTGACCGGCATGTCGATGCCCTTGGCGGCCAGCAGCTGGTGCGCACGCAGCTTGTCGCGCGAACGCAGGATCGCGTCGGAGGGGTTGGGCGTACGCGCCCCCATCAGCTCGAACTGGCGCAGCACGGCGGTGCCATAGCGGGTGATCGAGGCACCGATGCGCGGAATGACCATGTCCACGCCGGTCATCGGCCGGCCCTTGTAGTGCATCGAGAAGCCATCGGCGGCGATGCGCATGTAGCAGCGCAGCGGGTCGAGGATGCGTACGGTGTGGCCGCGCGCGCGGGCCGCCTCGACCAGCCGGCGGGTGGAGTACAGGGAGCTGTTGCGGGACAGGATGGCGAGCTTCATCGCGGCAGGATCGGACGGCAGGCGCGCAGCATAGCGCGGGCGGGTGGCGGGTGGATGATGCCCAGCAGGCCGCCGCATCTGCGTGCCTGCCGGGGCTGTGCGAAGATGCCTTTCGCCGGCTGATGGACAGGACACGACCGGCTTACACACCCCAAGGAGAACCACAGATGCGAATGGGAATTCCGCTGTTGTTGCTGTTTGGCCTGGTGGGAGGTGCCGCAGACGTACAGGCTGCGCCGACCCATGCAGTCTCCCGGCTCTACTTCGATGCCAACAACACGCTGATCGGCCAGGGCCTGCGCTACTGCACAGGCAAGACACAGCACCAGGGCGTTGCCTCACACGCCAATACCCGCTGGATCGATGTTTCCTACGCCTGCCAGGGCGACTCGACCAACGTTTCCTACGGCAGCTGGGTGCCTGCGCAACTTCGGCAGGACTTCTGCACGCTGTATGACGCCTGCACGTCACTGATGCCATGGCCGGAACCCGGCCTGCCCGGCACCCTCGGCAACGGCTTCTACTCTGACTGACGCCCGGTAGCCGCTGCACCGTCTCCGGCGATGGCCGCACCGTCGCCGGGGACATCCTCATGGCTCATCCAAGGGATGCGTGGCGCCGCCGAACCGCGCGGGGCAGGCGCAACGAGAAGTGCCCATCGCGGACACGCACGGCCAGTGCGGTTTCCCGCCATTCCACAGGCAAGGCGAGTGCCGTGTGTGGCGTGGGGATGCGTGTGATCGCGTCGAACGACCAGTGTTCCTCATAGGCGTCGCAGCGAAGCGTACCGTCATCGCCGGCCTCGATCACATCGATCCAGGCCGCACTGCGGGCCTTGCCGCTGCCGCCCGTCGCACGGCGGCCAATGGCCTGCCAACGCCCCTGCCAGTGGACGAGCCATACGCCCTCGATGGGACGCAGATCCCCATCAAGCACGCTGCCCGCCACCACCACGCATTGTCCGGACGGGCTGGTGATCACCGTCTCCAGATCGCAGGCGTGACGGTCACTGGGCTCGCCATCGAGACAGAGCGCGTACGGGCAGATGCGCGCGAACAGGGTCGGATGGGCGGTCAGGCGCAGATCGTCGGGAAGCAGCGGGATGGCCTGCAGCACCCGGGCATCCGGCAGGACATGCCGCAATGCCTGCGGCAACCCGGCGGCCAGCGCCGGATGCTCCGGTTCCAGCCATAGACCCCGGCAGGGGCGCAGCGTGGTCGATCGGCAGGGAAGATCCCGCAACCACATCGCGGCTTCGGCATCCCCGCCAAGCTGCCGGCGCTCGTGCAGTTCCTGCCAGAACAGGCTGGGAACAATCGCCAGCAGGTGCATCACCCTCTTGTCCGCTTCGTCGTAGACAATCACGGCCTCGCTGCGATCAATGTAGCCACTGGCCACACGCAGCGCGCTTCCCGCCAGCGTCTGCCACTCGCCACTGGCATCGCGGCTGCCTCCGGTGGATACGCCCTCGACAATGGCGCCATCGCGCAGCATCTGGGTGCCGTAGGCCGGCCCTCCCATGCCCAACTCGCCCCAATCCAACAGGATGTCATGCGTGGGCGGCCGTGTGGCAAAGGGCAGTGTCGCCCGCGAGCGCAGCAGTGCGCCGCCTACGGCATCGCCGACCAGATCGAAGCGCTGCAGCACGCCACCCACTGCAAGGCACGCGGCCAGGGCGACAACCACGCCCAGCGGCGACCACCAGGCCACGCAGATGGCGACCAGGACCAGGAACGGCAGCCACTGGGTGAAACGGCGGAGGGCGATTCGATCAACGGTCATGCGGGCATGGTGACTGCGATTGCGCACCATTCAAACCTTCAACGCGGTGCCAGGCAATGGGGGTCGAACCGGCATTGCCGCTAGACTTTCCCTGATGATGGAACCGATGACTGCCGTGAACCGCCGGAATCTGCTGCTGGACGTACTACCGCGATGGAGAGCACTGGCCAAGGATCCGGGAGTACCGCGCCGCATGCTTCGCCTGCCGGACTGGCAGGCGGACTGGAACGCGGGCATGGCCCTGCTTGCGCGTCATGCGCGCAATGGCGGTGAACCTGCGGAGGAGCCGCTGCAGGGGTATACGGCGCTGGAACATGCCTACGGCTGGGAAGCGGTTGCCCAGACCGGCAGCAACCTGCTGCTGAAAGGCATCGACCGCGGCTTCGCCCCCACGGCATTGCAGCAGATGCAGGCCGACGTGACAGAGCTGTGGCTGGAACACGCACGTTTGCTGGCGTTAGCCCGGGACAGCCTGCAACAGCAAGGCCACGACATCGCGCTGGCCGCGTCGTTGCAACCGCGTACAACGCAGCACTACGAATACGCACTACAGTTGTTGTCACTGGGCGTGCTGCTGGATGCGCAGGATCGTCTTCCGGCGCTGGTGGAGCAGGTGCTCTGCTTCGAAACCGACCGCGTGCTGGACTACCTCAGCGCGCCGGAACTCGGCCTTGCCGAAGCCAGCGATGCGATATTCCATCCGCGCCCGTTCGCCGAGCTGTTCGCGCCATTGCGCGACGGTGAAGCGTTCGACCCTTCACTGCTGGCCGGCTACCTGCAGGTGCAGTACCGCGACTTCTTCCTGCTGTCGCCCAAAGCTCAGAAGCGGACCCGACGCCTGACCGGACCGAATGCCTGGGGTTACTGGGCGCTTGAGGTAGCAGCGCTGGTGGTCCTGTATGGCGGAGACGATGCCGCGCTGCGCACCTGCCCGCACTACCCTTCCGACCTGGTGGACTTCGCCCGGCGCTGAGTCAGGCGCCCGGCAGACCGGATATGCCGCCGAATCGATTCTCCTCCTCGTTGCCCGGCAGCAGCATGACCGGGAAGAGGACGAATACGCCCAACGGGATGAAGGCGATCACGACGTACCAGCCAGACTCGTCGATGTCATGCAGTCGTCGAACGGCCAGGGCCAGCATCGGCGGAAGGAGGACGATGACCGCGCAGACCGTCATGCCCCACCCCAGCATCCGGAACGGCTCGAAGGCCTCGCCATCGAGCAGCACGGTGCCCGTCAGCCAGTATCCGCCGTCCATCAAGGTGTAGCTCGCTGCCACCACAAGCGCAGCAGACAGGGAGTACGACCAGAACTCTTTCCGGTTGGATCGCCCTGAAAAATCAAAGCAACGCCTGAGGGGCAAAAGTGCGGGGATCATTCGCGCTCCGGGCAGCGGACGATGGGTCGACGGTTAACGATCTTTTAGCATCCCCAAGCCCAGCACCAACTGAACCCTGCGGCCCGACGGGCCCGGCAGACAGCGGAGGTTGCCCCGGGGCGGCCACGCAACCGCAAACAAGGTGCGAACTGCCGCACATTTCCATGGCCGTGAGCATTTTGAATCGAGTCGCTGGCTCGCCGAAGTGACGAACGGGTTCAATTCCCGCTTTCCAGACTCATGCCTCTGCTAGCGTCACGACTCACTCATGGATTCGAGGTTTTGAATGGCTGCGATTTCTTTTTCGCTGATGCTTGCACTGCTTTCCGCGCAGGCCCCGATGGCCGCAAACGCGGAACGTGATTACACCGGACCGGCAGGGGCATCCTCGATCGGGCCGGGCATCTGCGACCCCGGCATGGACATGCTGCCGAACGGCGGAGGCGTGGTGATCCGGCGCTGCGGCAAGAACGGTACGGTCGCGGGCGTTGGCAGCAATATCGATGCTGCGACGGCCAACACCAATGGCTTCCTGGCCGTCGCCGAGGAAGGCCCCGTATGCAGTGTTTTCGCACGCGATCCCTATGTCAGCATCCCGGCACCGGGTGTGGGCATCAAAGGAGAGTGCAGTTCCACTCCGATTTCCGCCTATGGCATGACGACCACCACTGCGGGACAGAACCTGCTTGAGCTGGCCATCACCCTGGCGGCGACGCAGGCGCGGTGCAATGTCGACTACTACTATGGGTCGGCACATGGCTATAAGTATCCCTACAGCTGCACTCGCCCGGGCCAATCCTGGAGCGTTGCCGGCCTTGGCTCCAGCGTCGACGATTCAAACGCGATGGCAATGCGGCTTGTGAAGAAATCATCCAAGACCGGTACGCACTGCTATTTTGACAACGCCGAGTTGAATGGCGTCGTCTTCCGCGCATACCTGCACTGCAACGGATCGACCTATACCGGTTTCGGGAGTTCCGTCACTGCCGCAGCCAAGGACGCGGCTGCGCAAGCGGGCGCATAAGCCACTCGGGCTGTGGTTCGAAGGAGCCACAGCCCGACGCATTGAAGAATGAGGTTTCGGCGCTGCCCCACACACTGGACTCCGGTGTGGTTCAAGGAGTGCGCCGCGTCTGCCTGGGGTGAATACCCTGGAGACATGGAGCGGGCGATGGGAATCGAACCCACGTCAGTAGCTTGGGAAGCTCACAAAGAAATCCTTTCAAATCAACAGCATTATACGGATTTCCGCTCCGCAATCGGCGAACCATCCGCATCGATTTTCGCAGGATTTTTCGCCTTGTTTCAGCAATTGCGGAGCGCTTTTGGCTACAGAATGCGTGGGAGGTAACCGAGCAATACCATCCAGAATAGGACCGTCAGGATCGCCGCAGCGCTCGCGCAAAACCCACTTACCACCATGAGCCACATTACCTGCCGCCCCCTATTATTGACGCCGAGCCGGCATCCCAACCATTGCCAGGCCCGCACTGGCCATGGGGTGGCCCTAGCTAGTGCCGCATCGAAGGCCAGTGGATCTGGCAATTGATCCAGCTTCACCAGCCGATCCAAGGTAGTCATTGACGACTCAATCGCGCCCGCATAGGTGCAGATCAACCCTCCGAGGAACTTCGAGGCGAGCACGAATCCCAACACCGCTAGGAGCAATGGAAGCGCCGCCTTGATGCCAGGCAATGTGACCAATCCCTGCAATCGGTCTAGGTTGGCAGCAGCCAAGCCCAGGGCAGCCGCTGTACCAGTCACGAACCATGTAACAAAGACATCCAGCGACCTAAAGCCGCGGTCCGCGCCGCTGGCGAGCAGGGCCATGACGACTACATCGGCATATCTCGCTTTCGCATCATCCGCCACGGTATCCCCCTCCCTTCGCGCTGCCCAACATCCTCGCAGAATGCTACCCCTGAGCCATCAAACGCGCCGTAGCTGCTGCAGCCCTGCCCTCACCCACGCCTTGCGGGTGTCCTTCAGGCGGGGCTTGGTCTCCTTCGGCGGTCGGCGCGGTTCCAGCGCTTCCTTGATTCGCACCAATTCCACAGCCCCGGCCTCGGCCAGACGCCGGACCTGTTGCTGCTGCTCTCGGGTAGGCGGTAGGCCGGGCAGCGGTTCGAGCGGTTCGCTCGGCTTGGCGTCCCAAAGCCAGGCCTCAGCCGCGCACCAGCGTTCGGCGTAGCGCTTGCCTTGGGCGATGCTGGCGGCGCGCTCGTCCTTGGTCTGCCACATCTTCCGGGCATCGAGGTGAACACGCACGTCACGGTCCTTGGCCGGCATGACCTGGGCAATCTGTCGTCCACTCCACCACAGTACCCAGCTCTCCCCCATCTGGACCCAGCCAGAGGGTGGCGGTGCTGCGCGGAAGCCTTGGTAGCCGTGCGAGGGAAGCATGGCGGAGAGCATACGGCTGGACGCCCCAATCGCTGCGATTCGCTCAATGGTCGGTCTTAACCGCTCAGATTCCCCCTGCCACTCCCCTATACGCCGCTCCATAGGTAAATCCCTACATGCCAGCGAGCGGTTTTCCTATTGCGAGCATCCAAGTCCGTTGAGACTTTCCTGCTGCCCACCGGGCATTTATCAACTTGACAATGGAGTGATCATGAAGATCCAAAGTGTCTTGCTTGGTTTGATCGTTGCGGCTGCCGGAGCAGCCAGTGCTGTAGGTGTCATTCCCACTGCCAATGCCGCATCGTTCCACACGTCTTGTGTCCCGATCGGCGGCGGCGTCGCCCAGTGCACTCAGACCTTCTGCCATGAAGGGCAATGCTGGGTCACCGACACCTGGACGCAGCCCGTACGCGAAGCATTGGTCCTGCAGTAAGGCCCTTGGCGCAGCGGCGTCTGCCGCTGCGACCTTTGGCATGGCATGGACCCCATAAGTCCCGTGTCAGAGAACCCCGAGATCCTTCACGACCGCTTGCCCCTGCTGGAGGAGCCCAATCAGCAGACGGCCGCCGGCGACCTGCCGCCCATCTGCTCGTTGAGGTAGTTCGCCTGAAGCCTTGCCGCAGCCAAGATGTCCTCCCACGCAAAACTGTCTGGACGGCCTCTTAGAAGTTCACCTGGCGAAGCGAGGCCCCCATCGAGCTGCTGCACGACCGCGACAATCGCGCTGTCGTTCTTGGCCTAGGCCGTCGCCAGCATCCGTCCACTCTTCGGCGACCAATCGCCAAGCACAAGCTCCGTACCCAAGCTCTGCTTCGGGAGGCCCGCATCTATGGCAGCGCGCTCATAACTCGGCCGCAGCTTGTCGATCACAAGCCCTAGCTCTTTCGTCAGCTGCTCCATTGTGAAATCTGCCCGGAAGCTCGCTTGGATGGCGAGTTCGTAGATGCGAAGAAAGAACTGAGTGGACCCGCGTGCCGCCAACACCAAGTTGTGCTGCGGGATCAAGAGCACCTTTGCGCCGGACGAATGGGCCCCGGTTAGCGCGTCTTCTGCGAGGGTATCAACCGCAACAAGGAGCTGGTCAGGGCGCAGCAGAACGTTGAGGATGCTTATAGCGGGCTCGTCTAGGCGTCCGCGAACTATCGCCGCCCCCGCCCCACCTGTCGAGACCACAATGAGCGCCGAGATCAATGAAATCCTGGACCGCCTACAAGCATGCGAGGCCGGCCTCGAAATGCACCGCGGTTACCTCAAGGCAATGGAGCATGCACTTCGATGATGCGAAAAGTCACAGCAACCTATTGTTCTTAAAGGAGGTCTAATGGGATTAGTGCCTTCCGTACCAACACCAATACCAACTATTTCAGGCGCCGCGTACCAACACATTGCGTCGGCAAGCCTACTTCCGGCCGTGCCCCAATGCTACCGACGGGAGGGCAGCTGGGCCACGAAGTAATCAGGCCTCCCCGCCGCCGCCCATTGACGGACCGCCTTGCAAACGAACTCTTTTGCGTCCATGGCATCCACCGGGGAGGTGTCGCTGTGAACGTAGTAGTCCACCCATCCGTATTCGTCCACGGGTTCCACATCACAGGACAGGTGTAGCAGGAACTTTGCATCCTCCTGCTCATCATCAACAGGCTCGATCCCGAGCTCTTCCCGCAACTCCTGGGCTAGCCGCTTGGCATGCGACCTGACAGTGTCAACGACGACAATCCCATGAGCCATTACGTCCTCAGCAATCAAGGACGTTGAACGCGAGGTGCTAATAACAGGGATTCTCATGCGACCGCCAGTGCTGGAGATGAGGATGGATCGTGCCGCGATCCTATCGCACCCACTGAGACACAGCAGGCAGGCGTCATCAGGGCCGTCCCGACAGGCTTAATCGCCCCGAGTCGAGTCATAGTCGACCCTGAGCCGGCGCGGCGCTACTCGGCTCTTAGCCAGCTGCTGATTTCGCCTAGGTATCCCGTGATAGCATCTTTGGAATCAGGCACAGCTGGGGAAGGCGATGTCTCAAGGAAGAATCGTAGCGTGGCTTTCTATAGCCGCAATCGCCGGAATAACGGCTTGGTATGGGATCACCTCTGTCCGAAATGACACAGTGTCCAACAGCTCAAATGCAGAGCCCCTTGGCCCACAGCACCTACCGATCTCGCCAGTAGCGAGAGAAAGTACACCCGGCGCACTTGACTCGCAGCTTTGGAGCAATGCCGACTCCCAATCGGTGGCGGCACATTTCAACACCCTGCGCTCACGTGCAGAAGTCGGCGATATGGTGGCGCAACGAGAACTGGCAAAGCTGTACCAACAGTGCTCGGTATTCAGTCTGTCTCCAGCGAATATGTATTCGACCTTGGATGCATATGCGGCTGTTCGTGGCGTCCCTCAAAGCACCTACGACGGAATCAAGAAGCGCTTCTCGACCATTTGTTCCGCAGTAGATGGTGGCCAAGTAATACCGCAAGATGCATACACCAACTGGTTCGAGCGAGCTGCGAACCAAGGTGACGCGTACTCCAAGGTTGCGGTGGCGTCCAAGAACTGGGCAGCGCTAAAAGCAGATGACTATCTATCGCTAGCGCGCGACGTGATCCACTCGGGTGACCCGGAAGCCATCTTCTCTCTCGGTGATCTTCTTGCGCTCGCTCCAGATTCTGGAGATTTCGCAGAGTTCAAGCGCGCCACAACAGGACCATATGCCAATTACGCATGGAGCATAGTGGCATGCCGATTGGGCGCAGATTGCGGCCCCGGATCCTATCGATTGGATTCGCTCTGCATCAATACAGGCATATGTGGAGCAGGAGATTTTGAAGACGCCATTAGGAACAATGTGGTTCCTGCTGGACAGCAAGAATCGCTGGACAGAGCGATAGTAGAAGTACAGAGAGCAGTTGGGAAGAAGCCATCTTAAAAAGGACAACTTCGTGAATCGAATCTCCAGAAAGATGAAGTGGAGCACCGCCGGGCTGGTTTTCTTGGCGTTTGCCGCCATCGCTGCAACAGTATCGATCAATGCCAGCTCGTATCCGTACAACCAAGTTGTGGCAGCGCAAAACATGTCGGCCTACGAAATGGCGGAGCTACGAATCGCCGGTCTTGCCGGTTTGGCGGGCATGTACCGAGTCACGCATGGCATTGCTTCTTTGCCTGTCGGCAGCAGGATCAAGGTGACTTGGGGTGATGGGTCGGTCGAAGAAGCCGCTGTTACTTGCCTCAGTGGAATTCCTTGCGTCCAGCCTCTGCCGGGAACTCAGAAACCGCCGAGTGGCGGCGGTGGTGGTGGTGGCGGCATGGAGGACGGCGGGCCGGGTGGTGGGTTTGGTGGGCCTGATTGCTCTGTCAGGCCCCGTACCGGGACTGCATGTACTGAGGCTAACGGCATCCGCAGATGCGAGACCTTCGACGACACGATGGTGGACTGCGGATTCGGCTGATCCATAGCTCCCACCGACAGCAGTTTTGCCCCCTTGGTTCAAGGGGGCATTTTCTTGCCTGTCGCTCTTGGCGTCCCAGCTTCTCATAGGCGGCGGTGATCTGGGCGGAATAGCACATGGCGCGATCTGACACGCCCCGCCGTTCATTCGCCGTGACGCCGCAGCTTAGTGGCCGGTCACGTCGATCAGCACGAAATGGCCAGATGCGCTGAACTGCGTCGCATTGTCGGACTGGGGGATCAAAGCGGCAGCGCCGGCATAGTAAGTAGAAGCGCCCCGAACCCGCTGCACCCGTCCCATCCCCCTGCGGCCCGGTCAGGCGGGTGTCCACACCACGCTCAATCCACTGGCACGAACGAGACGAGATAACCGCGTAGCGCCGACCGGCCGGCACCTGCATATAGGCGCCCTCTGCCGCCCCGAACGGGGCAGTCGTTACGCCCATGATGCGTAGGGGCTTCGCCCAGGAGGCGAATGCCAGCTCGCCGGTGTGCTCTCGGTAGATCTCGATTCCGGTCTTGCCCGGCGTTCCAGTCACAACCGAGTCGTATACCCACACCGTACCGAAGACAAGCGACGAGCCCGTGTAGGCTGACACCCGCCAGTTGTTGCCGCCGAGATTGGTCAGAATAACGCTGAGTCCGAAGTTGTTGTTCGGACCGGTGACCGCTACCTCGGGGCTTTTGGCCTGGAAGTCACGCGTGACGTATCGCCCGGGCAGCGCTCCGCTACAGGTTCGACAAGGTCAGAGAGGCGGCCGGTATTGCAAAGAGGGAATTCCAGTTCCGAGACCTCCGCGCCAAGGCTGGTACGGACAAGGCCGATTCGGCAAAGGACATTCGCGAAGCGCAGGCGCAGTTGGGGCATTCGTCGGTCATTACAACCGAGATCTACGTGCGGGAAAAGAGAGGATCGAAGGCAACCCCGACTCGATAGCCCTTTAGATTACGGCTGTACCCGGCGCCTGACACATTGCAGAATCGCCGGCGCTTTTACAGAATACGGCCGCCACATCTACTGAACGGAATGAGCAATGACGCTACCGAGGGAGTACCGCCCGAGGACCGACGAACTTCTCTACCACTATTGTTCGCCGGAAACATTCTTGGCGATCTGCAGTGGCAAGAAGATTCGTTTTTGCGACATATTCTCGATGAACGACTATCTCGAGATGCATTGGGGTTACAGCATGTGGCAGGAAGCCGCTACTCAGCTCGCAGACAGCTTAGGACAGGAATTTCTAGATCGAGTGGACGCCGTCATAAGTGGCTCAGGATTTGCCGCCCTTCCACTTGCCTCCTGCTTTTCCACCAATGGCGACACGCTCAGCCAATGGAGAGCATACGCAAGCGATGGCCTCGGCTTCTCTATTGGCTTTGATGCAAGGCGGATTCTTGGGCTACCTGCAAATCCTCTCGCGGTCAGCTACAGCGAAGAGCAACAGGTCTTCGAGATCGCTCAGTACGTCAAAGTCGCTCACTTGGTGATGCAGAAAGAACCAGAGAACGATATAAAGCTGTTCGAGCTTGCGTTCCGGCTGGCAATGGATCTGAGCTCCTACAAAAACCCCGCTTTCGCCGAGGAGAGCGAGGTGCGTCTGGTCCACTTGGCCCGATATGAAGAATCGGCAAACGGCCGAAAATTGATCGATTTCCAGGGAACAGCATTCGGCGAGGAATACGCTCCGCAGCCGATCAAATTCTTCATGAAACAAGGATCGCCAGTGGCATACATCGACCTAGACTTCATTGGACCGGATGGCGAGAACCCCATCCGCAGCGTCATAGTCGGCCCCAAGAATCAAAGCCTGACCACTTCAATTTCTGTCATGCTGGAGACGCTTGGACTGCCTGGAGTAGATGTGGTGAAGTCCAAGGCGTCTTATCGATGACGCCCTCGCCCGCGCGAATTGCGGAGCGGCCAAGATATTGCGGAGCGCTTACATATACCGCAAACCCTTGGGAGACATGGAGCGGGCGATGGGAATCGAACCCACGTCAGTAGCTTGGGAAGCTACAGCTCTACCATTGAGCTACGCCCGCATTACGGGTGAAAGTCTATGCGGAGCGGCCGGTGTTGCGCAATGGTGGCCGCCGCACCCGCCGGGCATCGCCGGGCGCTGCCGTGCAGGCATCCCAGGCACCTTGCGGTGCCCGGGATGTTGCATTCATCAGAAGCTGCCACCCACGGTGGCGAAGATCGTCGCGTCACGGGCACGCTTCTGCGCGGCCGTGGTGCTCAGGCCAACGTTGCCCTGCAGGCCGAACAGGTCCATGCGCGCACCCAGAACAGCGGTGGCGTAGTTCTTGTCGAAGTCCAGGCCCGGCACGCGGTAGCTGCCCAGTTCCGGCAGAGTCTGCAGCCAGGCGCTGGCCTGCTTGGTGTCCTCGAACTCGTGGTCGTAGGTCACCTGCACGTACGGCTTGACGGTGCCGCCATCGAAGCGGGCCTGCCAGCCGACGCGGCCGACGGTCGAGTCGACGTTCTGGCGGTCGTAACCCAGCGCCGTGGCCATGGTGCCAGCGGTGGCGCTTTCGGTGTAGCCGTCGATCTTCACCTTCTGCCAGATCACCGAAGCAATCGGGCCGTGGCGGAAACCACCTTCGGTGCCGAACTCGTAACCGGCATTCAGTGCGGCGGTCAGGTTGCTGCCATCCGGCGAACCACCATGCTCACGGGTGGCCGGACCCAGCTGGACCTTGCGGTTCACGTCATACGACAACCAGGTGTAGCTGACCTGGCCGTTGACCCAGACGCGGTCGCCATACCAGGCAGCGAACAGGCCGGCGGTGGTGTCCTTCTGGGTGAAGTCGCCACGGCTGTTGCCGAAGTCGGCACTCATGCGGCCGAAGCCGGCGAAGCCGCCGACCACCACGCCGTTACGTGCCCAGTCGACACCGAACAGGCCGGCCGGCGCCACGCCGTCGTACAGGTCGGCGTGGTCATAGCGCTGCATGTCACCGCGCACGCCACCCCACCACGACAGGCCATCGGCCGGACGGGCGCCCAGGTGGTTGCTGACCTGGTCGGCACGCGAACGGCCGACCGTCTGTGCCGAGTGGCTCAGCACCTGCTGCAGGCGCGGAGCCTCCAGCACCGAGACGGCGTACTGGCCCAGCAACTGGTGACCGGTCACGGTGGGATGCACGCCATCGGCGAACAGATAGGTCTGGTACGCATCGGGGCTGACGTAGGTCGTCGGGTTGCAGCCGATGATGCTGCCCGTGGTGTTGGCCGGGTTGATCTTGCAGGCGGTGCCGGTGACGTTGGTGAAGCCGTACATGCCCGGGTTGGCGGTTACTTCACGCAGGATGCTGAAGGTATCGAGCGGAATGAACTCGATGCCCGCCTGCTTCAGGCCGCCGTACAGTGCCTTGTTGTAGCCCACCGACATGGCGGTGGCGGCTGCCGCGTTGGGGCCGCGGAACTGCGGGGTGATGCCCACGTCCGGCAGGTTCGGCACCAGCACGTACTGGGCACCGGCCTGCTTCAGGGCGCCGACCAGCGCGATCTGGTCGGTGACCGCCGCGCCGATGATGCCCTGCACCTGGGCCGGCGACGCACCCGCGCCGGCAGCACCGGCCGCGGCGAACAGGTCGTTGGCGCCGCCCCAGACGGTATACAGGGCATTACGATCAGCCTTGCCGCCGTTTGCGGCCAGGTAACGGGCCGCCTGCGACTTCAACGACGGGATCGCGCCAAGGGCACCACCGCCTTCGACCGACACGCGGGCACCGCCGACAGCGTAGTTGTCGCCGTTCTGGCCGTTGCCGTTGGGGTCCTTGTTGAGGCCGTAGTAGTTGGCGACCTGCTGCGACCACACCCAGCCCGGGTTGGTGGTGAACTGGCCGGAGAGCCCCTGGGTGGCCTCAGGCAGCAGCGGGCGGAAATAGCCGGCGTCGGTGAGGCTGTCGCCGAAGAACACCGCCTTGGAATACGGACTTTCGCCTGCCATGGCCGGCAGCGCGGCGAGTGCGATCGCAGCCGCCATCAGGGAGCGGATCGGGTGTTTGCTGAGCTGCATCTAGGAACTCCTGTGGGGTAAATAGGTTGGAATCCGGCGCACGTACGCCGGCGCACGGTCAATGGTTTCACCGCGCCGCCGTTTGCTCACGCTGCGCCGCCGCATGGATTGTCGCCTGATCACGCCGGAACCCGCTGTGCTGGAGCTGGCGCCCGGTTCAAATTGCAAACGTTCCGATCTCGACGGGCTATCAGCGACAATGCAGGGATGAACATCCAGCTCAACGGCGAACCCCGCACCCTGCCCGCCTCGGCGACCCTCCACGACCTGCTCGAGGCCGAGCAGCTGCTGCAGCGCCGGGTGGCGGTGGAGGTCAACGGCGAGATCATCAGCCGCAGCCGCCATGGCGAGCACGTCCTGGCCGAAGGCGACATCGTGGAGATCGTGCACGCGCTGGGCGGGGGCTGAGACCTGCGCGGGTTTGCCGGCCAGCGGCCGGCACGCCATTGCGTGATCCCATCTTCAGGCGGATAGGCGATAATCGCGCCATGAACGTTCATGTCTCCCCCGATTCGCTGGTGATCGCCGGCAAGACCTATGGCTCGCGGCTGCTCACCGGCACCGGCAAGTTCAAGGATCTGGAAGAAACCCGCCTGGCCACCGAGGCTGCAGGCGCCCAGATCGTCACCGTGGCCATCCGCCGCACCAACATCGGGCAGAACCCGGGCGAGCCCAACCTGCTCGACGTGCTGCCGCCGGAGCGCTACACCATCCTGCCCAACACCGCCGGCTGCTACACCGCCGAAGACGCGGTGCGTACCTGCCGGCTGGCACGTGAGCTGCTGGACGGCCACAACCTGACCAAGCTGGAAGTGCTGGGCGACCAGAAGTCGCTGTACCCGGACGTGGTGCAGACCCTCAAGGCCGCCGAACAGCTGGTCAAGGACGGCTTCGAGGTGATGGTCTACACCTCCGACGACCCGATCCTGGCCAAGCGCCTGGAAGAGATCGGCTGCGCTGCGGTGATGCCGCTGGCCGCACCGATCGGTTCGGGCCTGGGCATCCAGAACAAGTACAACCTGCTGCAGATCATCGAAGACGCCAAGGTGCCGATCATCGTCGACGCCGGCGTGGGCACCGCCTCGGACGCGGCAATCGCGATGGAGCTGGGCTGCGACGGCGTGCTGATGAACACCGCCATTGCCGGTGCACGCAGCCCCGTGCTGATGGCCAGTGCGATGCGCAAGGCGGTCGAGGCCGGCCGCGAGGCGTTCCTGGCCGGGCGCATCCCGCGCAAGCGCTACGCCAGCGCCTCCTCTCCGGTGGATGGGCTGATCGGCTGATGACCAATCCTTTCGACAGCGCCGGTTCCAAGGCTCCGCCCAAGCCCTTCACCGTCAGCGAAGGCCGCCGCGAGGTGCGCAGCTTCGTGCTGCGCCAGGGTCGCTTCACCCCCGCCCAGCAGCGCGCGTTCGACGAACGCTGGCCGCGCTTCGGCATCGATTACAACGGCCAGCCGCGTGACCTGGACGCCACCTTCGGCCGCCCGGCGCACAAGGTGCTGGAAATCGGCTTCGGCAACGGTGCCGCGCTGCGCTTTGCCGCCCAGCACGACCCCTCGCGCGACTACATCGGCATCGAAGTGCACGCGCCCGGCGTGGGTCGCCTGCTGAACGCGCTGGCCGACGACAACGCCGACCACGTGCGCCTGTACCACCACGATGCGGTGGAAGTGCTGCAGAACGAGATCGCCGATGGCGCGCTGGATGAAGTGCGCATCTACTTCCCGGACCCGTGGCACAAGAAGCGCCACAACAAACGCCGCCTGCTGCAGCCGGCGTTCGCCGAGCTGCTGGTGCGCAAGCTGCGCCCGGGTGGCCGCCTGCACTGCGCCACCGACTGGGAAGACTACGCCGAGCAGATGTGGGACGTGCTCGATGCCACCGCCGGCCTGGTCAACCGCGCCGGCCCGCGTGGCAGCGTGCCGCGCCCGGACTGGCGCCCGCAGACGCACTTCGAGACCCGCGGCCAGAAGCTCGGCCACGGCGTCTGGGACCTGCTGTACGACCGCACCTGACGATCGCCTGAGGACGCCGCGCCCCACATGGATACCGCGCTGACGCTGACCAACGACATGAAGCTCGTGCTCGGGCTGGTCGGCTTCACGATGGCGATGTTCCTGTTCGAGCGCATCCGCGCCGACGTGGTCGCGCTGGTGGTGCTGGTGGTGCTGGGTGTCACCGGCCTGATCGCGCCGGAGGAAATCTTCGGCGGTTTCTCCGGTAACGCGGTGATGAGCATCATCGCCACCACCATCCTCGGTGCGGGCCTGGACCGCACCGGGGCGCTGAACCGGCTGGCGGCCTGGCTGCTGCGGCGCGGCCATGGCGTCGAGCAGCGCTTGCTGATGATGACCACGGCCATCGCCGGCCTGAACTCGTCCTTCATGCAGAACCCGTCGGTGATGGCGCTGTACCTGCCGGTCGCCTCGCGACTGGCAGCACGCACCGGCCTGACCCTGCAGCGCCTGCTGCTGCCGATCTCGGCGGCGATCGTGATGGGCGGCGCGCTGACCATGGTCGGCAACTCGCCGCTGATCCTGCTGAACGATCTGCTGGCCTCGGCCAACAACAACCTGCCCTCCGGCCTGGCCACCATCGAGCCGCTGCGCATGTTCGCACCGCTGCCGATCGGCGTGGCCCTGCTGATCGCCTCGCTGCTGTATTTCCGCTACTACGGCGACCGCAAGCTGATCGAGGAAGAGAACCTGGTCAACGACGGGGTCACGCCCGCACGCACCGAGAGCTACTTCGCCAAGACCTACGGCATCGAAGGCGATGTGTTCGAGCTGGTGGTCAGTGCCGAAAGCCCGCTGGTGGGCATGACCCTGGGCGAGGCCGAGAACCTGCACGATGCCCCGCTGCTGCTGGCCCTGAAAACCGGCAACGACACCCGCCTGGCGCCGCCAGCGGAAATGCGCATCTGGGTCGGCAGCGTGCTCGGTGCGATGGGCCCGCGCGAGCAGATCAACGATTTCGCGCAGAACCAGTTCCTGCGCATGTCTTCGCGCCTGAAGCACCTGGGCGACCTGTTCAACCCGAGCCGTGCCGGTATTTCCGAGGCGGTGGTGCCGCCGACCTCCAACGTGATCGGCAAGAGCGCCGCCGACCTGCGCCTGCGCAAGGAGCGCGGCATCAGCCTGCTGGCGATCAACCGCGACAAGCAGGTGATCCGCGAGGACGTGCGCGACGTACAGCTGCGCGCCGGCGACATGCTGGTCTTCCACAGCATCTGGACCGATCTGGCGCAGGCCGCGCGCAGCCGTGACTTCGTGGTGGTGACCGACTACCCGACCGGCGAGCAGCGCCCGCACAAGTTCAAGATCGCGATGGCGATCTTCGCGCTGACCATCCTGATCGCGCTGACCAGCAAGCTGCCGGTGGCGCTGACGCTGATGACCGGTGTGGCCGGCATGCTGCTGACCGGCGTGCTGCGCATGGACGAGGCCTATGCCTCGATCAACTGGAAGACGGTGTTCATGATGGCCGGGCTGATTCCACTCGGCTGGGCAATGGATTCCAGTGGTGCGGCGGCATGGGTGGCCGGCCATACCATCGACAAGCTGCCGACCGGCATCCCTGTGTGGGTGCTGGAGGTGGCGCTGGCGCTGCTGACCACGGCGTTCTCGCTGGTGATCAGCCATGTGGGCGCAACCATCGTGATGGTGCCCATTGCGGTGAACCTGGCACTGGCGGCGGGTGGCAACCCGACGGCGTTCGCGCTGATCGTGGCGCTGTCGGCGTCCAACAACCTGATGACGGCCTCCAACCCGGTGATTTCGATGATCACCGGTCCGGCCAACTACACCCCGCGCGAAATGTGGCGGGTCGGCGGACCGTTGTCGCTGATCTACACCTGTGTGGTGGTGTTGATGATCAACCTGATGTTCTGAGGGTTGGGTTTGTTGGCAGGGCTGCGCCCTGCACCCGCCGAAGCCGAAGCAACAGCAACAGCAACAGCAACAGCGTGCATTCCGTGGGATGGCGGGGTGGGTCCGGTTGCGGGGGACGCTGCAAGTACGTCCCTGTAAGCTCGGTCGCCGCATCCATGCGGCTCACGCCCCCGCAACCGGACCCACCCCGCCTTCGACAGTTTTCCGCGAGCTGTCGGCGTTCTGCTCTGGTGGGTGTCGACCTTGGTCGACACGGTGGATCCAAGCCATGCGTGGATGAATCTCTGGATCCCCATTGATCCTGTGAGTGCGAACCTTGGTTCGCGCACCGGTTACATCAGGCCAGGTAAACCTGCCCGTCGCGCACGTCCACCGGTACGGCGCGCAGGCGGTCGCCCTTGCACGGGCCGGCAATGCAGTCGCCGCTGTCCAGCGCGAACGAGGCGCCATGCGCGGCGCACACCAGGTGGCCTTCGCGGCTCTTCAGGAACTGGCCCGGGGCCCAGTCCAGGCGTCGGCCGGCGTGCGGGCAGATGTTCAGGAAGGCACGCACCTGCGCGCCGTCGCGGTACAGCACCAGCGATTCGGCATCGCCATCCACCACCGCTTCGACCTCGGCAAACGCGCCATCGGCAATGGCATCAAGGGCGATCAGGGAAGCAGCGGCAGTCATGGCGAAGGCTCGGACAGTAAACCCGCATTGTCGCATGCCCACTCAGGTGACTGGCTGCGACATGAACACAAGTCATTGATCCGTAATAAGCACAGGCTATATTTAACGAGTTTTTCACTCAATGACAGTGGCGCGTCCCGATACTCTGTTTTCGCTGATCCCAGCCTATCGAGCCGCCATGTTCAATCGCGCATCCGCCTTCAACCAGTTCCGCACCCTGTTCGCGCCGCGCAAGCCGCGTCACCCGCTGGTGCGCGTTGCCGTGGGCCTGCTTGGCCTGGCGATCCTGGCCGCGATGGTGTTCATCGGCGTGTTTGTTGGTGCGGCGATGATCATGGTCGGCCTGGCGTGGAAGCTGCTGGCCTCGCGCAAGCCGGGTGCCGCGCGTCCGGTCGACCCGACCGTGGTCGAGGGCGAGTACCGCGTGGTGCGCAAGCCGGTGTTGCCGGTCTCGCGCTGACTTACGCCATCCGCGCCCGCTGACGGCGGGCGCCATGCGTTCTAGACTGCGGGCACGCCCTTCCTGGATGCCCGCATGTCCGACGTCTCCGATGTGATCCCTGCCGTAGCCCTGCCGCGTGTGCCGGTAGCCGGTGGCGGCAGTTTCCCCGTGCACCGCATCTACTGCGTCGGCCGCAACTTCGCCGACCACGCCCGCGAAATGGGCGCAGCGGTGCCGGCGGCCGATGATCGCGGCCGCCCGATGTTCTTCAGCAAGCCGGCCGATGCGATCGTGGTCGGCCACGACGATGCCATCCCCTACCCGCCGGCGACTGCCAACCTGCACCACGAAGTGGAACTGGTGGTGGCGATCGGCCGCGATGCACCTGCCGGTGAGCTGGCCGTGGCCGATGCCGACGCACTGGTCTACGGCTACGCCGTGGGCCTGGACCTGACCCGCCGCGACCTGCAGGCCGCCGCCAAGGACAAGGGCCACCCGTGGGACGCCGCCAAGGGCTTCGATGCCTCCGCGCCGATCAGCGAAATCGTCCACGCCGAGGAAGTGGGCGACTTGGCCGCGCTGAACCTGTCGCTGGAGGTCAACGGCGAGGTGCGCCAGCAGGCGCTGCTGGACCAGATGATCTGGAATGTGCCGGAGATCCTGCACGAGCTGTCCAAGCTGTGGCAGCTGCGTGCCGGCGACCTGGTGTTCATGGGCACCCCGTCCGGTGTGGCCGCACTGAAGCCCGGCGACCGCTTCAGTGCCCGCCTGGAAAACGTGGCCGAGCGCCACGGTGTGATCGCCGGCTGACATCACCTGCGCTACCCTGCGCGCTGTCCACTTCCCCCACCGGAGAAAAACAACAATGGGAATGCTCACCGAGTTCAAGGAATTCGCGATGCGCGGCAACGTCATCGACCTCGCCGTCGGCGTGGTGATCGGCGCGGCCTTCGGCAAGATCGTGACGGCGCTGGTCGAGAAGATCATCATGCCGCCGCTGGGCATGCTGATCGGCAAGGTGGATTTCTCGCAGCTGGCGTGGACGTTGTCGCCGGCCCGCATCGGGCCGGACGGCAAGGAGATTCCGGCGGTGGTGATCGGCTACGGCGACTTCATCAATACGCTGATCCAGTTCGTGATCGTGGCCTTCGCCATTTTCCTGGTGATCAAGGTGATCAACCGCCTGTCGCGCAAGAAGGAAGCGGCACCGGCAGCGCCGGCCGAGGAAGTGGTGCTGCTGCGGGAGATCCGCGACAGCCTGAAGAAATAAGGGCACCGGGCGCCATCGGCGCCCCTCCCACCTGTAGAGCCGAGCCCACGCTCGGCTGATCTGCAAGGCAGCCGAGCATGGGCTCGGCTCTACAGAAGCAGGCGAAAGCCCCGCTCCGGCGGGGCTTTCGCTTTGCCGGACGTGGCGGAAAACAGCGTTCGCGCCAGCCATGACCTCCCGCCCATGCGCGGGCCTGAACGACTGTTAAGCTCCAAGGCTTGGTCCCTTCCGGAGTTGCCCATGCGTCGCCGCGTCCTTGCCATCGCATCGTCCCTTGCCCTGCTGGCCGCTCCGGCCTTTGCGGCACCGCACACCACCACCCTGCCCCCGGCCTCGCTGGCCACGGCCGCGCAGCTGCGCGACCAGGCGCTGGCCGACGACACCGGCTGGAAGGTAGTCGAATCGCTTACCACCGAAATCGGTCCGCGCATTGCCGGCAGCGAAGCCGACGCCCGTGCGGTGGCCTGGGCCGAAGCCAAGTTCAAGGCGCTGGGCTTCGACAAGGTGTGGAAAGAACCGGTGACCTTCCCGAAGTGGGAGCGCCGCAGTGAACACGCCGCTGTGACCGGCAGGAACCCGCAGCCGCTGCAGATCACCGCACTGGGCGGCAGCCCGGGCGGCACGGTGGAAGCGGAAGTGGTGCGCTTCGCCGACCTGGCCGCACTGCAGGCCGCACCGGCCGGTTCGCTGAAGGGCAAGATTGCCTTCGTCGATTACCAGATGCTGCCGTTCCGCGATGGCCGCGACTATGGCCGTGGCGGCGCGATCCGCAGCAAGGGCCCGTCCGAAGCGATCCGCAAGGGCGCAGTCGGTTTCCTGATGCGCTCGGCCGGTACCGACTCGCACCGCGTGCCGCACACCGGCATCACCCGTTTCGATGACGGCCTGACGCCGGTGCCGTCGGCGGCGCTGTCGGTGCCCGATGCCGACCAGCTGGCGCGCCTGCTGGCCCGTGGCAGCACTACGGTGAAGGTCGCGCTGGACTGCGGCTGGGATGGCACCGCCACCTCGTACAACGTGATCGGTGAGATCACTGGCCGCAGCCTGCCAAAGGAAGTGGTGGTGATCGGTGGTCACCTGGATTCATGGGACCTGGGCACCGGCGCGGTGGATGACGGCGCGGGCGTGGGCATCACCATGGCCGCGGGCCACCTGATCGGCCTGCTCAAGCAGGCACCGAAGCGCACCATCCGCGTGATCGCCTTCGCCAACGAAGAACAGGGCCTGTACGGCGGCAAGGCCTACGCCGAAGCGCACGCCAAGGACGTGGCCCTGCACCAGCTGGCTGCGGAGAGCGACTTCGGCGCCGGCCGCATCTACGCCTTCAATACCGGTTCGCCGAACCCGGAAGGCTCGCGCGAAGCGACGAAGCAGATTGCCGAGGTGATGAAGCCGCTGGGCATCGAGTACCAGGCCGACAAGGGTGGCCCGGGCCCGGACGTCGGCCCGTT
This sequence comes from Stenotrophomonas sp. YJH_SMC_43, assembly GCF_059372535.1. NCBI lineage: Bacteria > Pseudomonadati > Pseudomonadota > Gammaproteobacteria > Lysobacterales > Lysobacteraceae > Stenotrophomonas > Stenotrophomonas sp. YJH_SMC_43. The sequence continues at coordinate 157,231 of NZ_JCAFVQ010000003.1, forward strand.
GGCCGCCAAGGGCGGCGCGTGGGCTTGGCTGGCGCAGGATGGCTCGGACTACTTCCACCTGCACCACACCGCCGACGACACGCTGGACAAGATCGATCCGAAGGCGCTGGCGCAGAACGTGGCTGCGTATACCGTGTTCGCGTACCTGGCGGCGGAGGCTGATGGCAACTTCGGCAGCGAAGCCAAGGCGACCACGCCACCGAACGAGTGATGCGGTAGCGCCGGGCCATGCCCGGCGAGCGCAGTGGCGGGAGCGGTGCGAACCAAGGTTCGCACCCACCAAGGTAGATTTCGCACCCACCGGGCGCCACTCAGCTGCGGCGGTTTGCCCACTGTGCCAGCAAAACCGCCGTGGCCGAGGCCACGTTGAGGCTTTCCACCGCACCACTGCCGGGAATCGAGACCTGCAGATCGCACTGGCTCGCCAGGCCACGGTCCATGCCTTCGCCTTCGGCGCCCATCACGTACACAAGCCGTTCCGGCAGGGACGCACGGAACACGTCGTCGCCACCATCAACGAGGGTCGCGGCCAGCCCGAAGCCGGCCGCACGCAGCTGTGCCATCGCCTCCGCGGTCTCCGGCAGCTGCACCAGCGGCACCGATTCCGCACCACCTTCTGCCACGCGTGCAGCAGCACCGGACAGCGCCAGCGTGCTGCCGGCCGGCAGCAGCAGCGCCTTGACCCCGAAGTGTGCGGCCGAGCGCAGGATCGCGCCGAAGTTGTGCGGGTTGCCGACACCATCCAGCCACAACGCCAGCGCCGGACCTTCGCCCAGATCCGCCAGCCACTGCGCCAGCGGCACGACCGGCGCGCGCAGCACGTCGGCCACCAGGCCTTCGTGGTGCGTGGTAGCGGCCAGCTTGTTGAGATCGCCCTCTTCCACCACGCGATAGCCCACGCGGTTGGCCACGCACCACTTCAGCACCGGCTGCATGCGCGGAATCAGCGCGTCCACCAGGTACAGCTTGCGCAGCGCCTGCGGGCGCTTGGCGAACAGGGCCTGCACGGCGTTCCAGCCATACAGGCGCAGTTCGTCGTTGCCACGCCCCGGCGGTGGCGGGGTGCCGCCCTCACGCGGTGGCAGCGGGGTGGCCCGCGGCGGTCGCGACGACGGGCGGCGGGCGTTCTTCCAGGGATCATTCACTACGGGACAACTCCAGCTTGCGTTGACGCCAGAAATCGGCGTTCTTGATGCCCAGGGCATCGGGGTCGAAGATCGGATCGAGGCCGAGCTTCTTCTGTCGTTCGTAATCACGCAGGGCCAGCATGGCCGGCTTCTGGATGATGAGGATGGCAATGATGTTCAGCCAGGCCATCAGGCCCACGCCGATGTCACCCAGCGCCCAGGCCAGGGTGGCGTTATGGAACGCGCCGAACACCACCATGCCGATGATGCCCAGGCGCAGCAGCAGCACGGTCAGCGGGCGCTTCTTGTTGTGGTTCACATAGCTGAGGTTGGTCTCGGCCATGTAGTAGTACGCCATGATGGTGGTGAAGGCGAAGAAGAAGATGGCGATGGACACGAACGCCGAGCCCCAGCCCGGCAGCACTGCTTCCACACCGGCCTGCGCGTAACCCGCGCCTTCCGGGATGCCGGCCAGGCCCTGGAAGATCGGCGCGGCGCCGGCCACAGGCGAGTACACGTTGTAGGTGCCACTGGCCAGGATCAGGAACGCGGTGGCGGTGCACACCATCATGGTGTCGAAGTAGATGGCGAAGGCCTGCACGTAGCCCTGCTTGGCCGGGTGCGAGACTTCCGAGGCGGCTGCAGCATGCGGGCCCGAGCCCTGGCCGGCTTCGTTGGCGTAGATGCCGCGCTTGATGCCCCACTCCACTGCCAGGCCCATCATCGCGCCGAACGCGGCGTGGGTGCCGAAGGCGCTCTTGAAGATGATGCCGAACATTTCCGGCACGCGGTCGTAGTTGATGATCATGATGACGATGGCCATCAGGATGAAGCCGGCGGCCATGAACGGCACCACCACTTCGGCGAAGTTGGCGATGCGCTTGACGCCACCGAAGATCACCACGCCCAGCAGCAGCGCGACCACGATGCCGATGCCCAGCTTCAGCGCCTGCACCGACTCCATGCCGAAAGCCTGGCCATCGAGCGGACCGCACAGCGCGGTGCCACGGCAGGCGTTGATGATGCTGTCGGCGATGGCATTGGCCTGCACGCCCGGCATCAGGAAGCCGGCAGCGATGATCGTGGCGATGGCGAAGGCCAGCGCGTACCACTTCAGGCCCATGGCCTTTTCGATGTAATACGCCGGGCCACCGCGGTAGCGGCCTTCGGCGTCCTTGGTCTTGTAGATCTGCGCCAGGGTGCATTCCACATACGACGTGGACGCGCCGAGGAAGCCCATCACCCACATCCAGAAGATGGCACCGGGGCCGCCGAAGGCGATGGCGGTGGCCACGCCGGCGATGTTGCCGATGCCCATGCGGCCGGCCATCGACATGGCCAGGGCCTGGAACGAGGACACGCCGGCGTCGGATTTCTCACCCTTGACGGTGAGGCGGCACATCTCGACGAAACCACGGATCTGCATGAAGCGCGTGCGCAGGCTGAAAAACAGGCCGGCGGCCAGGCACATGAAGATCAGCGCCTTGCTCCAGATGATGCTGTTGATGAAATGTACGGTAGCTTCCACGCGCGCTCTCTCCAGTCGGCGGGTTGTAAGGACGTCCCGTCGGCTGGAGGGGACCGGTCGATTCTCCCTGATCGAAGGCCGCTGCGGTAGCGCTGTTTTGCAGGGCCAAGCCCATCCTCGGCCGCCGTCAGGGGCCCAAGCCGAGCATGGGATCGGCTCTACAGCGGCCAGCCCGCGTGTTCAGGGCAGCTGCGTGCGCACCCGGGCGAAGCGGCGCAGGTCGTGCAGCTCACCCCGCTTGTAGATCGCGCAGCGATCCACGCCCTCTTCCTGGAAGCCGTTCTTTTCCAGCACCCGTGCCGAGCCGAGGTTGAAGTCGACCACCCCGGCCTGCAGCCTGAACAGGCGCAGTTCGTCCATCACCCACGGCGCGAACAGGCCGACCACGCGGGTCATCAGGCCCTGGCCCCAGTAGGCCTGGCCCAGCCAGTAGCCAAGTTCAGCCATATGACCGCGCTCGGCCACGCCCTGCTGGGCGCCGACACTGCCGCAGGCCTGGCCGTCGATCTCGATGGCCAGGTTCAGGGTGCCGGGGGCCAGTACGCGGCCGGCGAGGAAGGCCTCGCCATCCTCGCGCGTGTACGGGTACGGGAAGCGATCACGCAGGCCCCGCGACACCTCGGCGTCGTTGGCATGGCGCAGCAGCGATTCCAGATCATCCGCGCGCCAGGGGCGCAGCTGGAAGCCATCGCCCCGCAGCAACGTGGTCGGATCAGGCATGGCCACCCACCGAGGGCGATTCCGCTTCCTGCTTCTCCAGCTCGCGTTTCACCGCTTCCGGCGAACGGGTGTACGGGGCCAGCCGCGCGTAGAACGCCGGCACCACGAACAGCGACAGGAAGGTCGAAAGGGTCACGCCGAAGATGATCACGATGCCGATCGTGCCACGGCTGGCCGAACCGGGGCCACCGGCCACCACCAGCGGGATCGCGCCGACCACGGTGGCGATCGAGGTCATCAGGATCGGGCGCAGGCGCACCATCGCCGATTCGATGATCGCCTCGCGCACGGTTCTTCCGTCGTCGCGCAGCTGGTTGGCGAATTCGACGATGAGGATGCCGTTCTTCGCGGCCAGGCCGACCAGCATGACGATGCCGATCTGGCTGAACAGGTTCACCGTGCCGCCACTCACCCACAGGCCGACCAGCGCACCGAGCACACCCAGCGGCACGGTCAGCATGATGGTGAGCGGGTGGATGAAGCTTTCGAACTGCGCGGCCAGCACCAGGTACACCACCAGCAGGGCCATCGCGAAGGTCAGCAGCACCGCGCCACCGGCGCTCTGGTACTCGCGCGATTCGCCCTTCCAGTTCACCTGCGCGTACTGCGGCAGCTCTTCGCGGGCCACGTTCTGCGCCCAGGCAATGGCCTCGCCCAGCGGATAGCCCGGCGCCAGGCCGGCGGTGATGGTGATCGAGCGCAGGCGGTTGAAGCGGTTCAGGGTGCCGGCCTCGGCCACTTCGCTCAGCGTGACCAGGTTGGACAGCGGCACCAGCTCACCGGAGGTGGCACGCACGCGGATCGCGGCCAGGTCGGCCGGGCTGGCGCGTCCATCGCGACCGGCCTGCACGAGCACGTCGTACTCCTCGCCGTTGTCGACGAAGGTGGTGACGCGGCGCGAACCCATCATGGTTTCCAGCGCCGATCCGATCGCGGTGACCGGCACGCCGAGGTCGGCCGCGCGCTGGCGGTCGATGTTGACCCGCATCTGCGGCCGCGTTTCCTTGTAGTCCGAGTCCGGACCGACCAGGCCGGGATTGTCGGCCATGCGCAGCAGGATGCGGTCGCGCCACTGCGCGATCTCGGCGTACTCCGGCCCGCCCAGCACGATCTGGAACGGCTGCCCGCCGCTGCGCACCAGGCCACCACCGACCTGGGTACGCACGCGCACGCCGCGGATGGTGTCCAGTTCCTTCTGCAGCTCATTGGCCACATCCGGCGTGCCCTCGCTACGCTGGCGCCACGGCTGCAGGAAGATGCTGACGCGGCCGGTGTGCATTTCCTCGCTGGCGCCCCAGCCGCCCGGCACGCGCGGGTTGGCACGCACGATGGGTTTGTCCGGGCCGACATGCGGTGCCAGCATCGCTTCCACCTGCTGCACCTGCTGCACGGTGTAGTCGTAGCCGGCGCCCTCCGGGCCGTCGATCATGATCTGGAACGAACCGCGGTCTTCGGCTGGCGCCAGCTCCGACGGCAGCAGCTTGAGCAGGCCCCAGCTGGCAGCCAGTGCGGCCACCATCACCAGCAGGTAGATCCAGGTGCGGTCGACATGGTGGTCGAGCACGCGGCCATAGCCCGAGGCCAGGCGCTCCAGATTGCGGTTGATGAAGCCATGCAGGCCACGTGGTGCCTGCCCGGTGTGCGGCTTGAGCAGCTTGGACGCCATCATCGGCGTCAGCGTCAGCGCTACGAATGCGGACAGCGCCACCGCCGCCGCCAGCGCCACCGCCAGTTCGCGGAACAGGCGCCCGGTATTGCCTTCCAGGAAACCGACCGGCAGGAACACCGCCACCAGCACGGCGGTGGTGGCGATCACCGCGAAGGCAACCTGCGTGGTACCGCGTTTGGAGGCCACCAGTGGGGGCTCGCCCAGGTCGATGCGGCGCTGCACGTTTTCCACCACCACGATCGCATCGTCCACCACCAGGCCGATGCACAGCACCAGTGCCAACAGGGTCAGCAGGTTGATCGAGAAGTCGAACGCATACAGTGCGATGAACGCAGCCACCAGGCAGACCGGCACGGTCACCGCCGGAATCAGTGCGGCACGGAAGCTGCCGAGGAACAGCCAGATCACCGCCAGCACCAGGATCATCGCCTCCACCAGCGTGGCGTAGACGCGGTCCACGGCGGCTTCGATGAAGGTGGTGTTGTCGAACGCAACAAAGATCTGCGTGCCCTTGGGCAGCGACAGCGCCACCCGCTCGGCTTCAGCGCGCGCGGTGCGCGCCACGTCCAGCGAGTTGGCGGTGGAGGTCTTGACGATACCCAGGCCGATGCCCGGCTCGCCGTTACTGCGGTAGTAGGCGCGGCGCTCGGCCGAGGCCAGTTCGATCTTCGCCACGTCGCCCATGCGCACCACATAGCCGTCGCGGCCCTTGCCCAGCGGGATGGTCGCGAAGTCTTCCGGCTTGATGTAGTTGCGCTCCACGCGCAGGGTGAAATCGCGGTCGGTCGACTCGATGCGGCCGGCCGGCAGTTCCACGTTCTCGTTGCGCAGCGCGGTTTCCACGTCGCCGGTGGTCAGCCCGCGCGCGGCCAGCTGGTCACGGTCCAGCCAGATGCGCATCGCGTAGCGCTGGCGGCCGCCGATGCGGACCTGGGCCACGCCGTCGAGGCTGGAGAAGCGATCGACCACGTAGCGGTCGGCGTAATCGCTCAGCTCCAGCGTGTCCATGGTCGAGGAGACCATGTTGAACCAGATGATCGGGTCGGCATCGCTTTCGACCTTGGCGATTTCCGGTGGCCGCGCTTCTTCCGGCATGCGATCGGCGACACGGCTGACCGCATCGCGCACGTCATTGGCCGCCGCTTCGATATCGCGGTTGGAAGTGAACTCGATGCTGACCTGCGAGCGGCCGTTGGTGCTGCGCGCATTGATCGTATCGATGCCTTCGATGCCAGCCAGTGCATCTTCCAGAACCTGGGTGATGCGGCTTTCGATGACCGCCGCCGAGGCGCCGGTGTAGTCCACCGACACCGACACGATCGGCGGATCGATGGCGGGCAGTTCGCGCAGGGTCAGGCGGGTGAAGGACATCACGCCCAGCACCAGCAACAGCAGGCTTATCACCACGGCGAACACCGGCCGCTGGATGGAGATGTCGGACAGCTTCATCCGCCGTGGCCCTCGGCCGCGACCGGCGCCGGCGCGTCAGCCGGCTTCGCACCGCTGGCCGGTGCCGCATCCTTGGCCGCGACCTTCAGGCCCGGGCGCAGCTTGCCGGTGCCATCGACCACGATGCGCTGGCCCGCTTCCAGGCCCTGCTTGATCTCGACCACGCCGGCACGGCGTGCGCCGGTGATCACGTCCACGCGCTCGACGCTGTCGTCGGCGGTGATGCGGTACACGAAGGTATCGCGACCGACCTGCACCACGGCGATTTCCGGAATCACCAGCGCCGGGCGCTCGGGGTGGAACAGGCGCACATCCAGCAGCATGCCCGGGCGCAGGGCATGGTCACCGTTGGCGAAGTCGGCGCGCACGGTCACCGCGCGGGTGGCCGGATCGATGCGTGCGTCGATGGTGCTGACCACGCCCTCGAAAGTACGGCCCGGCCACGCCACGCTGGTGGCACTGACCTTGTCACCGACGCCCAGCGCGGCCAGCTCCACTTCCGGCACCTGGAAATCGATATGCATGTGCTCGATGTCATCGAGCGTGGCGATCACCGTGGTCGGCGTCAGCAGCGTGCCCGGGCTGACCTGGCGGATGCCGAGCACACCGGCGAACGGCGCACGCACGCGACGGTCACCGATGTCCGACTGCATCTGCGCCACACGCGCCTCGGCGGCATCGCGGATCGACTTCTGCGTATCCAGCGTGGCGCTGGACACCAGCCGCTGCGCGGCCAGCTCGCGCTGGCGCTTGTACAGCTGGTCGGCCTCATGGAAGGTGGCCTGCGCCTGCACCAGCGCGGCCTCCTGGGCCTGCCCGCGCAGGGTTACGATCGGCGCACCGGCAGCAACATGCTGGCCGCTTTCGAAGTGCACCTTCTCGACGATCTCGCTGACCTTGGCGGTGACGCTGATGGATTCGCGCGCCTTGGCCGTACCCAGTGCCTGCAGCGTGTCGTTCCACTGCGTGGACTGCACGACCTGCGCGGTGACCGGCACCGCTTCTCCCTGCCGACGGGCGGCGGCCTCCTGTTTGCCCGCGCACCCGGCCAGCACGGCCAGGCAGAGGCCAAGGGCCAGGGTCGAAGCGATGCGAGCCAACATGAACGGTCCTGAGTGATCCACGGCCGCCGAGTGTAGGCAAGCGCCCACAGAAGCGATATGTGCCAAGCGTTTACCGGCGTGGAACCGGCGTCGCGATAGCGCCGTGAACCCGTTCCGTGCAAGGCTGGCAGCAGCGGTGTCGGCATGTGTCGAGGTGTATCCAGCCGTGCACCGCAGGCGTTGCCATCGTAGAGTCGAAGCTGCCCGGCAGAGGGCGTCGGGCGGGGACGGATCCTGGCGGGGATCCGGCCCCGGTTTTTTTCACCCGGCGGATCAGTACCGGTAGTTCACCTTCATCCACAGGCTGCGGCCCGGCTCGTTGATGCGCACCGGGTCGGCCGGGAAACCGAAGTCGGCGCTGCCGGCCAGGTTCAGGTGCTCGCTGTAGGCGCGGTCGAACAGGTTGTCGACGCCCGCACTGAGCTGCAGCTGCGAACTGAAGCGGTAGGCTGCGTTGAGCCCGAAGGTGGCGAAGCCGGCACTCGGCCCCAGGTCCTGCGCGACCACATTGCCCTGGCCATCGGCGACGCGATGCTGGTGGGTCACCGCGCGCAGCAGCGCACCGGCACTCCAGCGCTCGCCTTCCCAGTTCGCGCTCAGGCGTGCTTCCAGCGGTGGCATCTGCGGCAACGGACGCTGCTGGTCGCGGTTCTCGCCCCAGGCATAAGCCAGCGTGCCACCCAGCTTCCACTGCTCGGCCAGGCTCACTTCCAGCCCGGCTTCGGCACCGGCGATGCGCGCATCGACGTTGCGGGCCTGGCTCATGCCCATCATGCCGCTGCCGTGGTAGGTGAACAGGATGTAGTCCTGGATCTGCCCGGCGTACGCCGAAACCCACGCCTGCACGCGCGGCCCCTTGTACTGCAGGCCGACGTCGAGCTGGGTGGTGCGCTCGGGCTGCACGCCGGTGAACGCGTTCACTGCACCGGCCGGGCCATGGTTGGGCGAGAACAGCTCCCAGTAGTCGGGCATGCGCTCACTGTGACCGAGGCCGGCGTACCAGGTCAGGCCATCGGCCAGGTCCTGCTCGTAACGCAGAAAACCGCTGCCGAGCCATTCCTTGCGCGTCTGCCCTGCGCTTGGATTGGGCCGGTTGCCCATCATGCCGCGGATCGATTGCCGCTCATCGCGGGCGCTGGCACGGTCGATGCGCAGGCCACTGATCCAGCGCTGGTCGGTGCCGGCGCCCAGGGTCAACTCGGTGAACACGCCGTAGCGGCGGAAGTTGGCATCGGTCTCCCAGGCGGCCTGGCGGTAGGTGTCGCGGCCCATGCCCATGCGGCCACGATGGCGGCTGTCTTCGCCATCCACACCGGCCACCAGCTGCACGTCCTGCCAACGCCACTCGGAACTGACCCGGCCGCCCTGGGTACGGCGGTCCACGTTCGAGGCCATCGGCATCGGCATCATGCTGTGCGGGTTCGGCGTGCGCAGCGTGTAGTTGTCCATCACATGGTCGGCTTCGTTGTAGTACACGTTGGCCTGCAACGTATCCCACGCACCGGGCAGGTTGCGCTTCTCGAAGCGCGCGGCATAACTGGTGCGTTCGAACGCAGCACCGTCCATGCCGCGCCCGGCGTAGCGCGCAATGGCATCGCCGGCACCGGCGGAGATTTCCAGCAGCGTGTCGGCATCCGGCGTCCAGCCGATGGCCACGTCGCCATTCCACTTGCGCCACTTCGATGGCACCACATCACCGTGGCCGTCCTTGTAGTCATCGGCCTCGGAACGGTTGCCGCTGGCGCGCACGTAGCCGGTCGGATTGCCCAGGGTCAGGTCCAGCACCTGGTCATTGCGGTTGCGCGAACCGACCAGCGCACTGGCATCGGCACGCAGCCCCGGTTCCTCGAAGCGCGGCGTATCGCGCTCGAAGCGCACGGTGCCGGCCGAGGCACCCGCACCCCAGCGCACGCTCTGCGGCCCCTTGATGATGGTCAGCCGGTCGAAGCTCTCCGGCGCGATGTAGGACAGCGGATTGTCCATGCGCGACGGGCAGGCACCGATCAGGTTGCCGTCATTGCTGAGGATGTTCAGCCGCGAACCGAACATGCCGCGCAGCACCGGGTCACCGTTGGTGCCGCCGTTGCGGATGGCGGAGAAACCGGGGACGGTCTTCAGGTAATCGGCACCGTCGCTGGCCGGCACAGGCTGCCGCGGCAGGCGCGGATCGGTCACCCAGTGCAGCGGCGAGGACGGTGCGGCGGCGGTGACCACCATCGTGTCGAGGGTGCGTGCCTGCTCGGCAGGCGCAGCGTGGGCCAGTGACGCGGCCACGGCCAGGCCAAGGGCAACCGGCAGGCGCGCGCAGGCGCCCGCGGGGCGGGAAGTCATTTTCATCGGAACAGCTCCAAAGTACGCACGCGCGCACGGCGCCGGTCAGGCGTCGTGCGGCAGATTCGATAGGGACATCAGCGGACGATGGAGGAGCGTGGTGGTCCACGTGCGGCATGCGCCGGCCAGCGCAGTGCCGGCAGCACCTGTTGCGACCACGGGAACACCAGGCGCGGCCGCCACAGCAGCGCCAACTGCAGCACCAGCACCGCCAGCCACGGCAGCAGGCGCATGGCCAGCACGCAGTATTCGCAGACTTCGCCATGCATGGCGTGGGGGTCGGCTGGGCGGTTGGGTGCTGCCTGCGAAGCGCCATGCGGGTCGTGCCCGGCCATGGTCATGTCGTGCATGCCTTGGCCCATGGCGGCGTGGTCCATGCCCGCCATTGCGGCGTGGCCCATCTGCGGCGCCTGCAGCGCGCGGCTGACCAGCGGCGCAAGCACCATCAGCAGCGTCGCCAGGACGGCGAGCTGGAGCAGAAGGCGCTGCGGGCGGGACAGGCGGGTCACCGCGCTAGTGTAGAGGCGGGTCCAGGGTTGCCCGTGCGACGAACCGTCGCAGGAGGGGGTTCATCGGCAGGGCTGCGCCCTGCACCCGCCGAATCAACGTCAACGTCAACGTCAAAAGCGGGCAATCCGTGGGATGGCGGGGCGGGTCCGGTTGCGGGAGACGCCGTAAACCCATCCATGGGGGCTTGGCCGCGGCATCCATGCCCCGGACACTCCCGCAACCGGACCCATCCCGCCTTCGACAGATTTCTGCGATCTGTCGTAGATCCACGCTATGCGTGGATGAATCTCCATCGGAATCGAATATTTCGAATTGGAATCGAAAAGCATCCACGCATGGCGTGGATCTACCGTGTCGACCAAGGTCGACACCTACCAACAGCCATCGGAATCTGTCAGAGGTGGGGCGGTGTCGGAGTGCGGGGTGTCAGCCGCATGGATGCGGCTGCCAAGCCTACATGGACGTACTTGCGGCGTCCCCGCACTCCGACACCGCCCCGCCCCCCTGCGGATAGCCCGCTTTTGACGTTGACGTTGCTCCGGTTTGCAGCAGGTGCAGGGCGCAGCCCTGCTCGACCCACCTCACACCGTGATGGTCTGGGTCAATGACTCCCACGTCGGTGGCACCGGCCACGCCGCCGCCTGGTTGCCATCCAGCACCCGCCGCAGATCGCGCGGATCAATCTGCGGTGCCAGCACATGCACCAGCTCCAGCGCGTAATCACGCAGCACGCGGTCACGCGGCAGCACCGCCCAGGCAATGCACTCGCTGATGGGGTCCGGCGCCGGCCACGAGCGCAGGTCTTCATCGTTGGAACTGACCGCCATCTCAGCCAGCAGGCCTACGCCAAGACCCGTACGCACGTAGGTCTTGATCAGGTCCGCATCGAGCGCGGTCAGTGCCAGGTCGGGCACCAGCCCATTGGCGGCGAAGGCGCGTTGCAGCGACGAGTTCGGACGGGTCGAGGATTCGTAGCTGATCAATGGCTGGCGGGCCAGCGCGGCCAGGTCCGGGGCGCGGCCGGCGCGGTCCAGCGGGTGGCCCTTCGGCACCACCACCAGACGCCGCCAGCGGAACAGCGGCACCGCGATGCCATCGGTGGGCTCACCGCCGGCGGTGCTGATGATGGCGATATCCGCGTCACCCTGGTTCAAGCGGTCCAGCGCGTCGGCTTCGCCGGCCTGCTGCAGGTGCACGCTGACCTGCGGGTAGGCCTGCTTGATCGCTGCCACCGCCGGCGGCAGCACGAAGCGCGCCTGGGTGTGGGTGGTGGTCAGGATCAGCTGGCCCTGGCTCTCGCGGCGCTGGTTGGCCGCGTAGGTGCGGATGTTGTTGGCCTCGGCCAGCACCGCGCGGGCGCGGGCGATGACCTCGGTGCCGGCCGGGGTGACCGACTCCAGGCTGCGGCCCTTGCGCACGAACAACAGGAAGCCGAGCTCGTCTTCCAGCTGCTTGAGCTGCTTGGACAGGCCAGGCTGGGTGGCATGCACGCGCGAGGCGGCGAGCGTGATGTTCAGCTCGGCGTCGGCGATGGCAACCAGGTAGCGCAGCTGGGTCAGCGTCATGGGAGGCAGGCGGCGTGGGGCGGAAGTCCACTCTAGGGTCATTTGCCGTCACCAGCTTATAACCAAAGGTTGTTTAAGAAAGGTATCTGGTCATTTCCGGGCGTCATATGCCGGCGCTACGGTCAGCCGGCAGCCGCTGGCCTGAACAGCCAGCCCTCCCCCTTCGCCCGCCGAAGCCCGGCGCGGCCCCGTTTCCGGAGCGCTTCCATGGCCCTGTACGACTCCATCCTCGATACCGTCGGCAACACCCCCATCGTCAGGCTGCAGCGCCTGGCGCCCCCGCAGGTCAGCGTCTACGCCAAGGTCGAGTCGTTCAACCCGGGCGGCTCGGTAAAGGACCGCCTGGCGCTGGCGATCATCCTCGACGCCGAAGCGCGTGGCGTCCTCAAGCCGGGCGACACCATCGTCGAAGCCACGTCAGGCAACACCGGCGTGGCACTGGCGATGGTCGCCGCCGCGCGCGGCTACAAGTTCGTGGCGACCATGGTCGAAACCTTCTCGGTGGAGCGCCGCAAGCTGATGCGCGCCTATGGCGCCAAGGTGATCCTGACCCCGGCCGCCGAACGTGGCAGCGGCATGGTGCGCAAGGCCGCTGAATTGGCCGAACAGCACGGTTGGTTCCTGGCCAGCCAGTTCGCCAATCCGGCCAACCCGGCGTACCACCGCAACACCACCGCCGCCGAGATCCTGCGCGACTTCGCCGGCAAGCGGCTGGACTACTTCGTCAGCGGCTGGGGCACCGGCGGCACGCTTACCGGCGTCGGTGAAGTGCTGAAGGTCGCGCGCCCGCAGACCCGCATCATCGCCACCGAACCGGCCGGCGCCGCACTGTTGAAGGGCGATGACTGGAAGCCACACAAGATCCAGGGCTGGACGCCGGATTTCGTGCCGGACGTGCTCAACCGCGATGTGGTGGATGAACTGGTAACGGTGGACGATGACCGCGCGATCGCCACCGCACGCCGACTGGCTGCAGAAGAAGGCATCTTCGTCGGCATCTCCGCCGGCGCTACCGTGGCCAGCGCGCTGGACGTGGCGGCCCGTGCTGAACCGGGCGCGGTGATCCTGGCGATGCTGCCCGACACCGGTGAACGCTATTTCTCCACGCCGCTGTTCGCCGATGTGAATGAGGGTTCCGACGACGACTGGCTGGCCGGCCTGCCGTAATGCGATCCGCCGGGCATGGCCCGGCGCTACCGACGTCCGACTGCAGGTAGCGCCGGGCCGTGCCCGGCGTGCGCCCTGCTTCAGCCTGCGTGAAGGCGTCGCCCGCCATCGTGCGTGAAGGCCGTCGGATCGCAGCGCGTGAGACGGTCATGACGCAGTATCGATGCCCTGTCCCCTACCGTGGGAACAGCCGGCGCAGATGCTGCGCGGAACACCTCACAGGCAGGAGACGGACGCATGAAGATCGAAGTTTGGCAGGGCGACATCACGACCCTGGCGGTGGATGCGATCGTCAACGCGGCCAATGAAACACTGCTCGGTGGCGGCGGTGTCGACGGTGCGATCCATCGTGCCGCGGGCCCTGCGCTGCTGGCCGAGTGCGAGCAACTGCCGGAGCTGCGCCCGGGCGTGCGTTGCCCGACCGGCGAAGTGCGCGCCACCGACGCTTATGCATTGCCGGCGCAGCATGTACTGCACACGGTGGGCCCGGTCTGGCACGACGGCCAGCGCGACGAACCGGCATTGCTGGCCAACTGCTACTGGAAATCGCTGCAGCTGGCCGAGTCGCTGGGCGTGCAGTCGATCGCGTTCCCGGCGATCAGCTGCGGTGTGTATGGCTATCCGCTGTACCAGGCCGCGCAGATCGCAGTGACGGAAACACTGGCGTGGCAGCGCAGCCATGCACAGCCGATGCGCATCGTGCTGGTGGCGTTCAACACTGCCACGGCAAAGGCCTACCAGCAGGCATTGAGCGCTGCGGGACAAAGCACGGACAACGAACCGCGCGGGTCGGTGCTGCCGCCGCTGGGCGATGCAGGCTTCGCCGCTGCGCACTGAACCGCAGCGCTGCTGGTAAAAGAAAAGGCCGGGCATTGCCCGGCCTTTTCCGTTGCATCGTTGTCGTCATCCACGCGCGGCGTGGATCACGCTCAACGGCTGGCAGCTTCCACCGCAGCAGCGGCGTCATCGGCCACAGCAGCGGCAGCATCGGCCGCGGCACGTGCCGCCGAGGCCGCAGCACCGTCGGCGCTGGCACCCTCGACCTGCACGCGCACTTCCACCATGCCCGCACCGTTGTTCAGGCTGGACACGTCCACGGTGTAGTGACCGGCCGGCAGGGTCTCTTCCAGGCGCGAATTGGTACCGCTGCCACCGTCATCATCGGTCAGCTCGACGTCGCCGCCGACCACGCGAAGCACGGTATCGACCTGGCTGGAAACCGCATCCAGGCGCACGTCGGCCGGGCGATCCAGGGTCAGCAGGAAGCGGCGGCGGCCGTCGTTGTCGAGCATCGTGTACACGCTGCCCGACTTCGGCAGCGCTGTGCCATCGCGTTCCACCAGATTGCCGGGCAGTTCGATGCGGTTGGCCGACAGGGTGAACATGCCGCTGACGCCGTCGCCCAGACCGCGTGCAGTCAGGGTGTACTTGCCCGGCTTCAGTGACAGGGTCAGGCGCGAGTTGGTGCTGTCCCCGCCATCGTCATTTTCGGCGTCCACGCCCTGGCCCGACAGCTTCAGCACCGGATCGAAGACATCCGACACCAGGCGGATCTCGTACAGGCCGGCCTTGTCCACCTGCAGGGTGTAGTCCTGGGAACCACCGGCCAGCATGTCGACGATCTCGCCGCTGCCCGCCAGCGGCTTGCCGTCGTACGGCACCAGCTTCTCGGCGCGCAGGCGGTACGGACCGTAATCGGTCGAGCCGTTGGCGTTGACCGCTACCTGGTAGGTGCCGCCACCGTTGGCACGGAAGGCCAGCGAGACGTCGCCCTCGCGCTCGTAGCCGGTGTTGCTGCTGGCCACCAGGCTGCCGTTGTTGAACACGGCGATCGAGCCGCTCAGCGAGCCGGTCAGCTTCAGCCCAACCAGCTGCTTGTCTTCCAGCTTGATCTGGTAGAGCTGGTGATGGCTGCCGTCGTTGTAGTTGATGCCGCTGCGCGAGGTGATCTCGCCGGACACCGGCTTGTCGAAATCGAGCGACGCGGCCTTGCCTGCGTCACCACCGCCGCCGAGACGGTTGCAACCGCCGGCGACCAGGACCGTGGCGACGGCCAGTGTGATTGCTGCCAAACGCATGTTGTTTCTCCTTGGCCTTCCATGTGGTTCCCACGCACCGGCCGGGCGCGTGGGGGCGGAAACGATACCCGCAAAAGCAAACGCCGGCGTGATGCCGGCGTTGCCTTGTTCATCCAGCGATGGGACGGATCAACCGTTCCACTTGCCCAGCGCGGCCAGGCCGTTGTCCTTGGCGCGCTCGTACACGGTCTTCTGGGCAGCAGCGTAGTTGCCCTTCATGTCCTTGGCCCACAGCTTCAGCGCGGCCTGCTGCATGGCGCGGCCGTAGGAGAAGCTCAGCGGCCACGGCAGGTTGCCCAGCTGGTTCATCGCGTTCAGGTGCTCGGTGGACTGCTCGTCGCTCTGGCCACCGGACAGGAACACCACGCCCGGCAGGATGGCCGGCACGGTGCTCTTCAGGCACATCACGGTCGACTCGGCCACTTCCTCGACGTCGGCCTGCTCATCGCAGCCCTTGCCGGAGATGACCATCGAGGCCTTCAGGATGGTGCCTTCCAGCAGCACGTTCTGCTGGTACAGGGCGTCGAACAGCGAACGCAGGGTGGCTTCGGTGACTTCGTAGCAGGTCTCGATGTCGTGGTCGCCGTCCATGATCACTTCCGGCTCGACCATCGGCACCAGGCCACATTCCTGGCACAGGGCGGCATAGCGGGCCAGCGCGTGGGCGTTGGACTCGATGCAGGTGCCCGACGGAATGCTTTCGCCGATGTTGATCACCGCACGCCACTTGGCGAAGCGCGCACCCAGCTTGTAGTACTCCTGCAGGCGCTCGCGCAGGCCGTCCAGGCCTTCGGTCACCAGCTCGCCCGGGCAGCCGGCCAGCGGGTGCGCACCCTTGTCCACCTTGATGCCCGGAATCATGCCGTGGTCGGCCATGTACTTGGCGAACGGCACGCCGTCCTTGGTCGACTGACGGATGGTTTCGTCAAACAGGATGGCGCCGGAAATGTGCTCGTTGAGCTTCGGCGTGGTCAGCAGCAGTTCGCGGTAGGCACGACGGTTCTCCTCGGTGTTCTCGATACCGACGCCAGCGAAACGCTTGGCGATGGTAGCGGTGGATTCGTCGATCGCGATGATGCCCTTGCCCGGGGCAACCATGGCCTGGGCGGTTTCAGCCAGCTGTTCGATGCTCATGTACTTCCTGTGGCGGGTGCGGGAAAAACGTAAGTATAGCCCCGCCGCCCGTTGCGCCGACGTGCAGGCCAGTCTGGAAACGATTCCAATGTCCGCACCGGACAGGCGATGTCCTGTTGCGCCGGGTCAGAGCCCCTTTGCGGATCTGACCCTGGGTCGGATCCGCACGGCGGCTCCGACCCGGGGCCGACGGGGTTTACAGATCGCCCAGGCCGCTGGCGCGGCCGTCTTCACCCACTTCCAGCAGGCGCAGGGTGTTGGTCGCGCCCAGGGTTTCCATGTGCTCACCGCTGGTGAACACGACGCGGTCACCGGCCTGCAGCAGTTCGGCTTCCACCAGCAGGCGGATGCTGCCGCGCGCGGCTTCGCGCGGGGTCAGGCCACGGCTGTCGAAGTTGATCGGGAACACATCGCGCATCAGGGCCATCTGGCGGCGCGCGCCGTCGTGGCGGGTGACTGCGAACACCGGCGCCTTGGCGCGGAAGCGCGACAGGTAGCGGGCGGTGCCACCGGATTCGGTCATCGCCACGATCGCACGCACGCCCACGTGCTGCGACAGGAACATGGTGGCCATGGCAATCGCCTGGTCGGCACGTTCCAGATTACGCGGCGAGGCGTTGAAGTCGGTCTCGGTCTGGAACTGGCGCTCGGCACCCAGGCAGATACGCGCCATCGCTTCCACCGCCTTGACCGGGTACGCACCGGCAGCGGTTTCAGCCGACAGCATCACCGCGTCGGTACCGTCGATGACCGAGTTGGCCACGTCCAGCACTTCGGCACGGGTCGGGATCGGGCTTTCGACCATCGACTGCAGCATCTGCGTGGCGGTGATCACCACCTTGTTCTGCGCCAGCGAGGCCTTGATGATCTTCTTCTGCAGGCCCGGCAGCTCGGCATCGCCGATTTCCACGCCGAGGTCGCCACGGGCCACCATCACCACGTCGCTGGCCTCGACGATCTCTTCCAGGTTCTCGATCGCTTCGGTGCGCTCGATCTTCGACACCAGCGCAGCATCGCAGCCATGCGAGCGGGCGATGTCACGGGCGTCGTTCATGTCCTGCGCGTTGCGGCAGAACGACACGGCGATGAAGTCGACACCGATCCTGGCGACGATGCCGATCAGCTCCTTGTCGCGCTCGGTCAGTGCGCCCAGCGAGAGGCCACCGCCCTGCTTGTTCAGGCCCTTGCGATCAGACAGCGCGCCGTCATTGAGCACGGTGTTGATGATGCGCTCGCCCTGCACCTCGACCACCTGCAGCTGCATCAGGCCATCATCGAGCAGCAGGACATCGCCCGGGCCGACGTCCTGCGGCAGGCCGAGGTAGCTGACGCCCACCTGGGTCGCATCGCCGGGGCTGGCATTGGCGCTGGCGATCAGGTCGAAGCGGTCACCCGCCTTGAGCTGCACCTTGCCTTCGGCGAAGCGCTCGATGCGGATCTTCGGGCCCGGCAGATCGGCCAGGATGCCCACTTCCACGCCCACGCGGGCCGCAGCGGCACGCACTTCGGCGGCACGCTTGGCCTGGCCGGAGGGATCGCCGTGGCTGAAGTTGAGGCGCACCACGTTGACGCCGGCGCGGAACAGATCCTCCAGCACGCCCGGCGGATCAGTGGCCGGACCGAGGGTGGCAAGGATCTTGGTGCGACGCTGACGCTCGAACATGGTGAATGGGCCTCTCCCGATAAAGAACGGAAATTAGCACATCCTTCACGCCGCATGTATACGGTTACAGCCTTGTGCTGCCTGACTTCGCGGGTCATGGAGCGGACATCGGCCGGACATACGCTGGCGCAGGCAGTTCTGTAGAGCCGAGCCCATGCTCGGCTGGGCATAGGCCGAAGCAGCCGAGCATGGGCTCGGCTCTACAGGAGCCTAGGCCAACAGCGTCGTCAGCTGCGCCGGCTCACGGGCCAGCTGGCCGGCACCGGCTTCGGTGAGTTCGACCTCACCGCCGAAACCCCACAGCACACCGACACTGCGCAGACCGTGGTGGCGTGCGCCTTCGATGTCCATGCGGCGGTCGCCGATCATCCAGCACTGCGCGGGCTGCACCTGCAGCCGACGCAGCGCCTCGCCCACCAGCTCCGGCTTGTGGCTGCGCGAGCCGTCCAGGGTCGAACCGACGATCTCCTCGAACAGCCCGCCGAACGGCAGGTGGGCGAGGATGCGGCGCGCATGCGGCTCGTTCTTGGCCGTGACCACCGCCAGGCGGTGGCCACGACCGTGCAGCGTGCGCAGGGTGTCTTCCACCTGCGGGTACACCGTATGCTCGCGCCAGCCCTCGGCGTCGAAGCGCTCACGGTAGTAGCCCACCGCCTGTTCCACCCGCGCCGGTTCAACGAACAGCGGCGCGAAGGTGGTCCGCAGCGACGGACCGATCCAGCCCAGCAGCGTCTCCTGCGGCGGCACCGGATGGTCCATCTTCTGCAGCGCGTAAGCGATGCAGGCGGTGA
This sequence comes from Stenotrophomonas sp. YJH_SMC_43, assembly GCF_059372535.1. NCBI lineage: Bacteria > Pseudomonadati > Pseudomonadota > Gammaproteobacteria > Lysobacterales > Lysobacteraceae > Stenotrophomonas > Stenotrophomonas sp. YJH_SMC_43. The sequence goes on from NZ_JCAFVQ010000003.1 coordinate 176,066, forward strand.
TGCCCACCTGCGAATCGATCAGCGTGCCATCGAGGTCGAAGAACAGCACATCCTTGCCGCGCTCGGCACTCATGCGCCGCGCGCGTCGAGTGCGGCCACCGCCGGCAGGGTCTTGCCTTCCAGGAACTCCAGGAACGCACCGCCGCCGGTGGAGATGTAGCTGACCTGCTGGGCGATATCGAACTTGTCGACCGCGGCCAGGGTGTCGCCGCCACCGGCGATGGAGAATGCCGGCGAGCTGGCGATGGCGCGGGCCAGCGCTTCGGTGCCCTTGCTGAAGGCTTCGAACTCGAACACGCCGACCGGGCCGTTCCAGACCACGGTGCCGGCCTTTTCGATCAGCTGCGCGTACTGCGCAGCGGTCTGCGGGCCGATGTCCAGGATCAGATCGTCTTCGGCAACCGCGTCGACCGCCTTCACTTCGGCAACCGCGTCCGGCATGAACTGCTTGGCGGTGACCACGTCCACCGGCAGCGGAATGTCGGCGCCACGCGCCTTGGCATCGGCCACGATCTTCTTGGCGGTATCCAGCAGGTCCGGCTCGTACAGCGACTTGCCGACGTTGTAGCCGGCGGCAGCAATGAAGGTATTGGCGATGCCACCACCGACGATCAGCTGATCGACCTTGCCGACCAGGTTGGCCAGCAGTTCCAGCTTGGTGCTGACCTTGCTGCCGGCGACGATGGCCAGCAGCGGCTTGGCCGGTGCATCCAGCGCCTGCGCCAGCGCGTCCAGTTCGGCCATCAGCAGCGGGCCACCGGCCGCCACCGGGGCGAAGCGGATGACACCGTGGGTGGAGGCCTGCGCACGGTGCGCGGTGCCGAAGGCATCCATCACGAACACATCGCACAGCGCCGCGTACTTCTTCGACAGGGTTTCATCGTCCTTGCCCTCGCCGACGTTCATGCGGCAGTTTTCCAGCAGCACCAGCTGGCCCGGCTGCACGTCGACGCCGTCGACCCAGTCACGCACCAGCGGAACCTCGCGGCCGAGCAGCTCGGACAGGCGCTGGGCGACCGGCGCCAGCGACTCGGCTTCGCTCCACACGCCTTCCTTCGGGCGCCCCAGGTGCGAGGTGACCATCACCGCCGCACCCTGCTCCAGCGCGCGCTTGAGCGTCGGCAGCGAAGCGGTGATGCGCTGTTCGGAGGTGATGCGGCCATTCTCGATCGGCACGTTCAGATCCTGGCGGATCAGCACGCGCTTGCCGGAGAGGTCGAGGTCGGTCATGCGGACGATGGACATGGGCAACTCTTTGGCTCAGGGACGGGATGCCGGGGTACGGCAGACGGCCATTGTATCGGGTGCGGGTGGTGGGAGGGTCGATGCCTGCGGCAGGCAGAGGCGCACGGCAACGGCAACAGCAACAGCCAAAGCGCTGGCGCTTCGTGGTGTTGTGGGTGGGCCGGGGTGGTGTGGGCTCGCGGGGGACGCCGTGAATCCATCCCTGGAGGCTCGGGCGCGCCATCCATGGCGCTTACGCCCCCGCGAGCCCACACCACCCCGGCCTCGACAGGTTCATGAGGCGGAGCGGACGGCAAAGGCAAGAGCGGTTTCTGACGTCGGAGAAAAATGTAGAGCCGAGCCCGTGCTCGGCTGGGTCTATCGCGAACAGCAGCCGAGCGTGGGCTCGGCTCTACAAAGAGCGCCCTGCCAAGCAGCTTTTGCTCTTCTTTTTTTCTTTCCGTGGGTGGACGCACACGGAAATTGTCAGAGGCCGGGCGGGGTGGGTTCGCGGGAGTGTCCGCGGCATGGATGCCGCGGCCAAGCCCCCAGGGACGGGTTCACGGCGTCTCCCGCGAACCCACCCCGCCCGGCCAAGCACGGCTTTTGCTTTACGCGACCAACCGCCCACCCACGAGGGGCTACGCCGTTCGCCGGAACCTACGCCGAAGGCGCCGGCTTCTGCCGAAGCAGACTGACCGCCAGGCCGCCCACTACCAGCACACCCAGACCCAGCAACGCCCACAGCAACCACGACTTCCAATCATGCTGCGGCTTCAGCGCCGCGTCGCCGGCCAGCGGCTCAGGGCTGCCTTCCAGTCGTGCCAGCGTCGGCTGCCACGACGGGTCGTTGCGCAAGCGCAGTTCCTCGATCAGCACGCCAATCGGCGCCTCCGTGCGGCGCGCGGTCGAGCTGCCCACCGCCAACGCGTAGGGCGCCGCGCCCTGGCTCAGGAATACCAGTACTTCGGGCTGGTAACCCAGGCGCAGAGTCGGTGCGGTGGCCGTTTCGGCGGGGTTCGCCACCAGCTTCCAATAGCGATCCCGATGCACCCCGCCCAGCGGCTGCGCGGCCGATTGCTGCCGTTGGCCCTGCGCACCCTGCTGCAGCTGATAGGCAATCCACGGTGCACTGCGGCGCTGCCATTCCGCGCTCTGGTCATCGCGGCTGAACAATGTCCACTGCACCAGGCTGTTGTCGGTGCTGGCCACGTCGGCACGTGCCGCCGGGAAGCGGCCATCCATCTCGAAGGTGTATTCGCCCTTGCCCTTCGAGGTCGGTTCCAGCGACAACCATTCCCACGGCAGCGTCGCCGGTGCCGGCGGCAGCTCGGCCAGTACGCTGCGCAGCGTCGGCAGACGCGCATCGCCTTGCGCCAGCACGCGCAGATAGCGCGCTTCACCATCCACCTGCAGGCGGCGCTGCAGCAGGCGCTTGCCGGCGCGCTGCAGATCCACCAGCGGAATGTCGCGGCCAATCGCACGCCAGTGCTGCAGGTCGTCGCTGACGTCCAGCTGCACCTGAGCCTGCAACGGCTGGCCACTGTCAGCCCAATCCAGCACGAGCGCCGCCAGCGGCTGCTGGCCCAGCACACTGGCGTCGATCAGCCAGCCACCCTGCCCGCTCGCCGCCGCACCACCACTCACGCGGGCTTCCACGCGACGCACACGGCCATCGGTATCGCGCTCGGTCAGCAACTGCAGGTCGTTGCGCTGGGCTTCGGCCAGTGGCGGCAACGCGAACCACGGCAGCTCACGCTGCACCGGCGGCTGTGCCAGCGGCTGATCCGGCGCCAGCAATGCCGACGGCAGCGATTGGCCGGCGGCATTGAACACCTGCACATCGCCCAGGTCCGCACTGCCGGCGCGACGGTAGATCGCCGGTTCCAGCACAACACGGTAGGCACCCGATTGTGCGCTGGACAACGTCAGCGGCCACTGTTCGGCGTACTGGGTACGGTAATCGGCGGCCTGTGCGGTGACGGCGGCCAGCATGCCGAACATCGCCGGCAGCAGCGCCCTGCTCCACGTCTTCATTGTTTTTCCTCCACGGTCGGCGCCGCGCTCGGCGGTGCCGGTGCCAGATAACCCACGACCGTGCACAGCAGGCCGTAGGCGATGAACGATGCAATGCCCAGCAGGTTGCCCAGGTGCTGGCGATCAACAATGACCAGTTTGGCCAGTACCACACCCATCAGCACGGCACCGACCATCCACAACACGCGCTGGCCGCGGCGCGAACCCCATACCCAGGCGATCACGCCGAGCACGCTCCACAGCACGGTCAGGCTGGTCTGCGCCAGGCTGGAACGCATCATCGACGAACTCCACGACAGGCCGCCCCACTGATGCACGCCGTGCAGCACCAGGCTGGTCAGCGCGACGAAGGTGGCCAATGCCAACAGCGGCAGCCGGATCTTCACCAGTGCCTGCGGCGCCTGCCCGCTGTACAGCCAGCGCGCCAGCAGCGCCAGGCTCAACCACTGCCCCAGCTCGGCCGGGTTCAACACCGGCAGCCACAGCAGCGGCGCTGCGTCACCCGGCAGCAACTGGCCGAACAGCCAGCCTGCGGACAGCAGGCCGAACAGCACGCACTGCAACGGCAGGCGCACGCTGTCGAAGGCAGCCCCCAACGGCCAGCGCAGTGCATTCCAGCGCCACAACGACAGCGCCGCCATCAGCAGCCACGGCAGCGTGAACAACAGCAGCGTCCAGCCCTGTGCCAGCCCGGCCTCGCCGCCGCCCCACAGGGCCAGCAACGAAAGCAGCGACGGCCACAGCAGCCACCACAGGAACTGCGCGATGCGTGCCACGGTGTTGCCGCCCTGGCGCAGGCACAGCAACGTACGTACGCCCAGCGCCGCGAACACCGCCCAGGCCAGTGCGCCATAGCCGGCGAACGGCTGCTGGTGCGCATCGCTCTGCATCAGCGCCAGCGGGAAGCCCAGGGCCAGCATCGCCAGGGCGGTTACGCCCAGCGCGCGTGCCGGCTGGCGGCGCTGCATTTCAGCCGCCAGCCAGGCCGTGGCCGCGACCAGCACCAGCAACGCATCGGCCTGCGTGCGCTGCGGGAAGAAGCGGAAGATCTCGTGCACCAGGCCGCCCAGCCACCACAGCAGGCCCCACAGGTAGTAGACCAGTGCGATCTCATGGCGCTCCCTGCGCTGGTAACTCCATGCCGACGCGAAACCGGCAATGGCCAGCAGCAGTGCACCGATGGCGGTCGGGTTGAGCAGGAAGCGTGCGTCTTCGAGCCAGTGGTCGGCGCCGGCCACAAAGGCGAACGCAGCACCGATCTGCAGCAACGCGCCGGACACCTGTGGCAGCCAGCGTTTCTGGCGCAGGCCCAGCCAGGCCAGGCCCGCACCTTCCAGCGCGAACACCGCGCCGGTGGCACGCGCAGACAATGCCAGCGGCACCGCCAGCGTGGCGAAGCCCACCGCCAGCACCGCATGCGACTGCGCCAGCACGGTGTAAGACGCGCGCGCGATCAGTGCCCGCGCCAGTACGGCGTAGATCGCCGCCAGGCCCAGCGCGCACAGCGCCAGCGTCATCGGCTGCTCGTGCAGCATGCCCGCCTGCATCGAGAAGGCGACCAAGGGCGTGCCGAACACCAGGCTGCCGTCGACCAGGTCACGTCGCCCGGCGGGCTGCCGGCGCGCGTACAGCAGCGGGATCAACAGGTAGAAGGCGAAGAACAGCAGCAGGAACGGCTCGGTGCTGCTGAACTTGTCCGGCGCGTACTGCAACACGCCCCAGAACGTACCGATGCCGAAGGTAAAAGCGAAGCCAAGCAGGTTCAGCGCACGCCACGGACGGAACCAGGCGATGGCGAAGATGCCAGCGTTGAGCACCGCGTAGTAGCTGAACAGCCCCACGTGGTTGCCACTGCCGGTGGACAGCCACAGCGGTGCCATGAAGCCGGCGAGGATGCCCAGCACCGCCAACGTGCGCGAGTTCTGCACCACCGCCAGCACGCACAGGCCGGCCACCAGCGCGATCGAACTGGCGAAGGCAAACCCGGGGTTGAGCAGCTCGAACCGTTTGAATGCGGCGAAGATGGTCAGCAGCAACACGCCAATGGCACCGCCCTGCAGCGCCAGTGCGAACAGGCGCCGGCGCTCGCGCTGGTGCCAGCCGAACGCCAACAGGCCCAGCGCCCCCACGGTGACACCGGCCAGGCGCAGCTCGATCGGCAGCACCAGCCAGCCCTGGTCGCTGACGTACTTCAACAGCGCGGCAACACCGGCCAGCAGCACCAGCATGCCGATCTTGACCGGCACGTTGCCCTCGGTGAACCAGCGCTTGACCGCTCCGATGCCGCGCTCGATGAAGTTGGGCAGCGCCGGCTCGGAAGGCAACGGCGGCTGCAACGGCGCGTGTGGCACTGGCGGTGGTGCGACCGGGCGCGGCACCTCCGTTGCTGCAGGCACCACTTCGCGCACCGGCGGCGGCGTTGGCTGGGACGGAGGCGTTGCGGCAGCCGCCACCGGCCGCAGGAACGGCGGATCGGCGCCGGCCGCAGGCATGGGCGCAGCCCGTTCTGGCGCAGGCTCGGCTGCAACCGGCCGGACGGCCGGCGCGGCGGCCAGGGCACCTTCCAGCGCGGCCACACGGCGGCGCAGGCCGGCAATCATCACCAGCGCCACCACCAGCAGCAGCGGGATGGCCAGCAGGACCAGTACCACCAGGGCGATCAATGCTTCCATTGCATGCTTCCATTGCAATCCCGCGCCCCAGCGGCAGCGGTCGACCGGCCCATGCTACGACAGGGCTGGCCCCATAAACGACGAACCCCGGCCAGGCCGGGGTCCGCGTGCGATCTTCGCCGGCCTTACTTGGCAGCGACGACCTTGGCCATTTCCAGGCACTTGTTCGAGTAGCCCCACTCGTTGTCGTACCAGGTGACCAGCTTGACGAAGGTGCCGTCCAGGGCGATGCCGGCCTCGGCGTCGAACACCGAGGTGCAGGTCTCGCCGCGGAAATCGGTGGCCACCACCTTGTCTTCGGTGTAGCCGAGGATGCCCTTCAGCGGGCCTTCGCTCTGTGCCTTCACTTCAGCGCAGATCTCGGCGTAGGTGGCTTCCTTTTCCAGCTCGACGGTCAGGTCGACCACCGACACGTCCGAGGTCGGGACGCGGAAGCTCATGCCGGTCAGCTTCTTGTTCAGTTCCGGGATGACCACGCCGACGGCCTTGGCCGCACCGGTGGACGACGGAATGATGTTTTCCAGGATGCCACGGCCACCGCGCCAGTCCTTGTTGGACGGGCCATCGACGGTCTTCTGGGTGGCAGTAGCCGCATGCACGGTGGTCATCAGGCCACGCTTGATGCCCCACTTGTCATTGATGACCTTGGCCAGCGGGGCCAGGCAGTTGGTGGTGCACGAAGCATTGGAGACGATCGCCTGGCCGGCGTAGGTCTTGTCGTTCACGCCGTAGACGAACATCGGCGTATCGTCCTTCGACGGGGCCGACATGATGACCTTCCTGGCGCCGGCATCGATGTGCTTCTGCGCGGTTTCCTTGGTCAGGAACAGGCCGGTGGACTCGATCACCACGTCCACGTCCACTTCGTTCCACTTCAGGTTGGCCGGGTCGCGTTCCTGGGTCAGGCGGATCTTCTTGCCGTTGACCAGCAGGTCGTTGCCCTGCACCGCCACGTCGGCCTTGAAACGACCGTGCACGGAGTCGTACTTGAGCATGTACGCCAGATAGTCCGGCTCCAGCAGATCGTTGATGGCCACGATTTCGATGTCGTCGCCGAAGTTCAGCACCGCCGAGCGCAGGACGTTACGCCCGATGCGACCGAAACCGTTGATACCAACCTTGATTGCCATGTTCTCAAGCTCCTGCGGCCGCGACGGGTGCGGCGGGATGGATAGGGCCCACAAGTCTAGCAAACCGGGGCTGGCCACCGCGGGCCAGCCCCGGCGGGCAGCGGGCCGGCAGACAGGATTTGATCCGGATCAAAGCGTTAGCGCGATGTGAGGCCGAGACTGGCCACATCCACCCAGCAACGAGATCACCCCCATGCGCAAGACCTCCCCCCTGATCGTGGCCAGCCTGGCCGCCGCCCTGTCGCTCGCCGCCGCCCCGGCCATGGCCCAGTCCAAGGGCGACTGGACCCTTTCCGCCGGCGTGCACCAGGTGGCCCCGAAGTCGAACAATGGCTGGCTGGCCAACCACACCCTGAAGGTCGACGTCGACAACGACGTCAAGCCGACCATCACCGGTGAGTACTTCATCGCCGACAACCTCGGCATCGAAGTACTGGCCGCGCTGCCGTTCAAGCACGACATCAACATCAATGGCCTGGGCCGCGTGGGCAGCACCAAGCAGCTGCCGCCGGTGGTGACCGTGCAGTACCACTTCAACAGCAAGGGGAAGGTGTCGCCGTTCATCGGTGCGGGCGTGAACTACACCACCTTCTTCAGCGAAGACACCACCGGTGCGCTGAAGGACAGCCGCCTGAAGCTGCAGGATTCGTGGGGCCTGGCCGCGCATGCGGGCGTGGACTTCGCGATCGGCGAGAAGGGCGCGCTGCGCGTGGACATGCGCTGGATCGACATCGACAGCAAGGTGAAGTTGAACGGCGAGAAGATCGGCACGGTCAACATCGATCCGCTGGTCTACGGCGCTTCGTACGTTTTCAAGTTCTAAAGCGATGTCTTGAGCGCGGGGGCTTCGCCCCCGCTCCCCCGCTACACGCAAAACCCTCGCAGCATGTTGCCCCGGTGATTGCCGGGGCTTTTTTGTGCCTGGGACTGAAGCGGTTCCGGAGCTGGGGCAAGGCGGGGAGCGGAGCCGGGACACGCCGTAAACCCATCCCTCTGCGCTCCCACTTCGGAACAGGAACGCGCCGCTCTTCAATCCACCTACCCCGCTAGAATGTGCGCATGAAAGCCCTGCACTCCCTGTTCCTCGCCGCCGCCCTGGCGCCGGCCTTGCTGTCCGTCTCCGCCCCCGCACATGCCTGGGGCGCGCAAGGCCACCGCCTTGTCGCCGAAGTCGCCGACGCCCGCCTCAGCCCCACCGCCCGCGCCGAAGTGGACCGCCTGCTGGCCACCGAACCGGACGCCACGCTGGCCAGCATCGCGCCGTGGGCCGACCAGCTGCGCGCCAAGGACCCGGGCCTGGGCCGCCGCTCGGCCGGCTGGCACTACGTCAACATCGCCGAAGACAACTGCCATTACGAAGCACCGAAGCACTGCAAAAACGGCAACTGCATCGTCGAGGCCCTGAAGGCACAGAGCGCCATCCTCGGCGATCGCAGCCTGACCGACGGCGAGCGCCTGCAGGCGCTGAAGTTCGTGGTGCACCTGGTCGGCGATATCCACCAACCGATGCACGCCGGTTACGCCCACGACAAGGGCGGCAACGATTTCCAGCTGCAGTTCGGCAACCGCGGTACCAACCTGCACTCGCTGTGGGACAGCGGCATGCTCAATACCCGCAAGCTGGACGATGCGGGCTATCTGCCGCTGCTGCAGAGCCAGCGCGCGCCGAAGCTGGCGCGCCAGTCCAACCCGCAGCGCGACCCGCAGACGTGGGCCGAGGCCAGCTGCCGCATCTCCATGCAAGCTGGCGTTTATCCGGCCACGCGTAAAATCGGTGACGAATACACCGAACGCTACCGGCCGCTGGCCGAAGCGCAGCTGCGACTGGCCGGTGAGAACCTGGCGCAGTTGCTGAACCGCGTGCTCGGCACGCGCTGAGGAGAGTTCCGATGTCGGTCCAGGTGCAGTCGTTCTTCCACCGTGACAGCAACACCTTCAGCTACCTGGTCAGCGACGTGGCCAGCGGCGAGGCGGCGCTGATCGACCCGGTCCTGGACTACGACCCGGATACCGACGCCAGCAGTGAAGCGCCGTTGCATGCCGCGTTGCAGGCCATCGAACAACAGGGCCTGCAGCTGCGCTGGCTGCTGGAAACCCATGCCCACGCCGACCATGTGTCGGCCGGGCGCCGGCTCAAGCAACGGTTCCCGCAGGCCACGCTGGCCATCGGTGAAGGCATCCGCGCGGTGCAGGCCACGTTCGCACCGCGCTATGGCCTGCAGCTTCCCGCAGCCGATGAGATCTTCGACCACCTGTTCAGCGATGGCGAGACCTTCGCTTTGGGTGACCTGCGCTGCCAGGTGATCGCCGTGCCCGGCCACACCAGCGACAGCATCGCCTATCTGATCGACAATGCGCTGTTTACCGGCGACTCGCTGTTCATGCCCGACGGCGGCACTGCCCGCTGCGATTTCCCGGGCGGCGATGCCGCGCAGTTGTACCGCTCGATCCAGCGCCTGCTGGCCCTGCCCGATGCGACGCGCGTGTTTGTCTGCCACGACTACGGCCCCGGTGGCCGCGGGTTCGCCAACGAAACCACCATCGGCCAACAGCGCGCGCACAACATCCACGTGCACGACGGCGTAGCCGAGGCAGAGTTCGTCAGCGTGCGCCAGGCCCGCGATGCGACGCTGGAAGAACCGAAGCTGATGCAGCCCGCAGTGAAGGCCAACATCCAGGGCGGGGCCTGATCCACTCCGCTGCGCCCGCCGGGCATGGCCCGGCGCTACCCCGGTCATCGCGAGCGATCATTTTCCCTGCGTGCGCACCACGTGCTGGCCCTTCACGATCTCGAAGGTAAAGGCATATTGCAGGGTGACGGCCACCGGTTCGACACGCTCGGCGCCCCGGCAGTCACCGCGATTGGCAGGCACCTTGCCGGCCGCGAAGTGGCAGACCGCTGCGGACGAGTACTTCCACATCGCCACGGCTTCCTGCGCTGCCTGCAGCAGGGGCGCATTCTCGCCCGCAGCACCTGCCGCGCACTCCGGGCGATCGGTCAATGGCAGGCTGCGCTCGACGTCGCCGTTGGCATCAACCACCACCTGCAGGCAGATGGTGGTCGGCGCCAGTTCCGCGCGCGGGTCGCGATCACCGACCTCCGGGTCCGGTGCCGCGTACAGTTGCGGCATCCGGTAGCCCTCGGTCGCACCCAGCGAATACACCTGCAGCTGCCCACTGCCGCCGCCCGTCTGCGGCTGCAGGCGCTGGTGACCGACATTCTCGCTGCGGGTATCGACGGTGGTCAGGCGATCCTGGGTTGCACACCCCACCAGCAGCGCCGCCATCATCAACAGCGGCGCGAACAGCGGCGCGGACTTCACTTCGCGTCCTCGGTGTCATCCATGGCGTAGGTGATCGGAATGCGTACGGCACCGGCCACCGGCTTGCCGTTCTTCACCGCGGGACGATAGGTCCAGCTGCGCGCGGCGGCGACGGAGACGGCGTCGAACACCCCCGGATTGGTCGCACTGAGTACCCGCACATCGGTCGGATGGCCCTGTGCGTCCACTTCGATGCGCAGATTGACCACGCCTACCTGGCGTTGCTCGAAGGCGGACTTCGGATAGGACGGCGGCGGCATCTTGTCCACCTGGATCGGCCGGTCCAACCCCGCCTTGGCCGCATCGTCCTGCGCATGTTCGAACGGCTCGACACCGATCCGGGTGCCACCGGCCGCACCGCTTTGGCTGGCCCATGCCACCGCCCCCATGCCCACACACAACCCGACCACCAGCACCTGCCCGGACACCCACGGCAATGCCTTCCGCTTGGACTGCTTCAACATGGCGATACGCTCCTTCAACACGGGTTGGCTGCGCCAATGGCAGACCGCGGGCGCAACCGGGTGGACCAGCTGCGCCTTCAGCAGCGTGCTGGCATAGAGGCCGCGCAGCGCAGGCTGCGGACCGATGGTGCGGGCATCGCAGGCCAATTCCTGATCGCGCAGGAAGCGGCGTGCCGCCCATGGCAGCAGCGGGTGGAACCAGAACACCGCGCGCGCCAGCAGCAGAGCGCCGTTGGCCCAGTGATCGCCATGGCGGCGATGGCTGCGCTCGTGCTGCAGGATCAGCCCCTGTTCCTGTGCGCTGAACTGCTGGTCGAATGCCGGACCGACCACGATGCGCGGCCGCCACAGGCCAACCAGGGCCGGCAGGCCGGGGTCGCCGCTGGCCTGCCAGCTGCCATCGGCGCGCGGCTTCAGTGGGCCCATCCGCCGTTCGAAACGACGCTGTGCGCGCAGGTCGCGCAGCAGGCACAGGCCCGTGCCCAATGCCCACAGCACCAGCAACAGCCCGGCCCATGGCAACGACGGCCCGTTCAGGGCATCGATGGCACCGGGCATCACTTTCAGCGGCAGCGTGGGCACCTGCTGCAACAACGCAACCTGCGGCAATGGCAGCATCAGTGCCACCAGCAGCATCGGCAGCAGCCACCAGCTGCGGTAGGCCAGCCCCGCGCCGCCCATCCGCACCAGCAGCGGTCGCATTACTGCCAGCAGGACCGCGCCCACCGCCAGCCACAGGCTGGCCTGCCACAATCCGTCGAGCAGCTCAGTCATGGTCCAGCTCCTGGATCAGCTTCTTCAGTTCGGCGATGTCCTGCGCGCTCAACTGGCCGCGCTCGCTGAAGTGCGCGACCAGCGGCGCCACGCGCCCCTCGAAAACACGCCCGATGAAGTCCTGGCTCTGCGCCTCCACCCATGCCTGGCGCTGCAGCAGCGGCCGGTACAGGTAGCGCCGGCCATCGCGCTCGGCAGCGATCGCGCCCTTGGTCAGCAGGCGGTTGAGCAGGGTCTTGATGGTCGGCTCGGCCCAGTCGCGGTGGGCCAGCGCGGCCACCACGTCATCGGCGCTACGCGGTGCCTGCTGCCACAGCACCTCCATCACAACGGCTTCGGCTTCGCTGATCGGGGTCATGGTTTACATCCGTAATCGACACCCCGATTACGCGCGTAATCGAATCATCTGTCAAGCCCCTCGACTCCGGGTTCATCCCGGCTGCGCCAGCATCGATTCCTCCCGCCCCAGGCCCCGGATGAAAGCGCTGTCCAAGAAGGATTTCCCGGTCGAGCAGGCGCGCCGCTTCCTCGAACCCGGCCCGATCGTGCTGGTCAGTACCGCGTGGCAGGGCCAGCGCAACCTGATGACGATGGGCTGGCACATGGTGATGGGCTTTTCGCCGTCGCTGGTCGCCACCTACCTGTGGAATGAAAACCACAGCCATGCACTGGCCGTCAGTAGTGGCGAGTGCGTGATCAACGTACCCGGCGTGGAGCTGCTCGATACCGTGGTCGACATCGGCAACTGCAGCGGCCGCGAGGTCGACAAGTTCGCGCGTTTCGGGCTGGATGCAGTACCTGCGCGCGAGGTCGGCGCGCCGCTGGTCGGGCAATGCCATTCCTGCTTCGAATGCCGTCTCTACGACGACAGCCAGGTGCAATCGAGCAACCTGTTCATCTGGGAAATCGTGCGTGCACACGTGGCGCCACGGCCGAGATTGCCGCGCACGGTGCACTACCGGGGCGATGGGCAGTTCATGGTGTCCGGCGCCGAAGTCTCGCGTCGACGGCGGTTCAAGCCCGACATGCTGTAATGCCAGCACTCCCCCACACGCAGGACCGCCCCGCATGACCGAACACCTCACCGACCTGGACGCCGCCGTCGACTGGTTGTTTGCGCGCGTGGACGGGCCGCTGCGGATCGGGGCACCGCTGGCAGTGGGCAAGCCACACCGGCTGCTCAATGCCCTGTACGCACGCGTCGAGCACGACCCTTCGCGGCCGCTGCAGCTGTATACCGCGCTGTCGCTCAACCCGCCGAAGGCGCGCGGCAACGGTCTGGAAGCGCGCTTCATGGCACCGTTCGCGCAGCGCCATTTCGGCGACGATTTCCCGCGCCTGGCCTATGCCGATGCGATCGCGCGCGACGCGTTGCCGGCACATGTGCAGGTGGAAGAGTTCTACATGCAGTCCGGCGCCCTGCTCGGTTCGCGGCAGGCGCAGTCCAGCTACACCAGCCTGAACTACACCCACGCCGCCGATGCGGTCGCCCAGCGCGCGCCGCAGGTGATCGTGCAGAAGGTGGCGATGCGGCCGGATGACCGTCGGCTGTCGTTGTCGTGCAACAACGACATCACCCAGGACACCCTGGATGCGATGACCGCGCGCGGCCTGCCGCGCCCATTGATGATCGCCGAGATCGATCCGCAGCTGCCCTATCTGGGCGGCTCGGCGACGGTCGATGTGTCGTTCTTCGATCTGGTGATCACCCCGCCGCCGCCGTACCCGGCGCTGTTCGGGCTGCCGCGGCAGCCGGTCGGCGATGCCGACTACGCCATCGGCCTGTACGCCAGCACGCTGGTGCGCGACGGCGGCACCCTGCAGATCGGTATCGGCACGCTGGCCGATGCACTCAGCCACGCACTGGTGCTGCGCCATACCGACAACGCCCGCTACCGCCGCGTGCTGCACGCGCTGGATCCGCAGCTGGCCAGCCACCCGCTGGTGCAGGAGATCGGCGGGCTGGATCCGTTCGAAGTGGGCCTGTACGGCTGCAGCGAGATGCTCAACGAGGGCTTCCGCCGGCTGGTGCAGACCGGGGTGATCAAGCGCAAGGTGCACGACGACCTGGCGCTGATGCAGCGCATCGAAAATGGCAGCACGCTGTCCATCGACCACGCCACCTTGGCCGCCGAGGGCGAGTACCTGCACGGCGCGTTCTACCTGGGCTCGCCGGAGTTCTACGAGTGGTTGCGCACGCTGCCGGAAGACGAATGCCGTGCGATCGGCATGCGCCGCATCAGCGAGATCAACCAGTTGTACGGTGGCAACGAAACGCTGGAACGCCTGCAGCGCCGGCACGCGCGCTTCTTCAATTCCTGCATGATGGCCACCGCGCTGGGCGCGGCGGTGTCGGATGCGCTGGACGATGGCCGCGTGGTGTCCGGCGTGGGCGGCCAGTACAACTTCGTGGCGATGGCACATGCCCTGCCGGAAGCGCGCAGCGTGCTGATGTTCCGCGCCGCGCGCGATGACAAGGGGCGCCGCGAATCCAACGTGCGCTGGAACTACGGGCACACCACCATCCCACGCCACCTGCGCGACATCTACCTCAACGAGTACGGCATCGCCGATCTGCGCGGGCTGACCGACGAGGACTGCGTGCATGCGATGACCGCGATCACCGAAGCCCCGTTCCAGGGCGATCTGCTGCAGCAGGCACATGCCGCGCGCAAGCTGCTGGCGACCGCGCAACCGCACCCGGCGCGCCTGCAGCGCAATACGCCGCAGGCATTGGCGGCAGCGCTGGCACCATTCCGCGCCGATGGCAGCCTGCCGGACTATCCGCTGGGCAGCGACTTCAACGAGATCGAGCAGGTGCTGGTGAAAGCGCTGGGTTGGTTGAAGGCCAACACGCAGACCCGTGGCGACAAGCTGCGTACCGTCTGGGCAGCGTTGCGGCAACCGGCCGGCGACGGCGATGCGGTGTACCTGCAGCGCATGGGTCTGCAGGCTCCGACGGATTTCGCAGAGCGCCTGGACGCGCGACTGCTGCGCCTGGCGCTGGCACGCACTGCCTGAGAAAAGGGGACGGAGGGGATCAAGTCGTTCATGCACAGACGACTTGATCCCCTCCGTCCCCTTCTTTATTCATGCATGGCGCGGATCTACTGTCCGATCCTCACTGCATCCTCAAGATACAGGCGGGCAATGGGCGGATGCTCTCGATGCTCGACCTGCCACAGGTCATAGGCCGCCTGCATCGCCAGCCACATACGAGCACTGCCGAGGCCCGCAAGTTCAAGACGGTACGCGAGTTCAGCAGAGATGCCGGCGTGCCCGTTGATGATGGTCGACAGCTGTCCACGGGAATAACCAAGGTGCTGCGCCAGCGCACTGATGGACATGCTGATCGCCGGCAGGATGTCTTCGCGCAGCGATTCTCCTGGATGCGGCGGATCATGCAACGGCATCGAGCAGACTCCTAGTGGTAATCAAGGTAATCGACCAGTTCGACGTCGAGCCCACGAAAGCGGAACACCAATCGCCAACTCGCCGAGACATTCACAGCCCAGTAGCCGCTATAGCTTCCGTGCAGGGGATGCAGGCGATTTCCGGGCAGCCCCATGTCTCCAGGCAGCCGGGCTTGATCCAACTGCAGAAGCAAACGCCGCAACCGAGCCACATGATCGGCACGGACTCCGGAAATGTCGCCCCGCTCATAGAGCGCCTTCAGGCCCTTATGCCTGAAGCTGACGATCATGCAGCACCAGTGTAAGGCCACACCTTACACTCCGCAAATCCAGTATAGGTTTCTGCGCCGCGCTTGTTGACCATTTTTACTATTGAGGTTGTCTCGGCAGACTCTCCTTTTCGCAAGGAACGCAGGCCAGATGAAGAGGCCAACGCGACAGCGGCGCCGTCGGGCGGAACACGCCGTCCCCTTTTCTCGTCCACGCATGGCGTGGATCTACCCAGGAAAACGAGAAAGGCCGGCGTGCGCCGGCCTTTCCTTCATCACGCTGCGATGCTGCTTACAGCGCCTTGGCGGCTTCCACCACGTGGGCGGTGGTGATGCCGAAGTGCTTGTACAGCTGGTCGGCCGGGGCCGAGGCACCGAAGGTGTCAATGCCGATCACTGCACCGTCCAGGCCGACGAACTGGCGCCAGAAGCCGGTGACGCCGGCTTCCACGGCCACGCGCTTGCGCACGGCGTTCGGCAGCACCGATTCACGGTAGGCCGCATCCTGGCGCAGGAACACGTCGGTGGACGGCATCGAGACCACGCGGGTCTTGAGGCCGGCCGCATCCAGCTGGGCCTTGGCTTCAGTGGCCAGCGAAACTTCCGAACCGGTGGCGATCAGGATCACGTCCGGAGTGCCGGCGGCATCGGCCAGCACGTAGCCACCGCGCTCGATCTGGGCGATCTGCTCGGCGTTGCGCGGCTGGTGCGGCAGGTTCTGGCGGCTGAACACCAGACAGCTCGGGCCGTCCTGGCGGGTGATCGCGGCCTTCCAGCTCACTGCCGACTCGACCGCATCGCACGGGCGCCACACGTCGTTGTTCGGGATGTAGCGCAGCGAGGCCAGGTGCTCCACCGGCTGGTGGGTCGGGCCGTCTTCGCCCAGGCCGATCGAATCGTGGGTGTAGACGTGGATGGCGTGGGCCGGGATCAGCGCGCTCATGCGCACGCCATTGCGGGCGTAATCGCTGAACACCAGGAAGGTGGCGTCGAACGGAATGAAGCCACCGTGCAGGGCCAGGCCATTGGCAATGGCGGTCATGCCGAACTCGCGCACGCCGTAGTACACGTAGTTGGCGTTGGCGTCGTCGCTGGCAACGGACTTGCTGCCCTTCCACAGGGTCAGGTTGGAGTGCGCCAGGTCGGCCGAGCCGCCGACGATTTCCGGCAGCAGCGGGGCATAGGCTTCAATGGCCAGCTGCGAGGCCTTGCGCGAGGCGATCGTCGGGCCTTCAGCCGCCACCTGGGCGATGTAGGCATCGGCCTTGGCAACGAAGTCGGCCGGCAGTTCGCCGTGCGAACGACGGGTCAGTTCGGCGGCCTCGCCCGGGTACTGGCTGGCGTACTTGTCGAACAGCTGTTCCCACTCGGCCTGGCGCAGGGTGCCGGCGCCATTGGCGCGCCAGCCGTCGTAGATCGCCTGCGGGATCTCGAACGGACCGTACTCCCAGCCCAGCTGCTTGCGGGTGGCTTCCAGTTCGTCCTTGCCCAGCGGTGCGCCGTGGCTGGATTCCTTGCCCGCCTTGTTCGGCGAACCAAAACCAATGGTGGTGCGGCAGCAGATCAGGGTCGGCTTGTCGCTCTGCGACAGCGCGGCCTCGATGCCGGCCTTGATGCTTTCCGGGTCGTGGCCATCGACGTCACGGACCACGTTCCAGCCATAGGCTTCGAAACGCTCCGGGGTGTTGTCGGTGAACCAGCCCTCGACGTTGCCGTCGATGGAGATGTGGTTGTTGTCCCAGAAGCAGACCAGCTTGTGCAGGCCCCAGGTACCGGCCAGCGACGCCGCTTCATGCGACACGCCTTCCATCAGGCAGCCATCGCCCATGAACACCCAGGTGCGGTGGTCGACCACTTCCAGCTCCGGGCGGTTGAAGCGCTGTGCCAGCAGCTTCTCGGCCAGGGCGAAGCCCACGGCGTTGGCGAAACCCTGGCCCAGCGGGCCGGTGGTGGTTTCCACGCCCGGGGTCTCATGGCGTTCCGGGTGGCCGGCGGTGTGGCTCCCCAGCTGGCGGAACAGCTTCAGCTGCTCGATCGGCAGGTCGTAACCGCTCAGGTGCAGCAGCGCGTACTGCAGCATCGAACCGTGGCCGTTGGACAGCACGAAACGGTCGCGGTTGAACCAGTGCGGATTGCTCGGGTTGTGGCGGAGGTAGTCGTTCCAGAGGACTTCGGCGATGTCGGCCATGCCCATGGGCATGCCGGGGTGGCCGGACTTTGCGGTTTCAACCGCATCGGCGGCAAGGAAGCGGATGGCGTTGGCCAACTGGCGACGGGTAGGCTGCGTCATGGTTCTGTCGGAATCGGGAGGCGGCCGCGGACGTGCGGGCGGCCTATTGTCCCATAGTCGCCGGGCGGGGGGTCGGTTCACCTTGCCCGGTAGTGCCGGCCGCTGGCCGGCACTTTCATGATCTCCGCCGGATTCCGCATGTGAAAAGGGGTCGGATACCTTTCCCTGCAGAAAGGAATCCGACCCCGATCAGGTCGCCAGCAGTGGCCTTGGACTCAGTCCTGGTGGGGCGTAAGCGCCGGGCCGTCGTGGGACTCGCCCTTGGCCACCAGGGTGGTCAGGGCCAGGTCGCCGGTCACGTTCAGGGCGGTACGGCACATGTCCAGGAAGTGGTTCACGCCCAGGATCAGGCCGATGCCCAGCGGGTTCACGCCCACCATCGCGCAGATCATCGCCACCACCGGCAGCGAGCCCGACGGCACGCCGGCCGTGCCGATGCCACCGAGGATGCAGACCGCCATCACCATGATCTGCTGGCCGATGCTCAGGTCCACGCCAAAGAACTGGGCCAGGAAGATCACCGTCACGCCCTCGAACAGCGCAGTGCCGTTCTGGTTGGCGGTGGCGCCCACGGTCAGCACGAAGCGCGACACGCGCTGCGGCAGGCCCATCTGGTCGGCCACGCGCAGCGCGGTCGGCAGGGTGGCGTTGCTGGAGGCGGTGGAGAACGCCATCACCGTCGCTTCCTGGGTATCGCGGAAGAACGACAGCGGCGAGCGGCCGGACAGCCACACGGCGGTGCCGTAGGTCACGATCATGTGCAGGCCCAGCGCCAGCACCACCACGCCCACGTAGGCGCCCAGGCGGATGATCAGCTCGAAGCCGAACAGCGCGGCCAGGTTGAACATGAAGCAGGCCACCGCATACGGGGCCAGGCGGATGACCAGGTTGATCAGGGTCATCGAGATTTCGAACACGCCTTCGATGGCGCGGCGCAGCGGTGCGACCTTCTCGTTGTCGGTCAGCACCATGCCGATGCCGAACATCAGCGCGAAGAACATCAGCGACAGGATCGCACCGTTGTCAGACGCCGCCTGCAGCACGTTGCTCGGCACGATCGACAGCAGCATGTCCATGCCCTTCGGCGTGCCATGGATGCCAGCAACGATTTCCTTGCTGCGCTCTGCGTTCTCCGACAGCATCATCGCGGCGACCTGCGGGTCGACGCCGGCACCCGGCTTGAGCAGGTTGACCAGCACCAGGCCGATGCCCACGGCAATGCCGGACAGCAGCACGGTATACGCCAGGGTCTTCCAGCCGATGCGACCGAGGGCGCGGATGTCGCCCATCTCCGACACGCCCATGATCAGCGCCGAGAAGATCAGCGGCACGATCAGCATGAAGATCAGGTTGAGGAACAGGCCCGACGCCGGGGTGGTGATGTAGTCCATTACCCACTTGGCACCGGCCTGCAGACCATCGACGCTGCCACCCAGGGCGTGCACGATCAGTCCCAGGATCAGGCCGATCGCAAAGCCGATGCCCATCTTCCAATGCAGGGGCAACTTCTTCTTGTCGGCAGCAGCTGCTGTCATGCGCGGGTTTCCTCGAAAAATGAATGCACTCTAACAAAGCGCGCAAGCGGCGCCGGTTCAGGTTCGCCGCGGCGGATACAGCGGCGCCAGGCCAGTGTCAGCGGTGATCGCCGCCGCCGACCAGTGCGGTCCGTCACGGAAGACCCCGCGCAGGCGCGTGCGCAGCGGCGCCAGATCACCTTGCCCGCCCCAGCGCGCCTGTTGCAGGTCCTGCAGCACCTGGCGCTGGGCCGGGTCATCCAACCGCGCGATGACCTGCTCGATGCGTTCAACGCCGGCCATCGCGCACAGCTGAGCTTCTACCTGATCGAAGCCTTCACCATCCAGCGCGCGGCGCAGTTCGGCCAGGCCGGCACGTCCAGTCGCCACAGCCGGCACAGCCCCCCTGCCCGCCTCAGGCGACGCCACGCGCGGGCGACGGCCACGCTGCCAGCCCCACAACAGGGTCAGCAGCCACAGCAGCGCCAGGCCGATGGCGGCGCCCATCCATGGCCACGGACGCTCGGCCAGGCCGCTGGCGCGCGGATCGGTGGCCGCGATACGACTGTCCTGGCCATCGCCCCCCGGCAGCGCAGCATCGGTGTCGATCGGCGGCAGCGGCGCAGGTGAAGCACTGCCACCGCCATTACCGGCTGCGACGGCGAGTGTCAGGTCCGGCAGCTTCGCTTCCTGTGGCTTGCCGTTGCGCACGTCCCACCACGGCAGGCGCGGCCCCGGCACCACCAGCGAACCCGGCTGGCGCGGCACGATCGAGTAACGGCGGGTGATCTTCAGCCGCGGCGTGCTGCCGTTGAAGGTCTCTTCGTACTGCGCCGGTTCGGCGAACACCTGCGCGGCGCTGCCAACGTCGGGCACCGGCAGGTCGGTGAACTGCGCGCGGGTGGCACCGTCGGCAATCGCCTCGACCACCACGTTGGCCGCCTCACCGGTACGTGCGCTGGTCGGTGCACTGGTGTAGCGCAGCTGCAGGCCCTGCAGCGGCAGCCACGGCTGCGGCGCCTGTGCCGGCTGTGCCTGTACCTGCAACGTGCGGTCGGCGCCGGTGGCATTCATCCGCCCGTCGCCGCCGCCAAAGAAGTCGTCGAAGAAGCCACCGGCACTGCGCCCACTGAAACGCGCACCGGCCAGCCGAAGTGCACCGCTGCGCTCGGGGATCAGCAGGAAGCGCCGCTCGACCACGTTGTAGCGGCGGCCATTGACCTGCCGCACATCGGTGCGGTCATCGCCCACCCGCTGCAACGACGCACCGGCCGGGGTATCCAGCACCAGTTCGCCGGAGGCCAGCTGCGAGGCGAAATACAACCGCACCACCACGCCTACGCTCTGCTGCACATACGGCGTCTGGTCATCGACAACGGTTTCGATGAAGGCCACCGCGTTGCTGTCGGGGCCGGCCACGGCAGCGGCATCCACCTGCAGGGTCAGCGGCGCGGTACGCACGCTGCCCACCTGCAGGCCCGGCACCACCAGTGCACCGCTACGCCGCGGCGTGAGTGCCACGCCATACAGATTGCGCTGCTGCATGCTGCCATTGCTCCACTCCACCTGACGGCTGCTGGTCTGGCCGCTGAGATCGAAGTCGGTACGCAACGGCGTGAAATCTGGTGCGCCCTGATCGCTCTCGACATTGAGGGTGACCGTCTCGCCCATCGCAATGCGGTCGCGGTCCAGCCACGCGCGCGGCTGCGCCCACGCCAGCAGCGGCAGCCACAGCAGCAGTGCTGCCAGTACCTGCAGTGGCCAGCGCCCGTGCATGTTGATCGCCCGCGTCATCGCCCTTCCCTCTTCCTGCGTTCGTTTTCCAGCTGGAACTTGGCCCGCAGCAATGCGCCCGGATCATCCGGTACGCGCCGCATCCACGCCTCCACCGCCTGTTGCTCCTCGCGTTGGCGCGGGGTGGTGCCGTCGCTGCCTGGCACGGGCTTGCCATCCTGTTCGCCCTTGCCCTCACGTGCCTGCTGCATTGCCTGCTGCATGCGCTGGCGCTGCTGCTCATCCGCCTGGGCCTGTGCCTTGGCATCCTCCACCTGTGGTGGCGCCTGCTGTCCATCGCGCCCGCGCTCGCCGGGCTGCGGGCTCGACGGGTTCTTGTCGTCACCGGGCTTGGGCTGCCCCTGCTGGCCCGGTTGCGGCTGGCCCTGGCCGGGATTCTGCTGGCCCTGCTGCGGCTGCTGGCCCTGCGGATTCTGCTGCCCCTGGCCGTTCTGCGGTGGCTTCTGCTGCCCGTTCTGCGGTGGCTTCTGCTGATCCTGGCCTTTGCCACCCGACTGCTTGCGCTTGCGCGCGGCATCGACCACGGCGCGGTTGGCGACCGCGTCGGCCATGCCGGGATGCAGTGCCAGCGCGCGGTCGTAGGCGGCAATGGCTTCGTCGTAGTTGCCTTGGCGGGCCAGTGCATTGGCCAGGTTGTACCAGCCCGCATCGCTGTCGATGCCCTCGAACTGCTTGCGGGCACTGGCGAAATCGCCATTGCGGTACGCCTGCGCACCTTCGGCCAGACGCTGGTGCTGCACCTGGTCGGCGCGCTTCCACAGTGTGCCCTGCACCGGCGGTGAAGCCGGCACGGCGGGTGCCTGCGCCTGCACATCACTCATCCACGGCAGCAGGCCCACCGCCAGCACCGCCGCCAGCAGCGCGCGGCGGCGGAAGGCCAGCAGCGCCAGCAGCATCACCGGTGGCAGCAGCCAGAACCCTTCATCACGCCATTGCTTGCCCTCCCCGGGCCGCTGCGCCGCAGTACCTTCGCGTGCATCCAGTACACCCAGTGCGCGCAGATCACTGTCATCGGCGGCGATGCGTGCATAACGGCCACCACCGGCGGTAGCCACCGCACGCAGGCTGCCTTCATCCAGCGCAGCCTGGCGGATCTGCCCACTGCCATCCCGGTACGCCGCACCGGCAGCTGTGCCCAGGCCCAGTACCGACACCTGCAGGCCGAGGCTGCGCGCCTGCGCGGCGGCCAGTGCCGCTTCATCATCCGCCTGATCGCTCACCAGCAGGATCTGCCCCCGCAATGCCCCGATCTGGCGCATCAACCGCGTCGCCCAGTCGATACCGCGGTCGGCACGGTGGCCGTCGCGTGGCATCACATCCGGCGACAACGCGTCCAGATACAGCGCAACGTTGCTGCCGTCGTCGGTCAGCGGCGCCACGGTGTAGGCATCCTCGGCGTAGACCACCAGGCCCACCTGTCCGCCCTGGCGGGCACGCAGCAGCTCACCCACTTTCGCCCGGGCCTGCAGCAGGCGCGACGGCGGCAGGTCGGTGGCATTGATCCGGCTGGACAGATCCAGCACGACCAGCAGCGGTGCGCTGGCCTGGAACATCGGCTGTGCCTGCTGGCGCCAGCTCGGCCCGGCCATGGCCAGCGAGGCCAGCGTCCAGCCCAGCAGCACGGCCCAGGGCAGGCGTGCACGGCGGCGCGTGCCCGCAGCCAGCAGATGCGGCAACAGGTGGGCATCGACTGCTGTTCGCCACACATCGCTGCGCCGCTGCCGGTACAACGCCAGCGCGAGGATCAGCGGCAATGCCAGCAAGGCCCACAGCCATTCCGGGCGCAGGAAGTGCAGCGCATTCCAGTCGGGAAGATGGGATGCCAACGCGATCATCGGCGGCGCTCCGGCCACACCCATGCCAACGCACCCAGCAACAACGCCAGGCCCAACGGCCAGGCATAGCGCTCCTCGCGCGGTCGCAGGCTTGGCCCCTTCGCCGCGATCGGCTCCAGCCGGTCCAGTTCGGCGTAGATGCCGGCCAGCTGCGCGGTATCGCGGGCGCGGAAGAACTGGCCACCGGTCATGCTGGCAATCTTTTTCAACGTGGCCTCGTCGACCGGATCCTGGTCGGCGGAAATGGGAATGCCGAACAGGCGCATGCTGCCATCGCCACCAAACGCGACGGTGTGGATGCGTACACCTTCGGCGCGGGCCACTTCCGCCGCACGCAGCGGCTCCAGCACCCCGGCGTTGCTGACGCCGTCGGTCAGCAGGATCAGCACGCGCTGCCCCTCCGGTTGGCTGCGCAGGCGTTTCACTGCCAGGCCGATGGCATCACCGATGGCCGTCTCGCGCCCGGCCAGGCCGACCACGCTGTCGCGCAGCTGGTCGCGCACGCTGGCCAGATCGGCAGTAAGCGGCGTAAGCGTGTAGGCGCGGTCGCCGAAGATCAGCAGGCCGATGCGATCACCTGCACGACGATCAAGGAAATCGGCGAGCACGGCCTTGGCCGCGGTCAGGCGATCCACCGCCTGCCCGCCCAGCACCATGTCGCCCTCGCCCATGCTGCCGGACACGTCCATCGCCAGCATCATCTGCCGGCCCTGCTGCGGCGGGGTGATGGCCTCGCCCAACTGCTGCGGGCGCGTGAGTGCGATGCACAGCGCGCACCAGCCCAGCCACAACAGCAGCGTTCGCAGCCACGACACATCGACGCGGCCGCCACCGGCCAGCGCTTCCAGTTCCGTCGCTGCATAGGGCACGCGCAGCGCAGCGCCGGGGTCGGCACGACGCTTCCACCAGCGCATCAGCAACGGCAACGGCAGCGCCAGCAGGGCCAGCGGCCACGCCAGCTGCAGGTCCGGCCATGGCCAGTAACTTGCCAGCAGGTTCATCGGCGGCGCTCCAGCAGCATGGCCAGGTAGCGCTCGCGCGCCCAGCTGCGCAGCGCCGCCACATCGTTGGCGTCCACCCGTGGGCGATAGGCACCTTCCGCCAACAGGCTGCGACGTGCCGCGGGCAGCGTGCCTTCCGGATCCACGCGCTGCCACCAGGCGTCATCGCGCAGGGATTCACTGCCGGGCTGTGCCTGGCGTGCAGCGCGACGCAGCAGCCCTGCGATCGCCGCCAGTTCGGCAGCCGCATCGGCGGTGGTTGCCAGCTCCTGATCAAACACCTGCAACCAGCGTTGGCGGCGTCGGCGGCGCTGCCACCACAGGAAGGCCATCGCCACCAGCAACAGCAGCACCACGCCGCCGATCATCAGATAGCCCGGTGCCGGTGGCCACCATGATGGGGCCGGCGGCAGCTGCACATCGCGCAGCGGCAGGTTGGCGCTCATGCCGGCACCTCGGTGGGGGATGGTGCCAGCCAGGTGTCGCTGGGCGCATCGGAGGACAGCACCTGTACGTCGACGCGGCGCGCGCCGAGCTGGCGCCGCAGTTCCTGCAGCGGCTCGACAAAATGCGCCTGCCAGTGCGCCTGCACTTCGCTGCGGCGCAGGTCGAGACCGATGCGCTGCTGCGCGGTCTGGAACTGCAGTGCGGCCGACGGTGGCTGCAGCTCCAGTGGATCGACCAGCAGCACCAGGCTGAGGTCGTGATGCTGGGCCAGCGCGCTCCAGCGCGCGGGCGGAATGCGGATGGCCTGCTGCGGATCGGCCAGCACCAGCACACGTGCACCGGGGCGCAGGACGCGACCGGCATGGTCCAGCGCGCGTTCCAGGCCAAGGTCATCGGCCGGGGGCTGCGCATACCAGCGGGTGAGCGCATCCAGCACGCGCAGCACGCCGCGCGGGCCTCCTGCCGGTGCGATCGGTGGTTCACGGTCGCTGCCACGCAGGGCTCCGATGCGATCGCCACGACGTTGCGCCGACCACGCGGCGACGGCGCCTGCACGTGCGGCCTGCACCGATTTGAAGCGCACGCGGGTGCCGAAGTACAGGGCCGGCGAGGTATCGGCCACGATCAGGCTGACCCGCTCGCGTTCGGCCTGGAACAGTTTGGTGTGGGCACGACCGGTCCGTGCGGTCACCCGCCAGTCGATATGCCGCGCATCATCACCGGCCACGTACTCGCGTGACTCGGCATATTCCATGCCACGCCCACGCAGCGGTGACGGCGCCTGCCCGACGTTGCCGGCACGGCCACGGCGTGGCGGCGGCGGACGCTGTGCAAGGCGGCGCAGCGCCACCAGTTCGGACAGCTGCGGGCGCAGCCCGTCACCGTCGCTGACGGAGGAGGCGTGGTCCAGGGATGGATCGGTCATGCGCAGGCTCAGGGTGCCGGCACCCGGGCCAGCAGCTCCTGCACCAGGCGTTCGCCATCCCAGCCTTCGGCAGTAGCTTCGTAGCTGGGCAGCACGCGATGGCGCAGCACGTCGGCAGCGACCGCACGCACATCATCAGGGGTGACGAAATCGCGGCCGGCCAGCCAGGCGCGCGCACGCGCGCAGCGTTCCAGTGCGATGGAACCGCGCGGGCTGGCGCCCCAGGCAATGCGGCGGCCAAGGCCAGCGTCATAGCGCGCCGGATCACGCGAAGCCAGCACCAGCTCGATCAGGTAGCGCTCCAGCGCCGGCGCCATGTGCAGGTCCAGCACTTCGCGGCGGGCATCGAACACATCCTGCATCGGCAGCTTTTCCGGCGCCGGTGCGGCTTCGCCCAGTGCGCCACGGGCGCGCTCGCGGGCCAGGCGCAGGATCTCCGATTCGGCAGCCTGGTCCGGGTAGCCGATGCGCACATGCATCAGGAAGCGGTCCAGCTGTGCTTCCGGCAGCGGGAAGGTGCCTTCCTGTTCGATCGGGTTCTGCGTGGCCATCACCAGGAACAGCGGCGGCAGCGCGTAGGTGTGGCGGCCAACGGTAACCTGGCGCTCGCCCATCGCTTCCAGCAATGCGGACTGCACCTTGGCTGGCGCGCGGTTGATTTCATCGGCCAGCAGGATCGGGTGGAAGATCGGTCCGGGTACGAATTCGAAGCGGCCTTCCTGCGGGCGCCAGATCTCGGTGCCGGTCAGGTCGGCCGGCAGCAGGTCCGGGGTGAACTGCACGCGGGCGAAGTCAGCCTCCAGGCGCGAGGCCAGCGCACGGATCGCCGTGGTCTTGGCCAGGCCCGGAGCGCCCTCCACCAGCAGGTGGCCATCGGCCAGCAGCGCGATCAGCAGGCGTTCGACCAGTGCCGCCTGGCCGACGATCTCGGCCGACAGGGCATCGCGCAGCTGGGTGAAGGCGCCATGCAGGCGGGAGGTGGCCGGCGCGGGCGGCGGCGAGACGGTTTCGGGCATCGGCGGTGGCAGGTTCATGGGGGCCTTTGACCGGCGCGGGACGGCACGGGTTCCCGACATCATCGCAGGGTGCCCTGCGATTGGCATCAAGAACGGCTGAACGGCCCATCCACGCATGGCGTGGATCTACTGGACATGGGCGGCGTGAATCTACTGGCGGTAACGAAGAAGGGCCGCGCATGGCGGCCCTTCTTCGTTTCGCGGGTGGCGCGGGCTCAGTTCTGCTTGGCCACGCGCAGCACCTTCGGGGTCACGAACACCAGCAGCTCGGCCTTGTCCTTGTTGCGGCCACGCTTCTTGAACAGGTTGCCCAGGAACGGCACGTCGCCCAGGAACGGCACCTTGCTGATGCTGCTGCGGTCGGTGAACTCGTACACACCACCGATGACCACGGTCTGCCCATCCTCGACCAGCACCGCGGTGTTGACCTCGCGGCGGTTGATCGACGGCACCGTGCCGTAGCCCTGCAGCTCGATCAGGCGGTCGACTTCATCCTTCTTCACCTGCATGTTGAGGAACACGCGGTTGTCGTTGGTGATGGTCGGGGTCACCCGCAGTTCCAGCACCACTTCCTTGAACTGCACGTTCGGGGTGGAGCCGGCGCCACCGGCAGCACCGGTGCCGCTGATGGTGACGTAGCCGATTTCCTTGCCTTGCTTGATCATGGCCTCGCGCTGGTTGGTGGTGACCACGCGCGGGTTGGAGATCACCTCACCTCGCGACTCTTCCTGCATGGCCGACAGCTCCACGTCCAGCAGGTAGCCTGCGTTGAGGATCGACAGCGCCAGCGAGCCAGGGTTGTTGGCTGCGGCCACCGGCAGGTTCCAGTTCAGGCCGCGCTTGATGGTCGGGCCGCTGGGAATAGGCGCCGGGCCGACGCTGCCGCCGGCCTGCCACTCGCGAATCGCCTTGGCGTTGGCCTGCGCTGTATCGACCTGCGACTTGCGGGTTTCGGCATTGGCATCCAGGCTGCCGCTGAAGTACACGTTGTCGCGGCTGCCGCTGATGCCGAACTTCGCACCCAGCTCGCGGGCGAAGGTATCGGTAGCGATGACGATACGGCTTTCGATCAGCACCTGGTCAACCGGACGGTCGATCACACCGATCAGCTCACGCATGCGCGCGAGCTTCTTCGGGATGTCGCTGATCATCAGCGTGTTGGTGCGCTCGTCGGCCACGATACGGCCGCGCGAGGACAGGAAACCACTGTCTTCCTGCGACGAACCGCCACCACCGCCATTGCCGCCGCCACTGCCGCCGCCGATGCCCTTGGCCTCGGTCAGCGCTTTGAAGATCTGCGTGGCGCTGTGGTAGTTGATCTGGACGTAATCGGTGACCAGGTCTTCGCGGTTCTCGATGGCGATGCGCGCGTCTTCCTTCTCCTGCTCGAACTTGGCCAGCTCAGCCTGCGGAGCGACCCAGATCACGCTGCCATCGCGACGCTTGTCCAGGCCCTTGGCGCGCAGCACGATGTCCAGCGCCTGGTCCCACGGCACGTTGACCAGGCGCAGGGTCACATTGCCCTGTACCGAATCGGACGCCACCACGTTGAGATTGGATTCTTCGGCGATCAACTGCAGCACGGTGCGCACCGGCACGTCCTGGAAGTTGAAGGTCACCGGCTTGCCGGTGAAGCCACGCTGCCCCACCGCCTTGGCAGCCTGGGTGACGCTGCCGGCAGTGACCGCGCCCACCGCGGCGGGCGCTTGCCGCGGGCTGATCTCCACCACGTACTCGTTGCCGCTCTGGTAGGCCAGCGACTCCACCGCGCCACCGGTACTGAGCACCAGCTGGGTACCGGCACCGGACGGCTTGGCGTCGATGCGCTGCACCGGCGTGGCGAAGTCGGTGACGTTCATCGGCTTCTGCAGGTTGGCCGGCAGCCGGGCGTTACCGACATCGACCACCACGCTGTTGCCCTGCGTCCGCAGGTCCGGGACTGCGCCCTGGCCGTCGAACTGGACGATCAGGCGCCCGGCGCCATCATCGCCGCGCTTGAAATCGATCTTGGCCACCGACAGGCCCGCCGGCGCTGCCGCCGGTGCCACAGTGGCGCCCACCGGCTTCTCGGCCGGTGCGGCGGCCAGCGCCGGAGCGCAGGCCAGCATCAGCGCGACTCCCAACGCGCTGACACGGTTCAAGGTAGAGCGCCGGATGGGACGCAGCCCCTTGGCTTGGTGAAAGGTCATCGTGCTATCCCCAGTAAACGATCATTGATCTTCAAGCGAGAGCGTTGCCGGCCGTTCCAGCCAGCCGCCCGCGCCATCCGGCACCAGTTCGATCAGCTCC
The DNA here is from genome assembly GCF_059372535.1 of Stenotrophomonas sp. YJH_SMC_43. Lineage (NCBI taxonomy): Bacteria > Pseudomonadati > Pseudomonadota > Gammaproteobacteria > Lysobacterales > Lysobacteraceae > Stenotrophomonas > Stenotrophomonas sp. YJH_SMC_43. The sequence goes on from NZ_JCAFVQ010000003.1 coordinate 204,483, forward strand.
ACGTGGTCCTCGAAGACCGCCGTGACCCGCCCGTCGCTCTGCCCAAGGTACCCACCCGGGCGTACCCGGTAGGTCACCTTGTCCGGCCCCATCACCAGCGCCACGGTAGCGGCGCCGGTGCCGATGGTACCGACCATGTCCAGTGCATCCAGCGGGAAGCCTTCCAGCGGCTCCTTGCGCCGGTTCGGATCCGGACGCAATCCGCCATTCCCCTGCTGCGGATTGGTCCAGGCATCGGTGAACGGGTCGCGCAGACCCTGTGCGGAGTATTCGAAGGTTTCGAACTGCTGCATCACCGGCAGCGGCTCCAGCGGCTGCGCCGGTCGGGCACGCTCGCCTTCCACCCACTTTTCAAGGTTCGGCGCATCACCCGGCGTGCTGGTCACATCGCGGCCGCACGCAGCCAGCATCAGAACGACGGCAGCCATCCCACAACGCGCAAAGAGGGAACGGATCACTTCTTCTCCTCCTTGCCGGCGTCAGCCGCCTGCTGTGCCTGCACCTCGGTCTCATCCAGATAGCGATAGGTCTTGACCGTGCCGGACAGCTCCAGCGCACCGCTGCGGGCGTTGCCGCTGGCCTTGTCCTTGGGCTTGAGGTTGATGTCGTGCATGGTCAGGATGACCACGCGCGGCAGCGACGCCACGCCACTGACGAAAGCACCGAACTGGTGGTAACTGCCCACCATGCGCAGCTTGATCGGCTTTTCGGCGTAGAACTCCTTGACCTGCTCCTGCTCCGGCTCGAACAGCTCGTTGGTCAGGCCGCTGGACAACGCCGTCTGCGAGATGTCGATGATCAGGTCCGGCATTTCGGTCTTGCTGGGCAACTGCCGGAGCATCTGCTGCAGCACCTGTTCCATCTGTGCCAGCTGCTGCTTCAGCGGCGCCAGGTTCACCGCGCGCTCCTGCTGCTTGGTGAACTCGGCACGCAGGTCGACTTCCTTCGATTCCAGGCCGGCCAGTTCCTCGCGCTTGCCACTGATCAGCAGCATCCACGCAACGAACATGATCACCAGCGCCAACAGCGAGCAGAAGACGATCTTGGCCTTCTGCGGCCAGTTGCCGATGTCGTTGAAATCCAGGTTCTTCAGATCGATTTTCTGGCTCATGCGCGATCCCCCTGCAGCGGGGCGTTGAAGGCCTGCGGCGGCTGCGCCAGGCGGCTGCCCTCGGGCTTCGGCGCAGGCTTGGCAGCCGGGGCTGCCGGCTGGTTCGGCGCGGCCGGGGTGGCAGCAGGTGCATTGACCGGAGCGGCGGCGGGGGCGGGTGCAGCCGGAGCAGCAGCGGGCTGGCCTGCGGCCGGTGCAGCGGGCGCCGCTGCATCCGGGCCGGCGGCAAGCGGGGCCACTGCGGGCGGAGCCGGCGTTGACACCGAACCGTCCGCGTTGAGGCCTGGCGTACCGGCCACTTCCTCACTCTGCGCCGGCAGCTTCACCTTGACCACGAACACATAGGGCAGCGCCTTGATGTCGGCCAGCGGGCCAACCTTGCCGTCCTTGTCCTTCTCGGGATCACGCGCTTCGATGATCGACAGTTCCGGGTTGGTCATCCAGCCGGAGGTCTCCAGGTTGCGCATGTACGCCGAAACACGGGCGTTGGACTGGGTGCGGCCTTCCAGGGTCAGCACGTCGCCTTCCTGCTTCAGCGCGGTCAGCACCAGGCCATCGGGAATCGTGCGCACCAGCGCATCGAACAGGTGCACCATCTGCGAGCGCTTGGCCTGCAGTTCCTCAATGACCTTCTTGCGGGCCAGCAGGCGTTCCTTCTGCGCGTCGAGGCGGTCGATCTCCTTGTTCTGTTCCTTGACCTTTTCGATCTCGGCTTCCAGATAGGCGTTGCGGTCCATCTGGCCGCTCACCTGGCGGTCGTAATAGAACCAGATCACCAGCGACAGCAGCAGGCCACCGACAGCGGCCATGCCCAGCATTGCGTAGAACTCGCGCTGGCGTTGCTTGCGCCGCTCGGCGCGCCAGGGCAATAGATTGATGCGTGCCATCAGTCGAAGCTCCTCAGCGCCAGACCGGTGGCGATCATCAGCGCGGGGGCATCCTGGGCCAGCGCATGTGCGTTCACCTTCGGCCCCAGGGTCATCTGCGCCAGCGGGTTGGCGACCACGGTCGGCACGCCCAGCTGTTCCTCGACCATTTCCGGCAGCCCGCCGAGCACGGCGCAGCCGCCGGCCAGCACGATGTGGTCAACGCGGTTGAACTCGCTGCCTGCATAGAAGAACTGCAGCAGGCGGCTGATCTGCTGGACCGTGGCTTCCTTGAACGGCTCCAGCACTTCCATCTCGTAGCTTTCCGGCAGCCCGCCCTGGCGCTTGGCCAGGCCGGCTTCCTCGTAGCTCAGGCCGTAACGGCGCATGATCTCGTCGGTCAGCTGCTTGCCACCGAACACCTGTTCGCGGCTGTACAGGCTGCGGCCACCGCGCAGGACGTTGAGGGTGGTCATGGTGGCGCCGATGTCGACCAGCGCGACCACGCCCTCGATGGACACCGGCAGCTCGCTGGCCACCAGGGCATAGGCGTTCTCGACCGCGAAGGCCTCCACGTCCATCACCTTGGCCTGCAGGCCACCCAGTTCCAGGGCCGACTGGCGCAGTTCCACGTTCTCCGAACGCGACGCGGCCAGCAGCACCTGGACCATCTCCGGGTTGTTCGGGATCGCCCCGATCACCTCGAAGTCCAGGTTCACTTCCTCGATCGGGTACGGAATGTAGTTGACCGCTTCCAGCTCGATCTGGGCTTCCATGTCGTTTTCGTCGAGCTCGGCCGGCATCGGGATCACCTTGGTGATCACCGCCGAACCGGCGACGGCGGCAGCGGCCAGCTTGGCCTTGCTCCCCGAGCGGTTCATCGCACGGCGGATGGCCTCACCCACGGCCTCCACTTCCACGATGTTCTTCTCCACCACCGCGTTCGGCGGAAGAGGTTCCACGGCGTAATGTTCCACACGAAAACGGTTGCCACTGCGGGACAGCTGCAAAAGCTTTACCGCAGTCGAACTGATGTCGACGCCTACAAGCGGCGACTGACTTTTTGGGATGAGCCCCACGGTTTCTCCCCTGCCGACGGGCACTTGGACGCAAGACCTGCGCCCGAGCATTAATAACGTATTCTTAGCAAATGGCAACGGCCCTGCTGTGAAGTCCCTCACGGATTCACCATGCAGCCCCTGACTGTTCCCCTTGCGCTCCCCGGTGACGACCCCAGCCGCCACCTTGCGTAATCTATACTCTGCGACCACGAAATTCGCAATCGGAATCTGAACCCGATGACTCGACTCCGCCGCTGGCTGCGCTGGATCTTCCTGATTGTCCTGGTCCTGGCGCTGATCGGCGCGGCCGCCGTAGGCGGTCTGTACTACGCCGTGTCCTCCAAGCTTCCCGACGTGCAGACCCTGCGCGACGTGGAAATGCAGGAGCCGATGTACGTCTACGCTGCCGACGGCAAGCTGATGGCGGTGTTCGGCGAGACCCGGCGTACCCCGATCACCATGAAGGACGTGCCCGAGCGCCTGAAGCAGGCCTTCCTGGCCACCGAGGACGCCCGCTTCTACGAGCACGGCGGCGTGGACTACATGGGCATCGGCCGTGCGGTGTGGCTGCTGGCCACCACCAACGACAAGCGCGTGCCCGGTGGCTCCACCATCACCCAGCAGGTGGCCCGCCAGTTCTTCCTCAGCTCCGAGTACAGCTACACCCGCAAGCTGGCCGAGATCCTGCTGGCGCGGAAGATCGAGTCCGAGCTGAGCAAGGACGAGATCTTCGAGCTGTACCTGAACAAGAGTTTCTTCGGCAACCGCGCCTACGGCGTGGCCGCTGCCGCCGAGTTCTATTACGGCAAGAAACTGAACGAGCTGGACCTGGACGAGATGGCCTCGCTGGCCGGCATCCCCAAGTTCCCGTCCTCGGGCAACCCGATCTCCAACCCGGAGCGCGCCCGCCAGCGTCGTGACAACTATGTGCTGCAGCGCATGGCCGACCTGAAGTTCGTCAGCCAGGCCGAGGCCGACGCGGCCAAGGCCGTGCCGATGCACGCCACCGCGCATGAGCCGCCGGTGCAGGTCGATGCCCCGTACGTGGCCGAACTGGTGCGCCAGGAAATGATCGCCCGCTTCGGCGGTGACGTGGTCAACAAGGGCTACCACGTCACCACCACGATCGATTCGACCCTGCAGACCGCCGCCAACCAGTCGGTGCGCGACGGCCTGCTGCTGTACGACCACCGCCACGGCTGGCACGGCGTGGAGAAGCAGGTGCAGGTGGGTGCCGGCGAAGACGCCGCCGCCCTGGCCGAGCACCTGCGTGGCCTGTACGGCCAGGCCGGCCTGCTGCCGGCCATCGTTGCCAGCACCGGTGCCGATGGCAGCGCCACCGTGGTGCTGGCCAACCGCAGCGAGATCGTGCTGCCGGCCGGTGCCGCCAAGTGGACCAACAAGACCCCGGGCAAGCTGGTGCAGCGCGGTGACATCGTGCGCGTGCGTGCCGGTGCCAAGGAAGGTGAGTGGCTGCTGGATCAGCTCCCGCGCGGCCAGTCCGCGCTGGTCTCGCTGGATGCCCACAGCGGCGCGCTGAAGGCGCTGGTTGGCGGTTTCAGCTTCTCCGGCAACAAGTTCAACCGTGCCACCCAGGCCCGCCGCCAGCCGGGTTCGAGCTTCAAGCCCTTCATCTACGCCGCGGCCTTCGACAAGGGCTACAACCCGGCCTCGATCGTGCTCGACGCACCGGTCGTGTTCCGCGACCGCCGCGGCAAGACCTGGGCGCCGCAGAACGACGGCGGCGGCTTCCGCGGCCCGATGCGCCTGCGTGAAGCACTGGTGCAGTCGCGCAACCTGGTCTCGGTGCGCCTGCTTGATGGCATGGGCGTGGACTACGCGCGCAAGTACATCAGCGAATTTGGTTTCGCCGAATCGGAACTGCCGCCGAACCTGTCGATGTCGCTGGGTACGGCGTCGCTCACCCCGCTGTCGGTGGCCCGTGGCTACGCTGTGTTCGCCAACGGCGGCTCGCGCGTGGACACCTGGCTGATCGACCAGGTGAACGACCGCGACGGCAACCTGGTGTTCAAGGAAAACCCGGCGATGGCCTGCCGCGACTGCGCCGGCAGCAGCGACCAGCCGGTCAACCAGGTGGTGGACGGCTTCAACTTCGGCGCCCCGGCCCCGAAGGTGGACCCGGCTGCTGCGGCCAAGGCCGAAGCCAAGGCCGAGACCCCGGCCGCGCCGGTCAACCCCGATGCCCGCACCGCCCCGCGCGCGATCGACGCCCGCACTGCCTACCAGCTGGTGTCGATGATGCGCGACGTGGTCCAGCGCGGTACCGGTGCCCAGGCCAAGGTGCTCGGCCGCGAGGACGTGGGCGGCAAGACCGGCTCCACCAACGACCACCGCGATGCCTGGTTCTCGGGCTTCGGCGGCCCGTACGTGACCACCGTGTGGGTGGGCCGCGACGACTTCCGCTCGCTGGGTTACCGCGAATACGGTGGCAAGGCCGCCCTGCCGATCTGGATCGACTACATGCGCACCGCGCTGAAGGACACCCCGATCGCGCAGAACGAGCCGCCCAGCGGCATGGTCCAGGCCACCCTCAACGGCGCGACCGAGTGGGTGAAGGTGGAAGACATGGACCGCCTGACCGACTACGACCTGAACCTCAATACGCCGCAGGCCGACGCCGCCGCGTTCGATATCTTCTAAGAGGCAGGTATGGGTGGGTGCCAACCTTGGTTGGCACTGCCCTTTGTAGAGCCGAGCCCATGCTCGGCTTCGGGGGCCCGCGGTAGAGCAGCCGAGCATGGGCTCGGCTCTACAGGATCAACGGCACCCGTTTGCCGTGGTAGCTGCCAACCGTTGGTTGGCATCTCTGCGCCATACCCACGCAGATGTCACATCCCTGCGCTACTCTGTACCCAGGTCGCAACAGGGAGTCATCGCATGCACCGCGCCCGTCAGCATGCTGCCAGCCAGACCCGCGAGCGGCGCCACCGCCTCGCCCACGAAGCCGCCCGCCTGATGGCCGAAGGCGGCATCCGCGACTACCACCAGGCCAAGTTGAAGGCCGCCAGCCGGCTCGGCATCCACGACGATGCCTCCCTGCCCCGCAACACCGAGATCGAAGACGCCCTGCGCGAGTACCAGCGGCTGTTCTCCGGGCCCCAGCACGGCAACGAACTGCAACGCCGCCGCGAGGCCGCGATGCGTGCACTGGAATTCCTGCACGGCTTCTCCCCACGTCTGGCTGGCCCAGTGCTGGACGGCACCGCCGACGCCAACAGCCCCGTGCAGCTGCACCTGCACAGCGACGACCCGGAGGCCGTGCATCGCTTCCTGGACGAGCACGGCATCCCCGCCGAATCACGGACGCGCCGCCTGCGCATGGACCGCGAACGCTGCCTGGATGTACCGGTGTGGGTGTTCAGTGCGGAGGAACTGACCTTCGACCTGGCCGTACTGCCGTATGACGCCCTGCGCCAAGCACCGCTGTCGCCGGTGGATGAGAAGCCGATGCGGCGCGCGTCTGTCGCGCAGTTGCGGCAGGTGCTGGCCGAGGCGGAGATCACCGCGTACATCGGCGGATGACGGTGGCGCCGGCCCATGGCCGGCGAGCGTAGCGGTACCTGTCTTTGGTGGGTGCGGACCGTTGGTCCGCACCGTGCTTCAGGCAATCGATTGCTGGCCGAAGAGCAGTCGAGCGCGGCTCGACTCTACAAAAGCTGCGCTACCTGCTCTGGCAGATGGCGCCCATCATGCTCCCGCTACCAGACGAAACGGGTATCGCGCAGCGGGTCGCTGAGCAACCGCGGCAACCAGGGCGCGGGGGCTCGCTGCGGATACTCCCGCATCATCTGCGCATGCATGGCCTGCAGGTCCCTCAGCAAGCCGGCCTGAAAGTAGACGTCGTTGAACGTATCCGACCACCCACTCTTCACCCGCTCACGCTCGCCGCCCTTCAAGAGCGGCATCTGGTCCAGCGGCACGTCCAGGATCGTCGCCAGTGAGGCGTTGATCTGCGCATTCTCCACAGCGGCCTTGCGCACGGGATCCAACCGATCCCGAATCTGCCGGCAGTCGTAGGGGAAGCACCCGCCTGTGACGTTGATGTAGTCAGCGATGTCCGCCAGCATGTCGGCCTTCAGCCGCCACACCACTTCGCTGTCCATCACCTGCCGTACCCGCATCGTGCGCAGCGTACTCGCCCGCACGTCCTCCGGCGTGGTGAACTCGGCCCCCCGCGTGCTGCCAGCGTGGCGCACCAGCACGATGCGATGGATCGCCTCGTGGGTGACGCCCTCGATGCGCAGCGCCGCTGTATCCGGATGTATGCGCGGCGGCGGCACGCCCAGCATCTGCCACATGTACCACAGGACCAGCAGTAGACCGACGATGCACAGACCGCTCATCAGCGTCCACAGATCCAGGTTCCGTGTGTAGTAGCGATAGCGCGCCCGCCAGATATAGAACGTGCGATAGCTGATGAAGCCGCTTACCCATCTGTACATTGCCATCTCCTTGGCCAGGACCCCGGCGCGACGGGGTGGATTACGCGCGTCACGCCGGGGCTCCATCGCTTACCAGCCGATGCCCACACCCACGCCCATGCTGCGTTCACCGCTATTGGTGAACGCACCATTGAGGCTGAAGGTGGCCGAGCCCTTTTCGTTGAGCACGCGCTGGTAGCCCACCGCCATGGCGGACTCACCCTCGGCATAGCCCACGCCCGCGCCGAGACGGTTGTAGGTGGCCAGGCCGGCGGTGTTCATGGCCATGGCCGTCTGCGCACTGCTCATCGCGGCCATGCGGTTGAAGCGCTTGTCCATCTTGTCCAGGCGACGCTCGAAGTTGCTGATGGCGCCATCGGTGTACTCGTTGGCGCGGGCCAGCATCTTCTCCAGTTCGGCGGTATCGACCTGCGGCGTGGGCGACGGCGTGTCGTCCTTCTTCGACTTCGGCTGCGGCGTGGGCGACGTGCCCTCGCCTGCCGAGGCCACCTGCGGCGAATCGCTGGCTTCCGGCGTTGGCGTGACCTGCTCGGTGGGCGCGGCCGAAGCCGTAGACAACGCACGCGAATGCGGCTGGCCATCCACGCGCTGCTCCAGACCGTCCATGCGGCCGTTGAGCTGCTGCTGCACGGCGTGCAGCTGGCCACCATTGACGGCCTCGCGGCTGCCGGCGGCGATCAGGCCGTTGGCCACGTTGGAAATGACCATGCCGTTGGTGCCCGCCAAGGTGAGCTGAGCGGTGCCGTCGCTACGGGTGGAGGGCGTTTCCTGGAAGACCGAGCGGAGCTGGGTTTCGACGCGGTCCATGCGGGAGCCGGTTGTGACTACGGCGGAGTCCAGCGTGGTGAGAGCGTCGTTGACGGTGTTCTGGTGCTGGCCCTGGACGGTGAAGCCGGGGGTGGTGACGTTGCCGTTGGCGTCGATGTTGCCGCCGAGGGTGGAAAGCGCGCCGCGCAGCTGGCCGATGGTGGCTGCGTCGTTGGTGTTGCGGCCGTTGGCTACGTTCACGAGGCGCCGCTGGTATGTGTAGCTCCCGAAGGACACTGTGTCAGCTTCCGTCGCAACGGAACCCCCGCCAATTGCCACCGACTTCACTGCATTCCGTTCAACCGTACTGAAGTTGCCGATCGCAATTCCACCACTTGCATATACGTTCGCGCCCGTACTGATGGCAATACCACCGTCAGCATCATTGTGTACGAAAGAGCCTCGCCCCAAAGCAACCGAGCCTCTGCCACGAGCCCTAGCATAGCTACCAAGTGCGGTACCCCCATCCGAATCCAATGACGCCTCGGCCCCATCACCGATAGCGACACCCATTAGTCCGGCCTTTGCTTCAATGCTCTCCTGATCCTTGGACACAGCGATCAACTGACCATTCTGCTCCAAGTTGGATATCCTTGAATTTGACTCAAACAACTGTGCGCCTGTGACTGCATCGTAACTGTGCGCACTGACTTCGCCCGGCAGAACTCCGGTAACGCGAGCCCCGCCAAAGTCAATCAGTCCCTGATTCTGCGCTGAGACACTTCTTTGGGATGCGCCTGTTCCAGCCTGGCTCGCCAGTTGTTCAATTTCCTCTCTGTTTCGAGCGATATCCTGCTTGGCTGCATACAGCTGGCTACCAGTCACCGCATCGCGACTACCAGCGGCAATACGACCATCGGCAAGATTCGACAGAACCATGCCTTGCGCACCGGCCAGGTTCAGTTGACCAATTCCATCTGCCCGGGTTGAGGGCGACTGCTGGAACGTCGCGCGCATCTGACTTTCGACACGTTCCGAACGACTGCTCGCCTTTACCACCGCTCCATCCAATGCAACCAGTGCCTCACCCACGGTACTCTGGGTGCTGCCCTGGACCTTGTACTCGGGCGCAATGATGCTGCCAGCGCCGTCCAGTCCGGCACCTCCACCCAAAGTGGCTAGAGCCTCATTCAGCTGCCCTGCGGTGGCGGCGTCGTTGCTCCCTCTTCCACGCGCAACATTCACCAGCCGGCGCTGAAGCGAGTCATTACCTATCGATACGGTTTCTGACTCACGCGCAATAGACTGATATCCGAGCGCAACAGATCCGATCGCGGAGGCATGGACCTCACTCTCCGCCCCGAGGGAAACTCCGTACTTTGCCGCTACCTGAGACCTTCCACCCAGCGCGAAGCCATCCTCGGCGCCACTATGAACGTTGGCAGCCCGCCCAAGAGCTACTGAGTTCTTTGCGCTCGCAGTCGAGAATGCCCCAAGCGCGGTCGCCCCCTCCTTATCAACAGATGCAATAGCGCCATCGCCCAGCGCAACGCCCAGATCCCCAGCAAGTGCGGCTGTACTAAAGCCATCCGCACCCACCGCAATGAAGCGGGTCAGATCTTCCATTTCGGCCATTCGTAGATTAGTGGCAAACAACTGCCCCCCATTCACCGCATCCGTGCTGGCCGAAGAGCTGATATCCCCCGCTGCCACCCCCGATACGCGCGCACCTTCCATATCCACCAAGCGACGATCAGCACTGAACTTCACCACGCCATCCAGATCCGGATCGAAGTTATCGAAGTCCGCACGCAGCGCATCCAGCTCGACCCGGTTGTCGGCGATACGCCCGTCCTGATCCGTCAGCTGCTGCGCATGCCCAGCCAAAGCCTGTCGCTGCGTCTCCACCGTGGCATTGGTCGCAAACAGCTGCTGCCCGGTCACCGCATCCGTGCTGCCCGCACTCAGCGTGCCGTTGGCGATGTTGTAGATGCGTCGCTTGGCTCCGGTCTTGTTCGCGACATCCACGATGGTCCCAGTGTTCTCCGCACCCAGACGCACATTGCCACTGGCAGATACCTGGCCCACCAGACCGCCCAAGGCATCAGCCTTCAGCACAGCGCTATCGGCCACACCACGGGCGGCATCGGCCGCCGTCTTCGCCGCGGTTGCGGCCGTGCGCACGCTGGCCACTTCGCTATTGGTGGCATTGAGCTGCTGCCCGGTTACTGCATCCGTGCTGGACGTACTGAGCACGCCGTTGGCCAGATTCTGCAGCTTGCGCTTGGCGCCACTCTTGTTGGCAACGTCGATGACGGTGCCGGTGTTGTCCGCACCCAGGCGCACGTTGCCGCTTGCCGACACCTGCCCCACTAGGCCATCCAGTACCGCCACGCGCGCCTGCGCTGCGTCTGCCGTGGATTTCACGGCGGCAACGTTGCTGTTGGTGGCATTCAACTGCTTGCCGGTGACGGCCTCCGTGCTTGACGTGCTCAGTGCCCCATCCTTCAGGCCGGTGATGCTGCGCACCGCATTGGACTTGTTGCGGGCATCCAGCACCGTGCCGGTGTTCTCGCCGCCCAAACGTACGTTGCCGCTGGCCGATACCTGGCTGACCAGGCCACTGACCGTATTGGCCTTGGCCAGCGCTGTATTGGCGTTGGTGTTGGCTGTAGTGGCGGTGGTCTGCGCTGCTGTGGCCGTGGTCTTCGCCGCGTCGGCCGCAGTCCGAGCAGCCGTCACGTTGCTGTTGGTTGCATTGAGCTGCCTGCCCGTCACGGCTTCAGTGCTGGAGGTAGAAAGCGCCCCATCCTTCAGGCCGGTGATGCTGCGCACCGCATTGGACTTGTTGCGCACATCCAGCACCGTACCGGTGTTCTCACCACCCAGCCTTACGTTGCCAGCGGCCGATACCTGGCTGACCAGGCCACTGACCGCATTGGCCTTCGCCAGCGCCGAGTTGGCATTGCTGTTGGCCGTGTTGGCGGTGGATTGTGCCGCCGTGGCTGTCGTTTTCGCCCCATCGGCCGCGGCCTGGGCCTTGGTCACGTTGGAGTTGGTGGCATACAGCTGCTTGCCAGTGACCGCATCACTGCTGGTCGAGTTCAGCCCCGCATCGGCCACATTGACTACCCGCCTTTTCACGCTGGCGCTACCGACCGAAACGGTGTTGGCCTCTGTGGCAAGCGATCCACGACCAAGTGCCACAGTGCCATTTGCCGATGTCTTTGCACCATAACCAACAGCCACACCGTCGTACTCTGCGAGCGATTCCCCGCCCAGTGCGATTGCACCCGTCCAGCCACTACTGCCCGCGTACGCATCACCACCGATGGCAATCTTGGAGATGCCTGCGCCGGGATTCGTCATGGAACCACTTCCCACGGCAATGGAGTTTTCGGTTTGAGCCTTGGCATTCTGCCCAAGCGCCGTTGCTCCAATCCCGTTGGCCCTACTGTAGGTGCCTACAGCAGTGCCATATCCACCGTTCTCGGTGACCGCATAGTGACCGAGCGCAATGCTGTTATCTCCCCATGCCTCCGAGAGACTCCCAAGTGTCACGCTTCTCGCACCCGCGGCACGGCTGCTGATACCTGCCGCGAGACTATGTTCACCGCTGGCACGTGCTTCCGACCCAAGTGCCATGGACTCCTTGCCGTCGATGACACTCCAGTTGGCCCGCGACGTGTTGCTGTACACATCGCCACGATTGACTGCCCGGGTCTCGAATGCGCGCCCACTGTCGCCAGCCGTTGCGACGAAGGCACTCATTGTCTGTCGTGCCCACCAGGCTGTGTCATCTTCGTCATCCTCGCGCGCGCCAGCAGTCGGCACCACCAGCAACGAAAGAAGCACAAGACCCCCTGCACGAACGGTGGAAGACGCTTTTCCGCGGGATGGCGCCAGCTCGCTGGCCACCACCCAGCACTGACGGGCGCGACTCCATAGACGGCGATAGATACGATTCATTGGATCTCCTTAACAAAGGTGTCAGAAAGAACCCCGCCAGCACCGCTGGCGGGGCTGGGAAGTCAACCGGCGCTGGGCGCCAGGGTTTGTACGTGCTCGCGATAACCATCGCGGGTCAGCCGGTAGCGCAGTTGCAGCGTGTGTCCCGGCTGCACGGGGAAAGGCAGTTCCAACGCACTGCCGGGATACAGGCTTCGCGACACGTCGTGCGCGGTGCAGCGCGCACCATCGCAGTCAGCGATGCTGGTGATGCCCACGCGCACCGTGCCGGTGTTGCGCAGGCGGTTGCCTTCCACCTGTACCGCCATGGAAGGCTGCGCGGGCAGCACATTGACCAGCGCGCCCCAGACCAGGCTGACGCCGATGTTGGCCTGCGCACGTTCACCCTCGCCTGCGTGGTCAATCCCTTCAGGGCCACGCACACCTTCGAAGTACACGCGGTAGGCGGTTTCCTTCTCGACCGGCTGCAGCGGAATCACCCGGATCAGGCGATTGCCGCCACCGGCCAGCGCGAACTTGCCGGGGGTGATGGCGATGGCCGCTTCGCCGGGCTCGACCTCAACCTCCTGCTCGTCTACACCGGCGGGATTGACGATGCGCTTGATCGAGGCCTGCACGTACTGCGGCTGGGTGGACTGCGAATAGATGCGGATCTGCGCGCCCTTCTTCACGTCCACCGACGTGCGCATGGGATGCACGGTGAGATTGGCGTGGGCGGGCATCGCCATCAGCAGCGACAGGGGAAGCAGGCAGCGAATCAGAGGCTTCATCGGGGGCTCCATGGGAATCAGGGCGTGACGGTGGGAACGCGCAGTTCCACCTTGAGATCGCCGTCGTAATAGCCGGGGCGCTTGCTGCTGACCGGCACGCGTGGGGTGTCCAGCGTCAAAGGCGTGGGCACGCAGAACACGGGTTGCGTCATCCCGGGCAGCAGCACCAGGCGCAGCTTTGCGGTATCGATGCCATGCAGCAGCTGCTCCACACCGTTGCGCAGTGGCAAGGCGCTGCCGTTGTGATCGAGGGTGACGGTGTAGTCCACGCGTTGCGTGGCGTCGCTGCCGCCGTCTGTGTGCCAGACCGAGTAGCCGGAAGGCCCAGGGGGGCGTGGCCCACTGTCGCGCACGGTGACGCCCAGGTACTGGCTCTGCGAGCCCAGCCCGTCATACAGGCACATGTCGAGTTGGGTTCGGCCGCCGACGGTCTGTGCGATCGGGTCGTACTGCAGATTAAGGCCGACGTGCGGGGTGACCTGGTCGAAGAGTGGGAAGTAGATGGAGACTGCGTTGTGGTCGGTGATGGTGAAGTCGAAGGTAAAGGCGTGGGTACCGATCACGCCTCCGTTGACGTCCACATGCAGATCGAGGATTAGCTCAGCATCCCAGTGTCCAGCCACAAGCTTCGCCAACTCCCTATTAGGAATGCGAAGATCGACGCCAGTTCCAACCGCGGGAGCATCAATACATGTCGCTCCGAAAGTTGTGTGGATAGGTCTATCAGTGTCTTCCCAATAGCCGCGATAGCAACGTTGATCGCCATATGCGCGCTGGAGAGATCCAACTACGTTGATTTCTGTCCAGAGCCCACTTCTGCGCTCAACGAACCGCAACGGGATCTCTGTCGCTCTGGATCCAGTCGTGCTATCTCCAATCGTTCTGCACTTCCCACTCTTTGCGTCCGATTCGGATCGGCATGTCAGATGGATTCGACCGTAGCCAAGATCTTGATCGAGGTTGTATCCAAGGGGAGTCCTCCGCGCATACAGGACAATCTCACCCGGCATCGAGGATCGATCGTATGAGATGACATGGCTTTGCTGGCTGGCGCCAACCGGATCCAAGTCCGGCGGCCGCTGCGCCATCGCCCTTGGCGCCAGCACCACCAGCGCACACAGCACCGCCATCACCCACCACACCCGGCGGTTCACTGCGCACCTCCCGCGGCCGCGGTCTGCGGCGTGGCGGCAATCAACGCCTGCTCCTGCAGCAATCGCGTCACCCGTGCCTGATGGCGGATGTCGGCGGGCAGCTGCGCCACGGCCAGGGGCTCGCACTGCACGGCGCCCACCAGCATCACCACGCTGCGGCGCTCGCGCACCTGCAGCGGGCAGTGCAGCAGCCGGTCGTCCTGCAGCAGGTACAGGGTCTTTTCGCGTCGTGGGAAGTCGGCCACGAAGCCTCCATTGCTGCCGGTGCCGGGCACCGGCGCGTTGAGAATGCGGGCGCCGCGCAGCGGTGCACCGGCGATGTCGTGGGCGTTGCCGATGAAGGTGTAGGTCACTTCAATCGGCACCGGCATGCGCACCAGCCGCCCGGGCGAGAGGAACAGCGGACGCGCGCCACCCACACCGCTCACGCGCACAGCGGCGATGCTGTCCGGTGCGCTGGCGTCCTGCACTTCGGCGCGGTGCGATTGGTAGGCGGACACCGGCAGCAGGCGGCGTTCGCCCAGCTTCAGCCGCTGCCGGCGCAGGCCGCCTACCTGCAGTTCGGCGGCAACGCCGGTCAAGTCCAGATCGTCAGTGCCATCCACCTGCACTGCCAGCCCGGCGTCGGCACCCACGCCTGCGCCCCAGTACAGCCCGCGCGAGCCGATGGCCAGCCCGGAACTGTGCGTAGCGCTGTACGCCACTTCATTGCCACCCTGGTGCTGGTAGCGCGATACGGTGGCGCCGGTCTGGCCGATGCGGTTCTGCAACTGCCCGCTCAGCGTGGCGCTGTAGCGTTCGTTGTTGTTGCCACGTAGTTCGCCGGACACTTCGCGGTACTGGTCTTCGTATTCCTGGCGCAGGGTCTGGCCAGCGCTGTAGTTGATATCCGGACGCGCGTGCTGCGGCTGGCGCACATCCAGGCCATAGCGCCGCTGTGAGCTGCCGTGGTCGCCGCGCTGCAGGCGGTTGAGGCTGAAGTTGAAATAGATGCCGCGGTCGCGTCCATCGCGCAGGCCACCACCACTGGTCTGCTGCCACACGCCGATGCGGCTGGAGACACTGAACTCGCCCCATCGCTGGCTGCGGCTGTAGCTGGCCTGCCAGGTGCGGCTGAGCTGCGGCACGCGCGTGGGCTGTGGCAGCCACGGCGGCAACAGCGGGTCGAGCCCGGCCAGCGGATCATCCCCCAGCCCCGGTTGCACGGTGCCTGCGCGCCAGGTCTGGCGGCGGGTATAGGCCACGTAGGCGTTGCCGCCCGCCACTGGCAGCGCCATCGAGGCGCTGAGCGAGTCGGCACAGCCGAGCCGGTCGCGCGCGTCGTCCTCGAACTGGCAGGCGCGGCCGCGCATGCGCTGGTGGTACACATTCCACGAGGCGCGGCGACGGTAGGACAGCTGGTGCTGCTGGCCGCGGCTGCCGTCGCTGCCGTGCATGCCGCTGAAGGTGCCGCGAATCTCCTGGGTGGCGAACACATGGCGCAGGTCCAGCCGCAGTTCGCCATAGCTGAAGCCGCCGAGGTCGGCGATGCCGGCGGTCACCGCCACGTTGCGCGATACCGGCACGCGCAGGCCGGCCATCGCTGCCAGCTCGTCGTTGAAACGGTCGCTGCGGCGCTCGTTACGGCGGCCACCCTGCATGAACCACTGCACGCTGCTGTCGGTCCAGTCGCCGCCCTTGTCGAACGGCGCGTCCTCGCTGCGCACCAGCACACCGTCTTCGTAGATGCGCAGGGTGACGGTGTAGTTGCCCAGCGGAAACCGGCGCGTATCGAGCTGGTTGATACCGGCCTGCAGGTAGAAGGTCTGCAGCAGGCGCTCGCCATCGAACGCATCCACCCGTGCATCGCGTGCCAGCAGCACGGTGAGCGGCGTGGCTTGTACGGCGGCCGCCGAATCCACGTAGGCCTGCGTGGTGCCCAGGCGCAGGCCCTGGAAGCGGTCCATCGGCAGCATGCTGAAGCTGAAGGTGCCGCCCTGCGGGCTGCTCAGGTTGCGGCGGTCCATGCGCCCGGCCTGCAGGTAGTGCTGCTGCCCCAGGTCATGGCGGTAATAGGCGTTGTCCAGCTGGAAGTCGCGGTTGGCGTGGCCGCCGCGATAGTGCTGCTGGCTGAAGGTCCAATCGGCAGACAGGTGCCCGCGCTGCAACACGCCCAGCGCGCCCATGCCCTGCGCGGCCAGCGACTGGTAGCCGCGGCCGCCGCTGACGTTGAGCGTGTGCTGGTGCAGGAAGGCATTTTCGGCATTGGCGCTGACCTGGTGGTAGCGCTCGGCGGCCGGTTCGCCGGGAATCCATTGGCGGGCGACGAACAGGCGCACGGCGCCCTCGCCTTCGTCATACAGCGCGCGCACGGCGGTGGGCTCCTCGGGGGGATCGATGTAACCGCAACCGGCGCTGGCGCCGCCGTAACGGCAGGCCAGATGGCTGTTGCGCGGCAGCGGCTGCGACAGCGCTGGCAACAACGCGGCCTGTGCCTCGGCGGGCAGCTGCAATGCCTGCAGCGCCTCGGCCGGGGCTTCCAGCTGCACGTGTTCCAGAGTCACGCGCACCGGCACCAGCCCGGTTGAACGGCCGAACAGGCGTACCTCGAGTTGTTCGGTCTGGCCTTCGACCAGATCCTCGAAACCGGCGGGAACGCCGCGCGCCGCGACCAGGGGCATGGCCAACGATAGGGCGAGCGCGACCGCCAGCCGGGTGACGGCGGGTGCGGGAGATTTCATGGGGGTGTTACCGGAAGCGGCCGGCCCGTTACGCGGGCCGGCGCGGGCGCCTTACGGGCTGGTGGTCTTCTGCTGCATGGCGATGGTGACGATGCCCTCGTAGGTGCCGCCCTTGGCGATCGGCGCCTGGTTGGTCTGCGCTATACGCAGCGGCATCGGGATCGATGCGCCCGGCAGCGCGCCGTCGAACAGGTCGGACGCAGCGAAGTCCTGCGCGGCCACGGTCAGCGCCTTGCCGTTGAGGCTGACAGTCAGCGGCACCGGGGCACCGCTGCCATCGGTATTGAGCAGCTGCGGAGCGCTGCCGACCCGCACTTCGATGTCCTTGTCTTCATCATTGGAGTAGATGCGCACCTGTTGGGTCCACGGCACCAGTCCGCTGACCGGGTTGTGGACCAGGTTCACGACGGAGTCCAGTGCGGTGCCATCGGCCTTCAGCAGGGCCAGGGTCGGGTCGACGTTGGCCCAGACCTTGATGTCGGCGTCGAAGGCGTTGGCGGACAGCGAAACAGTGGCCAGCGCTGCAGCGAGCGTGGCCTTCTTCAGAATGGCGTGCATGTGTGTCTCTCTCGGACAGGGGGAATATGAAAGCCCCCCTCCCCAAGGAGAAAGGGAGGGAGGCGCCGCCCGTGGAGGTGGTCACGGGCGACGAGAGAATGGTAGGTAGGCCTACCGCACGCAGGCCATGCAACAATTCCTAAATAGCTGGACGTTAAGAAGAATTCTTGAGGGCTTTCAATGTTTGAGGATTATGCAAATTTCCTCACGACTTGAATGCAAGAAACCTCATTGCGTTGCATTTGTGGCGTCGAGCGATACTCGACTGTCGCTTGAGGCGCACCGTGTGCGCATGAGTCGAGCACGGCTCGACGCTACGTGTAGAAATCGCGAACGACCTTCAATGCGCAGGCACCACGGCGACGTACTCCACATCAATGTCGGTGGGCTTGAAGCGGTGCGTATCCACCTCACCGTGCAGCTCCACCACGGTGGTCGCGCTGACGGCCTGGTGGCTGGGCAGATCCTTGTCGTCGATTTCCACATCGATCTCGCCGGTGGCGTCCTTGAAGCGGTAGCGCTCGTGGCCGATCCTGGCCACCAGCGTGCCCCGCAGCACCACCGGCTGGTCGTCACGCTGGGCGCGCGCCTCGGCAACCGTGGTGACGGCATGGGTGGCGCCCGGGCCGGTGTACTGGGCAAAGGCCCCAGCGCTGAGCAGGCTCAACGTGGTGGCGATGAGCGCAAGGGTGAGTCGTCGGTTCATGGTGTTCTCCATGCAGGGATAAGTGCCCTCAGCTTCCTTCGCCTCGACTGTGACGCCCATGCAATAACTCCGAAAAGATGTGAAAACGACATCCCATGTCAGAAACCATTCATCGCGGACCCGACGCGTCTTTCAGGATCAATTCCGAGCGCATTTTCTGCGGCGTTCCGGCGTGCGCTGGGGTGTTCGCCGAGCCGGTGCGCGGAGTCGTAGTTCAGCTACCGAGGCTTGCTTTTGTAGAGTCGAGCAGGGCTCGACGCTGCACACATGCTCACGCACGACGGGATGGCATCAGGCCGCCTTACGGCGGCCTGACGGGTCCCACTCAACGATGCAATCTCAGAAGAAGATTGCGTACAGGATCAGCAGCGGAATCGGCACGCCCAACAGCCAGAGCAGAATCATTTTCATGGCAGGTTTCCTTGCATGGAATGCGGGTTACAGGTCGCGGCGGCGGCCGCCCCAGGTGGCGCTGAGGCTGGCGAAGAACGCGCCGATCAGCAGGGTGATGAACAGCCACAGCGCGGCATACGCTGCGGCCTTGCGGGCATCGTCGGCCGCCTGCTTGGCAGTGGTCTTTGCCTTCTCCAGCGCGGCACGCATGCGCGTCTGCACTTCGGTCACACGGGCCTGCGCTTCGGCCGGGCTCATGCCGGTCTCGCGCGCGATCAGCTGCGAGAGGTACTGGCTGTCGGCCGGGTCCAAGCCCTCGCCCTGCAGGCTGTTGACGATGATGTGGTTCACTTCAGCGCGGACTTCGCGGCGGTCGCCCACCGGGCCGTTGCCCGGCATCGGGCGTGGCGGCGGACCCATGCGCGCGTCGCGCGGGCCGACACTAGCGGCCGGCGGCGGCGGCGAGGGAGCATTCGGATCCATCGGCGCACCCGGCGGCGGCGCTGTCGGATCAGACGGCCCTGCGCTGGTCGCGCTGCGGAACAGCGAATCGACCCAGTAGTTGAGGTCGCCTTCCGGAGCCGCGCCGGCAGCGCTACCGGCACCTGCGGCGGCAACGCCGGCCGTGGATGCAGCGGCGCCCGCAGTGGCGCCGGCCACCTTCGCGCCCGTGCCGAGCACGCCGCCGATGGCCGAGGTCAGCAGGCCCGCAGTCAGCAGCGTGGCCACGGCCCACGACACGAAGCCGTGCGCGGTATCGCGGAAATAGGTTTCATCGCCATGGATCTGCGTCCATTTGGTGCGCAGGCGGCCAGCCAGGTAGCCGCCCAGGCCGGAGGCGGCCAGTGCGGTGAAGGTGAGCCAGGCGATGCTGGACCAGCCGAAGGTTTCCTTGCTGACGCCTTCGAACGACCACGGCGACACCGAGGAGAGGCCAAGGCCGACACCGAGGATGAGCAGGATGAGGGAGAGTGCGGCGGCAGCGGCGGCACCTGCGAAGATCGCGCCCCAGGAAACGGCGCTTTCGCTGGGAGGGGCGACGATGGGGGCGGTGACGACAGTGGCGACGTCGGGACCAAGCGGGCCGCGCTCGGGTGGGTCGAATCGGGTACTCATCGGGATGGACGCTCCATTTCAAGTGCTGCGGATGCAGCTGGCGTCCTGAGGCTGCGCGAGCGGTCGTGAAGCTGGCGAGACCCTTGAATCACGCGGTCTTTGCGCGATGAAGCGCGTGCCAACCAAGGTTGGCACCTACCGGAGGCGGATGCGGTGGTAGATCCACGCCATGCGTGGATGGTTTTTCGCGGGTGCCGATATCGTGCGGACCAACGGTCCGCACCTACCAGGTCCGCGCAAAAAAAACGCCCCGCGGATGCGGGGCGTTTCATCACGAACTACGGCAGGCGATCAGCCCTGGTAGTCGCGCACGTCGCTGCCGGTGTAGACCTGGCGCGGACGGCCGATCTTCATCTCCGGATCAACCTGCTGTTCCAGCCAATGCGACACCCAGCCGGAGGTACGGCCCAGGGCGAACATGACGGTGAACATCTCGGTCGGGATCTGCAGCGCCTTGTAGATGATGCCGCTGTAGAAATCGACGTTCGGGTACAGCTTGCGGGCGACGAAGTACTCGTCCTGCAGCGCGGCCTGTTCCAGCTTCACGGCCACGTCCAGCAGCGGATCCTGCACGCCCAGCTGCTTGAGCACCTTGCTGGTCATCTCGCCGATGACCTTGGCGCGCGGGTCGAAGTTCTTGTAGACGCGGTGGCCGAAGCCCATCAGGCGGAAGCCGGAGGTCTTGTCCTTGGCCTTGACCACGGCGGACTCGACGTTGTCGGCAGTGCCGATCTCTTCCAGCATCTTCAGCACGGCTTCGTTGGCACCGCCGTGGGCCGGACCCCACAGCGCGGTGACGCCAGCGGCGACCGACGCGTACGGGTTGGCACCGGTCGAACCGACCAGGCGCACGGTCGAGGTCGAGGCGTTCTGCTCGTGGTCGGCGTGCAGGATGAACAGCAGGTCCAGCGCCTTGACCACGTCCGGGTTCAGGTCGTACTGGCCGTCAGCCGACTCGAAGGTCTGCTTCAGGAAGCGGCTGACATAGTCCAGCGAGGTGTCCGGCTTGTTGGCCGGCAGGCCCTTGCCGTGGCGGTAGATCAGCGCCGACAGGGTCGGCACCTTGGCGATCAGGCGCACGGCGGCCTGGCGGCGCTGTTCGGCGTCGGACAGGTCCAGCGAGGCGTGATAGATGCCCGACAGCTGCGCGATGGCGGCGGTCAGGATGGCCATCGGATGAGCATCCTTGGCGAAGCTGCCGATCAGGGTGTTGATCGAATCGTCGACGTTGGCTTCGGCAGCCAGCTCATCGGTGAAGGCCTTCAGCTGCTCGGCGCTCGGGCGCTCGCCGTTGATCAGCAGGTAGGCCACTTCGACGTAGCTCGACTTTTCCGACAGCTGTTCGATCGGGTAGCCGCGGTACAGCAGCACGCCCTTGTCGCCGTCGATGTAGGTGATGGCGGACTTGCAGCTGGCCGTCGCGGTGAAGCCGGAATCGTAGGTGAAATACCCCGTTTCCTTGGTCAGCTTCGCGATGTCGACGCAGTCGTTGCCAAGGGTGGGTTTGATGACGGGCAGAACGACCGACTTATCGCCGGCGTTGAGCGTGACCTGATCAAGATCGGACACTGTGTGCGCTCCTTCATGGGAAGGCGCCTGCCCAAGCGCATTGGTCAGGCACGTGAATGACGTCCTCGGCCTGTGCCGGGGATCAGGTCATTATCGCACAGCAGCATTTGCCCGGCGCTAGACAGAAGTCGTATACGACAGGCGACCAGACGCCGGCCGTTGAGCGGCCCGGATCGGCAAAAGTGTTGTCACACGAACGCAGTGTTCCGTCCATCCAAACGCCCGTTGGGTTGGCGTTGGGGAAAAACAAACGGCCGCGCAGAGCGCGGCCGTCGGTTCGAAGCTGGATCGACAGATCAGCGCGCGTAGCGCTTCTGGAACTTGTCGATACGGCCCGAGGTGTCGATGACCTTGTGCTTGCCCGTGTAGAACGGGTGCGAAGCCGAGGAAATTTCAACCTTCACCAGCGGGTAGTCGTTGCCGTCTTCCCACTTGATGGTTTCCTTCGTCGCCATGGTCGAGCGGGTCAGGATCTTGAAATCGGAGGTGACGTCATGGAAGACGACGTCGCGGTAGTTCGGATGGATATCGGCCTTCATGGGCTCACACCGTAAATGGGCTGGTGGTCAAGAGCGGCATTATAAGCACCGGTTGCCGCTCGGGGCAACCGGTGCGGGTCAATCGGCTTCAGTCCGCGCCAAGGGCCTGGCGCACCAGGGCCTCGAAACGCTGCTGGTCGTAGGCCATCAGCAGATCGCAGTTGTCCGGCTGGCCGGTCTGGCGGTTCCAGTCGACGATGGTGGCACCGCGGCTGAACGTACCGTTCAGTTCCACGTTCAGCGGACGCGATTCCACCTGCAGCTGCCCTTCCGGGTTCAGCGCCCAGGCCATGGCCACCGCATCGGCGGTGTACCAGCGGCCGCCCTTGCTGTCTTCGGACAGGCCACGGGTCTTGCGCGAGATCAGCTCGTAGAAGCGGGCACGATCGGAATCGGCCTGCAGCCACTTCTCGGCATCCTGCAGCGGCAGGCCATGGGCGACGGTAGCCTCCCAGTCCGACACCAGCAGGTGCTTGAACGAGGTGAACACCACGTGCGCCGCTTCCGGGTCGAAGGCGATGTTGAATTCGGCCGCCGGAGTGATGTTGCCGTGGCACGTGACCGCGCCGCCCATCACCACGATGCGCTTGATGCGCTGTGGCAGGGTCGGGTCCAGCTTCAGTGCCAGGGCCAGGTTGGTCAGCGGGCCGAGCATCACCAGCATCAGTTCGCCGGCGTGCTCGTGCGACAGGCGCAGGATGGCCAGCGCGGCGTGCTCGGCTTCGGCCTGGCGGCTCGGCGGCGGCAGGTCCACGTCGCCGTAGCCGTCACGGCCATGCACGTGGGCAGCGTCGACGGAGGGATGCAGCAGCGGATCCGGGCTGCCGGCAAACACCGGCACGTCGGCGCGGCCGACGATGTCGCAGAGCTTGAGGGCGTTGCGGACGGTGTATTCGAGGCCGACATTGCCGGCGGCGATGGTCAGGGCGACCACGTCGTGCCGTTCATCGGCGAAGGCCATCAGCAGGGCCAGGGCGTCGTCCACACCGGGGTCGGTGTCGATCAACAGCGGGATCTTGTGGGTCATCGTTGCCGTCTTCAGATCGGCAACGAAGTGTGGACCGGGTTGATGACCGTTGCAAGTACGGGGTGTTGGGGTTCTGGCAGGGCTGCGCCCTGCACCCGCAGAGGCAGGAGCAACGGCAACGGCAACAGCAACGTCGAAAGCTGGTTTCCTGGGGTATGGCGGGGTGGGTCCGGTGGCGGGGGACGCCGTGAACCCGTCCATGGGGGCTTGGCCGCGGCATCCATGCCGCGGACACCCCCGCAACCGGACCCACCCCGCCTTCGACAGATCGCTACCGCTGTTGGTAGGTGTCGACCTTGGTCGACACATCCACGCAATGCGTGGATGAAGATGGAAATGATCGAAAGCGATGTCTGTAGAGTCGAGCCATGCTCGATTCACGCGCGCAGCGCGAACGGCAGCCGAGCATGGGCTCGGCTCTACAGGGATCAGGCCGAGGCGTAACGCACGGCGGTGCCGATCCAGCGCTGCACCACGCGGTCGGCCAGCGTGGGTTGCTGGGCCAGCAGGCGCTCGGCCAGGTCGTGCACGCCGGGCAGCAGGCCGGCATCGCGGGCCAGGTCGGCGATGCGGAAACCGGCCAGGCCGGTCTGGCGGGTGCCGAGCAGTTCGCCGGGGCCGCGCAGTTCCAGATCCTTTTCGGCAATGACGAAACCATCGTTGGTTTCGCGCATGGTCTGCAGGCGCTCGCGTGCCATCTGCGAAAGCGGCGCCTGGTACAGCAGCACGCAGCGCGATACCGCCGAACCACGACCGACGCGGCCGCGCAGCTGGTGCAGCTGGGCCAGGCCGAGGCGCTCGGCGTTCTCGATCACCATCAGCGAGGCGTTCGGCACATCCACGCCCACTTCAATCACCGTGGTCGCCACCAGCAGATCGATGTCGCCGGCCTTGAACGCGACCATCGTCGCCAGCTTCTCGGCGGCTTTCAGGCGGCCATGCACCAGCCCCACGCGTACGCCGGGCAGCAGCGCCTGCAGCGATTCGTAGGTGGCCTGCGCGGGCGTGGCGTCCAGCTCTTCGCTTTCCTCGATGAGCGTGCACACCCAGTACACCTGCCGCCCTTCCTGGCAGGCCAGGGCGATGCGCTCGATCAGCTCCGGGCGACGATCGTTGTTCAATGCGACGGTCTGCACCGGGGTGCGGCCCGGCGGCAGTTCGTCGATGGCCGAGACATCCAGGTCTGCGTACTCGGACATCGCCAGCGTGCGCGGAATGGGCGTTGCGGTCATCACCAGCTGGTGCGGCACGCTGTTGCCGCCTGCGCCCTTGTCACGCAGCGCCAGCCGCTGGTGCACGCCGAAGCGATGCTGCTCGTCGACGATGGCCAGGGCGAGATCCTGGAACACCACCGCCTCCTGCATCAGCGCGTGGGTACCCACCACCACCTGCGCTTCGCCGCTGGCGACCTGCTCCATCACCTTGGCGCGCGCCTTGCCGGTGACCTTGCCGGCCAGCCAGGCGATGCGCACGCCGAGCGGTTCCAGCCAGCCGCGCAGATTGTTGAGATGTTGTTCGGCCAGCAGTTCGGTGGGGGCGGCCAATGCGACCTGCTTACCCTGCTCCACCGCCAGCATCGCCGCCAGCGCGGCGACCACGGTCTTGCCGGAGCCGACATCGCCCTGCACCAGCCGCAGCATCGGGCTGGGGCGCGCGAGGTCCTCGCGGATCTGCTTGAACACGCGCGCCTGTGCGCCGGTCAGGGCGAACGGCAGCTGCTTCAGCAATGCCTTGGCCAGCTTGCCGGGGCCGGCCAGCGGCGGTGCATGGTGCGCCTGCAGCGCGATGCGCTGGCGACGCAGGCTGAGGTGGTGGGCCAGCAGCTCTTCCATCGCCAGGCGACGCTGCGCTGGATGAGTGCCGGCGGCCAGTGCGGCCAGGTCGGCATCCGGCGGCGGCCGGTGCACGGTCAGCAGCGCACTGCGCAGCGACGGCAGGCCGAGGCCATCGAGCCAGCCGCTGGGCAGCAGTTCCAGCGTGCCTTCCTCGGGCAGGCGGTCCAGCGCCTGGCCGATCAGCTTGCGCATGGTCATCGGGCCGACGCCTTCGACGGTGGGATACACCGGGTCGAGGCGGTCACCGAGTTCGGGATCGTCGTTGCGGCCCAGTACCTGGTAGCTGGGGTGGACGATTTCCAGGCCGAGCTGGCCCGGTTTGGGCGTGCCGAAGCAGCGCAGCCGGTTGCCGACCGCGAACTGGCCGACCTGCTGCTGGCGGAAGTGGAAGAAGCGCAGCACCAGGGTGCCCCGCCCTTCGTCTTCCACTGCCACTTTCAGCATCGGCCGGTAGCGCATGCCGCGCTCGACCGCGACCACCCGCCCTTCCACCTGCGCCGGCACGCCGTTACGCAGGTCTTCGATGCGGGTCAGCCGGGTGCGGTCTTCATAGCGCAGCGGCAGGTGAAGCCAGAGATCCTGCAGGGTGGCCAGGCCACGCGCCTGCAGTTTGGCGGCCACGGCCGGACCGACGCCCGCGAGCATCGCCAGGGATGCTTCGCCGGACGGTGACAGGACCGGGGTGACCGCCGCCTTGCGTGCCACGTGGCGGTCAGTCGATGACCATCACCGCGTCGACCTCGAAGTTGGCGCCCTTCGGCAGGCCGGAGACTTCGATGGTGGAACGGGCCGGGTACGGGGCCTGGAAGTAGTCCTGCATGACCGCGTTGACCTTGGCGAACTCGCCCAGGTCGGTCAGGTACAGGCCCAGGCGCACGACCTTGTCCAGCGAGCCGCCGGCGGCTTCGGCCACGGCCTTGAGGTTGTCGAAGGCGCGGCGGGCCTGTGCTTCGACGTCACCGGCGCCGACGATGTCGCCGGTGGCCGGGTCGAGCGGGATCTGGCCGGAGAAGTACACGGTGTTGCCGGCGCGCACGGCCTGCGAGTACGGGCCGATGGCGGCGGGAGCCTTTTCGGTGTTGATGATCTGGCGGGACATGGGTCGCTCCGGTGCTTGGGGGAAAACAGAGCGGTGATTGTACCGGGTGGGGGTGCATCCACGCATGGCGTGGATCTACGGCAATCCGGTCATGTGATGCGCCGTCTGTAGAGCCGAGCCCATGCTCGGCTGCCTCGGGCTGGAGCAGCCGAGCATGGGCTCGGCTCTACAGAAAGCATCCACCCATGGCGTGGCTCTACTGCCGGCGTACCGATTGCACGACCGACAGGCGGCGCAGGCGGCGCATCACTTCGGCCAGGTGGTTGCGGTCGCGTACCTGGATGTTGAACGCCAGCACGGCGGCGTTGAAGTCGCGGTCCAGGTAATCCACGCGCTCGATGTTGGAATGGCTCTGCGCGATGGCGGCGGCCAGCTGCGCCAGCACGCCGGTGCCGTTCTCCACTTCCACCACCAGCGAGGTGTCGTAGTCGCCGGAAACGGTGGTGTCCCAGCCGATCGGCACCCAGCGCTCGGGCGACTTGCGCAGTTCGGCCAGGTTCGGGCAGTCCATGCGGTGCACCACGATGCCCTTGCCGGCGGTGTGGTAGCCCATGATCTCGTCGCCGGGAATCGGCTGGCAGCAGCCGGCGAAGGTGACCACGCCGCGCTCGCTGCCGTTGATCAGGATCTTTTCCTGCGAGTGGTGGCGCGAATGCGGGCCGCCACGCAGTTCGGCGTAGGCCATCAGCGCCTGCGCGGCCTGGGTCGGCATCCAGTTGCCCAGTGCGACCTCGGCCAGCAGCGCCTCCAGGCGTGGGAAACGATGCTCGGCCAGGAACGCATCCAGGCGCCCCTTCGGCAGCCGTTCCAGCGACGAATCCATCGCTTCCAGCGCGCGGTCGAGCATGCGGTGGCCCAGCTGCACGGCGTCCTCGTGCTCCAGCTGCTTGAGCTGGTGGCGGATGGCGGTGCGCGCCTTGCTGGTGACCACGAATTCCAGCCACTGCGGTTTCGGCGTGGCCGAGCGTGCGGTGATGATCTCCACCGACTGGCCCGACACCAGCTTGGTACGCAGCGGCACCAGTTTCTTGTCCACGCGCGAGGCCACGGCCATGTTGCCGACGTCGGTATGCACGGCGTAGGCGAAATCGAGCGCGGTGGAGTTGCGCGGCAGCGCCAGGATCTTGCCCTTCGGGGTGAACAGGTAGACCTCGTCCGGGAACAGGTCGACCTTGACGTTGTCGAGGAACTCCAGCGAGGAACCGGCAGCACGCTGCGAATCGATCAGTTCGACGATCCAGGCGTGCGCACGGCTCTGCGCACTGTTGGGTGAATCGCCGCCGAACTTGTAGGTCCAGTGCGCGGCCACGCCGCGTTCGGCGATCAGGTCCATTTCCTCGGTACGGATCTGCACTTCGATCGGCGAGCCATACGGCCCGAACAGCACCGTGTGCAGCGACTGGTAACCATTGGCCTTGGGAATGGCGATGAAATCGCGGAAGCGGCCATCCAGCGGCTTGAAGGTGGCATGCACCGACCCCAGCGCGTGGTAGCAGCTGGGCACGCTGCGCACGACCAGGCGGAAGCCGAACACGTCCATCACCTGGTCGAACGATTTGTTCTCGTCGCGCATCTTGTTGTAGATGCTCCACGGCGTCTTGATGCGGCTGACCAGGCGGTGCTCGATGCCTTCCTTCGCCAGCCGCTGCGACAGCTGAACTTCCACCTGTGCCAGCGCTTCACGGCGTACCACCGGCTGGCTGCGGATGTGCTTTTCCAGGATCGCGTGGCGCCACGGATACAGCGCCTTGAAGCCCAGGTTCTGCAACTCGCTCTTGACCAGGCTCATGCCCAGGCGTTGGGCGATGGGCGCATAGATCTCCAGCGTCTCGCGGGCGATGCGGCCGCGCGCTTCGCGGCTCTGCGCGCCCAGCGTGCGCATGTTGTGCAGGCGATCGGCCAGCTTGATCATGATCACGCGCAGGTCGCGCGACATTGCCAGCAGCATCTTGCGGAAGCTCTCGGCGGCCGCTTCCTGGCGGTCGCGGAACTTCAGCTTGTCCAGCTTGGTCACGCCGTCGACCAGTTCGGCCACGGCTTCGCCGAACTCGGCAGCCAGCGCCTCACGGGTCAGCGGGGTGTCTTCGATGGTGTCGTGCAGGATCGCGGCGATCAGCGCTTCCACGTCCAGGCCGAGCTCGGCCAGCACCTGGGCCACGGCCACCGGATGGGTGATATAGGGCTCGCCCGACTTGCGCGTCTGCCCAGCGTGCGCGGCGGCTCCGACTTCCCAGGCGCGGCGCAACAGCGGCAGCTGTTCCGGCGGCAGGTAATGGGCGGCGCGTTCAAGCTGGAGGACGTAGTCGGGTACGGCGGCAGCGGGGGCTGCGGCGACCTTGGCAGTGGGGCCTGGGTTCATGCCCGAAGCCTATTCCAGCGCGACGTTTACGGCAAATCCTGAATGCGAAACAGCCCGCACGGGGCGGGCTGTTCGGCGATCCAGCAATGACGTTGATCGATGCGATCAATCGTCGTTCTTGGACATGTCTTCGTCGGCGACCACTTCGGCGGCGGCCCACTCCAGCGCTTCGCGCTCGGCGCGCTCACGCTCGGCCTTCTCGACTTCGTCGATCAGCGCGTTGTCGATCTTGCGGGCGGCGATTTCGCGCAGCGCCAGCACGGTCGGCTTGTCCTCGGTCTCGCTGTTGTCCAGCGTGGCCTGCACGCCGTTGGCGAGCTGGCGGGCACGCTTGGAAGCCATCATGACCAGTTCGAAACGGTTGTTAACGACTTCCAGGCAATCTTCTACGGTGATGCGGGCCATACGGGCTCCCGGCGACCGGTCGGCCGCTCAGTCGAATGAGGGAAAGGGGACGGAGTGTACTGGCAGGGGCTGGACAAAATCAAGCCAACCCTCACCCGATTCTTTTGGAATCAGTCAGTTGCGCCCGAATCAGGGGTCAACAGGGCCTGGATCAGGCCGGCGTGGCGGACCTTCTGGGCCTCCCGGCGCAGGCGGCTGGCGGTGAAGATGGCGCACAGCTCGTCCACGGCGGTGTCGAACACCTCGTTGACGATGACGTAGTCGAACTCGTTGAAGTGCAGCATCTCGTCACGGGCCGCGCCCAGGCGCTGGGCGATGACCGCCTCGCTGTCCTGGCCGCGCTTGCGCATGCGGTCCTGCAGGGCCTGCTTGGACGGCGGCAGGATGAACACGGTGACCGTGCCCGGCACCAGCTGGCGCACCTGCTGCGCGCCCTGCCAGTCGATCTCCAGCAGCACGTCCTGGCCGGCGGCCAGCTGCGGTTCAACTGATTGGCGGGCGGTGCCCTTCCAGTCGCCATGCACCCAGGCATGCTCGAAGAAGTCGCCGGCGGCGATCATTTCCTCGAACTTTTCCGCAGAGACGAAATGGTAGTGCTGGCCGTTCACTTCACCCGGGCGCATCGCACGCGAGGTGAAGGAGATCGACAGGGCGATCTGCGGGTCACGCGCCAGGGTGGCATTGACGATGCTGCTCTTGCCGGCACCGGACGGGGCGGCAACGATGTACAGCGTGCCGCGCGCAACGGCCTCCGACGGCTTCGACGGTGCGCTCATGCGGGGGATCCAACGGGTTGATTTCGCAAAATTTTTCCTCGATGTTCCAGATCCGGCGCGGAGGATCGCGCCAGGACGGCGGGGGCTGCGCGGAACATCCTGGAACCAGGCCCGGCAGACGCTTTCCCCGGGGTGCGGGCACGCAACTTTACCAGAGCCGCCCCGTTGCGCGCCCGCCCGGCAGGCGCCGGGCCTTGTGCCACATGGGCGTGCGGGGGCCTGTGCTATAACCGGGCCGTACCCAACGACAGCCCGGAGGCCTGCGCCTCCCCGCCATCCCAGGAGAACGGCATGCCATCGATGAGCCGCCGCCAGTTCCTGAAAGTGACCGGGACAACCCTGGTCGGCTCCAGTCTGGCACTGATGGGCTTCGCGCCCGGCATCGCGCTCGCGGAGGTCAGGCAGTACAAGCTGACCCGCGCGACCGAGACCCGCAACACCTGTACCTACTGTTCGGTGGCCTGCGGCATCCTGATGTACAGCCTCGGCGATGGCGCCAAGAACGCCGAGCCGAGCATCTTCCATATCGAAGGCGACCCGGACCATCCGGTCAACCGCGGCACGCTGTGCCCGAAGGGTGCCGGCCTGGCCGACATCATCCACAGCAAGTCGCGCCTGCTCTACCCCGAGTACCGCGCGCCGGGCTCGAACGAGTGGAAGCGGCTGAGCTGGGACGATGCACTGGACCGCATCGCACGGCTGATGAAGGAAGACCGCGATGCCAATTTCGTGCAGAAGAACGAGGCCGGGCAGACGGTCAACCGCTGGCTGACCACCGGCATGCTGGCAGCCTCGGCCACCAGCAATGAAACCGCGGTGCTGACCCACAAGGTCGTCCGCTCCCTTGGCATGTTGGCATTCGACAACCAGGCACGTGTCTGACACGGCCCGACGGTGGCAGGTCTTGCCCCGACGCTAGGCCGTGGTGCGATGACGAATCACTGGGTCGACATCAAGAATGCCGACCTGATCCTGATCATGGGTGGCAATGCCGCCGAGGCGCATCCGTGCGGGTTCAAATGGGTGACCGAGGCCAAGGCACACAACAAGGCCCGGCTGATTGTGGTCGATCCGCGTTTCAACCGCTCGGCTGCGGTGGCCGACGTGTACGCGCCGATCCGCACCGGCACCGACATCGTGTTCCTGGGCGGCCTGATCAACTACCTGTTGACCGAGGACCGCATCCAGCACGAGTACGTGCTGAACTACACCGACATGTCGTTCCTGGTGAAGGACGAGTTCGCCTTCAAGGACGGCCTGTATTCGGGCTACAACGAAGAGAAGCGCAGCTACGACCGTTCCAGTTGGGACTACGCCTACGGTGACGATGGCTTCGTGCGCAGCGACCCGACGCTGCAGGACCCGCGCTGCGTCTACACCCTGCTCAAGCAGCACTACGCGCGCTATACCGTGGAGATGGTCGAACGCATCTGCGGCACGCCGGCCGACAGCATCCGGCAGGTCTGGGAGATGATCGCGTCCACCGCCGGCAAGGACAAGGCGATGACCATCCTGTACGCGCTGGGCTGGACGCAGCACTCCATCGGTGCGCAGAACGTGCGTGCCGGCACCATGGTGCAGCTGCTGCTGGGCAACATCGGCGTGGCCGGTGGTGGCATGAACGCGCTGCGCGGGCATTCCAACATCCAGGGCCTGACCGACATCGGCCTGATGTCCGACCTGCTGCCTGGCTACCTGACGCTGCCGAAGCAGGACGAGCAGGACTACGACGCCTACATCGCCAAGCGCACGCAGAAGCCCCTGCGCGCCAACCAGATGTCGTTCTGGCAGAACTACCCGAAGTTCCACGTCAGCCTGATGAAGTCGTGGTGGGGCGATGCTGCCACCGCCGACAACAACTGGTGCTTCGACCATCTGCCCAAGCTGGACAAGCCGTACGACATGCTGCAGGCGTACGAGCTGATGAACGAAGGCAAGATCCACGGCTACATCTGCCAGGGCTTCAATCCGCTGGCCTCGGCGCCGAACAAGGGCAAGCTGATCAGTGCGTTCTCCAAGCTGAAGTTCATGGTCAGCATGGACCCGCTGGAAACCGAGACCATCGCGTTCTGGCAGAACCACGGTGCGCTGAACGACGTCGACCCGAGCGCGATCCAGACCGAAGTGTTCCGGCTTCCGACCACCTCCTTCGCCGAGGAGAACGGCGCGGTGGTGAACTCCTCGCGCTGGCTGCAGTGGCACTGGAAGGGGGCCAATCCGCCGGGCGAAGCGCGCAGCGACATCGAGATCATGTCCGAGCTGTTCCATCGCATCAAAGCGATGTACGAGAAGGACGGCGGTGCGTGGTGGGAGCCGGTGCGTGATCTGGCCTGGAAGTATTCCAACCCGGAACTGCCGACGCCGGAAGAACTGGCGATGGAATACAACGGCAAGGCGCTGGCCGACGTGTTCGATCCGAAGGACCCGACCAAACTGGTGCGCAAGGCCGGCGAGCAGCTGGCTGCGTTCGGCGACCTGCGCGACGACGGCAGCACCGCCTCTGGCTGCTGGATCTACATCGGTGCCTGGGGCCCGACCGGCAACATGATGGCGCGGCGTGACAACAGCGACCCCACCGGCATCGGCAACACGCTGGGCTGGGCCTGGGCGTGGCCAGCCAACCGCCGCGTGATGTACAACCGCGCCTCGTGCGACGTGGCCGGCCAGCCCTTCGATCCGCGGCGCACGCTGCTGGCCTGGAACGGAAAGAACTGGGGCAGCGTGGACGTGCCGGACTTCAAGGCCGACG
Source organism: Stenotrophomonas sp. YJH_SMC_43 (assembly GCF_059372535.1). Lineage (NCBI taxonomy): Bacteria > Pseudomonadati > Pseudomonadota > Gammaproteobacteria > Lysobacterales > Lysobacteraceae > Stenotrophomonas > Stenotrophomonas sp. YJH_SMC_43. Next base: position 236,475 of record NZ_JCAFVQ010000003.1, read on the forward strand.
AAGACCCGGCCGGCGGCATGGGCCCGTTCATCATGAACCCGGAAGGCATCGCGCGCTTCTTCGCCAAGGCCGGCATGGCCGAAGGCCCGTTCCCGGAGCACTACGAGCCCTTCGATACTCCGCTGCGCAGCAACCCGCTCAGCCCGGGCCAGGCGCAGACGCTCAACAACCCGGCCGCGCGCGTGTTCGCCAGCGACCGTGCCCAGATCGGTTCGCCGGACGAGTTCCCGCACGTGGCCACTACCTACCGCCTGACCGAGCATTTCCACTTCTGGACCAAGCACGGCAAGCTCAACGCCATCATCCAGCCCGAACAGTTCGTCGAAATCGGTGCTGCACTGGCCGACGAGCTGGGCATCAACAACGGCAGCCGCGTGCGCGTGAGTTCCAAGCGCGGCCATATCGAAGCCGTTGCGATGGTGACCAAGCGCATCAAGGCCCTGCAGATCGATGGAAAGACCGTGCACCAGGTGGGCATTCCGATCCACTGGGGTTTCCTCGGTGCGGCCAAACCCGGCTACATCGCCAATACGCTGACCAACGCCATCGGTGACGGCAACTCGCAGACGCCCGAATCGAAGTGCATCCTGGTCAAGGTCGAGAAGGTGTAGGAGACACGCCATGTCACTGCAATCGCTGGACATCATCCGCCGCTCGGCCACCACCACGCCCTCGCCACAGGCGCGCAGCGCGCACACCGGCCAGGTCGCCAAACTGATCGACGTGAGCAAATGCATCGGCTGCAAGGCCTGCCAGGTCGCGTGCATGGAGTGGAACGACCTGCGCGACGAAGTGGGCAGCTGCGTTGGCAGCTATGACAATCCGCCGGACCTCAGCGACCAGTCGTGGACGGTGATGAAGTTCCGCGAGTACGAGGACGAGAAGGGCAAGCTGGAGTGGCTGATCCGCAAGGAAGGCTGCATGCACTGCAGCGATCCGGGCTGCCTCAAGGCCTGCCCATCGCCCGGCGCGATCATCCAGTACGCCAACGGCATCGTCGACTTCCAGGAAGAAAACTGCATCGGCTGCGGTTACTGCGTGACCGGTTGCCCGTTCGACGTGCCGCGCATTTCCAAGAAGGACCACAAGGCCTATAAATGCACGCTGTGTTCGGACCGGGTGGCGGTGGGCCAGGAACCGGCCTGCGTGAAGACCTGCCCGACCGGCGCGATCACCTTCGGCAGCAAGCAGGCGATGACCGAACATGCGGCCGGCCGTGTGGAAGACCTGAAATCGCGCGGCTACGAGAACGCCGGCCTGTACGACCCGCAGGGCGTGGGTGGCACCCACGTGATGTACGTGCTGCAGCATGTGGACAAACCCGAGCTGTACGCCGATCTGCCCAAGGACCCACGCATCAGCCCGATGGTGGAGGTCTGGAAGGGCGTGGCCAAGCCGCTGGGCGTGCTGGCGATCGCCGCCACCGCCTTCGCCGGCTTCCTGCATTACATCGGCATCGGCCGCAACACGGTCAATGACGAGGAAGAAGAGGAAGCCGAACACGAGGCGAAGCAGATCGAAGAGGAGCAGCGGCCATGAAGTACGCCCCGCATCCGCGCCAGATCATCCGCTACCGTGCGCCGACCCGCATCAATCACTGGATCGTGGCGATCTGCTTCGTGCTGACCGCGCTGTCCGGGTTGGCGTTGTTCCACCCTGCTCTGTTCCCTTTGACCCAGCTGTTCGGTGGTGGACCGTGGACGCGCATCCTGCACCCGTTCGTTGGCCTGGCCATGGTGGTGGGCTTTGCCTTGCTGGCCTTCCGCATGTGGCGCGATAACCTGCCGACCGCCGACGACCGCGCGTGGATGCGCGGCATGCGCGATGTACTGCGCAACGAGGATGAGAAGCTGCCGCCGGTGGGCCGTTTCAATGCCGGCCAGAAGCTGTTGTTCTGGGCCATCATCGGAAGCCTGTCGGCGCTGCTGCTGACCGGCTTCGTGATCTGGCGGCAGTACTTCAGCCACTTCTTCCCGATCGGGGTGATCCGCTTCTCGGTACTTGCCCATGCGCTGTTCGGCTGGGTGCTGATCTGCGCGATCGTGGTGCACATCTATGCGGCGATCTGGATCAAGGGGTCGGTGCGGGCGATGACCCAGGGCAAGGTGACCTACGGGTGGGCGTACAAGCATCACCGGCAGTGGTTCCGGGACATCCTGCGCGGGCGCCGGGAAGAGGGGTAGCGGCAGGGCCTGCGGCCCTGCACCCGCAGAGGCAACGTCAACGTCAAAAGCTGGCTGCCTTGGAGAGGCGGGGTGGGTCCGGTTGCGGGGGACGCCGTAAACCCGTCCTTGGGGGCTTGGCCGCGGCATCCATGCCGCGGACACCCCCGCAACCGGACCCACCCCGCCTTCGACAGTTTCCCGCTGCTGTCGGAATGGCATGAGCTGCTCTTGGTGGGTGTCGACCTTGGTCGACACGATGAACATGGCAACGACCGAAACCGGTTTTTGTAGAGTCGAGCCATGCTCGACTGCTTTGCTCGACTGCGTTGTTTGAACACGCTGGACGCCAGAGCCGACAACGGCGAGGATGGAGGCTGGTTCTTCTGGCTGGCCCTGCATGGCGCAACGCATCCTTGAACCCGGTGAGATCGAGACACTGGCCTCGCGCGATGTTCCGCGCATCATCCTGCCCGATGTCGCGTCCCTGTTCGCCGAGCGCGCGACGCGCCTGCGCAGCCTGGCCGCGCACAGTGCCATCGGCGGCTACCTGCAGCTGCTGGCGGCGTTGGCAGATGCACAGCAGGCACTGCTGGACGAACTGACACCACAGCAACGCGAAGCGCTGCAATCGCAGGCACGTGCGCAGCAGTCGAGTGCGGCGGCCGGTGCCGGCATGCCGTTGCGGCCGGCCAACACGCTTCACCTGGATGGACGCTGGCGCGGCTGGCTGCGCACGCTGTGCCAGCACTGTGCCGACGAGGCCGGGCTGCCGGCGGAAACCCGCCAGGAGTTGCAGCGCGTCGCTGCGGCCGACGATGCCTGGCTGGAGGCGCAGGCCCATGCCGTGCTGGAGCGTGATGATGCGCCATCGGTGGACGCGGTCGCGGCGCTGCTGGTAATGAACGCACTGCAGGTCTACTGGGCGGTGCTGGCGGACAGCTTCCGCTCCACCGACCTGAAACCGCTGGCCGATGCACCCGGCCTGTGCCCGTTGTGCGGCTCGCTACCGGTGGTCAGCGTGGTGCAGGCACGCCCACCCTATGCGTCCTACCGTTACCTGTCGTGCTCGCTGTGCGCGTGCCAGTGGCACTACGTGCGCGTGCAGTGCAGCCAGTGTGGCACCGCCGGCAAGGACATCGCCTACCGCGCCCTGGCCGATGTGGATGGCGACAGCGGCGAGGCCGTGCGCGAGAGCGCGGTCCGTGCCGAGACCTGCGACCACTGCCACAGCTACCGCAAGATCCTGTACCTGGAAAAGGATCCCTCACTGGAACCGGTCGCCGATGACCTCGGCACGTTGGCGCTGGACCTGCTGCTGGGCGAAGAAGGTTATGCGCGCGCCAGCCAGAATCCGCTGCTGTGGCAATCCGACGGCGAGTGAGGCGATGACAGCCACGCCCTCCACCCCGGCATCGGTTTCCGCCCTGCCCTCGCTGGACCGGTTGCTGCGCCTGCCTGCCCTGGCAGCACTGATCGAGGGCCACGGCCGTAGCCGCATCACCCAGCTGCTGCGTTCGCACCTGCAGGTGCTGCGCGACCGTATCAGCGCCGGCCAGCTTTCGGCCGCGCAGCTGCAGGAAGCGGTTGGCGGTCCGGCGCTGGTCGCGGCGATCGAGTCCGCACTGGCGGCCGATGCCCGGCTGGATCTGCAGCCGATGTTCAATCTGACCGGCACCGTACTGCACACCAATCTCGGGCGCGCATTGCTGCCCGATGCCGCGGTGCACGCAGTCAGCCGCGCGATGACCGCGCCGGTCGATCTGGAATTCGACATCTCCCGTGGCCGTCGCGGCGACCGCGATACGCGGGTGCAGGCATTGATCTGCGAACTGACCGGCGCTGAAGCCGCCACCGTGGTCAACAACAATGCGGCGGCGGTCCTGCTGCTGCTCAACAGCCTGGCCAACCGCCGCGACGTGGTGGTGTCGCGCGGCGAACTGGTGGAGATCGGTGGCGCCTTCCGCATTCCCGACGTGATGCGCAGCGCCGGTGCCCGGCTGCTGGAAGTGGGCACCACCAACCGTACCCATCCGGCTGACTTCGCCAACGCCATCGGCGCGCGCACCGCACTGCTGATGGAGGTGCACGCCAGCAACTACGCGATCACCGGCTTCACCGCCAAGGTCGACACCGCGGCGATGGCGGCAATCGCGCACGAACATGGCCTGCCGCTGGTGGTGGACCTGGGCAGTGGCAGCCTGTGCGATCTGGCCACGTTCGGCCTACCGCACGAGCCCACTGTGCAGGAAACGCTGGCAGCCGGCGCCGATCTGGTTTCGTTCAGTGGCGACAAGCTGCTGGGTGGGCCTCAGGCCGGCATCATCGCCGGCCGCGCCGACCTGATCGCGCGGATCAACCGCAACCCGCTCAAGCGCGCGCTGCGCATGGACAAGATGGGCCTGGCTGCGCTGGAAGCGGTGCTGGCCCTGTACCGCGAACCGGAGATGCTGGCACAGCGCCTGCCGACCCTGCGCACGCTGTCGCGCACGCAGGACGACATCGATGCGCAGGCCCAGCGCCTGCTGCAGCCGATGCGTGCCTCGCTGGCGACGGACTACACCCTCGATCCTGCTTCGATGCACAGCCAGATCGGCAGCGGCGCGCAGCCACAGGCGCAGCTTGCCAGCGCCGGACTGCGCATTGCCAGCGCACACCGTGGCGGACTGGATCGCCTGGCCAAGCGCTTGCGTCAGCTACCGCGCCCGGTGCTGGGCCGAATTGCCGATGACGCGTTGTGGCTGGACCTGCGCTGCCTGGAACCCGGGGACGAAGCGGCCTTCCTCGCCCAATGGAGCGCGCTGCAGGCATGATCGTCGGCACCGCCGGGCATATCGACCATGGCAAAACAAGCCTGGTACGCGCACTGACCGGCATCGAAACCGATCGCCTGCAGGAAGAGCGTACGCGCGGCATATCGATCGAACTGGGCTACGCCTATGTCCCGGTGGAAAGCAGGGACGTCGAAGGCTCGGCCGCGACGCTGGGCTTCGTCGACGTTCCGGGCCATGAGCGCTTCGTGCACACGATGGTGGCCGGCGCCACGGGTATCGATGTCGCCCTGCTGGTGATCGCTGCCGACGACGGCGTGATGCCACAGACCCGCGAGCATCTGGCCATCCTGCAACTGCTGGGCGTGAACCGGGGTGCGGTGGCGCTGACCAAAATCGACCGTGTGGATGTAGCGCGCATCGCCCGGGTCGAGATCGAGATCGCTGCGCTGCTGGCCGGAACGCCGCTACAGGATTCCCCTGTATTCGCCTGCAACAGCACCTCAGCCGATGATGCCGGCATCAGTGCACTGCGTACCCAGCTGCACGCGTGGGCGGCGGACGACGCCAGCGCGCGCCAGGCCGCACTGCGCAGCGAACTGTTCCGCATGCCGGTGGACCGCGTGTTCTCGCTGGCCGGCCACGGCACGCTGGTGACCGGCGCGGTACATGGCGGCATCGCCTTGGTGGGTGAGCATCTGCAGCTGATGCCGGCCGCCACTGAAGTGCGCATACGCAGCATCCACGCGCAGAACCAGGCCAGCGACCACGCGATGGCCGGGCAGCGCTGCGCGTTGAACCTGGCAGCCATCGCTCGTGACGACATCCGCCGTGGCGACTGGATCGCCGACCCGCGCGCACTGCTGCCCACCACCCGCGTTGATGTGCGCCTGCGGCTGTCCGCGTTGGCCGCGCCATTGCGCGACTGGGCGCCGCTGCATATCCACTGGGGCACGATGCACCGGCAGGCCCATGTGGTGCTGCTGGAGGACGACGATCACGGCAATGGGCAGTTGGTGCAACTGGTGTTCGATGCGCCGGTCTGTGCGATGTGTGGCGATCGCTTCATTGCCCGCGACTCGGCGGCAACCCGTACGCTGGGCGGCGGTGTCGTACTCGATCCGGATCCGCCACAGCGGCGGCGGCGCAGCCCTGCACGCCTGGCGTGGCTGGTGGCGCTGGAACAGCTGGCCACCAGCGCAGATGTTGGCCCGCTGCTTCAGCAGGCGGCCACCGGAATTCCATTGGCCGCACTGCAGCGCTACTGCCGGCGCGCCGCCGACCGGATCGATCTTCCTGCAGGCGCACAGCGCATCGCCACCCGCGACGACACGGTGGTCATCCTCGCTGCGCACTGGCAGGTGCTACGCGAACAGGTAATCGCCTCACTGCGTGGCTGGCATGAACGACGCCCTGACGAACCCGGTGTCGACAGCGGGCGCCTGCAACGCAGCACCCTGCCTGCACTGGCAACGAGCCTGTGGAACGCGCTTCTCCAGGACCTGCTGGACGACGGCAGCGTGCAGCGCGTGGGCGCCTGGTGGCGCCTGCCCGGCCATGACCATGCGCCACCGGAACGCGAGCGTCTGCTGCTGGAACGCGTGCTGCCGCAACTGCACGCCGGTGGCTTCGATCCGCCGTGGGTGCGCACCCTGGCCGCCGACATCGGCCTGGCCGAAGACGAGGTCCGCGCCATCCTGCGCCGTGCCACCACACGTGGCGAACTGTTCCAGGTGGTACCGGACCTGTTCTATGCACCGGCCCGCATTGCCGAGCTGGCCGCGATCGTCGCGCAGCTGTCGCAGGCCAGCGGCGCGGTGGATGCGGCCGCTTTCCGCGATGCCATCGGCCTGGGCCGCAAGCGCAGCATCCAGATCTTGGAGTTCTTCAATCGCGTTGGCTACACTCGACGCGTCGGTGACCAGCATCGGCCGCGTGGCGACCTGCAGTGGAACGCAGCCCGCGACTGAGCCCACCGCTACCGCCGTACTTTCGGAAGGCATGCGCATCCGGGCATGCGGCTGGGCTTCAAACCCAGTAGGGGGCGTCGATCGTTCCCTGGTAGGTTCGACTCCTGCTGCCTTCCGCCATTCGTGTTTCCGCAGGAGATGTCGGCATGGCCACGCACGCGCAGTCCCCCGCCCCATCCACGGCCGATGCCCCGCAACGACTGACGTCTCTCGCGCATGGCGGCGGCTGCGGCTGCAAGATCGCGCCGGGCGTGCTGACGGAACTGCTGCGCGGCGTTCCAGCACTTCCCGCACCGGCCGAACTGCTGGTCGGCCGCGAGACCAGCGACGACGCCGCGGTGTACCGCCTTGATGACCGCCAGGCGATTGTTGCCACCACTGATTTCTTCATGCCGATCGTCGACGATCCATTCGACTTCGGCCGCATCGCCGCCACCAACGCGCTGTCGGACCTGTATGCGATGGGCGCGCGCCCGCTGTTCGCACTAGCCATCGTCGGCATGCCGATCAACAGCCTGCCGCAGGACACCATCCGCGGCATCCTGCAGGGCGGCGAACGTGCCTGCGCCGATGCCGGCATCGTGGTGGCCGGTGGCCACAGCATCGATTCGGTGGAACCCATCTACGGCCTGGCCGCGATCGGCGTGCTCGATCCGCAGCGGCTCAAGCGCAATGCCGATGCCCGCGCCGGCGATGTGCTGGTGCTGGGCAAGCCGCTGGGCGTGGGCGTGTATTCGTCAGCATTGAAAAAAGAAGTGCTGGATGCCGACGGCTATCGGCAGATGATCGCGTCGACCACCCGACTTAACACCGTGGGCGTGCCGCTGGCCGCGCTGGACGGCGTGCATGCCATGACCGACGTCACCGGCTTCGGCCTGCTCGGCCACCTGCTGGAAGTGTGCCGTGCCAGTGGCGTTGCCGCCGAGGTGGACAGTGCACAGGTGCCGCTGCTGCCACAGGCGCTGGAGCTGCTGCAGCGTGGCTGCGTGACCGGCGCCTCCCACCGCAACTGGACTTCCTATGGCACCGAGGTGCGCTTCGCCGAGGGGTTGCCAGCACATTGGCAGCCGCTGCTGACCGACCCGCAGACCAGCGGTGGCCTGCTGGTGTCTTGCGCCCCGGAAGCGGTGGATGCGGTGCTGGCCTGTTTCCACGACGCAGGGTTCGTCCAGGCGGCCGTGGTGGGGCGCTTGGGCGAAGGAGCGCCGGGCGTCAGCGTGCGCTGATGCGCGGAAACGACAAGGGCGCCCGAAGGCGCCCTTGTCGTTTCGCCGGGTGCAGCATCACTCGATGTTCTGCACCTGTTCGCGGATCTGGTCGATCAGCACCTTCAGCTCCACCGCGGCATTGGACGTGCGGCTGTCCACCGACTTCGAGCCCAGCGTGTTGGCTTCGCGGTTGAACTCCTGCAGCAGGAAGTCCAGGCGGCGGCCGACCGGCTCACGCTGCTTGAGCACGCGGCGGATCTCGACGATGTGGCTGCCAAGACGGTCCAGCTCTTCATCCACGTCCAGCTTCTGCAGCCACAGCACCAGTTCCTGCTCGGTGCGGCCGGGATCGACCGGGTGCGGCAGGTCGGCCAGGCGTGCGGCCAGCTTGGCACGCTGGCCGTCGCGAATGGCCGGAATCAGCGTGCGGACTTCGGTGGCGATGCGTTCGATGCCGTCCACGCGCTCGCTGATGGCGGCCGACAACTTGCCGCCTTCGCGCTCACGGGCCTCGACGAAGCCGTCCAGCACCTGGTCCAGCAGGGCCAGTGCCTCGACCTGCAGCGCGGCGGCATCGGTGGCCTCGCCACGGGTCACGCCCGGCAGCTGCAGCAGGTCGGTGAAGCTGACCTGCAGGTTGGGGAAATCGGAGGTCAGGCGGTGGGCCAGGCGGCCCAGCTGGCCCAGCAGGGCCTCGTCCACCTGCAGGTTGGCCGCCGCTTCCGGCGCGCGCAGGCGCATCACCAGATCCAGCTTGCCACGGCTCAGGCGTGCGGCGATGCGCTCGCGCAGCTGCGGTTCGAGCGCCCGCAGTTCCTCGGGCAGGCGGGTGCCGACCTCCAGGAAGCGGTGGTTGACCGAGCGCAGCTCGCAGCCCAGCGTGCCCCACGGGGTGACCCGCTCGCCGCCGGCATAGGCGGTCATGCTTCGAATCATGGATTGTGTCCGGTGCGTGCAAAGGGGGAATGGTACCCTAGCGCCCTCATCAGAGCCCCCTTGCCCGCCCCGTGAAGGCCGCGGGCGTGGCGGCGTACTCCCTCGCCATTACGGAACCCGCACCATGTCCGATTCCCGCCCCAGCGGCCGCCAGCCCGACCAGCTCCGCCCGGTCGTCATCCAACGCGGCTTCACCCGCCACGCCGAAGGTTCGGTGCTGGTGTGCTTCGGTGAAACCCGCGTGCTGTGCACCGCCAGCGTCGAGAACCGCGTGCCGGGCTTCCTGCGCGGCAAGGGCGAAGGCTGGGTCACCGCCGAGTACGGCATGCTGCCGCGCGCCACCCACACCCGTAGTGACCGTGAAGCGGCCCGTGGCAAGCAGGGCGGCCGCACACTGGAGATCCAGCGCCTGATCGGCCGCAGCCTGCGCGCGTGCGTGGACCGCAACGCGCTGGGCGAACGCACCATCACCCTCGACTGCGACGTGCTGCAGGCCGACGGTGGCACCCGCACCGCCGCCATCACCGGCGCCTACGTGGCCCTGGTCGATGCAGTGAACGTGCTGATGAAGCGCGGCGACATCAAGCGCAACCCGATCCTGGGCGCAGTGGCCGCCGTGTCGGTGGGCGTCTACCGCGGCACCCCGGTGCTGGACCTGGACTACGCCGAAGACAGCGACTGCGACACCGACATGAACGTGGTGATGAACGACGGTGGCGGCTTCATCGAGCTGCAGGGCACCGCCGAAGGCCATGCCTTCCGTCGCGACGAGCTGGACGCGCTGCTGGGCCTGGCCGAAAAGGGCGTGCGCGAGCTGCTGGCCGCGCAGCAGGCAGCGCTGTCGGCATGAACCGGCGCCTTGCCCTGACCACCCTGGTGGTGGCCGATTACGACGAAGCCATCGCCTGGTACACCGGCAAGCTCGGCTTCGCACTGTTGGAGGACATCGACCAGGGCCACAAGCGCTGGGTGGTGGTCGGCCCGACCGATGGCAGTGCCGCCGCGCTGCTGCTGGCCCGTGCCAGCGACGAGGAACAGCGCAGCCGCATCGGCAACCAGACCGGTGGCCGGGTAGCCTTCTTCCTCAACACCGATGACTTCCACCGCGACCACGCGGCGATGCTGGCCGCCGGCGTCGAGTTCCTGGAAGCGCCGCGCGAAGAACCCTATGCAACGGTTGCGGTGTTCCGCGATCTGTATGGCAACACCTGGGACCTGCTGGAGCCCCGTCAATGAAGAAACTGGTACTGGCCAGCCACAACGCCGGCAAGCTGGTGGAGATGCAGGAGATCCTCGCCGACCTGCCGCTGCAGATCACCTCGGCCGCCGAGCTGGGCCTGGGTGACGTGGAAGAGACCGGCCTGACCTTCGTCGAGAACGCGCTGCTGAAGGCGCGCGCCGCCTGCGAAGCAACCGGCCTGCCGGCGCTGGCCGATGATTCGGGCCTGATCGTCGATGCCCTCGGCGGTGCGCCGGGCCTGTACAGCGCGCGCTATGCCGGTCACCCGACCAACGCCGCGGCCAACAACGCCAAGCTGCTGGACGCGATGGCCGATGTTCCCGACGGCCAGCGCAGCGCCCGCTTCTATGCGGTGATCGTGCTGCTGCGCCACGCCACCGACCCGCAGCCGCTGATCTGCGAAGGCCGCTGGGAAGGACAGATCATCCGCGAACTGCGTGGCACCAATGGTTTCGGCTACAACCCGGTATTCCTGGACACCACCCACGGCCTGACCGCCGCGGAAATGGAGCCGGCACTGAAGAACGCCATCAGCCACCGCGCCATTGCCCTGCAGCAGCTCAAGCAACAGCTGGCGACGCTGTACTGACGCCACCCGATCAAACCAGGGAAGCCGGCCAGCGGCCGGCACTACCGAAGAAGCCCATGCCGCACGCCCACGACCACTGCAACCACCTGCCCGGCGAAGCCTGCTCCGCTGACCACGACAGCCCGCCGCGGCTGGTGCCGCCACCGCTGTCGCTGTACGTGCACCTGCCGTGGTGCGTGCGCAAGTGCCCGTACTGCGATTTCAATTCGCACCAGGCCAAGGGCGAACTGCCGTTCGATGCCTACATCGACGCACTGCTGCGTGACCTGGACCAGGACCTGCCGCTGGTCTGGGGCCGGGTGGTGCACAGCGTGTTCTTCGGCGGGGGTACGCCCAGCCTGTTTCCGCCGGAAGCGATCGACCGCTTCCTGCAGCAGGCCAGTGCGCGCCTGCGCTTCGCACCGAACGCCGAAATCACCCTGGAAACCAACCCGGGCACCGCCGAGCATGGCCGCTTCGACCGCTACCGCGCGGCCGGCGTGAACCGCCTCAGCTTCGGCATCCAGAGTTTCGACGACGCGATGCTCAAGCGCCTGGGCCGCATCCACGACAGTGGCGAAGCCGAGCGCGCGGTGAAGATGGCGCAGGACGCGGGCTACGACAACTTCAACATCGACCTGATGTACGCGCTGCCGGAACAGACCCTGGCCGGCGCCGAGGCTGATCTGGAACGCGCGTTCGCGCTGCAGCCGGCGCACATCTCGCACTACCAGCTGACCCTGGAACCGAACACGGTGTTCTTCGCGCGGCCGCCGCAGGGCATTCCCGATGAGGACAACGCCTGGGACATGCAGGAACACTGCCAGGCACTGCTGGCGCAGGCCGGTTTCGGCCAGTACGAGGTCAGCGCCTATGCGCGCCCCGGCCGGCAGAGCGCACACAACCTGAACTACTGGCGCTTCGGCGATTATCTGGGCATCGGTGCCGGCGCGCACGGCAAGATCAGTTCAGGCGCCGAAGAACACGTGCTGCGCCGCTGGAAGCTGAAGCATCCGCAGGCCTACCTGGACAGCGCGGGTACCCCGGCCTCGTTCGGTGGCGACGACGTGATCGCAGCCGAGAGGCTGCCGTTCGAGTACATGCTGAATCTGCTGCGCCTGCACGAAGGTTTCGGCCTGCGCGATTTCGAGTCGCGCACCGGGCTGCCGCGCGGCGTGCTGGACGCACCGCTGGCCGAGGCCGTGCAGCGCGGCTGGCTGGACGTGACGGATGGCCATGTGCAGCCGACCGAGCTGGGCCGCCGCTTCACCAACGATGTGGTGAGCCTGTTCCTGGAAGATTGATCTCGCGTGACAGAGGGCCATGCCTGGCGAACGGAAGGCACATCCACCCTAAAGTAGCGCCGACAGCGGCCGACACGGTAGATTCACCAGATCGATCCGCGGGAATCCGGGTACCGCCTGCCGATGTCAGCCGTCTTTTCCATCACTCCTGCCGACAAGAACCGACTGGCCGCCAGCGACCTGCCACCGCGGGTACGTGAGCTGTTGGGCGCGCTGATCGGCCTGTGCCGGCAGACGCTGGCCGCGCCCCTGATCCTGACGGTGGAGGCGCTGGAGCAGAATCTGCTTCACGACGCCGACCGCGCACGTAATCCGCAGCAGCAGGCCGAGCTGATGGCGCAGCGTGGGCAGCTGCATGCGTTCTCCGGCCACTTCGCCGACCGTATGCTCGACGCCGTGGCCGATGCCCTCGCACGGCTGCGCGAACCGGCCAGCGGTGTCAGCACCAGTGCTACGCCGCCAGCGCTGCCGGGCATGCTCGGGCTGTCGCTGGTCGATGAGCATGAAGTGGATCGCGACCTGCTGCTGACCGAGATGGTGCGGCGCGAGACGCTGCGTTCAACCAACACACTGAACCTGCTGGGCCAACGCCTGGGCGTACTGGCGGCGGCGCCGGCCTTCGAGGCCGACACCCTGCCACTGGCACCGCAGGCACTGTGCGCGATGGTGCGCCGGATTGCCGAACAGGACGCGCTGAGCGTCGAGGTACAGCTGGCGCTGTATCGCAGTTTCGAACGGCAGGTGCTGGAACGGCTGGGCGATATCCTTGACCGTGCCAATGCCCTGCTGGCCCAGTCCGGCGTACTGCCGGGGCTGGTCTACACCCCCTACCTGGCACGCTCGTCGAGCACGCGGCGGATCATCACCCAGTCGGTGGGTGGCGGCCGCACCACGCAGCCGGCCAAGCGCGCCGCAGCCCCGCTGACCGGCTGGAACGGTTCGGCACCGGCCGGCTCCTGGTCCAGCCTGGTACAGGACGCCTTCCACGGGGGCGGCGCAGCCGGCCCCGCCACGCCGGGCGTAACCACGTCCACCGGCGGTGCATTGCATGAACTGCTGCAGCAGGCACGGCATGCCCGCCCTGCCCCGGCGGACAGCGGCGCGGTGCCCAGCGCGGCAGTCGACGCGGTCCTCGCGCGCCTGCAGGCCCAGTCCAGTGCCGCAACCGGAGTGGCCGACCTGCAGGCTGCCGTGGTCGCGCAGCTGCGCAGCGAGCATGGTGCGCAGGCCCAGCTGGGCAGTCACGACCGTGACAACCTCGACCTGCTGCGCATGCTGATGCAGCAGGTGCAACAGCAGCAGCGTCCCGATCCGGTGCCGGCCGCGCTGCTGGCGCGCCTGCAGGTGCCCCTGGCGCGCGCGGCCATGGCCGACCCGGGCTTCTTCGTGCGCGACGAACACCCCGCGCGTGAGCTGCTCAACCAGATCGCCGAAGTCGGCGCCAACTGGCTGGGCGATGACGATGTGGACCCACAGCTGCTGCAGCGCATGGCGCAAAGCGTGCAGGGCCTGCTGGGGCAGGATGCACGTGCGCCGGAGGCCTTTGCCGCCGCCAACGAAGACGTGCAGCAGCACCAGCGCGCGGCGGCCCATCGTGCCGAACTGGCCGAGCGCCGCCATGTGGAAGCCGCGCGCGGCAAGGAACGATTGGAACTGGCCCGTCGCCAGGCCACCGCGCAGATCGACCAGTGCTGCGACACGCAGTCGCCGCCGCGCTTCGTGCAGACCCTGCTGCGCCAGGCCTGGGCCGATGCACTGACCCTCACCCGCCTGCGCCATGGCGACGATTCGCCACAGTGGCAGGAGCGCCTGCAACAGACCGAGCGCATCGCTGCCATCACCGCACAGGCCATCGACGCCCCTGGCGGCACCGATACCGCGCTGGCAGCGGAGGTGGAAGCCGCACTGCTGCAGGTCGGCTACCACGCCGAGGAAGCCGCCGCCGTCGCGCGCAGGCTGGCCACGCCCGGCGGCGAGGATGAAAGCACCTCGCGTACCGAGCTCAGCGCACGCCTGAAGGCACGTGCGCGCCTGGGCGAGCACGCCGGCACGAACAGTGGCACCGCACCTGCCACACCGCGCAGCAGTGCTGAAGAAGCGGCCTACCAGCAGCTGTCCACGCTGCCGTTCGGCAGCTGGTTCGACATCGATACGGGCGATGGCACGCTGCGCCGCCAGCGCCTGTCCTGGTACAGCCTGCTGACCGGCCACGCGTTGTTCGTCAATGCGCGCGGGCAGAAGATCACCGATACCGACCTGGATACGCTGGCACGGCAGATCAGTGCCGGGCGCGCGCAGCTGGTCACCGAAGACAAGGGCCGGCTGGTCGACCGTGCCTGGGAAGCCAGCCTCGGTGCGCTGCGTGCACTGGCCACGGGCCGCGCACAGGAGACCCCCGCATGAAAGCCGTACCGCCGCAGGACACCCGCCGCGCGCCGCGCCGCCAGGTCTCGGACCTGGTGCCGGTCACCGACCAGATGCGCGAGTGCGTGGTCGGGCGCCTCGGCAATGTCTCCGAAACCGGCATGCTGATGCTGGCCAGCGTGCCGCTGCGCGAGGATGCGCTGTACCAGCTGCGCTTCCCGTTGCCACTGGGTGATGGCCGCCAGCAGGCCATCGACGTGGGCGTGCATCTGCTATGGAGCGAGCCCGCGCACGTACCCGGGCAGAGCTGGACCGGCTTCCGCTTCCTCACCCTGTCACGCGAGCATCGGCAGCTGCTGCGGCAGTGGGTGGGCGAGGACAGCGACGAGGGACCGGTTTCGACGGCCTGAGTGCCGGTTCCGGCACAGCGGTTTTTCGCGGTATGCGGCAGAATCTAGGGCCGTTTTCCGTGTCGAGCCACCGCAATGATCCAGCAAGACCCCGGCGCCCTGTATTCCGACCACCTGGCCGTGCTGTGCCGACGTGCCGAACAGGCGCTGGCCCGCGGTGGCTTCGATCACCTGGTGGTGCCCAGCGGCACCCTGCACTACCAGGTGTTCGACGACCGCGACTACCCATATGCGGTCAATCCGCAGTTCAAGGCTTGGCTGCCGCTGACCCGCGTGCCCAACAGCTGGATCGTGTTCACCCCGGGCAAGCGCCCGGCCGTGATCTTCCACCAGCCCTTCGACTACTGGCACGTGGTGCCGGACGCCCCCAGCGGCTGGTGGGTGGAGCACTTCGACATCCACATCATCCGCAAGCCCGAAGAGGCGCTGGCCCTGCTGCCGGCCGACCCGGCGCGCTGCGCGATCCTCGGCGAACCGCAGAGCGCGCTGGGCAACTACGCGCCGAACAACCCGGCGCCGGTGGTGAATTACCTGGAATGGCACCGCGGCAGCAAGACGCCGTATGAGATCGCGCTGATGCGTCAGGCGCAGGTGCTGGGCGTGCGTGGCCACCGTGCCGCCGAAGCCGCGTTCCGCAACGGCGCCGACGAGTTCAGCATCCACATGGCCTATTGCCAGGCCGTCGGCCAGGACGCCAACGAGCTGCCGTACGGCAACATCGTGGCCCTGAACGAGCACGCTGCGGTGCTGCACTACACCGAGCTGGGCCGCAAGGCGCCGCAGCCGCTGCGCAGCTTCCTGATCGATGCCGGTGCCAGCGCCTACGGCTACGCCAGCGACATCACCCGCACCTACGCCGCGCAGGGCCACGACGAGTTTGCTGCGATGATCGCCGCCGTCGACGCGGCCCAGCAGCAGATGTGCGCGGCGGTGCGCCCGGGCTTCGACTACAAGCAGCTGCACGTGGACGCGCATCTTTCGCTGATGGGCGTGCTGAAGGACTTCGGCGTGATCAAGGTATCGCCGCAGACCGCGCTGGAGACCGGCGTCAGCGCCGCATTCTTCCCGCACGGCATCGGCCACCTGATCGGCCTGCAGGTGCACGACGTGGCGGGTTTCGCGGCCAGCGACGAAGGCGGCCGCATCGAACGCCCGGCCGGCCACCCTTACCTGCGCCTGACCCGCGTGCTGGAACCGGGCATGGTGGTGACCATCGAACCGGGCCTGTACTTCATCGACATGCTGTTGAACGAAGTGAAGGACGCCGGCCATGGCGATGCGATCAACTGGGAGCGCGTGGACTTCTTCCGCCCGTATGGCGGCATCCGCATCGAAGACGAAGTGCTGTGCACAGAGGGCGAGGCGGACAACCTGACGCGGCCGGAGTTTGCGGCGGCCAACGGCTGAGCCCCTCGTGGTTGGGCGCTCAGAGCAAAAGCCGCGGTTGGCGGGGCGGGATGGGTTCGCGGGGGACGCCGTGAATCCGTCCGTGGAGGCTTGGCCGCGGCATCCATGCCGCGGACACCCCCGCGCCCCCATCCCCCCCCCCCTCTGACAGTTGCCTGCCGCGTCCAACCGCGGAAAAGAAAAAAGAAAAGCAGAAGCGGGTCGCTTGCTGCGCTCGCTCCGTGTCGACCAAGGTCGACACCTACCAACAGCCGCGCGAACCAACAACCGCAATTGCCAGTAGATCCACGCCATGCGTGGATGATTCATTCGATGTCTGACAGATGTGCCGACCAACGGTCGGCACCCACCAACAGCCCCGTGAACCTGTCGAAGGCGGGGTACTGTGGGTTTGCGGGGTGTGAGCCGCATGGATGCGGCGACCAAGCCTCCAGGGATGGATTCACGGCGTCCCCGCAAACCCACAGTGCCCCGCCAGCCCACGGATAGCCCGCTGTTGCTGTTGCTGTTGCCTCTGCGGGTGCAGGGCTGCAAGCCCTGCCGACCCCCCTTACCCCGCCATCACCGCTTCGATCTCGTCGGCGCTGCGCGCCAGGCCTTCGGTCAGCACACGATGTCCGTGATCGGTAATCAGCACGTCGTCCTCGGTACGGATGCCGATGCCGCGCCAGCGCGGCTCCACCGTCGTGTCGTCCACGCCGATGTACAGCCCCGGCTCGATGGTGAACGCCATGCCCGGCTCCAGCAGGCGTGAATCACCGGCGAGGCGGTAATCGCCTACATCGTGCACGTCCAATCCGATCCAGTGCCCGGTCTTGTGCCGGTAGAAACGCTGGTACAGGCCCTCGGACAGGTTCTTTTCCAGCGTGCCCTTCAACAGGCCCAGCCGCAGCAGGCCTTCGGTCAGGGTCTGTACCGCCGCCAGGTGGCCAGCCTCATACGGCACGCCCGGCTTGGCCTGGGCCAACGCAGCGGCCTGCGCATCGCCGACCAGGTCGTGCAGTGCACGCTGCTCGGCACTGAAACGGCCATTCACCGGGAAGGTGCGGGTGATGTCGCTGGCGTAGCCGCGGTATTCGGCACCGGCATCGATCAGCACCAGCTCACCATCGCGCGAACGCGCGTTGTTGTCGCGGTAATGCAGGATGCAGCCGTTGCGGCCGGCACCGACGATGCTGCAGTACGCCGGCACGGCATCGTTGGCACGGAACACACGCTCCAGCTCGGCCTGCAGTTCGTATTCGTGGATACCTGCCTTGGCCACCTGCATCGCAGCCAGATGCGCACGCACGCTGATCTGCGCGGCGTGGTGCATCAACGCGACTTCCGCACCCGACTTGAACAGGCGCTGCTCGTGCAGCAGGTGGCCCAGCTCCAGGAACTCATGCGGTGGCTGCGCGCCGTGGCGCACCTGCGAACGCACGCGGTTGACCCAGCCGATCAGCTTCAGGTCGAAGTCGGCATCGCGGCCGAAGTGGTAGTAGACGCGCGAGCGCCCTTCCAGCAGGCCCGGCAGGATGTCGTCCAGATCGTCGATCGGGTAGGCATCGTCCATGCCGTACTGCGCCACCGCCCCTTCCTGGCCGGCGCGGCTGCCGTCCCAGGCCTCGCGCTCGGCATCGCGTTCGCGGCAGAACAGGATGGCCTCGCCGTGGCGCCGGCCCGGAATCAGCACCAGCACCGCTTCCGGCTCCGGGAAGCCGCTCAGGTACTGGAAGTCCGAATCCTGGCGGAACGGGTAATGGGTATCGAGGCTGCGCACCTTCTCGGCTGCGGCCGGCAGTACCAGGATCGCGTCCTCGCCGGCCATGTCCATCAGCTGGCGGCGGCGACGCTTGTATTCGCCGGCCGCGATGCCGGTGCGCTGCTTGATGTCCATCAGTTCAGGCGCTGCCGATGGCGCGAGGCCAGCACCACGTCACCGTGCAGCAGCAGCACCGCCACGCGGATGAATTCCTCGATCTCCGACAGGGCTTCGTCGTCATCATCGCCGCCGGCCTCGAAATCCTCGCTGGAGGCGCGGGCCAGGCTGGCCATGTCGGTCAGCGCTTCCTCGCCCTCTTCGGACAGGGCTGGCCGGTTGCCACCACTGCCCAGACCGAAGCCGCCCAGGAACGAGCGGGTCCAGCTGAACATGGCATCGGCCTGCGCGGACACGTCATCGTTGTCGGTCAGCAGCAGTTCGAAGGCGAAGTCACGGTCTTCCAGCTGCTTGATGGTGGCCTGCAGCAGCTGCCCCAACACGCTGTCGGCGGCCACCGGCGGCAGGTTGTCGTCGGCCAGCACGCGCGCCGGCCAGTCATTGCCGGGGGCGCCGCCGGCGGCCAGCCAGCCACACAGCGCGCCGTGCAGCTCGGCAGCGGTGGCGCCCAGGCCCAGCTCCTGGCTGGCGCGGGTAACGTCGTCGACGGAGGGAAGTTCGGTCATCGTGCGGCTCGTTCGGAAAGGAAACCCGGGGCGCGCACGCGCGCGCCCGTGAGACCCCGTAGTGTAGCAACCCGACGGCATCCTCTCCGCAGCCGTCCAGCCTTGCTGCGACAACGCTTGACCGCCCTTACCCGGCTTGCCTATCGTGCCCGTATGGAACCCGCTGATCCCCTTGCCCAGCTGCAGGACTTCGCCGCCCGCGTGGAAGCGTTGCTTGAACGCAACCAGCGCCTGGCCGAGGAGAACCGCAGCCTGCGCCACCAGCAGGAACAGCTGGTGGCCGAGCGCTCGACGCTGCTGGCCAAGAATGAGCAGGCACGTTCGCGGGTGGAAGCAATGATCAGCCGGCTCAAATCCCTGGAGCAGCACACATGAGCGCCGAACCGGTCAGTGTCCGCATCCTCGATCGTGAATACACCGTGGGCGTCGGCGGCGATGAACGCGACAGCCTGATGGCCGCCGCGCGCCTGCTGGATGCGCGCATGCGCGAGATCCGCGGCAGCAACCGCATGGCCGCGGTCGATCGCGTCGCCGTGCTGGCCGCGTTGAACCTGGCCCACGAACTGCAGCTGCTGCGCGACGAAAACGCCCGCCAGGCGGTGGCCCTGCAGCAGACGCTGGCCGACCTGAACCGGCGCCTGGACCGCGCCATCGACGGCAACGCCTGAAGGTCGTGCACAACGCGTCTTCTCATATCTGAATTGGCACGGACTGTTGCCGACGAACGGCCTATCCAGATCCTGCGTGCTGGCTATAATGGCCACGCGTTCTCTGCGGTACTCGACGGCATGTGCAAACATTCGCCTTGTCCCTTAAGAACGACACCGGGAGCGCGACAGCGCCGGGAGTGCAGGTCCGCCTTGTAGCGGGAAGCCCGATGGTTCTCCAGCGTTCCCACTTGAGCCCCCGGGTTCAAGGTCGTTTCGCATGCATCGACATTGCGGAGAATGCAATATTCCAGCAAGGGCGGCGTCTTCGGGCGTCGCCCTTGTTCTTTGCGGCACAATGACGGCTGATCCTTGCCGCACGCTGCCATGACCGACCCGCGCCAGGCCCTGCGCCACGACCTGCGGCAACGCCGCCGTGACCTTTCCGCCGCTGAGCGCATCGCCGCCGCCGAATCCCTTGCCGATGCCCTGCTGGCGCTGCCGTTCGCCCCGCGCGAAGGCGCCGTGGCTGGCTACTGGGCGCTGGATGGCGAAATCGCCCTGCACCGCTGGCAGCTGCAACTGCCCGAAGGCCTCACCTACTGCCTGCCGGTGCTGGCCGGTGAGGTGCTGCGCTTCGCACCGTGGCGGCCGGGGCAGCCGCTGACCAGCAACCGCTACGGCATTCCCGAACCGGACGTGGCGCTGGAAGACACCCTGGAACCAGCGCAGATGGCGCTGGTAGTGACCCCGCTGGTGGGTTTCGACGCGCAGTGCCGGCGGCTGGGCATGGGGGGCGGCTGGTATGATCGCAGCTTCGCCTTCCGCCACGATCGGCCGGCGCCGCCCTGGCTGGTCGGTGCTGCGTTTGCGGTGCAGCAGGTCGAGTCCTTGCCGGTGGCGTCGTGGGACGTGCCGGTGGATGCGATCTGCACCGAAGACGGCACCCTGTTCCCCTCCGCTGCCCCCGTGAACGCATGACCGCCCGCAAGCGCTACTGGCTGATGAAGTCCGAACCGGACGCCTTCTCCATCGATGACCTGGCCAAGGTCAAGGTCGAACCCTGGAACGGGGTGCGCAACTACCAGGCGCGCAACTTCATGCGCGATGGCATGCAGGTGGGCGACGGCATCCTGTTCTACCACTCCAATACCAAGGTGCCGGGCATCGTCGGCCTGGCCACGGTGGCCAGCACGGCCTACCCGGACGACACCCAGTTCGATCCGAAATCCGACTACCACGACCCCAAGAGCACGCGCGAGAACCCGCGCTGGATGCTGGTGGACGTGGCCTTCGACCGCAAGCTCAAGCAGGTGATCGCGCTGGACGAGATCAAGCTGCACGCTGATGAGCTCGGCGAAGGCTTCCCGCTGGTTGCCAAGGGCAACCGCCTGTCGGTGTTCCCGGTGACGGCCGCGCAGTGGAAGCTGCTGCTGTCGCTGGAAAAGAAATCCTGATTCCCTGCCTGAGAGTTCTCCCATGTCCGAAGCCAAGCGCCTGGCCGCCGAGAAAGCCATCGAGTACGTAGAAGACGGCATGATCGTCGGTGTCGGCACCGGTTCCACCGTGGCCTATTTCATCGATGCCCTGGCCCGCATCCAGCACCGCATCAAGGGCGCCGTATCCAGCTCCGAGCAGAGCACCGCGCGCCTGAAGCAGCACGGCATCGAGGTGATCGAGCTGAACCACAGCGGCAACCTGTCGCTGTACGTGGACGGCGCCGATGAGTGCGACGCCAACAAGTGCCTGATCAAGGGCGGCGGTGCCGCGCTGACCCGCGAGAAGATCATCGCCGAGGCCAGCGAGCGCTTCATCTGCATCGTCGACCCGAGCAAGCAGGTGCCGGTGCTGGGCAAATTCCCGCTGCCGGTGGAAGTGATCCCGATGGCGCGCAGCCTGGTCGCCCGCCAGATCCGCGACATGACCGGCGGCCAGCCGACCTGGCGCGAAGGCGTGGTCACCGACAACGGCAACCAGATCCTGGACATCCACAACCTGCAGATCACCGATCCGGAAAAGCTGGAGCGCGAACTCAACCAGCTGCCGGGCGTGGTCTGCGTCGGCCTGTTCGCACGCCGCCGCGCCGATGTGGTGATCGTCGGCGGCGAGCCGCCGGTCGTGCTCTGACCCTTTCGAAGGATCCTGACGATGTCGCTGTTGCGTTCGCTGCTGATGCTTCCGCTGCTGGCCCTGGCCGGCTGTGCCACCGACGCGGCCCGCCATTGGGTCGAGCTGGATGGCGCCCGCTACCAGGTCGAGCTGGCCACCAACGATGAAACCCGCGCGCGCGGGTTGATGTTCCGCGACCAGATGGCCGCCGACCACGGCATGCTGTTCATCCACGACCGCGAGGAAATGCAGGCGTACTGGATGAAGAACACGAAGATCGCGCTGGACATCCTGTACTTCGACAGCGAGCGCAGGCTGGTCAGCCAGCAGCGCGACGTTCCGCCGTGCTCGGCCGGCGACATGTGCCCGCCGTATCCCAGCGGTGGCCCGGCCCGGTACGTGCTGGAGCTCAATGCGGGCCAGGCCGAGAAGCTGAAGCTGAAGGACGGCACCGCGCTGACCTTCGGCCCGGGCATCGAGTAGATCCTCGCCCTGCGTTGAGGAGGAGCGGTAGGCGCCGACCTTGGTCGGCACTGACTTGCCGCGCGCTGGCTGGCTGTGGTGTGGACCAAGGTCCACACCCACCGGAAACCCATCGCCCCAGGCCGTGACTTTTTCACGCGGCACCGCTTGAAACCGCCTGCAAATGTCGCCAGTCTGTGGTCATGCAGGACCGGATCTCTCTCCCCGACTGGGATGCACTGGCCGACCTCGAAGACGAGGCGCTGCCACTGTTGCCGACCGCACTGCTGATCGCGCGCGATGAATACCCCGATCTGCAGCCGTCCACCTACGACGCGTTGATCCAGAGCCATGTCGACCACCTCCGCTCGGAAGTGGACAGCATCGACAACAGCCCGCTGAAGATGGCAGCGATCAACCGTCACCTGTTCGACGAGCTGGGCTACAGCGGCGACCACGACGAGTACTACGACCCGCGCAACAGCTACCTCAACCAGGTATTCGAGCGGCGCCTGGGCAACCCGATCTCACTGGCGCTGGTGCAGATGGAAGTCGCGCGCCGGCTGGGCATTCCGCTCGATGGCGTGTCCTTCCCCGGCCACTTCCTGGTGCGCCTGCCGGTGGACGACGGCGTGCTGGTGATGGACCCGTTCAACGGTGGCCGCCCGTTGGACGTGGACGAACTGCGCGAGCGGGCCAAATCACACTTGGGTGGGCAGATGCCGGACGACCAGGTGCTGGCGCAGATCCTTGACCCGGCGCCGGCGCGCGCGATCCTGATGCGCATGCTGCGTAACCTGCATGGCGTGTATGCCGAGGCCGGCGAGTGGGACCGCGCTGCACGCAGTGCAGATCGCCTGCTGAAGCTGGCCCCGGAGCAGGACGACGCGCTGCGGGATCGCGGCCTGGCCTATCTGCAGCTGGAATATCTGGCCGGTGCCCGCCACGACCTGGGGCAGTACCTGAAGCGCAATCCCGAGGCCAGCGATGCGCAGTGGCTGCGTGAGAAGCTGATCGACCTGGGCGGGCCGGTGCCGCGGCTGCATTGAGGGAGTCGGTGTGTGGACCAACGGTCCACACCCACCCCAACGGTCCGCACCCACAGAAGGGCCTGCAGGCCCTACCGGTCAATCGACTTCAACCATCTCGAAATCGGCCTTGGTCACCCCGCAATCGGGGCAGGTCCAGGTCTCGGGGATGTCCTCCCAGCGCGTCCCCGGCGCGATGCCCTCCTCCGGCAAGCCTTCCGCTTCGCTGTAAAGGAAGCCGCAGACCACGCACATCCAGGTGCGCAAGGTGGTGGGGGTGGCATCGCTCATCGGATAATCAGGGCTGGATTCACGGGCCGCCATTGTCCCATCGCGGCCCACGCACCGGTAGCCATCGATGACTTCTGCTTCCCCGGCGCCCCGCGGCGTCTACCTGATCACCCCGGACGAGCCCGATACCGCGCGCCTGCTGGCCCGTACCGCGCCGCTGCTGGCCGCTGGCGCCACCTGGCTGCAGTACCGCAACAAGACCGCCAACGACGCGCTGCGGCAGGAACAGGCCACCGCCCTGCAGGCGCTGTGCGCGGAGCGCGGCGTGCCGCTGATCATCAACGACGACCCGGCGCTGGCCAAGGCCGTGGGCGCGGCCGGCGTGCACCTGGGCGGCACCGACGGTGACATCCCCAGCGCGCGCGCCCTGCTCGGCCCCGACGCCATCATCGGCGCCTCCTGCTACGACCAGTTGGCCAATGCCGAGAAGGCCGTGGCTGCCGGCGCCAGCTACGTGGCCTTCGGCGCGTTCTTCCCGACCACCACCAAGATCACCACCAGCCGCGCCCATACCGACCTGCTGCGGCAAAGCGCCGCACTGGGCGTGCCGCGGGTGGCGATCGGCGGGCTGACGCCGGACAATGTCGGTCCCATCATCGACGCCGGCGCCGACCTGGTGGCCGTGGTCAGCGGCATTTACGCCGCGCAGGACCCGGTCGCGACCCAGCGCGCCTACCTCGCCCAGTTCGCGTAACGCCCAGGAAAGCCCCATGAACCACGACCAGTCCCACGCCCTGTTCTCCCGCGCCCAGCAGCTGCTGCCGGGCGGCGTCAATTCGCCGGTGCGCGCGTTCAAGTCGGTCGGCGGCGAGCCGTTCTTCGTCGAACGCGCCGACGGCGCCTACCTGTACGACGTCGACGGCAACCGCTACATCGACTACGTCGGTTCCTGGGGCCCGATGATCGTCGGCCACAACCACCCGGCGGTGCGCCAGGCGGTGAAGAAGGCGATCGGCAACGGGCTGTCGTTCGGTGCGCCGTGCGCGGCCGAAGTGACCATGGCCGAAACCATCACCCGGCTGGTGCCGTCGTGCGAGATGGTGCGCATGGTCAACTCCGGCACCGAGGCCACGCTGTCGGCGATCCGGCTGGCGCGTGGCGCCACCGGCCGCAACCGCATCGTCAAGTTCGAAGGCTGCTACCACGGCCACGGCGACTCGTTCCTGGTCAAGGCCGGCAGTGGCATGCTGACCCTGGGCGTGCCGACCTCGCCAGGCGTCCCGGCCGGCCTGAGCGAGCTGACCCTGACCCTGCCCTACAACGATTTCGAAGCTGCCACCGCGCTGTTCGAACAGCAGGGTGACGACATCGCCGGCCTGATCATCGAACCGGTGGTCGGCAACGCCAACTGCATCCCGCCGCGCGAGGGCTACCTGCAGCACCTGCGCGAACTGTGCACGAAGCATGGCGCGCTGCTGATCTTCGACGAAGTGATGACCGGCTTCCGCGTCGCCCTCGGCGGTGCGCAGGCGCACTACGGCATCACCCCGGACCTGACCACCTTCGGCAAGATCATCGGCGGCGGCATGCCGGTGGGCGCCTACGGCGGTCGTCGCGAGCTGATGCAGCAGATCGCCCCGGCCGGCCCGATCTACCAGGCCGGCACGCTGAGCGGCAACCCGGTGGCGATGGCCGCTGGCCTGGCGATGCTGGAGCTGATCCAGCAGCCGGGTTTCCACGCCGACCTGGCCGAGCGCACGGCGCGCCTGTGCGCCGGCCTGGAAGCCGCCGCCGCCGAAGCCGGCGTGGCGGTGACCACCACCCGCGTGGGCGCGATGTTCGGGCTGTTCTTCACCAACGAGAAGGTGGAGACCTATGCACAGGCCACCGCCTGTGACATTCCGGCGTTCAACCGCTTCTTCCACGCAATGCTGGACCAGGGCGTGTTCCTGGCACCGTCTGCGTACGAGGCCGGCTTCCTGTCCAGCGCGCACGACGATGCCGTGATCGAAGCAACGCTGGCCGCTGCACGCGTGGCGTTCAAGGCCGCCAAGGGCTGATCGCAAAAAGGGGACGGAGCGGATCAAGTCGTTTGTACACAAACGACTTGATCCGCTCCGTCCCCTTTTTTCAACCGAAGACGAACTTGCCCTTCATCATCGCGAAGTGGCCGGGGAACGAGCAGAAGAAGGTGTAGTCACCGCCCTTCTGCAGGCCCTGGGTAGAGAAACGCACACGCGTGGTCTCACCACCGCCGATCACCTTGGTGTGCGCCAGCACGCGCTTGTCGGCCTTCGGCAGGTAGCTGTCGGCCAGGGTCATGCGCATGCCCGCCATCGCAACCGGCTGATAGTCGGCGGTGCGGGTCAGCACCCAGTTGTGGCCCATCGCGGTAGTGGCCAGCTTGCCGGTGTGGCGCAGGGTCAGGTCCACGGCGGTGCAGTCGGCGGCGACCTTGATCTCGCGGCTGCTGAAGCTCATCTGGTCGGTGCTGTCGATGCTCACCGCACACACCCGCGCCATCGCCGACGGCGCCAGCATCAGCGCGCCCACTCCCACTGCCACCCTCCAAGCCTTCATCGTTGCATCTCCTGCGGATTCAAGCGCCATTCTAGGCAGGCCCCTGTGGCCGCGTCTGCGACCGTCTGTCGCATGGCTGCTCCAGGGTTTCCCGAGTGTTCACTGCAATGGCATGCTCGGCCGATGCGGATCGATCTGTTGCTGTTGGATGTGGATGGCGTGCTGGTGCAGTACCAGCGCGCGCAACGCGTGCTGCACCTGGCCCAGGCGCTGCAGGTTCCGGCGCAGGCCGTGCAGGCCGCGCTGTATGACAGCGGACTGGAAGCGGCGCATGACAATGGCACGCTGGATGGCCCGGCCTATCTGGCGCAGCTGGGGGAGCGTCTGGGCACGACTGTCGATGTGGCTGCATGGACCGCGGCGCGGCGGGCCGCCAGCCATCCGCAGGCTGCCGTGCTGCAGCGGCTGCAGGCCCTGCAGCTGCCGATGGCGGTGCTGACCAACAACGGCGCGCTGATGCAGCAGGCCTTGCCTGCCCTGCTGCCGGAACTGTACCCGGCCCTGCGGGAGCGCGTGTTCTGCAGCGCCGGTTTCGGCCTGCGCAAACCCGCACCGGAAGTCTTCCTGCGCACGCTTGAGGTACTCGGCGTGGCGCCTTCGCACACGCTGTTCATTGATGACCTGTTCGCCAATGTGCGCGGCGCACGCGCTGCCGGCCTGCACGCGGAAACCGTGCGCGATGGCCGGGGATTGGGCAAGGTGTTGAAGCGCTATCGGATCGCATGACGCGCTGTAGAGCCGAGCCCATGCTCGGCTCCTGTTGCCTGACATCGCGATGAGCCGAGCGTAGGCTCGGCTCTACAGATGCCTCTGCAGGCTTCAGCGCGCGGCAATGAACGCAGCAATCGCTGCCCGCAGGCGCTTGAGGCCTTCGGCCACTTCTTCGTCGGTGATGTTCAGCGACGGCACGAAGCGCAGCACGTCCGGGCCGGCCTGCAGGGTCAGCAGGCCCTGCTCGGCGGCGTGATCAAGGATCGCACCGGCCTGGCCGGCAAAGTCCTTGCTCAGCACCGCGCCCAGCATCAGGCCACGGCCACGCACGTCGCTGAACACGCCGAATTCTTCGTTGATGCGCGCAAAGCCATCGCGCAGCGCCTTCGACTGGCGGCTGACATTGGCGGCGATCTCCGCCGAGGCCAGCTTGCGCAGCGCAACGCGTGCGACCGCAGCGGCCAACGGGTTGCCACCGAAGGTGGTGCCGTGTGCACCGAACTGCATGGTTTCGGCCACCTTCGGGCCGGCCAGCATCGCACCGATCGGGAAGCCGCCACCCAGCGCCTTGGCCAGGGTGACCATGTCCGGCACCACGTCGTCCTGCCAGTGCGCGAACAGCGTGCCGGTGCGGCCCATGCCGGCCTGGATCTCATCCAGCACCAGCAGCGCGTTGTGCTGGTCGCACAGCTCGCGCACGCGCTTGAGGAAACCGGACTTGGCCGGCATCACGCCGCCCTCGCCCTGGATCGGCTCCAGCATCACCGCTGCCACGTCACCGGCGGCCATCGCAGTTTCCAGCTGCACCTCATCGTTGAAATCGATGTAGCGGAAGCCACCGGGCAGCGGCTCGTAGCCTTCCTGGTACTTCGGCTGGGCAGTCGCGGTCACTGCGCCCATGGTGCGACCGTGGAAGCTGCCGCGGAAGGTGATGATCACCCGCTTGTCGGCCGGGCGGCCCTGGCTGGAGGCCCACTTGCGGACCATCTTGATCGCCACTTCATTGGCTTCGGCGCCGGAATTGCACAGGAACACGCGCTCGGCGAAGCGGCTGGCCTTCACCAGCTCCTCGGCCAGGTGCAGTGGCGGCGCGCTGTAGAACACGTTGCTGGTATGCCAGAGCTTGCCGGCCTGTTCGACCAGCGCGGCCACCAGGTCCGGGTCGTTGTGGCCCAGGCCGCACACGGCGATGCCGGCGGCCAGGTCGATGAACTCACGGCCCTGGCTGTCCCACACGCGGGCGCCCTGGCCTCGCTCCAGTACCACCTGGCGGGGCTTGTAGACCGGCAGGTAATAGTGCGAAAGGGAGATCAGCGGATCGGTAGCGGCGGTCATGGCAGTCGGCAGGATTCAGGAATCCCCATTCTCGCGCCGGAACCCCTGCGGCACAATGCGCCCATGCGACCGTTTTCCGCCCCCCAGCTGAACCCCGCCACCGAGACCGGCTGGCGCCGCCGGTGGTTCGACATCATCTACCGCCACGACACCCGCCCTTCGCGCAATTTCGACCTGATCCTGGTGGTGGCGATCGTCGCCAGCATCCTGGTGGTGATGATCGACAGCGTGCAGCACCTGCACGCCGAATGGTCCACCGGCCTGTACATCCTGGAATGGGGCTTCACGATCATCTTCACCGCCGAGTACCTGCTGCGGCTGGCGGTGGTCAAGCGCCCGCTGCGGTATGCGGTGAGCGTCTGGGGCATCATCGACCTGCTGTCGATCCTGCCCGCCTACCTGTCGATGTTCATCCCCGGCGCGCAGAGCCTGCTGGTGGTGCGCGCACTGCGCATCCTGCGCGTGTTCCGCATCCTCAAGCTGACCCGCTACATCGAAGAAAGCGGCGTGTTGATGACGTCGCTGTGGCGCAGCCGGCGCAAGGTGCTGGTGTTCCTGTTCACGGTGATCACCATCACCATCATCGCCGGTGCGCTGATGTACGTGATCGAGGGTCCCGAACACGGCTTCACCAATATCCCGGCCAGCATGTACTGGGCGGTGGTGACCATGGCCACGGTCGGCTTCGGTGACATCGTGCCGCAGACCGTGCTCGGCCGCTTCGTCACCTCGGTGCTGATCCTGATCGGCTACAGCATCATCGCCGTGCCCACCGGCATCTATACCGCCGAACTGGCCAGCACCATGCGCGAGGCCGAACAGGCCGCGCGCCGCGATGCGCGTGGCTGCCCGGACTGTGGGCTGGAAGGCCATGAGCCGGATGCACTGCACTGCCGCAAGTGCGGTGGCAAGCTGCCGGATGCGTTCAACCATTGAGGCACATGCCGGCCAGCGGCCGGCACTACCCCTTGGCGGTTACGCATGGATGCGTGCGCCGTTGCTCATCGCATGCGGTTGCTGGTGGTCACCAGATCGTTGTACGCGGCAAGGATCGTTGACTGCGCTCCCTCCGGGTCGGTGGTGAGCCAACTGCCCGACGCCTTCCGCTCTGCCGCCAGCGCTTCGGCGGTGATCGGCTTGTGCTGCTCCAGGCGCTCGACGCCGCGTCCCGCGGTACGCACCAGCTTGTCCGCCGAACGCTGCACGTGGCCCCACATCGGGTCGTCCTTGCCGACACCGCCGTTCTGGATTTCCGTCACCAGTGCCTGATAGTCAGCCAGCTGCGCGCGCAGCGCCGCGACGTCCGGTGCATCGTCCTGGAACGCCGTGGCCAATCGCTTGCCGTCGCCCAGCAGGCGAAGGTGGTAGTAGGCCAGCGAGCGCCCTTCGCTTTCCTCGATCTGCTTCAGCTGCGCGGTACGGCGATCGTTCTCGTTCTTTTCCAGCGCCACATCCATCGCTTCGCTGGCCTTGAAGAAATCGGCGTAGGCCTGCATCAACGGGGCATGCTGGCTGCGCATCCCTTCACCGCCATCACGGCGATAGTCCTCGCGGGTGAAGTAGCCATCGGCACGCTCGACCAGGGTGTTCAATGCCTGGAATGCCTGCTGATAGTCACGCGCGGGGCCATCCATCGGCAGTGCCGGGGTCTTCGCCAGCGCGTCGGTCAGTGGCTGGCCGCAGTACTCGACGCGGTGCGACAACAGCTTGCCCGGTGAGCGCGGCTGCGCTTCCTTGCCGGTCGGCCCCGCCTTGGGGTCCTTCATCCAGCCCGTGTAAGTCTGGAAGCCTTCGTGGATGGGCTGTTCGACGCCGTTGTAGCACTCGATGTAGGCGTTCACCTTCTCCAGCCCGGGGTCGGCGACCGCCAGCCCCGCCGGGCTGTTGCAGCCGGCCAGCGCGCCGAGCAGGAGAACGGGAATCAGGCGTGTGGATGCGTTCAAATCAGTTCCTTGCACCAGTGAAAACTGCAGCCATCGTCCTGCATGGCGCGCGCGCTCCAGCACCTCGGGAAGGTGCTGGCATTCGGGGCTGCGGTGCGTGTCATGTCGCGATCAACCTGCTCAATCGCGACAAAAAAAACGCGTTGAGCTTCTCGCTTACTGGCGGTTGCTCTGGAAAACCAGCGAGTTGTACTCCTGCATCAGCTTGCTGGCAGAGCCGCTCGGCGCCATCGAGGGCGAATCCAGCATGCGCCGTTCGAAATCGGTATAGGGCGTGTTCTCGCTGACGCGCTTCAGCCGCTCCTTGCCTTCGCGCCGGAAGTTCTCGGCCTCACGCTCGAAGCTGTTCCAGTCCAGCTTGCCCGGCTCCTGATCAGCCACCTTCGCATGCGCTTCGTCGGAAATGCGGTTGAACGCATCCAGACGCTCGCGCGCCTTGGCTTGGTCGAAATCGTCCTCGCTCATCAGATCCATGATGGCCTTGGCCTCCAGCATCATCGCCAGACGGTAGTACTCGCGCGTGCGCCCCTCAGCCTGCTCCAGCGCCTTGAGCTGCTCGCGCTGGGCGGCGTCGTTCTGGCGCTCCAGCTCGGCATTGAACCTTTCGCTTGCAGCCACGAAATCCTTGAAGGCGGCCATCAAGGGCGCGTGCAGCTGCTTGCCCTTGGCAAACTGGTCGTCTTCGTAGTCCTGGCGATCGTAGTAGTCGTGCGCGTCCTTGCTGACCGGCACCAGCGCCTTCAGCGCCTGCTGGTAATGGCCTGCAGCAGCATCGAGTTCGGCCAGCGCCGGCCTGGCAGCGATCGCCCCGGTCACCGGAGCGTCGCACTGCTTCATGTCGTAATCGCTGATCTCGAACGGTCCGTACACGTGCGTCTCGCGCCCGGTCGGGCCAGCGTCGACGTCCTTGATCCAGCGCGTGTAGGACTGGATGCTGCCGTGGGTCTTCGAATCCAGCGCGTTGAAGCAGCCGATGTAGGCGTTGAGCTTGGCGGTCAACTGCTGCTGTGTGTCGGACGGCGCCGCGCTGGCGTCCGGCGTGCCGGAGGCAGCGGCGCCGCCCGCAGCTGCGGGGGCCTTGCCACCGCAGGCGGTCAGGATCAACGACAACGAAGCGGCCAGCGCCGCGACGGAAAGAGTGCGTGACATGTGTTCACATCCCTGTTGAAAACGATTACAGCCACGTATTCTAACGCAGCAGGCCACGGGTCGCAGCCCTCGGCCTCTTCCCGCGATGCGCGATCATTCCAGGAACAGATCCGGCAACAGCGCGCGCGACGGATCCACCGCATAGCCCGAAAGATCGGTAATACCGGCCTGCGCCAGCACTTCATCGTCGATCAGGAACCGGCCGTGGAAGCCGGCCGCTTCGCGCACCAGCACCGCGTGTGCGGCATCGGCCATGATCTGTGGCGTGCGGCAGCCAGCCGCATCCACGCCCGGAATCATGTTGATCGCATCGGTGGCGATGACGGTGCGCGGCCACAGCGCATTCACCGCCACGCCCTGCGGGCCGAATTCCGCGGCCAGGCCCAGGGTGACGAAGCTCATGCCCATCTTCGCCAGCGTGTAGCCGGTATGTGCGCCCCACCACTTCGGCTCCAGGCTCGGCGGCGGCGCCAGGGTCAGGATGTGCGGGTTCGGCGCCTGCAGCAGGTACGGCAGGCAGGCCTGCGCACACAGGAAACTGCCGCGCGCATTGACCTGCTGCATCAGGTCGAAACGCTTCATCGGCGTATCCAGCGTGCCGCGCAACCAGATCGCGCTGGCGTTGTTGATCAGGATGTCGATGCCACCGAAGGTGTCGACCGTGGCCGCCACCGCCGCCTGCACCTGCTCTTCCTCCCGGATGTCGCACTTCAGCGCCAGGCCCTGCCCGCCTGCAGCCGTCACCGCTTCGGCGGCGGTGTGGATGGTGCCCGGCAGCTTCGGATTCGGCACCGACGACTTGGCCGCGATCGCCACGTTGGCCCCGTCGCGCGCGGCGCGCAGTGCGATGGCCAGGCCGATGCCACGCGAGGCACCGGTGATGAAAAGCGTTTTGCCCTGCAGACTGCCCACGTTCCGCACTCCAGCGTATGCAATGAGCCGCTAGTATGCCGCGCCGACGCGGAGTTCACCCGCCCTTGACGATACTCGGGCCTCCAGACAACGCACGAGGTCCACGCCATGCGCCGTTCCCGCCTGTTGCTGCCTGCCTTGGGGCTTGCCCTGCTGACTGCCTGCCAGGGCCGTTCGCCGGAACCCGGCAAGGAGCCACCCGCCGGTGACACGCCCAGCGCGGAGAAGGCCGCCGCCGACGGCAAGATGCGCTGGAGCGAGGCGGTGGTCTGGGATGGCGACCTCAACGCCTGCCGCCAGGGCGAGAACGCGGCCACCCGGGATTGCCTTCGCGACGCGATGCGCGCCGGTGGCGCCAGTGCCGAGGCCATCACCGCCGCCGAGCAGTTGTCCACCGGCGGTGAGTTGGCCTATGTGACCGCGTGGCACGAGAACGAAGGACTGGGCATTGCCACGGTCGAGTATCCGTTCCGCGCCAACACCAATGAAGGTACCCGCCTGGTCGATGCCAGCGGCAAGCGCATCGATGTGGATGCCGTGCAGTTGGACGACACCTTGCGTGCCGACCCCACTGTGCAGGAACTGCTGAAGGCCAACCCGCAAGCCACGCCGTTCGCACCGGCGCAGTCGGCCGGCGCCTCGCCGTTGGAGAATGGTGGCATCCGCCTGCTGTACCGCACGCCGCTGCGCGACTGCCACGCCTGCCCGGATGTCGGGCAGTTGCAGATCGCCTACGACTTCGACGCCAAGCGCAACTTCATCGGCCAGCAGGTCGTGCCGGCAACGCCGTAAGGCCACCGGCCTCTGTAGAGCCGAGCCCTGCTCGGCTCATTGAATGCAGCCGAGCATGGCTCGGCTCTACATTTCTATTCCTGGTACAGCACTGCCACGCCATCACCACGGGCAAGCCGCTTCACCTGATCCAACGTGTCCACCGCCATGACGGAGTACGTGACCTCCACGCCAGAGTGCAGGCGCCCCTCGGCAGAGTCCTGATCAATCGCCACTGATATCAGCTTGCGGATTCCGGCGAAACGATAAAGATACGCCCTACCGTCTTCACCCACCAGGCGGCCGGTCAGATCCTCATACCCGGAAGCAAGTGCTTCTGCATTCTCAAGAGCGTGTTCATCGTTGTCGGCACTGATCAGGTACACGTTCTCATGCACCAGGAACGATTCCTGCCCTTTGCTCTCGTAATAGAAAATGGCGTGTGCGCAGTACCACATGCATCACCTCAATGATTCCCTTGCGGGTTGTCCCTGGCTTGAATGTCGCGAGCCTTCTGCTGCCAGCGGAATCCACATTTATGCGGCACTTGGCAATGAGCCGTTTAGCCGTTAAGCAGCCCGCGGATCACAAACCGCATCCACGCATGGCGTGGATCTACCGGTACAACTGCACCTGCTTTTTCAACAGATGCGGCACGATCAACTGGTGCACCGGCGCAACCGGCAGCATGTACACGCGCCCGAACGCGTTGTGCGTATGCACCACGGTCGCCACTTCCAGCACGTCGCCCTGCCACTGCAGGGCCAGCTGCACACGCAAGTGGCGGTCGTTGTCCTCCAGCACGATGGCATCGTCATCCATCGACTGCAGGGTGAAGATGCCCAGCCGCTGGCCCGGTTGAGGATCTTCGACAACCTGCACCGCCCGCAACGAGCCCAGATGCTTCATGCCGAGCAGGCGCATGCCGTGGTTGCGCAGCGCCATCAGCCCATCGAACCAGCCGGGAATGGTCGCCGCCATGTCGCGGTAGGCCTGCAGTGCGGTACGCCCGTCGCGCCGGGTGGTGGCCTGACAGGCGTGCACGAAGTCGGCACCAGGCAACTGCGCACGCAACACATTGCCCGCGCTCGGCGGGCCGGTCACTATCCGCGAAGCCTTCACGGCTTGGGCCCCTGCCCTTCGTTGTCCTCCCAATGCAGGATGCGGCGGGTGACGAAGCGGTAGACCGGCTTGCCGGTAGCAAACCACAGTTCGCGCACCCACGAGGTGCGCTTGAGCAACCGCTTCTCCACCGGGGTGAGCGATTCACGGCAATACATGCGCTTGTGCTTGAGCAGGTGGCGCAGGTCCTCGCGCGCCAGCAGGCGCATCCAGCGCGAGCGAGGGTTGCCGATCACCGCCAGCTGGAAGTCGATCAGCGCCGGCCGTCCATCTTCAGTGACCAGCCAGTTGGCTTCCTTGGCCAGATCGTTGTGGGCCACGCCTTTGCGATGCAGCTGCTGCAGCAGCCGGCGCGCGGCGCGGAACCAGGCCAGGTCGCCGCGCGGCGGACGCTGGTACATGGCGTCGCCGGCCATGAAGCTGCGATCCAGGTGATGGCCATTCCAGGCCAGCAGCTGCGGTACGTCGGCCATGCCGTGAATGTGCTGCAGCGCGCGGGCTTCACGGCGGGCCAGCCACCACGCAGGCAGCCGCAACCACAGCGGCGTGGCGCCCAGATCACGGCGCACGAAGGGGCCATCAGGCCCTTTCACAAGGAGGATCCGGCCGAAGCTGTCGGCCTTCAAAGCATGCGGTTGAGCGTCGGGCGTATGTGGCATGAGCCCATTCTAGGCGATGGCACTGGTTGCAAACGGTCACGAAGCGGCTGGGAACCAGTCACCTTCACGCCCCTATAATCGGGCAATGGACTCTTCATGGATCGACGCCACCCTCGCGTGGATTGCCGCTCATCCCGTGTTGGCGGGTGCGGTCATTTTTCTGATCGCCTTCTGCGATGCGGTGATCATTCTCGGCGCCATCGTGCCGGCGCTGCCGCTGCTGTTCGCGGTGGGTGTGTTCATCGGCCTGGGCCAGATCTCCGGGCCGTACGCGGTGGCGGCGGCGGCGCTGGGTGCGTTCGCCGGTGATGGCATCAGCTACTGGATCGGCCGCCGCTGGGGCGACCGGCTGCGTGGCATCTGGCCGTTCAGCCGCTACCCGCAGCTGCTCGACCGCGGCGAGAACCTGTTCCGCCGCAATGCGTTCAAGAGCATCCTGGTGGCGCGCTACGTCGGCGCGATCCGGCCGTTCGTACCGGCCATCGCCGGCATGATGAAGATGCCCGCCAGCCGCTACGTGCAGGCCAGCGGCATCGCCAGCATTTCCTGGGCGGTACTGTTCCTGGCCCCGGGCTGGATCCTCGGCGAAGCGTATGACGCGGTGGCTGCCGTGGCCGGGCGGCTGGTGGTGGTGGTCGGCCTGCTGGCGGTAATCCTTGGCCTGGTCTGGGCCATCGTGCTGTACGGCTACCGCTGGTCGGCCGCGCGCATGGACAACTGGCTGGCACGCCTGCTGGACTGGTCCAACCGCCACCCGACGCTGGGCCGCTACACCGTCGGCGTGCTTGATCCCAAGCGCCGTGAATCGGTGCCGCTGGCGATGCTGGCGTTGATGCTGCTGGTACTGGGCTGGGGCTGGTTCGCATTGTTGACCGTGGTGGTCGCGCACGGCGAGCCGCTGGCGATCGACCTGCTGGTGCACCAGGCCATGCTGGCGCTGCGTAACCCGCTGGCCGATTACCCGATGGCCGCGCTGGCGTCGCTGGGCGCCTGGCAGGTACTGCTGCCGGCCACCGCTGCAGCGATGGGCTACCTGATCTGGCGCCGGCGCTGGATGGCGGCCGCACATTGGCTGGCCGCCCTCGCCTTCGGCCTGGCGCTGACCATGCTGCTGGGTGCCACCGTGGATGTGGTGCGCCCGGTCGACGCCAGCAGCGGCTTCGGCTTCCCTTCGGTGTCAGTGACCATGGCCACCATCACCTTCGGCTTCTTCGCAGTGCTGATCGCGCGTGAGATGCCCGGCCGCACCCGCGTCTGGCCGTACCTGGTGTCGGGCATCGTGGTCAGCCTGATCGGCTTCTCGCGCCTGTACCTGGGTGCGCATTGGCTGAGCGACGTGATCGGCGGCATGCTGTTCGGCACGTTCTGGCTGCTGGTGCTGGGCATCGCCTACCGCCGCCGCTTCAACCGCTCGTTCTGGGTGAAACCGGTGGCCTGGCTGTTCTATGGCGTCTTCGCCGTGGCGGCCATGTGCTATGCGCCGCGCAACATCCCGGTGAAGCTGGAACGCTTCGAACCGACCCTGCCGGCACCACAGGCGATGGACATCCAGGCCTGGTGGCAGCACGACTGGGTGACGCTGCCGGCGCGCCGCAATGAGTTCGACGACGACCAGCGCTGGCCGCTGGACGTGCAGGTGGCCGGCCCGCTGGCACCGCTGCAGGCGCAGCTGGAAGCACGTGGCTGGAAGCGGCAGGAACAGGCGGGCTGGCAACAGGCGCTGCTGATGCTGGACAAGAACACCGGCGCCGACGAACTACCGGTGCTGCCGGCCACGCTGGACACCCGCGTGGAAGCACTGCTGATGGTGCGCCAGGGCGCGCAGCCGGATGAGCGCTATGTGCTGCGCCTGTGGCCGGCGCCCGCGCAGTTGCAGCCGGGCAGCACGCCGCTGTGGCTGGGCAGCGCGCAGACTCTGCGCTACGAGCGCCACTTCGAATGGATCGGCATGTGGCACCCGCTGCGTGGCGTCGACCCGGCATTGAATGCCGTGAAGGACGCCGTGCAGGACCTGCCGCAGCGCGAGGATGTGCACAGCGAAACCGGATTGCCGGTGCTGCGGTTGAAGACCACCACGCCCTGACCGGTACCGGTGCGCGGCCACCCACTGTAGAGCCGAGCCCATGCTCGGCTGCCCTCCGCGGGATCCATCAAGCCGAGCATGGGCTCGGCTCTACAGCAGATCCACGCCATGCGTGGATGGCATTCCCCGCATACCCCAGCGTGTGCACCAAGGTGCACACCCACCCGGGGCGGGCTGCTACGGCATCCAGCCCAGCAACTGCTGCAGTCGCTGGTGCGGGTCGTCCATCTGCAGCAGCTGCAACCGCTGCTGCTCGCTCAGCGGCAGCAGCTCGGCCAGCCGCCAGCCGACCCAGCTGGCCTGGTCCAGCAACGCCGGGTTGGCCGGCGCATAGGCCTCGCCGGCCTGTTCGATGATGTGCCCCAGCACCGTGGCCAGCAGCGCATGCTGCGGCCGCAGTTCGTCGTCGGGGTCTTCCTCGCACCAGCGCACATCGGCTACCACCAGCCCGTTGTCGCGCACACGGGTGCGCTCGACATGGAAGCGGCGAGTGCCGCGCAGACGCAACTGCAGCACGCCGTCGGCGCCGACATCGAAGTCTTCGATGCGTACCTGCACGCCATACGCGGCCGGCGTTGCCGGGGCTCCCACTTCCTGGCCGTCGAGGATCAGGCAGACACCAAAGCCCTCACCACTGCGGCCGCTGTCGCGTACCAGATCCAGGTAGCGCCGTTCGAACACGCGCAGGCCCACCGCCGCACCTGGCACCAGCGTGGTGTGCAGCGGAAACAGCGGCAGCGAACCGTCGACGCTCATCGGGCCTGCAGCGCGGCAAGGAAGCGGCGCGGTGCGCCGTCGAAGCCACCGTTGGACATGAACACCACGTGGTCACCCCTGCGCGCGCTGGCCTGCAATTGCGCCAGCAGCGCGTCGGTATCGGGCACCGCGTGCGCTTCGCCACGCACTGCGGCGATCACCGCAGCAGCATCCCAGGCCAGTTCCGGGCGATGCAGGAACACCACTTCATCGGCCAGCGCCAGCGAGGGTGCCAGCGCCTGCGCGTGTGCGCCCAGCCGCATCGAATTGCTGCGCGGCTCCATCGCGACCACGATGCGCGCATCGCCCACCTTGGCGCGCAGCCCTTCCAGCGTGGTGGCGATTGCGGTCGGGTGGTGGGCGAAATCGTCGTAGACGGTGATGCCCTCGTGGCTGCCGATCACTTCCATGCGGCGCTTGACGCTGCGGAAGCGCGCCAGCGCCGGGATCACCTCAGCCGGCGCAACACCCACCGCATGTGCGGCTGCCAGCGCCGCCAGGCCGTTGAGCACGTTGTGGCGGCCCAGCAACGACCACTGCACATCACCCAGTGCCTGCCCGCGGTGGTGCACGCGGAACGCGCTGCCATCGGCAGCCAGCAGTTCCGCATGCCACTCCAGCGATGGATCGAAGCCGAAGCGCTCGATCGGGGTCCAGCAGCCCATCGCCAGCACTTCGGCCAGATGCTGATCCTCGCCATTGACGATCAGTCGGCCACGCGCCGGCACCGTGCGCACCAGGTGATGGAACTGGCGCTGGATCGCGGCCACGTCCGGGAAGATGTCGGCGTGGTCGTATTCAAGGTTGTTGAGGATGGCCACCAGCGGCCGGTAGTGCACGAACTTGCTGCGCTTGTCGAAGAAGGCGGTGTCGTACTCGTCGGCCTCGACCACGAACTCGCGGCCCTGGCCCAGGCGGGCGGAGACGCCGAAATCCTCGGCGACGCCGCCGATCAGGAAACCGGGCGAACGACCGGCGCTTTCCAGCAGCCAGGTCAGGATGGTGGTGGTGGTGGTCTTGCCGTGGGTGCCGGCCACGGCCAGCGTGTCACGGCCCGGCAGCACCTGTTCGGACAGCCACTGGGCACCGGAAATGTAGCGCTGGCCGGCGTCGAGCACGGCCTCAACGGCGGCATTGCCGCGCGAGAGTGCGTTGCCGATCACCACGTCGTCGGTACCGGCCGGCACGCTGTCGGCGCGGTAGCCCTGGTCCAGGGTGATGCCCAGCTGCTCGAGCTGGGTCGACATCGGCGGATAGATGGCCTGGTCGCTGCCACTGACCGTATGGCCCAGTTCCCGCGCCAGGGCGGCCACGCCGCCCATGAAAGTGCCTGCGATTGCAAGGATATGTACGCTGCTCATGACCGAGGATTGTGACCGATGACGGCTGTATAGGGCCAATGTCCGATCCGGGGTAAGACAAGTCCTACACAGGATGTGAGAAAACTCCAATCTTCTGTCAGGGAAATCCCGATAGCGATGTTCTGTGAACCCGGACACAATTCGAACTGCCAGCCGCAGTACCCGAACCGGTCCTACTCCCCAAGAGGCCATCCCCAAGGGAGCTCATGCTGCGGGGCCCTGAGCAAGCCCTCTGCTGGCGCCTATCAAACGACACAGGCCTGGTCCTCGCGGACCAGGCCTGTGTTTTTTGCGCCCGAAGGGCCGGCAGTGCACCGGCCCTGCAGGATCAACCCTTGATCGCCGCCAGGATGCGGGCTTCGATCTCGTCCAGCTCGCCGACGCCATCGACGCGGGCCAGGGTGCCACGGCCGGCGTAGAAGTCCACCACCGGGGCAGTCTGGTCGTTGTAGACCTGCAGGCGCTGGCGCACCGCTTCCGGCGTGTCATCGGCGCGGCCCTGCTCCTTGGCGCGACCGGCGATGCGCTCGACCAGCAGCTCGGTGGCCACGTCCAGCTGCACCACGGCATCCAGCGGCTGGCCGATCTTGGCCAGCAGGCCGTCCATCGCATTGGCCTGGGCCACATTGCGCGGGTAGCCATCGAGGATGAAGCCCTTGGCGACATCGGCCTGGGTCAGGCGCGACTCCAGCATGCCCAGCAGGATGTCGTCCGACACCAGGTTGCCGGCATCCATCACCGTCTTGGCCTGCTTGCCCAGCTCCGTGCCGGCGGCGATTTCCGCGCGCAGCATGTCACCGGTCGAAATGTGGGCGATCCCCAGCTTTTCCTTCAGGCGCGTCGCCTGTGTCCCCTTGCCCGAACCGGGCGGTCCCAACAGAACCAATCGCATTGACCTGACTCCAACGTGTTGAAAACAAAGAAGGTTCGCGTCCCGGACGGACCGGTATCGCTGCACCGCAATAGCGCCACTTTACCGCATCCGGGTAATGTCCCTGCAATGTCCCCTCCCCCGAGCAGGTAGAAGCATGCGCAACGGTACTCTCCTCTACGCCCAGTCCGGCGGTGTCACCGCGGTCATCAATGCCACGGCGGCAGCGGTGATCGAGCAGGCCCGGGCCA
Source organism: Stenotrophomonas sp. YJH_SMC_43 (assembly GCF_059372535.1). Lineage (NCBI taxonomy): Bacteria > Pseudomonadati > Pseudomonadota > Gammaproteobacteria > Lysobacterales > Lysobacteraceae > Stenotrophomonas > Stenotrophomonas sp. YJH_SMC_43. The sequence goes on from NZ_JCAFVQ010000003.1 coordinate 276,223, forward strand.
AGGGCATCAAGGTCCTTGCCGCCCGCAACGGCATCCTCGGCGCGCTGCGCGAGGAGCTGATCGACACCAGCAAGGAGAGCGCCGCCGCGATCCGCGCCCTGGCCCATACCCCGGGTGGCGCCTTCGGCTCGTGCCGGGTGAAGCTGAAATCGCTGGACGCCGACCGCGCCCGCTACGACCGCCTGCTGGAGGTGCTGCGCGCGCACGACGTGCGCTGGTTCCTCTACAACGGCGGCAACGACTCGGCCGATACCGCGCTGAAAGTCTCGCAGCTGGCCAAGGCCTCCGGCTACGACCTGACCTGCATCGGCGTGCCCAAGACCATCGACAACGACCTGGCAGTGACCGACACCTGCCCCGGCTTCGGCTCGGCGGCCAAGTACACCGCCGTCTCGGTGCGCGAAGCGGCGCTGGACGTGGCGGCGATGGCCGAAACCTCCACCCGCGTTTTCATCTACGAGGCCATGGGCCGCCACGCGGGCTGGCTGGCTGCGGCCGCCGGCCTTGCCGGCAACGGCGATGACGAAGCGCCGCACATCATCCTGCTGCCCGAACGCGCCTATGACGAGGCGACGTTCCTGGCCAAGGTCAAGGCCGTGGTCGACCGCGTCGGCTACTGCGTGGTGGTGGCGTCGGAAGGCATCGCCACCGCCGATGGCCGCTTCGTCGCCGATGCCGGTGGCGGCAAGGACTCGTTCGGGCACTCGCAGCTGGGCGGCGTGGCCGCGCACCTGGCTGGCCGGGTCAAGGACCAGCTGGGCCTGAAGGTCCATTGGGCGCTGCCCGATTACCTGCAGCGCTCGGCCCGCCACCTGGCCAGCAGGACCGACTGGGAGCAGGCGCAGGCGGTCGGCAAGGCCGCGGTGCAGCTGGCGCTGAAGGGCCAGAACGGGGTGATGCCGGTGATCGTGCGCAGCAGCGACGCACCGTACCGCTGGAAGATCGAAGCGGCGCCGCTGTCGAAGATCGCCAACCATGAAAAGAAGATGCCCGCCGGCTTCATCCGCCGCGACGGCTTCGGTATCACCGCCAAGGCGCGCGCCTACCTGTCACCGCTGATCAAGGGCGAAGCCCCGCTGCCGTATGGCACCGATGGACTGCCGAAGTACGTCACGCTGAAGAACGTGGCGGTGAAGCAGAAGCTGCCGCCGTTCGAGGGCTGACCCGAAAAAGGGGACGGAGGAACACCATGGCACTGCGTGTTGTTCGATTGGGTACACCACGTGCGCCCGGCGAGGGACTGCGTATCGGTACCGTGCGGCGCCCGCCGCGCGGCGTGCCGCGCAGCGAGTTCGCCCGGCAGGACTGGTATGACGTCTGGTTCCCGACCCTGTCACCCAGCGCCGAGCTGGTGAGGCAGGCGCATGAGGCGAAGTCGGCCGCCGACTGGACTGCGTTCTTCCGCCACTACAAGGCCGAGATGAGGGCGCCGGATGCGGCCCACGCGCTGGACCTGCTGGCCGCGATGTCACGGCACAGCGACATCAGCGTAGGGTGCTACTGCGAGGATGAAGTGCATTGCCATCGCAAGGCATTGCGCGAGTTGCTGGTCGCGCGGGGAGCAATGCTGGCGGAGTGATCACCCAGATGCCGGCCAGCGGCCGGCACTACCGGTGGATGACTGCGTGGGTGCACCGCCCACGCAACTTCAATTGCAGGCCTTGCCTTCCATCTGCAGCTGCGCGGCGAACATGGTCACCTGCGGAATCTGGCCGGCCGCGGCCTGCTTCTTGGCCTCTTCCAGATAGATGCGCGACTGGCCCTGACCGTCCAGCTCGACCTTGTTGCTCGACGGCAGTCGCCACACGCGCACCACCGCCTGCTGTGCCGGGCATGCTGCGCTGGGCACGCGGATCACATCATTGAGCTTCCAGCCCTTGTCGGCACTTGGCTGTGCCTTGGCGTAGTCGACGAAGCGCGCGCGTGGCTGGCACTGCTCACTGGTCCGCACCGGCGCAAAGCGGTACGGCTCGGCCGCCTGGCCGGTGAAGGCACCTTCCAGGCGCGCGCAGGCCTCGGGGATCTGCCGCAGGGTGTGCACTGCGCCCACTGCCTGGGGAGCGCCCACGGCGCGCTGCAGCTCCGGGGTTTCCGCGGCGAGTGCCGGTACGGCCGGGACCAGGGCGGCAAGCATCAACAGGGACAGGCGCATTGGGAATCTCCTACGGGACTGTGCGCAGGCTTGCAGAGGCTGGCTTAACGGGGTGCAAAGGCCTGCGGCTCTCGAATCTTGCCCCTGGCCCGGCGCCATGCGCCGCGGCTCGCAGGAGCCAGTCGAGCACGGCCTCTGGAAGCCAGTCGAGCATGGCTCGACTCTACAAGTGGCGGCACGCATACTGCGGGCACCAGGGAATGCTGAACACCGCCATACGTCGGACGACCACCAAGGTCGGTACGGGTTGGTTCCAGGCTGCAGCCCGTCGTCCCCCTCGTGGTGCCGTTCATCGCCACTGGATGCCTACATCCATTCTGCGGAGGGGTCTAATGCTGGAACGTCACGGGCTTTCATTGGCGCTGGGCTGCGCCATTCTCGCGATCCTGTTCGGAATCGTCTCGGCGCGCTGGATCCTGCGCCAACCCACCGGCAATGAACGCATGGTCGCGATCGCCACCGCGATCCAGGAAGGTGCGCGTGCCTACCTCAACCGCCAGTACCTGACCATCGGCGTGGCCGGCGTGGTGCTGTTCGTGCTGGTCGGTGTGTTCCTCAGCTGGTACACCGCGATCGGCTTCGCGGTCGGCGCGGTGCTGTCCGGCGCGGCCGGCTACATCGGCATGAACGTGTCGGTACGCGCCAACGTGCGCACCGCCGAGGCCGCACGCCATGGCATCAGTGCGGCGATGGACGTCGCCTTCCGCGGCGGTGCGATCACCGGCATGCTGGTGGTCGGCCTGGGCCTGCTGGGTGTGGCCGGCTATTACGCACTGCTGCTGCGGATCGGCCTGCCGATGGAACAGGCGCTGCACGCGCTGGTCGGTCTGGCGTTCGGTTCGTCGCTGATCTCGATCTTCGCGCGTCTGGGCGGTGGCATCTTCACCAAGGGCGCCGACGTCGGCGCCGATCTGGTCGGCAAGGTGGAAGCCGGCATTCCCGAGGATGACCCGCGCAACCCGGCGGTGATCGCCGACAACGTCGGTGACAACGTCGGCGACTGTGCCGGCATGGCCGCCGATCTGTTCGAGACCTATGCGGTCACCGTGATCGCCACCATGCTGCTGGGCAGCCTGATGCTGGCCGAGGCGGGCGCCAATGCCGTGCTGTATCCGCTGGTGCTGGGCGGTGTGTCGATCATTGCATCGATCATCGGTGCGCTGTTCGTCAAGGTGAAGCCTGGCGGCTCGATCATGGGCGCGTTGTACAAGGGCGTGATCGTCTCCGGCGTGCTGGCCGCGATCGCGTTCTACCCGATCACCACCGGGCTGATGGCCGACAATGTGCATGGTCCCATCGCGCTGTATGGATGCGCGCTGATCGGCCTGGTCCTGACCGGCCTGATCGTGTGGATCACCGAGTACTACACCGGCACCCAGTACAAGCCGGTGCAGCACGTGGCGCAGGCGTCGACCACCGGCCACGGCACCAACATCATCGCAGGCCTCGGCATCTCGATGAAGTCCACTGCACTGCCGGTCGTGGCGGTGTGTGCGGCGATCTGGGGCGCGTTCGCGCTGGGCGGCCTGTACGGCATCGCCATCGCCGCCACCGCGATGCTGTCGATGGCCGGCATGATCGTCGCCCTCGATGCCTATGGACCGATCACCGACAACGCTGGCGGCATCGCCGAGATGGCCGAGCTGCCCTCGGAGATCCGCGACATCACCGATCCACTGGATGCGGTGGGCAACACCACCAAGGCGGTGACCAAGGGCTATGCGATCGGCTCGGCGGCGCTGGCCGCACTGGTGCTGTTCGCCGACTACACGCACAACCTGCAGGCCGCGCATCCCGGCCAGGAGTTCCGCTTCGATCTCAGCGACCACACGGTGATCATCGGCCTGCTGATCGGTGGCCTGATCCCCTACCTGTTCGGTGCGATGGCGATGGAAGCGGTCGGTCGTGCGGCTGGCGCGGTGGTAGAGGAAGTGCGGCGCCAGTTCCGCGAGATCCCCGGCATCATGCAGGGCACCGGCAAGCCGCAGTACGACAAAGCGGTGGACATGCTGACCCGTTCGGCGATCCGCGAAATGATCGTGCCGTCGCTGTTGCCGGTGGCGGTACCGGTGGTGGTCGGCCTGCTGCTGGGGCCGCGCGCACTGGGCGGCCTGTTGATCGGTACGATCGTGACCGGCCTGTTCGTGGCCATCTCGATGACCACCGGCGGCGGCGCCTGGGACAACGCCAAGAAGTACATCGAGGATGGCCACTTCGGTGGCAAGGGGAGCGAAGCGCACAAGGCAGCGGTGACCGGTGATACCGTCGGTGACCCGTACAAGGACACCGCCGGCCCGGCGATCAATCCGCTGATCAAGATCATCAACATCGTGGCGTTGCTGCTGGTGCCGTTGCTGTAAAGGCCTTCTGTAGAGCCGAGCCCATGCTCGGCTCAACGGCTTCGCGGGATCGGAGAACAGCCAGGCAGCGGCTCAGCTCTACAACGTCACCGGCCGCGCAGGAAGAAGGACACCGGCACCATCACTTCCACCGGGTCGCCGGCCACTTCGGCTGGCGGCGCCGGTACCGGGCTGGCCCGCTGCACGGTGTCCAGCGTCTCCTGGTCGAGCAGCGCGAAGCCACTGCTGCGGCCCAGTTTCAAACCTGAGACCGCGCCATCGCGGGCTACTGCGAAGCGCACGTAGACCACACCCTGCTGACGCAGCCGCTCGGCCTGGCGCGGATAGCGCCGATGCTTCTGCAGATGCCCGAGCAGGCGCCCTTCCCAGGTTGCCTCGGCGCGACTGCGTTCGCCGGCCGTGGTCTGCGGTGCGGTGTAGCGTGCGGCCGCGGCGGCCGCCACCTGCGGCGGCGCGCTGGTCTGCGTGACGTTGGTCTCGGCGGTGTCCGGCGAGGGCGTCGGCTCAGGTGTGCGCGGCGGCGGCAGGTCACCCTGTGGCTGCACCGGTGCCTTGGGTTGCTCGCGCAGGGCCGGCTTCGGCGCCTGTCGCTGCTGTTGCTGCTGCAGGGGCCCGGTTGCCACCTCGCGCGGCGGCACCGGCGGTGCCTGTGCCATCGGCGCAAGTTCCAGCATCAGCGCGGCGGGCGGCGCCGTCGCAGCCAGCACCGGTGCACGCGTCGCCCACCAGCAGGCCGCAACGATCAGCAGCGCATGCACCAGCAGCACGATCGCCAGGCTGGTCGCCCAGCGCCGCAGTCCACTCATCGTGCGCCCTGCTCCAGGCCAACCAGCGCCACCTTCAGGTAACCGGCCGCACGCAATGCATCCAGCGTCGCCATCAGTTCGCCGTAGGGCACGTGGGTATCGGCGCGCAGGTAGATGCGCTGCGCGGTGTCGCCGTGGGTGGCCGCCTGCAATGCAGCGGCCAGCCCGTCACGCGCCACGGACTGTTCGCCAACACGCAGCGACAGATCGGCCTGCACGGTCACATACACCGGTGCCTGGTCCGGCGGCGTGGCCCTGGCGCTACTGGCCGGCAGCTGCACCGGCACTGATACGGTGGCCAGCGGTGCGGCCACCATGAAGATGATCAACAGCACCAGCATCACGTCGATGAAGGGCGTGACATTGATCTCGTGCGCTTCTTCCGGCGTGTCGTCGCGGTCGGACGCGGTCCTGATCGCCATCGCCGGGCCTCAGTGCACCGCGCGCAGCGGCGTCGCTGCGCTACGCGGCACAGCACGATCAAGATCGCGCGAGACCAGCTGCTGAACGGCGGCCGACAGATCACCAAGCAGCCCTCGCAGGCCGGCCAGCACACGGCTGAAGTGGTTGTAGACCAGCACTGCGGGAATCGCCGCGACCAGGCCGAGTGCCGTCGCCAGCAGCGCCTCGGCGATGCCGGGCGCAACTACCGCCAGGTGGGTGGTGTTGCTGTGCGCGATGCCGATGAAACTGTTCATGATGCCCCACACCGTGCCGAACAGGCCGACAAAGGGCGCCACCGCGCCGATGCTGGCGAGCACACCGATGCCGCGCCGCTGCACGCGCGCGGTCTCCAGCTCGATACGGTCCAGGCGCGAGGCGATGCGTTCCTTGATGCCGTCGCGCCCTTCCAGATCCTGCGACAGGCGCAGTTCGGTACGGGCCGCATCCAGCATCGCCCCTGCGATGCCCTGCTGCACATTGGCGTCAGCGCTCTCGCCGGGCAGGCTCGGCGCCTGCAGCAACAGCGCGCGCGCCGCCCGCAGCTGCCGGGCCTGGCGAGCCAGCTCCCAGCCCTTTGCCAGCAGCACGGTCCAGGTGGCCAGCGACGCCAATGCCAGCGCGATCATCACGGCTTTCACCACCACGTCGGCGGCCAGGTACATGCCCCACGGGGTCAGTGCAGGGGCGGCCACAGGGGCCAGGTCAGCAGGCAGCATCGTCTCGGTTTCCATCAGCATCAGAGGTCGCTGCGCGACGACGGGCCGCGCGCGGATCATTGGCGTCGTCCACTTCCACGACCGGATTGGGCTCCAGCCGCGGTGCGGGTCGACTGAGCACGTAGCCGGCGCTGACGGCGAAGAACAGGCCCACGCCCAGCAGCAGGCGCCACGACGGGTGCGCGCCCCAACAGAACAGGGCAAAGCCCACCGCCATGCCGGCACTGGCGAACGCCTTGCCCTTGCGCGACACCGCCCCCTGCTCACGCCACAGCCGCAGTGACGGGCCGTAGCGCGGATGCGCCAGCAGGCGCTGCTCGAACTTCGGCGAGCTGCGTGCGAAGCAACCCACGGCCAGGATCAGGAAGATGGTGGTCGGCATCACCGGCAGCAACGCGCCGATTACCCCGAGGCCGACCATCAACCAGCCCAGCGCGAACCAGAGCCAGCGCATCAGCGTTGCGCCTGCGGGCGCGCGCCGTGCATCAGGCGAATTCCACTTCGACGTGGCCGTGCACGCTGCGGAACGCGGCATCGGCTGCGTCGATCACCTGCTGCTCCTGCTCGGCACTCAGCGGCACCGCGTCCAGCGCGGCGGTGAACTCACGCCAGTGGCGTGCCGCACCATCCGGGTGCGCGGCCAGGTGGCGGGCGCCGAAGTCACGGTCCAGCCCGAGCTTGGCGGCCATCTTGTAGAGAATGGTGCCGCCGAGGTTGGAGCCTTCGGCTACGTACAGCCAGCCAAGGGCGGCCGGCAGCGCCAGGTCCGAGGGCAGCGCGTCGATGTCCGCGCCTGGCAGGGTCTGCTCCAGGTCCTGCAGGTCGCGCGCGACCTGGGTCAGGCGGCGGCGCTCACCGAGATCGGGCAGCAGTGCGTCCAGCGCAGGGTTGGCATACAGCGCATCGATGCTGCGGTGGAACCGATACTGCACGCGCAGGAAACGGGCGAAATTACTGCGGTCGGCGAAGATGTCGCCGGCCATGATGCGCTTGTCCAGGGCACCGTGGCTGTCGCGGGTGGCGGCCTTGAGCCGCAGGCTGCGGCTGTCTTCGGGAGCGATGTGTGCGTTCATGGGGGATGCCAAGGGGGTCGTCGTGCTGTAGACGTTCGCCGCGGGGCTTTCCCCAAGGCCGTGTGCGCCGATAATGGACCATCCCTTCTTCCAGCAGGAACCGATGATGATCACCACCGAACCGCGCATGACCAACCTGTTCCTGCAGCTGGGCCTGGACGCCAGCGCCGAGGCCATCGCCCGTTTCATCCGCGAGCACCAGCTGGCCACCGACGTTGAAGTGGTCGAGGCCCCCTACTGGAACGATGCCCAGCGCCAGTTCCTGTCCGAATCGCTGCAGGCCGATGCGGCATGGAGCACGGTGGTGGATGAGCTGAACGAGTCGCTGCACGAAGATGCGGTGAAGGCTTCGACCGGGCTGTAAACAGACGCCGGGCATGGCCCGGCGCTGGCGATCACACGGCGGAAGCGGTGCGAACCAAGGTCCGCACCCACCGAGGGCGGTCGGAGCCCGATGGGGTCAGAGCCCTTTCCTCAGGAAAGGGATCCAACCCCACCGCCCATCCACGATCGGTCAGTACTTCCAGGTCAACGCCAGCCGCGCGGTGCGGCCCGGTGCCGGCATCACGCCCAGCGCCAGCGGGTCCAGGTAATAGCGGTCGGTCAGGTTGTCCACGCCTGCTTCCACCGACAGCTGGTCGTTGAAGCTCCAGCTGGCAAACAGGTCCACCAGCGTGGTTGGCCGGTACAGCTGCTGGATCGCCGACAGGCCCACGTTCCAGTCCTTGTCCAGCTTGCTGATCGGGCCGGCGTTGTGGACCACGCGGGTGCCGAAGGTCAGGCGCTCGTCGAACAGGCGCGAGCCCAGGGTCAGGTTGACCATGTAGCGCGGCGGATTCTGTGTATTGGTGTACGAACCCTCGAAGCCGCCGTCCACGCAGTTGGGCGTGTTGGCCAGTTCATCGTTCTTGCGCTGTGCACCATAGGCGCGGCGCTCTGCGGCGATGTCCGGCGCGCAGGTCTTGGCGTTGAAGTAGTAGTGCGCGGAAAGATCGGCAAACACCTTGCCGCTGTCATAGCTGGACTGGAACTCCATGCCCGAGACCTTGAACTGGTCGACGTTGCGGATCAGGCCCGCCGACAGCGTGCGGTAGTCACGGGTGATCAGGTCGTCGATGCGGGTATCGAAGTACGCCAGCTTCAGCGCCAGGCGGTCGCCGGCGGTGAACAGGTCGTAGCGGAGGGTGCTGGCACCGATTTCCCAGCTGCGCGCACGCTCCGGCTTCAGCTCGCCCACCGGCTTGGCGGCGGTGAACAGGCCCAGCGTGGTCTCGAACAGGCTCGGCAGCTTGGTGCCTTCGGCGTACTTCACGTAGACCATGGTGTCTTCGCTGAAGCGATAGGCCACGCTGGCCGTCGGCGAGAACGCGGTGTCACGACGGCGGATCGGCTGCGACCACGTCCAGCTGACCGGCACTTCCAGGTCCTGCGGCTTGCCGGCGTCGTAGAAGTTCCAGCCACCGATGTCGCCCACCGTGCCCTTCTTGTACGGTGAGGCCAGCAGTGATTCCTGGGTGAAGTTGCCGTTGGCGTCCGGGTACCAGTTCAGCAGCGCGATGCGCTTGGCCCGCCACGACGGCAGCGCCGGGTTGCCATTGAGCAGTTCGGTGTAACGGTACTGGCCCTGTACCTCATAGGCGTCGGGCGTGGCCAGGCGGTTGCGGTCATGCACATCCACGCGGTTCCAGCGTCCGCCGGCCAGCAGTTCCCAATGCTCATCGGGCTGCCACTTCAGCGAGGCCACGGCACTGTATTCCTTGCGCTCGGCGTTGCGCAGGAAGCGGTTGTTGACCAGATCGTCGTGCATGACCGGCCCCGAACTGCCCGGCGCGATGTCTTCATCGCTGTAGGACAGGCCGTAGTCCAGTGTGAACGCGCCGGCACGTGTGTCGAACTTCGAGGTGTTGCTGGCATCCAGGCCGAAGCGCTTCTGTCGCAGCGGATTGCGGTAGGCATCCTTGTAGCCGGGGTCGCCGCTGAAGCTGGGCGCGTCATACCACTCGGTGCGGCGGTCGAAGTACCACGGGGTGATGCCGGTCAGGCTGTTGTACATCACGCTGTCGGTATCGGTGTATGTGGCGTTGACACGCAGGTCGACCAGATCGCTGTCCGGATTGAAGCGGTAGCGCAGGGTGTAGCTGTCCATGTCGACATGGCCCGGGTCCCACTGCGGAATGCGATCGCGGTCGATGCGGATGATCTGCGAGGCCATGATCTCGCCGGCGGTGCCTTCGTAGCGGCGGTAGCCCGCTTCCAGCGTCTGCGCATCGTCGATGCGCCAGGTGCCCTTGAGCAGCGCCGACTTCGAACGCGACGAGGTGTTGAACACTTCGGTACGCGGCGGATTCAGCGGTGCCAGCGTGCGACGGGTCTGCGGGAAGTCGTCGTAACCGTGCTTGCCGGAGAAATAGTTGCCGTTGTCGCGGTAAGCATAGGCGGCGACCAGATCGAAGCGGTCCCAGTGACCGGCTGCGGCCACGTTGAAGAACTGGCTGCCGGTGGCGCTGCGATCGGAACGCGGCGCGGCGCTGTAGGACGGCAGGTTGTTGGCACTGGCGTTGGCCAGGCCGCCACGCACGCGCACGCCGAAGTCGCGGCCTTCGCGCAGCACGTCACCGATCTTCAGCGTCTCCATCTCGACCACGCCACCGATGCCACCGGAGGCGTTGGCCTGCAGGCTCGGGCCCTTGGTGATGGTCAGGCTGGAGATCAGGTCCGGGTCGAGGTAGGTGCGCTGTGACTGGCCGGCATAGCCGCGGTAGGTATCCATGCTGGACTGGCCGCCATCGATGATCACCGGCACGCGGCCCTGGCCCTGGATGCCGCGGATGTTGACGTCGAAGCCGTTGCCCACGCGCGGATCGCCGGCGGTGACGCCGGCCACGCCCTTGACGATGTCGCCATTGGAGGTGCCGCGGAAGCGTTCCAGGTGCGTGCGGTTGAGCGTGGTGGTGGAACCGACGCTGCGATAGCTGTCGAGCAGGCGCGCCTCATCGCTGGTCGCGCCACTGTCGACGCGGTCGCCGGCCACGCTGAGCGTGTCGGTGACGATCACACCGCTGTCGGCCTGCACCGGCGTCGCCGCTTCCAGAGTGACTGCATCTGCGCTGACCCGGCGCACCGCCAGGCCACTGCCCTGCAACAGCTGCTGCAGCGCCTCGTTGGCCGGCAGGCTGCCCTTGACCGCACGCGAGGTTACGCCCTGGGCCAGGGTGGCCGGATACACGACCTGCACGCCGGACTGGCGCATATAGCTGCGCAGCGCTTCATCCAGCGGCTGCGCTGGAATGTCGAAGCGCTGCACGGCAGCGTGGTTGCCGGTGGCGCTCTGTGCCAGCACGGACGGTGCGGCGCTGGCCAGGCCGGCGGCCAGCAGGGCGATGCACAGGCGGGACGGGCGCAGCGCGCGGCCCGGGCGGTGGGAGTCGAACATGGGGAACCTGTCAGGTAATCGGTGCCGCAGGCGCGGCGTCATCCGCAACACGGGCGGACACGGCGACGTACGTGGCGGCGGCGGGTACGTTCGCGGGGTAAGACGGTTGGGCGCCCTGCAACCCCAAGAGCGATTTGCGGTCGCGGCAGGTGCCGACCGACCGGTGGTCGTGGCGGGTGCCGACCGTTGGTCGGCACCCTGGGACCTTCATCCACGCAGGGCGTGGATCTACTGGTGAATGATGGCGACGCCAAGCGGCAGGCGGGTGACCTGCAGACCTGCTGTTGCCGCCAGTGCATCCAGCGCCTGCTCCGGGCGATCGATGCGCAATGCGGCACTCACCGCGGGTAGTCGCGACAGATCGCCGCGCACGAAGGTCGGGCCGGCGCGGTAACGCCCCACCCATTGCACGGCGTCGGCGACGCTGGCCTGCTCAAGCAGCAGCTCGCCCTGTCGCCACGCGCCGACGCTGTCGGCAGCCACATCCCGCAGACGCGTCACGCCGCTGTGCTCGCCATAGACCGCACGCTGGCCCACCTGCAGATAGGTCCAGCCACCGTCGGCCGGGCGGGCCACGCGCACCCTGCCCTGCCCGACCTGGGTTTCAACCTGGTCATCGCCGCGCGCGACGGTGAACGCGGTCGAGATGTCCTCGATCACGCCGTTGCCCGCACGCACGCTGAAACGTCGCTGCGCATCCGGGCTGACCTCGAACCAGGCACGCCCGCGCAGCAGCTCGATCTCGCGTGCATGTGCATTGAAGCGCACGGCAATCGCACTGTCCGCATCCAGCACTGCGCGGCTGCCATCGGGCAATTGCACGTTCTGCACGACGTGCGTGCTGCGATGGTCGGCCTGCAGCCGCAACCAGGCCTCCGGCCATGCCACCAGCATCGCCAGCGCGGCTGCACCGGCCATTGCCCAGCGCATTCGATGCGGCCGCGGGCGTTCGGCGGGCCGGACCTGCGGGCGTGGCCCGACACTGCGCCACAGCGCGCGCTCGTGTTCGAAGGCGCGTCGGTGCCCCGGTTGTGCCAGCCAGCGCTCGAACTCGTGCATGCGCCCTTCGCCGATGTCACCCGAGGCCAGCCACGCGATCCAGCCCCGGGCCTGTTCGGCCAGGGCATCGTCATTGGCGGCGGGCAGCGTGTTCGGCGGGCTCATCGGCTGGCGGACAGGCGCATTCAAGCGCGGGCGGAGGAACTAGACCGCATCCACGGTCCAGTGATCAAGACGTTTCAGCGAGGGCCAGCCCCAAGCCGGGGCCATCATCGGCCGCTGCGTGCCCAGGCCAGGCGCTGCAGGGCGGTGCGCACATGGTTCTCGACGGTCGTCACCGACACCACGAGGCGGCGGGCGATCTCGGCCTGGGTCAGGCCCTGCAGGCGGTTGAGCCGGAAGATGGTGCGGGTCGGCTCCGGCAGGTGCCCCGCTGCATCGAGCACCCGCTGCAGTTCGTCCTGTGCCATGGCCTGTTCCTCGGTCGAGATGACCTCGTCCGGCCCCCACAGGTAGTGGTCGGCCAGCAGGCGGTTGCGCCGGGTCGATTCGCGGCCGTGGTCGGTGGCCAGGTTGGCGGCCAGCCGGTACAGATAGGCCCGCGGGTTGTCGATGGCCTGGCTGTCGTCGACCCCTCGGGCCTTGAACCACACCGCCTGGATCACATCCTCGGCACCATTGTCTCCGCCGAGGATGCGCTGCACCCGGCGCAGCAGTGCCGGCCGCTCACGGATCAGCAGTTCGGTAAGGGAGGCGGCATTGGAGGACATGCGCGGAACCGGGACGACAGACGGAAGGCGCCGCGCATGCTACTCCGTTAATGAGAATCAGTCACGTTCGCATCAGTGGATGCAGCCGGTCAGCCCGTCATAGACGCTCTCCGACGTGCCGGGCAACGGATCATGCAGCGGATTACGGGCCGCCAGCGCCGCATGGAAGTCCTCAACCGGGGTGCCAGGCACCAGCGGCAGCCGGCATAGCCAGGTCGGTTGCCGGGCCACGATCGCACCGTCGTTCCGCGACACGGCCAGGTCACTGGCGGCAAATGCCCAGAGGCACTCACGCACCGTGCCGTGCACCGCATCCACTGAACACCGCAGGCGCAGCGCCTGGATGTCGCTGTACTCGCCCTCGCAGAAGGTGTCGCCGCAGATCCTGTCGAAGCCATGCTGCAACCGGCCTTCCAGGGCAAAGAAGCGGTCCCAGTTGGCTTCCTGGTGCGGGTAGTCGATCAGGTCCACGTAGGGAAAGGCCTGGGCGGCGGGCGCGATCAGCAGCGCGCAGAACAGGCCGAGTGACAGGGCGGATGGTTTCATGCGGGAACTCCTCGGGTAGGTGCATCCAGCCTGCACGCCCACGCCGCCCGGCCCCATCGGTCAACCCCGGCCCGCCGGGTCGGCGCCTTCCACGCCCTGCCGTCGGCCCCCTCCCCTGCACAGCGCCCGGCAAAGGCATAAAATGGGGGGCTATCCGTCTATATCCCCCACCTGGAGCACACCATGGGTCTGGAACTCGTCTCGCCCGGCAAGAACCCGCCGGAAGAAATCAACGTCATCATCGAGATCCCGAAGGACTCGGAGCCGGTGAAGTACGAAGTGGACAAGGAAACCGGCGCGATCTTCGTCGACCGCATCCTGTCCACCCCGATGCGCTACCCCTGCAACTACGGCTACGTGCCGAGCACCCTGTGCGGCGACGGCGATCCGGCCGACGTGCTGGTGGTGCTGCCGCTGCCGCTGGTGCCGGGCTCGGTCGTGCGCTGCCGTCCGGTCGGCGTGCTGAAGATGAGCGATGAGGCGGGCAGCGACGAGAAGATCCTGGCCGTGCCGGTGTCGAAGATCTTCAGTGGCTACGCCCACGTCGAAGACATCGCCCAGGTGTCCAGCCACTGGCTGGAGCGCATCGGCCACTTCTTCGAGCACTACAAGGACCTGGAGAAGGGCAAGTGGGTCAAGCTCGACGGTTGGGGCGGCGCCGCTGAGGCCAAGCAGATCCTGATCGAGGCGCACCAGCGCCATCTCGACAGCAAGGCCTGAGCCTGAACCGGATCGCTCCGGCGGCACCCCGCCGGAGCGATGCGGGTCACGTTTCATGACGACGGCACATCACTCTTGCCGCCGTATTAGGTAAATTGCGTCACTTCACACGTCGTCGACATCCATCGTCGAGACAGCCAGGGGAATGTGTCGTGCGTATTCTGCTTGTTGGGGATGCAGCCAGCCTGCCGGCTGAGCTGACCGAATTCATTGCCGATCTTGGGGAAGACTGGCAGCCGCTGACCGCCACCGATGGCCAGACCGCGATGACCGCGGTGGCCACGCAGGGCGTGGATGCGGTGATCGTCTGCCCGCAACTGCCGGATCTCAATGCCACCACGCTGCTTGGCCAGATCCGGACCTTGCGCCCGGAAACCATCCGCATTGCGCTGGTGGACGCCCAGCACGGCAACCGGCCGCCGCCGGCACGCCTGATCGGCGTGGCCCACCGCTTCCTGCCGTTGCCGCTGGCACCGGAAGTGTTGCTGGAAGCGCTGACCAGCCTGGAAGAGCTGCGTGAAGTGCTGGACAGCCCACGCCTGCGCGACGCCATCGGCCGTATCGAGAAGCTGCCCTCGCCGCCGCACCTGTACCTGAGCCTGACCCAGGCACTGGAACATGACGACGACGCCGACAGCGCCGACGTCGCCAAGCTGGTGGCGGCCGATCCGGCCATCGCCGCCAAGGTGCTGCAACTGTCGAATTCGGCGTTCTTCAGCCAGGGTCGCACCATTGCCGACCTGCGCACCGCCGTGACCCGCCTCGGCCTGTCGACGCTGCGCGATCTGGTACTGGCCAGCGAGGTGTTCTCGGCACCGACACTGTCCACGGCCGAGCGCAATTCACTGCAGCAGCGCGCCCTGCTCGCCTCGCGGCTGGCGGCACGCCTGCTGCCCGAATCCAGCGCCGAACTGGGCGCGACCGCCGCGCTGCTGGCCGACATCGGCCTGCTGCTGCCCGGCGTGCGCAACGAGCGCAGCGAACCGTCGCTGGCCGGTGACACCCGCCCGGGCCACGCCGAAGCCGGTGCCTATCTGCTCGGCCTGTGGGGCCTGCCGATGCCGATCATCGAAGCGGTCGCGTTCCATCTGCAGCCGCAGCGTGCCAATACGCGCAGCTTCTGGGTGACCGGCGCGGTGCACGTGGCACTGGCACTGGTCAATGGTGATCCGGTGGACGAGGACTACCTGCAGCGCGCAGGTGTTCTCAACAGGCTGCCGCAGTGGCGGGAGCATGCCAACAGCCTGATGGGACTGGTACCCAGCGAGACCTGAGCTGTCAACGCAGGAAGAACCTCGAAGGCGCGCCCAAAGGCGCGCCTTTTTTGCATCAGCGCGCGCCGCAGGCATCCTGCACGCAGTGGCGATACTGCAGATCGCACAGGACCTTCGACTTGCCTGCAGCCAGGCATTCCTGACGCAGCTCCTCGCAGTACAGCCCGCCCCCACAGACGCCACCGGTCTGGGCAAACACCGCACCCACCAATGTTGCATAGATCAGTGCAGCAGCAGACAGTTTGTGCAACAGCGTGCTCTTCATCGCTCTCTCCATGTGCAAGGGTCCGCAAGTGGACCCAGCAACTGTGTTGATTGCGACACGACAGGAACGTGACCTCCCTCACCTTCCAAGATATTTCGGAATTCCCCTACAAAGAAAGAGGGCGGACCTTGCGGTCCGCCCTCCTGGTACTGCTGTCGCACTTCGAACTATCAGAAGCGCTGGGTGTACTTCATGTACAGGAAGCGACCGACGTCGAAGCCACCGTAGTAGGCGAAGCTCGAGTTCGGCGCCGAGTACTGCAGCGCACCGCGGTGATCGAACACGTTGTTCGCACCCAGGGCGATGGTGGCATCCCACGGAGCCTTCCAGCTGACCTGCACATCGTGGAAGGTGTTGGAGCCGGTGTGGCGCAGCGGATCCGGCTCACCATTGGCGTAGTGGTTCGGAGCGTCGCACCATGCGTCGTCGATGCAGCTTTCCTTCATGCCCGAGTAGTAGCGGGCAGTCCAGTTGACGCCGAAGTCACCCAGCTCCCAGTTGACACCCAGGTTCGAACGGACGCGGAACAGGCCCGGCTCACCAACGCGACCGATGGTGATGTTCTCACCCTTCTTGTTCTGGCCGGCTTCGTCGTACTTGGCCAGGTAGCTGGTCTGCCAGTCGATGCTGAACTTGCCGATCGACAGTTCCGGCAGGCGGTACTTGACACCCAGATCGTAGCCTTCGGTCTCCATCGAGCCGAGGTTGGCCAGGCCGTAGGTCAGTGCCTCGATATGGCCATCAGCGGCACGGGTGACGCCTTCGCAGCGAGCTGCGTTGCCCAGCACGTAGCAGTCACGCAGGATGCGATCAACGCTGTCAGCGATGATCATGTTCTTCAGCTCGTAGCGGTACCAGTCGAGCGAGATGTCCAGGCCCTGCACCCAACGCGGGCTCCAGACCAGGCCAACCGTCTTGCTCTTGGAGGTTTCCGGCTTCAGAGCCGAATTCGAACCGCTGACGAACTGGTCCGGGGTCGCGCACGGGAAGGTGCTGCAAGGCGCGAAGCCCTGGCCGACCTGCACGTAGTTGGCCGGCACGCCAGCCGCGGCGCAGGCAGCATTGCCAGCGACGTTGCCCGGCGAGGTCGAACCGCACGGATCGGTATAACGCTCGAAGCTCGAGTTGGTGCCGCCGTACAGATCGTCAACGGTCGGTGCGCGGAAGCCTTCTGCGTAGGTACCGCGGACCAGCAGTTCGTCGATCGGGCGCCACACCAGGCCGAACTTCGAGTTGATCGTGTCACCGAAGTTGCTGTAGTCAGAGTAGCGGCTTGCGACGTTGAAGGTCAGTTCCTTGGCAAACGGCAGGTCCGACAGGATCGGCACGTTCAGTTCCAGGTAGAACTCATCCAGCGAGTAGTTGCCCGAGGTGGTGGTCGACGCCAGGCCGGTCGACTGGCCCGACTGACGGAAGGCGTCCGGCACGAAGCGGCCTTCTTCCTTGCGGTGCTCGTAGCCCATGGCCACACCCAGGTCACCGGCCGGCAGCTCGAACAGCGAACCGGACAGGTTGGCGGTGTAGCTGGTGGTCTTGGTCACACCAGTGTCGGTGTAGGTCGGGAACAGGAAGTTCTGCAGATCACGGTCGGCAAGCGAGCCCTGGCCGTTGACGCCGTAAGGCAGCAGCGGGTTCCACGGGCGACACTGGCTCAGCGGGATCGGATTGGCGGCGGTCCCGCACTGAGCAACGCCCTGGCCGTTGATGAACGACTTGCCAAGTGCCTGCTCGGAAGCGATCAGGCTCATGTCGCCGTAGCCGGTCTTGGTCAGCTCGTTGCGGTTCCACAGCGCGCCAACGTCCCAGTCCCAGGTCTTGCCGGCAAACTCGAAGAAGCCACTCAGGCTCGGCGCGAAGCGCAGGGTCTTGAGGTCGCTCTTGGTGGTACGCGGCACTTCCCACAGGCGGCGACGGAACTCAACGTCCTGGCCGATCGGGTTGAACGCGCTGTCCTTCGACAGCGGGGTACCGAACGACAGCGACTGGTACGGGTAACCCGCGATCTGCTGGTCGGTGGTGCGCTGGTTGTACAGCACGTCAGCATTGAAGGTGATCGAATCAGCCAGATCGTAGCTGCCGTTGACATACACGGACTTACGCTCGATGCCGGTCTGCACCATCATCTGCTGGTTGGCGTTGGAGTACTCGGCCGGAGTCAGCAGGTGGTAGTCGGCCGCATTCTTCGGGTCACCGCCCGGATTCAGGGTCTTCCACTCCGGCTGCGGCTGGCCTGCAGCGCGCGGCTTGCAGTCGCCCCACACGCGCGGGTCGCACCAGGTGCTGTTCTGGCTCAGCGGGCTCCAGTCGGCAGAGGTCGAATTCGGGCCCAGGCCGCCGTCGCGGCTGAACCAACGATCCTTCGCCCACACCGGATCCTGCTTGGAGTACTCGGCCGACAGGGTCACGCCGCCACGCTCGCCTTCAGAGCCGAGGGTGAACGAGTAGGTGTTGGTGTCGCCGTCGCCGCGGCCGTACTGGCCAACGTAGACGCTGGCTTCAGCACCATCGAAGCGCTTGCGGGTGATCACATTGACCACGCCAGCAATGGCGTCCGAACCGTAGATGGCGGAGGCGCCATCCTTCAGCACTTCGATGCGCTCGACGGCGGCCATCGGAATCTGGCTCAGATCCTGGTAGCCGGCAGTGGTCGCGCCCAGGCGCTTGCCGTTCATCAGCACCAGGGTGCGCTGCGCGCCAAGGTTGCGCAGGTCGACGTAGTAGCCGCCAACGTTTTCGCCGGAGGACAGCGAGTCCGCGCGGGAAATGGCCGGCGAACCTGCCGAGGTCAGGTTCTGCAGGACATCGGCGACGGTGGTGTAGCCCTGCTTTTCCAGGTTCTCACGGCTCAGCGTGAGGACCGGCTGCTGGGTCTCCATCGAGGCGCCGCGGATGCGCGAGCCCGTGATTTCGATGCGATCCAGGGTGGTCGCATCCTTTGCTTCCTGCGCAGAAGCAAAGGCGGGCGTCAGCGCCAACGCAATGCCAGCCGGCAGAAGGCCCAGCCGCACTGCGGGATTACGAACGTTCATCTATCTCTCCAAGGTACGTGTTAGCAGCGTGTTAAAACACCCCAGCACGTTACGATTGCGTTGCAGCGCTGTATTTGCGCGAGCCAACCGGAGACTTTGCAGATTGTGGCGGCAGCAAGCCGCCGTTTTCCCTGAAGCGCGATGCGGACTGGCCGTAGCGGGCGCGGAACGCACGCGCGAAGCTGCAGCAGTTGTCGAAGCCACTGGCCGCAGCGACCTCGCCAACCATCATGTCGGTGTCCCGCAGCAGGTCGGCCGCCCTTTCCAGGCGCAAACGTGCTGAAAGCGACTGCGGACTTTCCTCGTACAGGCTCTGGAAGGTCTTGGAGAGATACCAGCTGGAGAAGTTGGTCAGCTCGGCCAGTTCACCGATGCGCACCACGCGGTGGCTGTTGCCTTCCAGGTACAGGCGGGCGCGCTGCATGCGGCCGAATACCTGGCGCTTGCGGCTGCGCGAGCGACCCGGGCAACGCTGCACGTTGTCGGCCAGCCCACGCTGCAGGCCCGCCAGATGCAGCAGCAGCGGGCGCAGTGCCTGTGCCGGCTGGCCACTGGCCAACGCATCGCGCCACAGGCGCAGCGCAACGCGGGCATCGCCACGGCTCATGCGGCCACGCCCGGCGTACAGGCCGCAGTCGGCCATCTCGGCCAGCACGCGCAGTGCTTCGACAGTCAGGTTCAGGCCAACGCACAAGCCGTTGCGGCCTGCCTGCACCAGCGGCCGCGACTCTTTCTCGAAGGCGATCCACTCGCCCTGGCGCAAGCGGAAGCGTCCTTCCTTGGCTTCCACCCAGGAGCTGCCGCGCACCTGCATCCACACAGTGAAGCTGCTGCCTGCGGTCTGCAGGCTGCCGAGCCGGGCCACGCCCAGGCAGGTCGGCGCAGCATCGTCGAGCGACCGGTCCAGAGAGACGGTTTGGCCGCGATCGGCCAGCGAGAGTTGACGCATGGGGGCACCACGGTTTGCCTAGTACAGGCCTCCGTTTTGCCAAATCAGGCGGCACCACGTCAGGAAAGTCAGACGAGATCGCCACGAATTCGCGGCGAGGTCGCCACGAAGAAATTACGAAGGCCCATTTCCGTTGAACAACAACAACTTGGAGAACGCCGGAAGCAGCGTCGGCGAGCGCTCGGGCAAGCGCATCACGCCGATGTCGGCACCGTCGCTGACCGCCATTGCCACGAACAGCGTGTGCCCATCGGCGCCGGCACTCAGCCCGTTGCCGGCACTGAGGCGTTCCGCATCCAGGCAGCGTTCCGGCTCCTCGCGCCCGGCCTGGATCAGCACCAGTGTCGTGCCACAACGGGTGGACGTACCGAGGTAGCCGATCGCGTTGCTGCCGGCCACGGTCCAGGCACGGTACCGCCACCGGCTGGGCCGGTCATCGCTGATCTGCTGCACGCTTGCCGGTGCCAACGCCGCATCCACCGACCACAGGCCTCCTGCGGCCAGGCGGGTGAACAGCACACGCCCGCTGCTGCGATCGAACCGCGCCTGCGAAACACCGTCGATGCTGGCCAGGCGGCGCCAGGGCTGCACGCTTCGATCAAACAGGCTCAGCCGGGTCTGTTGCTGGTCATCGCGCTCGACCACCAGCAGCTGGTCCGGGCGTGCCCCGTACAGTGCCTGCAGCGGCTGCTCCGACGGGACAGGCAACGGCTGGACGCGTTCGTCACGTGGGGCGATCTCATAGACCACTGTGCGTCCGTGCTCGTCGCGCCCCACCACCAGCAACCGGCGGCTGTCGGCCGACCAGTCCGGTGCCTGACGTGCCTCGGGCCGCAAGCCTTCGATCGGCCGCAGCGAATCGGGGCGCTCCATGTCCGCCCACCACAGCGCGAAGCTGCCTGAACGATCGGACGTGAACACCAGTTGGCGTCCATCCGGCGCCGCCATCGGCTGCCCATCCCGGCCACTGGACGCAAACAAGCGCTGCGGCGGCGAGCCGCCCTCCATCGGCACCTTGAAGATGCCGAACTGCGCGCGCCGATGGACGAAGGCCAGCATGCCCGCGCGGCGCGCAGTGGCCGGCCACTGTGCGTCGTCGAGCCCGGCATCGCGCAGCGTGCGGCTCTCGACGTCCAGGTAGTACAGGCGCACTTCACTGTCGACACGGCGTCCAAACACGATCGTCCGGCCATCACGCAACCAGGCCCAGCCACGCAGTTCAGCGGCCTCGCTGGTCAGCTGCTCGGGCGTGCCCCCCGCTGCCGGCATGCGCCACAGGTCGCCCAGCTGCGGATTGCGCACGAACACCAGCCACTTGCCATCAGGCGAGTAGCGCGGCGCATAGTCGAAGTCATCCTCGGCAACACCGTAGTCCAGCGCCTCCCATTGGCCACTGGCCAGATCGAGCTTGCGGATGCCCCGATGGGCATAGCGCCCCACCATGCTGCCGAACACCAGGCCACGGCCGTCCGGCGTCCAGTCGAAACTGAGCAGCTCGGTGCCATCGCACCGCGTGGCCTGGCGCAGGGCACCACCGGTCGCGCTGGCGATCAGCACCTGGCAGCCGCCGTTGTTGCTGAACCGCGCGAAGGCGATCTCGCGTCCATCCGGCGACCAGCTTGGGAAGCGGTCAACCGAGCCGGCCGGCGGAGCCAGCAGCTGCCGCGCTGGCGCGTTGCCGGAGGTCTGTACCTTGATCGCCCCACCCCCTTGCCCGTCTTCGTTGGCGCCTTCATAGGCCACCAACGAACCATCGGGTGAAAGCGTGGGATAGGTTTCAAAACCGCTGGTTGCGGTGATCAACCGATAGGGACGCTGCGGGCTGCCGATCACGCGCGTGCCGTTCTCCACGGCCGCATCCACCGCTGAACTGCTGGCCGGTGCCCGCCGCAGCAGCAGCGCGGCCAGCACCACCACCGTGGCCAGCATCAGCACGCCCAGCACCAGCAGCACGCGCCGGCGGACATGGCGCCAGCGGCGGCGCGATGCCTGCACGTGTGCCGGCATCTCCTCGGCGATGCCCATCACCGGTTGCACGTCCGCGATTCCGTCATCGGCTTCTGAGGACGGTGCCGCCTCGACATCGTCCAGTACCTGCACCGGCACCAGCAGGCGATAGCCGGTCTTGGCGATGGTCTCGATATAGGCCTGGCCGTTGTCGTCGTCGTTGCTGAACGCCTTGCGCAGCTGGGTGACGGCCTGGGTAAGCACATCATTGGTCGGCAGCGTGTCCGGCCAGACTTCCGCGAACAGTTCATCGCGGGTGACAACACGCCCGGGCTGGCGCAGCAGTACACGCAGCACGCCCAGCGCCTTCGGCGTCAGCCGACGCGGGCGACGCGCACCGACGACCTCGACTTCTCGCGAGGACAGAGTGACAGTGCACTCTCCGATCCGGATCCGATCGAATCCGGGGGGCTGGTTTTCACTGCTGTTCATTTTCCGCTACACAGTAGAGACAGGTCCGGGGCAGCGTTTGCCTTCGATACCCTCCCGTCCTGGGAACAGCAAAAAGCCAGACTCCGCACAAAGCATCGGCGCATACCGCAAAAACAATGAAGCGGGCGAATACTAGCCTATGCGGGTTACCTCGCCTATCGCGTGGTCGACATCCAGGCTCTCTCTCGCCGACGCATTCACATAATTTGCTGCACCATTCGCGCCCTGCGGGGCGCGAAATTTTTATCTGGCGTTCATTTTCACATGCGCCGCAGCATGGTCAATCCGACCAGTCGTGAAACCACCAAAGCCACGTACATCACGCCTGAAAACTGCTCCAGCATGACCAATGCACGCGCCTGCGGATGCAGTGGCACGACGTCGCTCAAGCCGACACCCGAGAGCAAACTGAAGCTCAGATAAAGCAGTTCCATCCAGGTGCGCTGCGCACCACCACCGGTGCCCTGGAAACTGCCCGGATACCACTGCTGGCACACGGCGAAAGCAAACGCGAAGGCCCAGGCCAGCAACGTGAATGTCGCGCCTGCCGCGAACAGTTCATCGCGGGTGACTCTATGGTCCTGGAGCATGTAGGCGATGAGTGCACCGGCCGTATAGAAGTACAGCAGGCTTTCCAGCAGCTGCGCGGTGGTCAGCAGCGCACTGCGATCCAGCAATGCACCGGCCAGCGAGAACACCACCGAAGGAACGGCCAGCAGCAGCGCCAGCCAGGTGCCCAGCGGGCTGCGCTGGACCACCCACAGCGCCAGGCCCAGTACCGCCATGCCGAACATGCCCAGCGCCGCGCGGCCCGCAGCGGTGTCATCCAGCGCGGGGTACAGCAGCACGGCGATCAACTGGGCTCCCAGCAGCCAGGCCGAAGGATGACGGCGGGCAATGGCCAGCCAGCGGGTGGTGATGGCAACGGGCATGGCGTCCTTTCCCCAGGGTGGTGGGCCGAGGATAGCCGGGAGCGGTGTGATGAGCGGTAGCGCCGGCCGCTGGCCGGCACCCCCGCTTCCGCATCACCCCTGGCGGTAGACCTCGGCACCGGCCGCGCGGAACTCCGCCGACTTCTCCTTCATGCCGGCCTCGGCGTAGTCGCGCACGTCCTGGGTGATCTTCATCGAACAGAAGTGCGGACCGCACATCGAGCAGAAGTGCGCCAGCTTGTGCGCATCCTTCGGCAGCGTCTCGTCATGGAATTCCCTGGCCTTCTCCGGATCCAGGCCAAGATGGAACTGGTCTTCCCAGCGGAACTCGAAGCGCGCCTTGCTCAGCGCGTTGTCGCGCACCTGCGCGCCCGGATGGCCCTTGGCCAGGTCGGCCGCATGCGCGGCGATGCGATAGGCCATGATGCCGTCACGCACGTCCTGGCGATTGGGCAGGCCGAGGTGTTCCTTCGGCGTCACGTAGCAGAGCATGGCGGTACCAAACCAGCCGATCATCGCCGCACCGATCGCGCTGGTGATGTGGTCGTAGCCCGGCGCGATGTCGGTGGTCAGCGGGCCCAGCGTATAGAACGGTGCCTCGCCGCACTCGCGCAGCTGCTTGTCCATGTTCTCCTTGATCAGCTGCATCGGCACATGGCCGGGGCCCTCGATCATGGTCTGCACATCGTGCTTCCAGGCAATCTTCGTCAGCTCGCCCAGCGTTTCCAGCTCGCCGAACTGCGCGGCGTCGTTGGCATCGGCGATGCAGCCCGGGCGCAGGCCGTCACCCAGCGAGAAGGTCACGTCATAGGCCTTCATGATCTCGCAGATGTCTTCGAAATGCGTGTAGAGGAAATTCTCCTTGTGGTGCGCCAGGCACCACTTGGCCATGATCGAGCCACCACGGCTGACGATGCCGGTCACGCGCTTGGCGGTGAGTGGCACGTAGCGCAGCAGCACGCCGGCGTGGATGGTGAAGTAGTCCACACCCTGCTCGGCCTGCTCGATCAGCGTGTCGCGGAAGATTTCCCAGGTAAGTGCTTCGGCGCGGCCGTCGACCTTCTCCAGCGCCTGGTAGATCGGCACGGTACCGATCGCCACCGGCGAGTTGCGGATGATCCACTCACGGGTTTCGTGGATGTGCTTGCCGGTGGACAGGTCCATCACCGTGTCGCCGCCCCAGCGGATCGCCCACACCAGCTTCTCCACTTCCTCGGCAATGCCCGAGGACACCGCGCTGTTGCCGATGTTGGCGTTGATCTTGGTCAGGAAGTTGCGGCCGATGATCATCGGCTCGCTTTCCGGGTGGTTGATGTTGTTGGGTAGCACCGCGCGGCCGCGTGCGATCTCATCGCGCACGAACTCCGGTGTGATGATCTTCTGGATCGAGGCACCAAATGCCTCGCCCGGGTGCTGCTGCAGCAGGCCGGCATCGCGGATCGCGTCCAGGCGCTGGTTTTCGCGGATGGCGACGAACTCCATCTCCGGCGTGATGATGCCACGGCGCGCGTAGTGCATCTGGGTGACGTTGGCACCTGCACGCGCACGGCGTGGCAGGCTGCGCGCGGGAAAGCGCACCGCATCGAGCTTCGGGTCCTGCTCGCGATCGCGGCCGAACGAAGAACTCAGTCCTTCGAGCTGCTCGGTATCACCGCGCTCTTCCACCCAGCCGCGGCGCAGTTCCGGCAAACCGGCCGACAGATCGATGCGCACCTCCGGATCGGTGTACGGGCCCGATGTGTCGTAGACCGTGACCGGTGCGTTCTCTTCGCCGCCGAACAGCGTCGGCGTGCGGGTCAACGCGATCTCGCGCATCGGTACCTGCAGATCCGGACGTGAGCCGGGCACGTGGATCTTGCGCGAGCCGGGGATGGGCCGGGTCACGGATTCGGAGAGTTGCTTGGCCTGTTGCTGCAGGGCAGAGAGCTGTGCGTTCATCGGGCATCGTCCAGGAAGGTCAGGGACGAAGCGGCGGCGCACTGCTGCCGCTCCCGGACGGTCCTTGGGCGGAGTCCGGGCATGGCTGCACTGCAAAGCTTCCCTACGCCGGTATGAGCCGGATCAGGTTCCAAGGGACTGTCTCAACCGTGGCCACATGGCCGCGGTACCCCCGCTTCTTGGTGCGCATTAGACCATAGAACGCACCGCAGCTCCTGGCTGTTCCATCCACGCACGGCGTGGATCCGCTGTTTCTGTATTAACAGAACCGTGACATCGCATTCAGTAACGTGCACGCGCATCGTGCCGCTGCGGCCGGTGTTTCCTCGTCGCCTTCGCGGCCCCTGCCCGGTCTGTGCTGCATGTCGCCGGCCCCTCGCAGCAAGCTCTGCTCGCTCCCCTCAATCCCTTGATCGGAGAAGCCCCTTCATGGTGTTTCGCGTTTCCATTGCACTGGTTCTGCTGCTGGTGCTGCTCGCCGGTGTTGCACCCGGCCCCTTCAATACCGTGGTGCAGAGCATCCTCGGCGAACTCATCCGCGGCATCGGCTGGCTCTACCTGCTGGTCGTGTTCCTCGCCCTGGTATTCCTGATGTACCTGGCCTTCGGCCGCTTCGGCAACCTGCGCATCGGTGGCGAAGACGCCGAACCGGAATTTTCGCGGGCCAGCTGGATGTCGATGCTGTTCGCCGCCGGCATGGGCATCGGCCTGGTGTTCTGGGGCGCCGCCGAGCCCATTTCGCATTTCAGCAAACCACCGGAAGGGCTGGCACCTGAAAGCATGGACGCTGCGCGTGCTGCCATGCGCTACGTATTCTTCCATTGGGGCCTGCACCCGTGGGCCATCTATGCGCTGATCGGCCTGGCAATGGCCTGGTTCCAGTTCAACCGCAACGGCCGTGGCCAGGTCAGTGACATGCTGCAACCGATCATCGGCCGTCACCATCGTGGCTGGATCGGGCGTGTGGTCAACATCTCCGCGGTCGTTGCCACTGCGATTGGCGTGGCTACAGCACTGGGCTTCGGCACGGTGCAGATCGCAGCCGGCGTGGAACGCGTATTCGGCGTGCAGGCGGGCGTTCCGCTGCAGTTGACGATCATTGCGATGGCCTTCGTTCTGTACATGGCGTCCACGCTCAGTGGCGTCGGCCGCGGCATGAAATGGCTGTCCAACTTCAACCTTGCACTGGCGGCGCTGCTGTTGGCACTGGTGCTGGTGCTCGGCCCGACTGGCGCGATCTTCAATACCTTCACCACCACGCTGGGCTCCTATCTCAATCAGCTGGTGACGATGAGCCTGCGCATGTCGCCATTCTCGTCCAGCACCTGGGTGGCCGACTGGACGATCTTCTACTGGGCCTGGTGGATTTCCTGGGCACCGTTCGTGGGCTCGTTCATCGCGCGCATCTCGCGAGGCCGCAGTGTTCGGGAGTTCGTGATCGGCGTGGTGTTGGCGCCGACGCTGCTGGGTTTCTTCTGGTTCTCGGTGTTCGGCGGCACCGCCATCTGGATGCAGATCTTCGGCCAGGCCGACCTGCTGCAGGCGCTGGGCAACGGCTACGAGACAGTGCTGTTCACCATGTTCGACAGCCTTCCGTTGCCTCTTCTTCTGTCGAGCATCGCGTTGGTGCTGCTGATGATCTTCTTCGTGACCTCGGCTGATTCTGCGGTACTGGTACTGGCCAGCATGTCCACGGACGACGCTGGCGAGCCATTGCGCAAGCACAAAGTGGCGTGGGGTGTCGGCATTGCGCTCGTGGCGGGTTCCTTGCTGTTGGCAGGCGGACTGGAGGCGCTGCAGGGCATGATCACCATCGCAGCGCTGCCGTTCGCGCTGCTGATGCTTCTTGTGATGGTGTCGCTGTACCGGGTGCTGGACCAGGAGTACACGCGGGAGCGGCGGCAGGCGCAGCGCCAGCGGCACATGATCGATGCGTGGATCGCACGCGAGATGGCGGCGCAGGAGGAGACCCAGGCGGAGGCAGCGCGCGCGCACGATCAGGATTGAGGGGGTTTTGCAGCCTGCGGCTGCACCGCTTTTCTCAAGCAACGGCAACAGCAACTTCAAAAGCGGCTCTGGATTTCTGCTGGTTTGGCGGGGAGGGGGCCGATGGCGGGACACGCCGCAAGTACGTCCTTGTAGGCTCGGCCACGGCATCCATGCCGTGGACGGTCCCGCCATCGGCCCCCTCCCCGCCTCCGACAATTTCCCGGTGACGGCAGTAGATCCACGCCACGCGTGGATCAGGTGTATCGGAAAACAAGAAGGGGTCGGATCCGTTTTCCTTCGGAAAACGGATCCGACCCCAACCCACAGCGCGCGGCTGTTGCTGTTGTCTTTGCTTTTGATCTTCTTCTTTCTCTTCCTGCGGTGGCGGCCGCAGGAAACTGTCCGTGGCCGGGCGGGTGGGTTGGCTGGGGGCGTGAGCCGCATGGGCCCGAGGCATGCCTCGGGCGGGTTGGGCAGGACGCCCAACCCCGGGCTTGCCGTGTGCGCAGGACAGCGCACACGAGCAAGCGGCTGCCAAGCCTCCAGGGACGGATTCACGGCGTCCCCCGAACAGCCCACCCGCCCGGCCCAATCACATGATCCCGCTTCCACGAACCACCACCGCAGAGGGGGCTCAGCCCGGTGGCCGGGAAACCTCAATACCCCGCCGCCTGCCCATCCTTGCGGCTCTCCGACGCGCCGTAATACACCCCGGTCTCGGGATCACGCATGATCGCCTGGTAACCGCCATACGGGCCGTCGGCGAACACGATGCGATGTCCCTTGCGCATCAGCGCGCGCACCGTTTCATACGGGAAGCCGGTTTCCAGATTCACTTCACCGCCGTCGGTCATCGCCGTCGCCTGACCGGTCGGCTCAGTGGAACCGTCGTGCTGGATGCGCGGTGCGTCACCGGCTTCCTGCAGGTTCATCCCGAAGTCCACCAGGTTCATCACGATCTGCGCGTGGCCCTGCGGCTGCATCGCGCCGCCCATCACGCCGAAGCTGGCGTACGGCTTGCCACCCTTGGTGATGAAGGCCGGGATGATGGTCTGGAACGGACGCTTGCCCGGCGCATAACCATTTGGATGGTTCTTCTGCAGCACGAACATCTCGCCACGGTCCTGCAGGATGAAGCCCAGCCCCGGCGGCGCCATGCCACTGCCCATGCCGCGGTAGTTGGACTGGATCAGCGACACCATCATGCCGTCGGCGTCGGCCACGGTCATGTAGATCGTGTCGCCCTCTTCCAGCTGCTTCGGTGTACCCGGCTGCACTTCCTTCAGCGCCTTGTCCATCGAGATCAGCGCGCGACGCTGCGCCGCGTATTCCTTGGAAATCAGCTTCTGCACCGGTGCCGGCTGGAAGGCCATGTCGGCGTAGAAGCGTGCACGGTCGGCGAACGCGAGCTTCTTTGCTTCCACGAACAGGTGCACGTGCTCGGGTGAGCCGAACGGAATCTTCGAGAAATCGTAGCCTTCCAGCACGTTGAGGATCTGCAGCGCGGCGATGCCCTGGCTGTTCGGCGGCAGCTCCCACACGTCGTAGCCACGGTAGTTGCTGCTGACCGGTTCAACCCACTCGCCGTGATGGTCGGCCAGGTCCTGGTAGCTCAGGTAACCGCCATTGGCCTTGAAGTAATCACCGATCGTGCGGGCGATGTCACCTTTGTAGAAGGCGTCGCGGCCGCCGTCCGCGATCTTCTGCAGCGTGCTGGCCAGATTCGGGTTCTTCCACATTTCCCCCTTGCGCGGTGCGTGCCCGTTGATCGTGAACTGCTCCTTGAAGCCCGGGTACTGCGACAGCTTGGGCACAGAGCGGTCCCAGTAGTAGGCGATCACTTCAGCCACCGGGTGACCCTCGCGCGCGTAGCGGATGGCCGGCGCCAGGTTGTCGGCCATCGGTTTGCGGCCGAAACGGCCATGCAGGGCGAACCAGCCATCGACCGCGCCAGGTACCGACACCGGTAGCGGGCCGGTAGCCGGGATGTCCTTCAGGCCACGGCGCTGGAACTCGGCCAGGGTGAGCGATTTCGGCGAGCGGCCCGAGCCGTTGTAGCCATAGAGCTTCTGCGTCTTCGGGTCCCAGACGATGGCGAACAGGTCGCCGCCGATGCCGTTGCCGGTGGGCTCCATCAGGCCGAGCGCGGCGTTGGCGGCAATCGCAGCGTCCACTGCCGAACCGCCGCCCTTCATCACGTCCAGCGCGATCTGGGTGGCCAGCGGCTGCGACGTGGCGGCCATCGCGTGCGGGGCGATCACCTCCGAACGGGTGGCGAAGGTCTGGCCGGTAATGCGGTCGGCGGCGAAGGACAGTGCAGGCATGGCGGCGAGCACGGCGGTGGCGAACAGGGAACGGGCAAGGCGTCGGGACACGGTCGGGTTCCGATGGAAGGGTGGTGCTCCGATCTTCGCCGCTGCGGCCTTCACGCGGTATCGGGCAGAGGTCATGGGCGATGGTCTTTCGGTGGGTGCGGACCCAGGTCCGCACCCACCAAGGCGAAAACAGCCCGGATTCCGCGCAGAAACCGCTCTGAAAGGAGTGAATTCGGGTTCATCGAAACACTTTCAGCGGCAACCATCCTTGTGCCGCAAGTGATTGCGCTGGATGCGCCAGAAACCGATAGAAAATCCGTCGCGAGGGTTGACAGCGCCGAAATGGCTGTGTTTCTCTCGATCACATGTTGCATCACAACACGCCACCGCGACCCCACATCGAAGCCGCCGACACCGGCGCCGCCTCGCTGCGTTCGATTCTTGTGCTCGTACTTATTACCCAACCAACAGGTGCGGGACGAGCCAGCGTGTAAGCAACAAACACACCGGAACTCATCAAAACCCGCACCCGCCCCGGTGCGGGTTTTTTCATTTCAGGACCTGGTTTCAGACGCAACCACCATGAACAACGCCACCGTCAAAACCTGGACCAGCACCACCACGACGCCTCGTGGTGGCTGTGCCTGTGCGACGCATGGCGCCTCCCCCACCGCTTTCCCCTGACCGGCCGGCACGTCACCTCGACGACCGGCCGTTCTTTTTTCTTCCCACTGCAAGGAACCTCCCCCATGAGCACCAACGACCTGCCCCAGACCAAGATCGCCGTCATCGGCTACGGCAGCCAGGGCCGCGCCCACGCACTGAACCTGCGCGAATCCGGCTTCGACGTGGTGGTAGGCCTGCGCCCGGGCGGCCCGACCGAGGTCAAGGCACAGGCCGATGGCTTCACCGTCAAGGCCCCGGCCGATGCAGTGAAGGATGCCGACCTGGTTGCCGTGCTGACCCCGGACATGGTGCAGAAGAAGCTGTACGACGACGTGCTGGCGCCGAACATGAAGCAGGGTGCGGTGCTGTTGTTCGCGCACGGCCTGAACGTTCATTTCGACATGATCAAGCCGCGTGACGATCTCGACGTGGTACTGGTCGCACCGAAGGGCCCGGGCGCGCTGGTCCGCCGCGAGTATGAAATCGGCCGCGGCGTGCCGTGCATCTGGGCGGTCTACCAGGACAAGAGCGGCAAGGCGGCTGAGTACGCCCTGGCCTATGCAGCCGGCCTCGGCGGCGCCCGCGCCAACCTGATCCAGACCACCTTCAAGGAAGAAACCGAGACCGATCTGTTCGGTGAGCAGGCCGTGCTGTGCGGCGGTGCCTCGGCGCTGGTGCAGGCCGGTTTCGAGACCTTGGTGGAAGCCGGCTACCAGCCGGAGATCGCCTATTACGAAGTACTGCACGAACTGAAGCTGATCGTGGACCTGTTCTACGAAGGTGGCATCTCGCGCATGTTGGAATTCATCTCCGAGACCGCGCAGTACGGCGACTACGTCAGCGGCCCGCGCGTGATCGATGCCGGCACCAAGGCACGCATGAAGGAAGTGCTGAAGGACATCCAGGACGGCACCTTCACCAAGAACTGGGTGGCCGAGTACGAAGCGGGCCTGCCGAACTACAACAAGTTCAAGCAGGCCGACCTGGAGCATCCGATCGAGAAGGTAGGCAAGGAACTGCGCGCCAAGATGGTCTGGTTGCAAGGTCAAGCCGCGTAACAACGCGGCACCCCCACCCGCTCTGCAAGGTCCCCCATGAACTCTCACACACACCGCAGCGCGCCGCCCAACGGCGCGCGCTGGCTGACCCAGGCGCTGGAGGCCGAGGGTGTCCGTACGCTGTTCGGCTATCCCGGCGGCACCATCATGCCGTTCTACGACGCGCTGGTGGATTCGTCGCTGAAGCACATCCTGGTACGCCATGAGCAGGGCGCGGCGCTGGCCGCCAACGGTTTCGCCCGCGCCAGCAACCAGGTGGGCGTCTGCGTGGCCACCTCCGGCCCCGGCGCCTCGAACCTGGTCACCGGCATTGCCGACGCGATGCTGGATTCGGTGCCGATGGTCTGCATCACCGGTCAGGTCGGCACCCCGCTGCTGGGCACCGATGCCTTCCAGGAACTGGATGTGTTCGGGCTGACGATGCCGATCGTCAAGCACAGCTGGCTGGTGCGCAGCGTCGATGACCTGCCGCGCGTGGTGGCCGATGCGTTCCGGATCGCCCGCGAGGGCCGTCCCGGTCCGGTGTTGATCGACCTGCCCAAGGATGTGCAGCTGGCCGATGCCAGCCATCTGCCGGCCCATGTGCCCAGCAGCGTCGAACCGCCGCCGCCGCCAGCCGAGGCCGCCATCGCCGAGGCGATCGCCGCACTGGCGGCGGCCGAGAAGCCGGTGGTCTACGCCGGTGGTGGCATCGCCCTGGGTGATGCGGTGCAGGACCTGCGTGACTTCGTCGAGGCCAGCGCCATCCCCACGGTGATGACCCTGCGTGGCCTGGGTGCGCTGCCGGCCAGCCATCCGCAGTCGCTGGGCATGCTGGGCATGCATGGCACCCGCGCGGCCAACATGGCCGTGCAGGAAAGCGACCTGCTGCTGGTGCTGGGTGCGCGCTTCGATGACCGCGCCACCGGCAAGCTGGCCGAGTTCGCACCGTTCGCCCGTGTCGTCCACATCGATGCAGACGCCTACGAGATCTCCAAGCTGCGCAGTGCCGACGTGGCCGTGCCTGGCAATGTCGGTCACGCCATCCGCGCCCTGCGTGCGGCCTTCCCCTCCCCCAGGGCCCACCAGGACGCATGGCGCAAGCGTTGCGCGCAGCACCGCGATCGCTTCGCCGCCCGCTACGATGCACCGGGCCAGCACATCTACGCACCGGCGTTGCTGAAGCGCCTGAGCGAGCTGGCCCCGGCCGATGCGGTGATCGCCTGCGATGTCGGCCAGCACCAGATGTGGGTGGCCCAGCACTGCCGCTTCAACCACCCGCGCAACCACCTGACCAGTGGCGCGCTGGGCACCATGGGCTTCGGCCTGCCGGCGGCGATGGGCGCGCAGTTCGCCTGCCCCGACCGCACCGTGGTGCTGGTGTCCGGCGATGGCAGCTTCATGATGAACGTGCAGGAGCTGGCGACCATCGCCCGCTGCCGCCTGCCGGTGAAGATCGTGCTGCTGGACAACAGTTCGCTGGGCATGGTGCGGCAGTGGCAGGAGCTGTTCTTCGCCGAGCGTTACAGCGAGATCGACCTGTCCGACAACCCGGACTTCGTGGCATTGGCGCAGGTGTTCGGCATCGCCGCCACCCGCATCGACAACCGCGACGACGTGGAAGGCGGCCTGGCCGCGCTGCTGGCCGAACCGGGCCCGGCACTGCTGCACGTGGCCATTGATGCACGCGCCAACGTGTGGCCGCTGGTGCCGCCGAACACCGCCAACAGCACGATGCTGGAAAGCAACCCCGCCCATGCCCGCCAGGAGACCCCCAATGCAATACCGGCTTGACCTGGTGCTGCACCCGGCCGAAGGCGCGCTGCTGCGCGTGATCGGCATGGCCGAGCGTCGCGGCTTCGCGCCGCGCGCGATCAGCGGCGCGCCGGTGGCCGCCGACGATGGCCGCTGGCACCTGCAGATGGTGGTGGATGGCCAGCGCCCGGCCGAAACGCTGTGCCGGCAGATCGAGAAGATCTACGACTGCGTGTCCGTGCAGGTCACGGCCGTGGAAGGAGTAGCACCATGAACACCCGTACCGTAGCGACCACGGTGCCGGTACGGAGGCGTCTTCTTCGTCGCCCGTGCCCGCATGCGGCGGTCGACCGCACCGCGCTGGTGGCCCATGCCGGCCGCTGATGCCAGCCAGGAAAGCGATGTCGGCGACGTAAGCGTCGCCGACGTCCTGGCCGCGCAGGCCCGCCTGCGCCGCTTCCTGCCACCCACCCCGCTGCACCATGCCGAGCGCTTCGGCACTTGGCTGAAGCTGGAGAACCTGCAGCGCACCGGTTCCTACAAGGTACGCGGCGCATTGAATGCGCTGCTGGCCGGTCGCGAGCGCGGTGACACCCGGCCAGTGATCTGCGCCTCGGCCGGCAACCATGCCCAGGGCGTGGCGTGGGCGGCCTATCGCCTGGATGTGCCGGCCATCACCGTGATGCCGCACGGCGCACCGGCCACCAAGATCGCCGGTGTTGCCCACTGGGGCGCCACCGTGCGTCAGCATGGCAACAGTTACGACGAGGCCTACGCCTTCGCGGTCGAACTGGCACAGCGCCATGGCTACCGCTTCCTGTCCGCGTTCGACGATGCCGATGTGATTGCCGGCCAGGGTACGGTCGGCATCGAGCTGGCCGCGCACGCGCCGGACGTGGTGATCGTGCCGATCGGCGGCGGTGGCCTGGCCTCCGGCGTTGCACTGGCACTGAAATCACAGGGCGTGCGCGTGGTTGGTGCACAGGTGGAAGGCGTTGACTCGATGGCGCGCGCGATCCGTGGCGATGTCCGTGAGATCGCCCCCGTCGCCTCGCTGGCCGATGGCGTGCGGGTGAAGATCCCCGGCTTCCTGACCCGCCGCCTGTGCACCTCGCTGCTGGACGACGTGGTGATCGTGCGCGAGGCCGAGCTGCGCGAGACCCTGGTGCGGCTGGCGCTGGAAGAACACATCATCGCTGAGGGCGCCGGTGCGCTGGCGCTGGCCGCCGGCCGCCGCGTTGCCGGCCGCCGCAAGTGCGCGGTGGTGTCCGGCGGGAACATCGATGCCGGTGTCCTGGCCGGCCTGCTCACCGACATCCGTCCGCGCCCGCCACGCAAACCGCGGCGACGGCGCAGCGAAACACCGCGCTCGCCCGGCAAGGCCAGCGCCACCGCTTCCCCCACCTCTTCCCCTTCCCCCCTGCAAGCCGTCGCACCCGCTGTCGAGGAGATTTCCCTGTGACCACCATCGAACGAATTACCACCCCGCGCATCCGCATCTTCGACACCACCCTGCGTGACGGCGAGCAGTCCCCCGGCTGCAGCATGAGCCCGCCGCAGAAGCTGGTGATGGCGCGTGCGCTGGACGAACTGGGTGTGGACATCATCGAAACCGGCTTCCCGGCCAGCTCGCAGTCCGACCGCGAGGCGATGGCACTGATCGGCCGCGAACTGCGCCGACCGAGCCTGAGCCTGGCGGTGCTGTCGCGCTGCCTGCAGGCCGATATCGAGACCTCGGCACGTGCACTGGAAGCCGCGGCCAACCCGCGCCTGCACGTGTTCCTGTCGACCAGCCCGCTGCACCGCGAACACAAGCTGCGCATGACCCGCGAGCAGGTACTGGAGTCGGTACGCAAGCACGTTGCGCTGGCGCGTTCCTACATCGACGATGTCGAATTCTCGGCCGAGGATGCCACCCGCACCGAGCTGGATTACCTGATCGACGTCTCGCGCGTGGCCATTGCCGCCGGCGCCACCACCATCAACCTGCCGGACACCGTCGGCTTCACCACGCCGGAAGAAATCCGCGCGATGTTCCAGCAGGTCATCGCCGGCGTCGCCGATGTACCGAACGCGGCCAACGTGATCTTCAGCGCGCACTGCCACAACGATCTGGGCCTGGCCGTGGCCAACTCGCTGGCCGCCATCGAAGGCGGCGCGCGCCAGGTCGAGTGCACCGTCAACGGCATCGGCGAGCGCGCCGGCAACTGTTCGCTGGAAGAGATCGCGATGGTGCTGAAGGTACGCCAGGCCTTCTACGAGCAGGACAGTGCGATCAACACCCCCCGCATCGTCGGCACCTCGCAGCTGCTGCAGCGCCTGGTCGGCATGCCGGTACAGCGCAACAAGGCCATCGTCGGCGCCAACGCGTTCGCCCACGAATCGGGCATCCACCAGCACGGCATGCTGCGCCATCGCGGCACCTACGAAATCATGCGCCCGGAAGACGTGGGCTGGGAAGACTCGCAGATGGTGCTGGGCCGCCACAGTGGCCGCGCCGCTGTTGAAGCACGCCTGCGTGCGCTGGGCTTCTGGCTGGACGAAGATGAACTGAAGCTGGTGTTTGAGCAGTTCAAGGGCCTGTGCGAACAGCAGCGCGTGGTCACCGATGCCGACCTGCAGACGCTGATGCAGGGCGGTTCCAACGCACAGGGCTACCGCCTGGCCTCGATGACCATCAGCGATGTCGGCAGCCGTGCCAACGCGCTGGTTGAACTGTCCGACCCGGATGGCAACCGTGTCGCCGAAACCGCACAGGGCGACGGCCCGGTCGATGCGCTGTTCGGCGCACTGTCGGCCGCCACCGGCGTGCAGCTGATGCTGGACAGCTACCACGTACACAGCGTCGGCATCGGCGCCGATGCGCGCGGCGAAGCCAACCTGAGCGTGCGCCACGAAGGCGTGGAGTACGACGGCACCGGCACCAGCAAGGACATCATCGAAGCCTCCGCGCTGGCCTGGCTGGATGTTGCCAACCGTTTGCTGCGCCAGCGCCAGGCCGCCGCCCACAGCAGCACCGACGTTCCCACCCCCGCCACCGCCTGAGGAACCCGCCATGAGCGCCTTCGACACCCCCACCCCGGCCAGCGCCGCTGGCCAGCAGTGGAACGCCCAGGACTATGCGATCGATGCCGGCTTCGTGCCGCTGCTCGGCGGCGCGGTCTCGCGCCTGCTCGATCCGCGCGCCGGTGAGCGCATCCTCGACCTGGGCTGTGGCGATGGCGTGCTCAGCACCGAACTGGCCCTGAGCGGCGCACGCATCCACGGCGTGGATGCCTCGCCGGAACTGGTGATCGCCGCCCGCGCGCGCGGTGTCGATGCCCAGGTGATGGACGGCCACGCACTGTCGTTCGACAGCGAGTTCGATGCAGTGTTCAGCAACGCGGCACTGCATTGGATGGGCACCCCGGACCGCGTGCTGGAAGGCGTACGCCGCGCGCTGCGCCCCGGTGGCCGCTTCGTCGCCGAGTTCGGCGGCCATGGCAACGTGGCCACGATCATCGCGGCCGTGCAGGCCGCACGCGTGGCGCACGGCCATGGCGCCAGCGCCTTCCAGTGGTACTTCCCGACGGCCGATGCCTACGCCGACCGCCTGCGCCAGCATGGCTTCCAGGTGCAACTGATCGAGTGCACGCCGCGCCCAACGGCATTGCCGACCGGCGTGGCCGGCTGGCTGCGCGTCTTCGCCGCGCCGCTGCTGGACGACCTGCCAGCCGAGGCACGCGCTACGGTGCGCGAGGCCGCCACCGCGCTGCTGGCCGAGCTGCCGCGCAATGCCGCCGGCCAGCCGCTGGCGGACTACGTGCGGCTGCGCGTGCTCGCCCGCCGTCGCTGACTTGACCGTTCCGCTTTCTTTACTGATGTTCGCTATTTCGTACTTCTGCCAGGCATACGCATGACTTCCGCACCCCGCACCCTGTACGACAAACTGTGGGACGCCCACGTGGTGGTTCCCGAATCCGACAGCGCGCCCGCCGTGCTGTACATCGACCTGCACCTGATCCACGAGGTGACCTCGCCGCAGGCGTTCACCGAGCTGCGCGAGCGCGGCTTGTCGCCGCGCCGCCCGGACCGCACCAAGGCGACGATGGATCACTCCACACCGACGCTGCCGGCCGCCGCTGACGGCACGCTGCCCTATGCCAGCGCCGCCTCCGAGGCACAGGTCGCCACGCTGGCGCGCAACTGCGCCGAGCATGGCATCGAGCTGTTCGACATGGCCTCGGACAACCGCGGCATCGTCCACGTGATCGCGCCGGAACAGGGCTTCACGCAGCCGGGCATGACCATCGTCTGCGGCGATAGCCACACCTCCACCCATGGTGCCTTCGGTTCGCTGGCCTTCGGCATCGGCACCAGCGAAGTCGGCCACGTGCTGGCCACGCAGTGCCTGCTGCAGCGCAAGGCGAAGACCTTTGCCATCACCGTTGATGGCCCATTGGCGCCAGGCGTCGGCGCCAAGGACGTGGTGCTGCACATCATCGGCGTGATCGGCGTCAACGGTGGCACCGGCCACGTCATCGAGTTCCGTGGCAGCACCATCGAAGCGATGGACATGGAACAGCGCATGACCCTGTGCAACATGTCGATCGAAGCCGGCGCGCGTGCCGGCATGGTGGCGCCGGACCAGGTCACCTTCGACTTCGTCGCCCGCACGCCGCGTGGTCCCAAGGGTCCCGAGTTCGACGCCGCCGTCGCACGCTGGAAGCAGCTGCGCAGCGATGACGGCGCACGCTTCGACAGCGAAGTACGCATCGACGCCGCCGACATCCGCCCGACCCTGACCTGGGGCACCCATCCGGGCACGGCCATCGCAGTGGACGCGCCGATTCCGGCGGCCAACGACGCCGCCGCACAGAAGGGCCTGGACTACATGCACTTCCAGGCGGGCAAGGCGCTGGCCGGTACGCCGGTGGACGTGGTGTTCGTCGGTTCGTGCACCAATGGCCGCCTGAGCGACATGCGCGAAGTCGCGCAGGTCCTGCGCGGCCGCCGCGTCGCTGACCGCGTGCGCATGCTGGTGGTGCCGGGCTCGGAGATCGTCAAGCGCGAGGCCGAGGCCGAAGGCATCCACGAAATCGTGCGCGCGGCCGGTGCCGAGTGGCGCGAGCCGGGCTGCTCGATGTGCATCGCCATGAACGGCGATCTGGTCGCACCCGGCCAGCTGGCCGTGAGCACCAGCAACCGCAATTTCGAAGGCCGCCAGGGCCCCGGTTCGCGCACGCTGCTGGCGTCGCCGATGAGCGCGGCGTGGGCCGCTGTGAACGGGCACGTTGCCGATACCCGCGAACTGTTCGCACAGGAGGTGGCGTGATGGCCGGTTTCCGTACCCTGACCTCGGCCAGTGTGGTGCTGCGCCAGACCAACATCGACACCGACCAGATCATCCCGGCGCGGTTCCTGTCCACCACCGAACGTGCCGGCCTGGGCCGCAACGCCTTCAACGACTGGCGCTGGCAGGCCGACGGTTCGCCGGTGGCTGACTTCGCCTTCAACCAGCCGCACAACGCCGGCCGCAGCATCCTGCTGGCGGGCCGCAACTTCGGCTGCGGTTCCTCGCGCGAGCATGCGCCGTGGGCACTGACCGACCTGGGCCTGCGTGCCATCGTCAGCAGCGAGATCGCAGATATTTTCCGCGGCAACTCGCTGAAGAACGGCCTGCTGCCGATCGTGCTGGACGAGGCCGACGTGCAGGCGCTGATGCAGCGCCCGGACGATGAGCTGACCATCGACGTGGCTGCGCGCGAACTGCACACGCCCGATGGCCGCGTCTATTCCTTCCCGCTGGATGGCTTCTCGCAGACCTGCCTGCTGGAAGGCGTCGACCAGTTGGGGTATCTGTTGGGCCGTGTCCCTGAAATCGAACGTTACGAGAGTGAGCATGCACGCTGAGATTGTTGTCCTGCCCGGTGATGGCATCGGCCCGGAAGTGGCCGCCGCGGCAGTGGCCGTCCTGAAGGCCGTCGCCGAACGCTTCAACCACACCTTCACCTTCAGCGAGCACGACATCGGTGGCATCGCCATCGACCGTCATGGCGAACCGCTGCCCGCCTCCACGTTGACTGCCTGCCAGGCCGCCAACGCCGTGCTGCTGGGCGCGGTTGGCGGCCCGAAGTGGTCCGACCCGAACGCCAAGGTGCGCCCCGAACAGGGCCTGCTGGCGATCCGCAAGGCGCTGGGCCTGTACGCCAACCTGCGCCCGGTGCGCACCCACGAAGCCGCGCTGCATGCCTCGCCGATCAAGGCCGAGCTGCTGCAGGGCGTGGACTTCGTGGTGGTGCGCGAGCTGACCGGTGGCATCTACTTCGGCGACAAGACCCGCGACGCCGACAGCGCCAGCGACCTGTGCCGCTACACCGTGGCCGAGATCGAACGCGTGCTGCGCAGTGCCTTCCGCCTGGCGCAGCAGCGTCGCGGCAAGGTCACCTCGGTGGACAAGGCCAACGTGCTGGAAACCTCGCGCCTGTGGCGTGACGTGGCCGCGCGCATCGGCCGCGAGGAGTTCCCGGACGTTGCCCTGGAGCACCAGCTGGTCGATTCGATGGCCATGCACCTGCTGGCCAAGCCGCGCGAGTACGACGTGATCGTGACCGAGAACATGTTCGGCGACATCCTCACCGATGAAGCCTCGATGCTGGCCGGCTCGCTGGGCCTGCTGCCGTCGGCCTCGCTGGGTGAGCCGGGCGCGGTGGGCATCTACGAGCCCATCCACGGTTCGGCCCCGGACATCGCCGGCAAGGGCATCGCCAATCCGTACGCAACGATCTTCAGCGCGGCGATGCTGCTGCGCCATTCGCTGGGCCTGGAAGCCGAAGCCGCCGCGGTGGAAGCCGCCGTGCATGCGGTGCTGGATGATGGGGTGTTCACTGCCGACCTGGCCGCCAAGGGCCAGGCCGTGAGTACCGCTGCAGCCACCGACGCGGTGCTGGCCAAGCTGCGCTGACCCATCGGGCAACGCCTGTAGAGCCGAGCCATGCCCGGCTCGTTCAACAGCCGTCGAGCATGGCTCGACGCTACAGGTAGCGGGCAGCCACGCCATGCGTGGCTGCCTTACTTGGTGGTGTACCCACCATTGACCAGAATCGTCTGCCCGGTCATCCACCAGCCATCGGTCACCAGGAAGCGGATCCACGGCACGATATCGGCGATATCGGTCAGGCCGGTGCGGGTGAATGCGGACAGCGCCGCCGCGGTCTTGTGGTACGCCTGCGCGTCGGCACTCTCTGCCGGGTAGAAGAACGGCGTGTCCATCGGACCGGGGCCGATCGCGGTCACCGAAATGCCGCGCTCACCGAACTCCTTCGACGCCGCGCGGGTGAAGTGCTCGACTGGCGCCTTGGTACCGGCGTAGCTGGAATAGAACGGCGTGTAGGCACCCAGCAATGAGGTGACCAGGGTGCAGATGCGCCCACCGTCATTGACGTGGCGGCCGGCTTCCTTGAGGAAGAAGAACGCCGCCTTGGCGTTGACCGCGCTCATCTCGTCGTACTCCGCTTCGCTGATGTCCAGCAGCGGTTTCTTCAATACCTTGCCGACCGTATTGATGGCGATGTCGGGACGGCCGACTGCGGCCACGGCATCGGCGAACAAGCGCTCCATCGCTGCCGCCGAGGTCAGGTCCCCCTGCAGGGCCACCGCCTTGCTGCCGGCGGCCTGCACGGCGGCGACGGTCGCCTCTGCATCGGCCTGGGTGGCGGCGCTGTTGTAGTGGATGACGATGGCTTTGGCGCCCTGTGCAGCGAAGTCGCGGGCGATCAGGCCGCCCAGGTTCTTGGCGCCACCAGCGATCAGCACGGTCTTGCCCTTGAGGGAATGGTCGGTCATGGCTTCGGTCTCGGGGAGGAGGCTGCCCGGGGTGGCAACCCTGCCCTGACGACGATATCGTGCAGAAAATGCGGATAAAGCCCGCCACATTGACTTAACTTTCCAGAGCCAGCGAACAATGGACCGGATCGATCGCTTCCGCATCTTCACCCGGGTGGTGGAGTGCGCCAGCTTCACCCGCGCCGCCGACCAGCTCGGCCTACCCCGCTCCACCGTCTCGGCAGCCATTGCGGAGTTGGAGCAGCGGCTCGGCACCCGCCTGCTTCAGCGCTCCACCCGTCGCGTCTCCACCACCCACGATGGCGACGTGTTCCATGCGCGCTGCCTGCGCCTGATCGCCGAGGTTGAAGACGCCGAATCGCTGTTCCGCCAGGACGACGCGCAACCGGTCGGTTTGCTGAAGATCGACGTGCCCAGTCGCATCGGCCGTCGCATCATCGCTCCGGCGCTGCCAGGGTTCTTCGCGCAGTATCCGCAGGTGGAAGTCGACCTGGGCATGACCGACCGCGCGGTGAACCTGATCGAAGACGGCTGCGATGCGGTGCTGCGGGTCGGCCAGCTGGGTGACTCCAGCCTGGTGGCGCGCACGCTGGGGCAGCTGGATTTCGTCAACGTTGCGGCGCCGGCCTACCTGCGCGAACACGGTGTACCGCAGCATCCTGCCGACCTGCAGCAGCACCGCGCAGTGAACTATGCGTCGCCGACCACGGCACGGGTGGAACCGTGGGAGTGGCAGGACGGCGGCCAGCTGCGCACGCTGCCGATGCCCGGCTGGGTGCGGGTGAACAGCGCCGAGGCGTCGATCGCGTGCTGCGTAGCCGGACTGGGCTTGCTGCAGATTCCGCGCTACGACGTGCAGGCGGAACTGCAATCCGGCGAACTGGTGGAAGTGATGCCGCAGTATGTGGCGCAGCCGTTGCCGGTGACTCTGTTGCAACCGCATCGGCACCACCGTGCGCTGCGCGTGCAGGTGTTCATCGAATGGCTGCTGCCGGTGCTGCGGAGCGGCCTGCAGCTGCAGTAGCTCCACGCCATGCGTGGATGCATGCATCCGTGCCAACCAAGGTTGGCACCTACCAGAGGCGGTGGCCGT
Organism: Stenotrophomonas sp. YJH_SMC_43; assembly: GCF_059372535.1. Classification (NCBI taxonomy): domain Bacteria; kingdom Pseudomonadati; phylum Pseudomonadota; class Gammaproteobacteria; order Lysobacterales; family Lysobacteraceae; genus Stenotrophomonas; species Stenotrophomonas sp. YJH_SMC_43. The sequence goes on from NZ_JCAFVQ010000003.1 coordinate 317,747, forward strand.
AGAACCCGGGGCGTTATGCCCCGGATTCGTCCGGCTTCACCCGGAACCACGCCGCGTACAGCGCCGGCAGGAATACCAGGGTCAGCACCGTGCCCACGATCAGGCCACCCATGATCGAAATCGCCATCGAGCCATAGAACGCACTGCGCGACAGCGGAATCATCGCCAGCACCGCCGCCAGCGCGGTCAGCACGATCGGGCGGAAACGGCGCACCGTGGCATCGATGATCGAATGCCAGCGATCATGCCCGGCATCGATATCCTGCTGGATCTGGTCGATCAGGATCACCGAGTTGCGCATGATCATCCCCGCCAGTGCAATCGTGCCCAGCAGCGCCACGAAGCCGAACGGCGCGCGGAACAGCAGCAGGAACAACGTCGCACCGATGATGCCCAGCGGCGCGGTTACCAGCACCATCGCCGCACGCGAGAAGCTGCGCAGCTGCAGCATCAGCAGCGTGGCCACCACCACCAGGAACAGCGGCATGCCGGCCTTGATCGAGTTCTGGCCACGGGCCGAATCCTCCACCGTACCGCCGGTCTCCAGCAGGTAGCCACTGGGCAGTTCAGCGCGGATCCCGTCCAGCGTCGGCAGGATCTGGTGCACTACGTCCAGCGGCTGCATGCCGTCGCTGATGTCGGCACGCACGGTCACCGTCGGCAACCGGTTGCGGTGCCAGATGATGCCGTCCTCAAAGCCATACTCCATCGTCGCCACCTGCGACAGCGTGATGCTGCCGCCGTTGGCGGTCGGCATCGACAGGCTGGACAGCAGCTCCAGCTGGTTGCGCTCATCGGCCGGGCCACGCAGCAGCATCTCGATCTGGCGGTTGCCTTCGCGGTACACGCTCACCGACTGCCCAGCCAGCGAACTGGACAGGAACTGGCTGACCTGGGCACTGCTCACGCCCAGCGCGCGGGCGCGCTCCTGGTCGATCACCAGCCGCACGACCTTGCTCGGCTCGCTCCAGTCCAGGTTCACGTTCATCACGTGTGGGTTCTCACGCACCTTGGCTTCGACCTGGCGCGCGATCGCCTGCACCTTCTCGATGTGCTCGCCGGAAATACGCATCTGCACCGGATAGCCGACCGGCGGGCCGTTCTCCAGGCGGGTCACGCGCATCTGCACGTCCGGGAACTTCGGAATCACTTCGTGCAGCAGCCAGTCACGGGTGCTTTCGCGCGATTTGATGTCCTTGGCCAGCACCACGAACTGGGCGAAGTTGGTGGCCGGCAGCTGCTGGTCCAGCGGCAGGTAGAAGCGCGGCGAACCGGTGCCCACGTAGGAGACGTAGTTGGCAATGCCCTCGCGGCTGGACAGCAGCTTCTCCAGCTTCTCGGCCTGGGCCTGGGTCGAGCGCAGCGACGCGCCCTCGGCCAGCTCGATGTCCACCATCAATTCCGGCCGGGTCGAATCCGGGAAGAACTGCTGCGGCACGAAGCGGAACAGCATCAGCGAGAACACGAACAGCGCGATGGTCGCGGCGATCACCCACCAGCGGTGACGCAGGCAGCCATCGAGGAAGCGACGGAAACTGCGGTAGAACGGGCGCTGGTACGGATCATGGTCATGCCCGTGCTGCGGCGGCGCGATCAGGTTGGCCAGCGCCGGGTAGCGGTCGGCCCACTGCTGGCGCCTGGCATGCCAGCGCGCGGACAGGCTGCCCGGCTTCGGCGGCTGCGGATTGAACAGGTCCGGCAGCATCTTGTCGCCCAGGTACGGGATGAACAGCACCGCCGCGATCCACGACACCACCAGCGCGATGGTCACCACCTGGAACAGAGAACGGGTGTACTCACCGGTGCTCGATGCCGCGGTAGCGATCGGCAGGAAGCCAGCCGCAGTGATCAGCGTACCGGTCAGCATCGGGAACGCAGTTGATTCCCAGGCAAAACTGGCCGCGCGCAGGCGGTCGTAACCCTGTTCCATCTTGGTGGCCATCATCTCCACCGCGATGATCGCATCGTCCACCAGCAGGCCCAGCGCCAGCACCAGTGCGCCCAGCGAGATCTTGTGCAGGCCGATGTCGAAGTAGTGCATGACGAAGAACGTCATCGCCAGCACCAGCGGGATGGTCACGCCCACCACCAGACCGGTGCGCAGGCCCAGCGAGAAGAAGCTGACCAGCAGCACGATCACCACCGCCTCGGTCAGTACCTGCACGAACTCGCCGACCGACTCTTCCACCGACTGCGGCTGGTCGGACACCTTGCGCAGCTGCATACCGGCCGGCAGGGTCTTCTGCAGGCGTTCGAACTCGGCATCGAGGTTGGCGCCGAGCTTGAGGATGTCACCGCCATCCTTCATCGCCACCGCCAGCCCAATCGCCTCTTCACCCATGAAGCGCATCTTCGGCGACGCGGGATCGGCGAAGCCACGCTTGACCTCGGCGATGTCGCCCAGGTGCACGGTGCGGTCACCGGCGCGGATCGGGAACTGGCGGATCGCTTCGATGTCGTTGAACTGGCCGGTCACGCGCAGCTGCACGCGATCGGTGGCGGTCTCGAAGAAGCTGGTGCCGGTCACCGCATTCTGGTCGGCCAGTGCCTGCTGCACCTGCTGCATCGACACGCCCAGCGTGGCCAGCCGGGTGTTGGACAGCTCGATCCACACCTTCTCGTCCTGCAGGCCGACCAGGTCGATCTTGCCGACGTCGGGCACGCGCTGCAGTTCCAGCTGGATGCGGTCGGCGTAGTCACGCATCACCGCGTAGTCGAAGCCCTTGCCGGTCAACGCATAGATGTTGCCGTAGGTATCGCCGAACTCATCGTTGAAGAACGGGCCGACGATCTCGCGCGGCAGCGTCGGGCGGATGTCACCCACGCGCTTGCGCACCTGGTACCAGAGGTCCGGAATCTGCCTGGAACGCAGGCTGTCGCGGGCCATGAAGATGACCTGCGATTCGCCCGGGCGCGAGTACGAGCGGATGAACTCGTACTCGCCGGTGTTCATCAACGCCTTCTCGATCGGCTCGGTCACCTGCCGCGAGACCTGCTCGGCGGTGGCGCCCGGCCATAGCGTGCGCACCACCATCGCCTTGAAGGTGAACGGCGGGTCTTCGGACTGGCCCAGATGCTTGTACGACCATGCGCCGATGAGGGCGAAGGCGAGCATCGCGAACAGCACCAGCGGGCGGTTGGACAGCGCCCACTCGGAAAGATTGAAGCGGCGCACCGGCTTACTCCTTGGCCTTGGCGGCAGCCGCCGGCGTAGCCGGCTTCAGCACCGGGCGGTTCTGACGATCCACCGCGATCACCGGCTGGCCCGCCCGCAACAGGTGGCCGCCGGCAGCAACCACCCAGTCACCCGCGTTCACGCCGGACAGTACCGGCACCGTCTCGCTGCCAAACGCCCCAGTGGTGACCGCTGCGGCCTTCAGCGTACTGTTGGCCGGATCGACCACCCACACGCTGGCGGCACCGTTGGCACCGCGCTGCAGTGCGCCCAGCGGCAGCTGCAGGGTGCCGTGGCGGCCGGCGCTGCTGTAGACGCGCGCGCTCTGGCCCAGCTCGACATCGGCCAGCGCATCGGCGGCCAGGCTGACCCGCGTCGCGTAGGTGCGTGCCTGCGGATCGGCGGCGGCGGCAATCTCGCGGATCGTGCCTGGCAGGCGCTGCCCCGGGCGGTTCCACAACTCCACCTCGACCGGCTGGCCGACCGCGTAGTCGCGGATGGTGGCTTCGGGCAGGTCGATCAGCACTTCGCGGCCACCGTCGGCGGCCAGGTTGAAGATGGTCTGTCCGGCGGACACCACCTGCCCGGCCTCGGCCTCGCGGCTGGCGATCACGCCGTCAGCCGGTGCGCGCAGCTGCGCGTAGTCGGCCTGGTTGCGCAGCACATCGAGGTTGGCGCGGGCGGCGTTGGCCTGGCCCTGCGCCGCTTTGAAGGCGGCGGACTGCTGGTCCAGCTGCGAACGGCTGACCAGTTGCTGGTCGGCCAGTACCTGGTAGCGCTTGAGATCATCGCGGGCACGCACCAGGTCGGCTTCAGCTGCGGCCAGCTGCGCCTGCGAAGCGCGGGCCTGCAATGCGAAGTCGGCTGCATCCAGCTCGGCCAGCACGTCGCCCTTCTTCACCCGTTGCCCGGCATCGACGTGGCGCTTGACCAGGTTGCCACCGACGCGGAACGACAGCGGGCTTTCCTGCCGGGCACGCACCGTGCCCGGGAACGCCGCCGGCGCCTGCCCGGCCTGTTCGCCGGGGTGAACCACCAGTACCGGCACGGCCGCCTGCGGCGCCTGTTCCTGTCCCGAACAGGCTGCCAGCGCAGCCACCCACACCATACCGCCCATCCAGCGCACGATCTTCATCGGTCAACGTCCTGAAAACGCAGGGTTGCAACAAGGGGGAGCCGCGACTGCCGGCCCAATTTAATAAACCGGCCGGTATAGTATAAATATCGAACCGCTTGGTCTAGTATTGTTGCGATGAGTTCTTCCACTTCCCGCAAGCCGTCGGCCAAGCCTGCTGCCAAGGCCGCCGGACCCGGGCGCCCCAAGGATCTGGGCAAGCGCGCGGCGATCCTTGAAGCAGCCAAGGTACTGTTCATCGAACAGGGCTATACCGGCGTGAGCATGGACGCCATTGCCGCCCAGGCCGGCGTCTCGAAGCTGACCGTGTACAGCCACTTCGGCGACAAGGAAACCCTGTTTTCCGAGGCCGTGCAGTCCAAGTGCATTGAAATGCTGCCCGATGCCCTGTTCGTGGCCGACGCGGACGGCCCGCTGCGCGACCAGTTGATCGGCATCGGCCTGGCCTTCTTCGAGCTGATCACCTCCGATGCGGCGATCTCGATCCAGCGCATGATGATGGCGCCGGAGACCGACGAACGCCTGCGCGAGCTGTTCTGGAAGGCAGGCCCGGAGCGCACCTGCGAGGCCCTGGCTGACTTCCTGCGGGCACGCGCCGAGCGCGGCGAACTGGACATCACCGACTATTCGCTGGCTGGCGAGCAGTTCCTGACCCTGGTCAAGGGCGAAGTGCACATGCATATGATGTGCGGCATGCCACTGTCACCGGTGGAGTGCGACCCTCTTGCCCATGTGACCGCCAGCATCGACTTCTTCCTGCGCGCTTATGCGCCGCGAGGGGCCGGGACGGCTGAATAACCAAAACTGAACGAACCGGAGGTCGCGATGACTTCCGGCACTGCGACCCCGGCCGCCCGAAAGCTGATGCTCTGGGCGCGCCGCCGGCCTCCGGCACCGGTAAAATGGCCGGCCCACTGCGCTGGATTTGAACCTCATGACGATTGATTACGCCCACGCCCGCGAACTGATGGTGGAACAGCAGATCCGTCCCTGGGACGTGCTGGACATCAAGGTGCTCGACGTCCTGGCCCGCCTGCCGCGCGAGGCCTTTGTCGCCGATGCACACCGGGCGCTGGCCTACGCCGATGTCGAACTGCCGATCGGCCATGGCCAGAAGATGATGAAGCCGGTCATCGAGGGCCGTACCCTGCAGGCACTGGATCTGCAGCCGGGTGACGAAGTGCTGGAAATCGGCACCGGCAGCGGCTTCCTGGCAGCCTGCATCGGCGCGCTGGCGCGCGACGTGCTGAGCCTGGAGATCGACCCGGAACTGGCCGCCGCCGCGCGTGCCCGCCTGGATGCTTCCGGCCTGGGCACCAACGTCCGCGTGGACGTGGCTGACGCCCTGTCCTGGCAGACCGAACGCCGCTTTGACGTGATCTGTGTCACTGGTGCGGTCGACGTGGTGCCGTCACAGTTCGCCTCGTGGCTGCGTCCGGGTGGTCGCCTGTTCGTGATCCACGGCCGCTCGCCGGCGATGGAGGCCCTGCTGGTCAAGGCCGACGGCAGCACCGAGTCCCTGTTCGAGACCGATATCGATTACCTGCGCGGTGCCGCCCCGGCACCCCAGTTCCACCTCTGAGTCCAAGGAAGCCGCAATGATCCGCCGATCCCTCGCTGTTGCGCTGGCCACTGCCCTGCTGCCGTTGTCCGCCCATGCCGCCGACCTGCTGCAGGTCTACGAAATGGCGCGCAACGGCGATCCGCAGCTGTCCGCCGCCGAATCGACCCGGCTGGTCGACAAGGAAGGCGCCGTGCAGGCGCGCGCCGCCCTGCTGCCGCAGATCAACGGCCAGGCCACGCTGAACCGCACGCGCAGCGAGCCGAACGCCGACATCAACTCCGGCTCGTTCACCAACAAGCGCCGCAATTACACGATCGATGGCAGCCAGACGCTGTTCAACTGGACCCAGATCAACAACCTGCGTTCGCAGCGTGAGCTGAGCAAGGCGGCGGACTTCACCCTCGATTCGGCCAACGACAGCCTGATCGTGCGCACCTCGGCGGCCTACTTCAACGTGCTGGTGGCGATCGAATCGCTGAACGCCGCACAGACCAACGAAGCGGCCGCGAAGAAGCAGTTCGACTTCGCCGACAAGCGCCTGGAAGTGGGCCTGGCGCCGATCACCGACGTGCACGAAGCCCGCGCCCAGTACGACCAGGCGCGCGCCAACACCATCGTTGCGCAGAACACCCTGGCCGATAACTACCAGGCCCTGACCGAACTGACCGGCCAGCCGGTGGTCAACCTGCGTGGCCTGCCGGCGGACTTCCGCCCGGAAGTGCCGGCCAACCGCGGCAACATCGACGAGCTGGTGCACCAGGCCACCACCCAGAATCCGGCGCTGAAGGCGCAGGAACTGAAGGTCAGCGCCGCCGAAGCCGGCGTGCAGGCCGCCCGTGGTGGCCACTACCCGACCCTGTCGCTGGGCGGCAGCTGGGGCAAGACCGCGACCTGGGGTGACAGCACCGGCGCCGGCTCGCTGTCGCCGGACGCGCGCACCAACAGCATCGGCCTGACCCTGAGCGTGCCGATCTTCGCTGGCGGAGCCACCCAGTCCAACGTGCGCCAGGCGCTGGCCCAGCGTGACATCGCCCAGGACGGCTACGAGCAGCAGAAGCGTGCCCTGGACCGCAACACCCGCAATGCCTACCAGACCCTGGTGCAGGGCATCAGCGAAGTGGAGGCCCGCCGCCTTGCGGTAGTCTCGGCGCAGAGTGCATACGACGCGTCGCAGGTTGGCCTGGAAGTCGGTACCCGTACCGTGCTGGACGTGATCCAGAACCAGCGCATCCTTTTCTCGGCGCAGCTGGACTACGCCCAGGCCCGCTACACCTTCCTGCAGAACCGTCTGCTGCTGAGCCAGTCGCTGGGTGCGCTGGACGTGGCCGAGCTGCAGGACGTGAACCGCCTGCTGACCCAGGACGCCGGCAACCCGGCAACGACCACGCACTGAGTCGTCGCCCTGCCGGCAGCGAAGAAGCCACCCGCGAGGGTGGCTTTTTTGTGGGCGGCGCGTACGGCCCGACCCACGCATGGCGCAGATCTGCCGGCCGTCAGCCCGGCCACGCGCCTGCCCGTTCCACTGCGGCCAGCACGCACAGCGCCGTGGCCAGGGGCGCAAGCACCATTGCAGCACCCGGCATCGGCGCACGGACACGCAGTGCCGCCGGGCACAAGGCTGCCATCACCAGCAGGGTTGCTGGACCCGGCAGCACCGGCAATGCGCCGGCCGGCGCTCCCAAGGCCAGCAGCGCCGCCGTCAGCACCACGGTGATCGGTATCAGCCGCGTCCGCAACCCGGGCGCTTCATCACCGGCCACAGGCCGGAGCTGCGCTGCCAGGTGTGCGGCCAGCGACAACAGCACCAGCAGCAGTGCTGCCAGCCCGGCCATGCCCGCCAGCGGCAGCAACGGCAGCAGCCACTGCAACTGCGGATGGCCCTGCAATGCCACCGACAACGGCCGCGTACTGTCCAATACCGGGAACTCGACCAGGCCGGCCTGCAACGCGGCCAGCATGATCAGCAGCAGCATCGCCAGCAGCAGCGCGGCCGCCAGCAGCCAGGGTGATCGCGTGCGCGCCTGCCGGCCACGTCCGGGAAATCCCAGTGCCAGCCCCACACTGGCAAACACCCCCAGCAAGGGCACGCTTGCCGCCAGCACCCCGCCGGGGCCGAATCGATAGGGCGCGGTGGCGTCCGGCAGCCACGGAATCCAGTTGGCGTAGTGCACGTGGCGAACCGCCAGCGCCAACAGCAACAGCCCGACACCGATCTTCACCGTCAACAACACGCAGACCGTCAGCGCGATGCGACGCGGGGGCAGCAGCACGAACGCACCCAGCACCAGCAGACTGGTGACGGCCATCACCGGATCCGGCAGCGCGCTGCCGGTTTCAATACCGCGACTGGCAAACACGGCACGCGCGTGGCTGGCCGTGGACTGCGCCACGCCGGCGCTGGTCATCACCAGTTCCAGCAGCAGTGCAGTACCCAGCAGGCGCGCGGCTGCCGTGCCCCAAGCGGCCCGCAGCAGGCCGTGCAGGCCATCGGCTGCGGGCTGCTGCTGGTTCAGCACGTGCAGGCAATACAGCATCGGCGCCGTGCCCAGTACGGCCAGCAGCAGACTCAGTACGATGGCCGGACCCGCTTGGGCGGCGGTGTACTGGCCAACCAGGGCGATCACGCTGCCACCCAGCAGCAGGGTCAACGCCACCATCGCGAAGTGATCCATTCCCAGCAGCGCGTGCCGGCCACGGCGGTTATCGCTGTCCATCGCAAGCCCTCTTGAATCCGCACAAGCGCGGTCGACAGGAGGCTGGCAGCGTGCGCCAAGTGGCGGTATCAGAATCCGTACTGTGCGCACCGCGATGTGACCACAAACACGTTCGCAGCCACGCATCCGGTCCTGCTGCGACAGGAATCCGGCTGCTAAGCAGAATTGATGCAGTCGATCACGTCAGTCGGTCCGCGTAGCATCCGCCCTGGCGGTGTTGCTGCCCGGCTCAGCTGCGCGGGGGCGGCAGGTGTGGCGCGACCAGCGCCAGCGTGCGCTGCAGGGCACCGCGGCCGTTGCTGACCAGCGTGCAACCGGCACGGGCCATGTCCTCGCGCGCCTGGGCGTCGCCCAGCAGGTGCTGCAGCAGGTCACCTACCGCCTGCACGTCCTCGCCGATCAGCAAGGCACCGGCCTCACGCATGCGCCGTGAGATCTCGGCGAAGTTGTGCAGGTGCGGACCGGTCACAGCGGCAGTGCCCATCGCCGCCGGTTCCAGCAGATTGTGGCCACCGATCGGCTGCAGGCTGCCGCCGACGAAGGCGACCTGTGCACAGGCATAGAACGGCATCAGCTCACCCAGGGTGTCGATGACGAAAACATCCGTGCCGGCCTCCGGCCATTGCTTCGCGCGACGGGTCGCCACGTTCCAGCCCTGCTCGCGCGCCAGCGCCTCCACCTTCGGGAAGCGCTCGGGGTGCCGCGGTGCCCACAGCAACAACAGGTCGGGGTGCTGCTGGCGCAGGCGCCGATGCAGGTCGATCACCGCCTGCTCCTCACCATCGTGGGTACTGGCCGCGATCCACACCGGGCGCCCGGCGGGCACGCAGGCATGGAACTGCTCGACGAAGCCCTGCACATCCGGCGTGGCGATATCGAACTTGAGGTTGCCCAGCGCCTGCACCTGTTCCCGCGCAGCCCCCAGCTGCACGAAGCGCTCGGCGTCGTCCTGCGACTGCGCGGCCACGCAGGTAACCGTACGCAGCGCACGGCGGATCAGCGCCGCCAGCACCCGGTAACCGCGCAGCGAACGCGCTGACAGGCGGGCGTTGAGGATGTAGACCGGAATGCGGCGGTCGCGGCAGCCGAACAGCATGTTCGGCCACAGCTCGGTTTCCAGGATCAGCGCCAGGCTGGGCTGGAAGTGGCCGAGGAAGCGGTTGACGCTGCCCGGTACGTCGTACGGCAGGTAGACGTGGTCCAGCGCATCGCCCCACAGCGCGCGCACGCGCTCCGAACCGGTCGGGGTGATGGTGGTGATGACCCAGCGGATGTCCGGACGCTGCTGGCGCAGGGCATTGACCAGCGGCGCGGCGGCATTGACCTCGCCCACCGAGACCGCGTGCAGCCAGACCCGCGGCTGGCCTGTCGGCTGCGGATACGAGGCATAGCGCTCATCCCAGCGCCGGAAGTATTCACGGACCCGGAAACCGCGCCAGACCAGGTGGTACACGGTGATCGGCAGCAGGATGTAGAGCACGGCCGAATACAGGCCGCGCAGGATCCATTCGACAGGGTCTTTACGCATGCGGCAAGGATACGGGAGCCCCCCGGGAAAGACACGCAGCCGGGTTGGTAGAATGGCGCCATGTCCGATGCCACCACCGCCATCCGCCCGTCGCTGCGCGATCCCCGCAACTGGCCGATGTTCACCGCCATGCTCGGCGCCTTCGCCATCGCCCGCCTGCCGTGGATGCTGCAGCGTGCGCTCGGCCGTGGCGTCGGCTGGATCAGCTGGCGCCTGCTCGGCAGCCGCCGTCGCGCCGCCGAGGTCAACCTGAAGTTGTGCTTCCCGGAGAAGGACGAAGCCTGGCGCCAGCGCCTGGTGCGCGACAGCTTCGACGCGCTGGGCGTGGGCGTGCTCGAGTGCATCCGCGCCTGGTGGGGCAGCATCGACCGCATCCGCCCACAGGTGAAGATCGAAGGCCTCGAGCATCTGCGGCAGATGCAGGCCGAAGGCCGCGGCGTGCTGCTGGTGTCCGGCCACTTCATGACCCTGGAGATGTGCGGCCGCCTGCTGTGCGACTACGTCGATCTTTCAGGCATGTACCGCAAGCACAAGAACCCGGTGTACGAGTGGGCGGTGAAGTTCGGCCGCCTGCGCTATGCCAAGGCGATGTTCGCCAATGAAGACATCCGCGCGACCGTGCGCCACCTGAAGAAGGGCGGCTTCCTCTGGTACGCGCCGGACCAGGACATGCGCGGCAAGGACACCGTGTTCGTGCCCTTCTTCGGCCATACCGCATCCACCATTACCGCCACCCACCAGCTGGCGCGGATGACCGGTTGTGCGGTGATTCCTTACTTCCACCGCCGCGAGGGCGGGAAGTACTTCCTGAAGATCGGCGCGCCGCTGGAGAACTTTCCCAGCGAGGATGTGGAAGCCGATACCACGCGGGTCAACCAGGCCATCGAGGAGATGGTGCGCGAGGCCCCCGACCAGTACCTGTGGATCCACCGCCGTTTCAAGCGCCAGCCGGGCGGGCGGAGCGATTTCTACAAATAACGGGATGCGGTGGAAGGGCCGGCGTGCTCATGGTAGTCGCCAACCTTGGCTGGCGCCGATGAACCGAGGCCGGTCCCGAGGCGCCAACCAAGGTTGGCAACTACTGCATCGGCGGAGATTCATCCGATTCGTGGGCCAACAGGCTGCCGGCGAACAACGCCGCCAGCAGCACGGTCAGGCCACCCCAGAACGCGGAATAGAACGCCAGATGCGTGTTGAGCGGGAACACGGTGACCGCCAGCGCCAGCATCGCCGGGCGGGCCCGCTCACGCGCGGCCATCGGTGCATAGCGCCAGGCCCGCCAGGCCTGGGCCACGGCTGCCAACCACAGCAGCAGGCCGAGCACGCCGGTTTCCGCCAGGATTTCCAGCACGATCTGATGGGCATGCAACGCCGGGGCATCGCCCCACACCGCCGGTTCGTCGCCAGACACGCAGGCTGGATAGGCATCGCGGAAGCCGCGTGCACCGACGCCATTGAGCGGATGTTGCTCGATCATGCAGGCCGCGGCGTCCCAGATCCGCGCACGCCCTGACAGTGCCTCGTCGACAGCGCGCTCGCTTCCATCCCAGGCCAACGCCGTTCGCGCGAAGCGTTCGCGCAGCTGCGGCACGCTGGCGGTCAGCGCGCCCGCACCGAGGACAGCGACCAGCGCCAGCAGCACCAACCGTTTCCAGCCGAACTGGCGCACGCCGCTGTAGGCAAGCACCAGCGCGAAGGTGATCCACGATGCGCGCGAGCCGGCCAGCAGCAGCACGCAGCCCAGCGCCGCTGCGGCCAGTACCCAACCCGGATTGCCAAAGCGACGCGCCAGCGGCAACAACAGGAACGGTGAGAGACTGGCCAGGACCTGGCCGAACTTCAGGTTGCACGGCCCGAGTGCCCCACTGAGGCGATCGACCACGGCCGCCTCAGTGGCCGGGCACAACGGGTGACCACTCACCGCAAGCTTCAGCTGCTCAAGCGACCAGAACCACGGGCTGGTTCCGGCCAGCGCCTGCACCAGCGCATCCAGGGTCCATGCGCCGGTGATCAGCGCCAGGCCACCGAAGGTCAGCCGCCGCCGTTCGGGCGTGGCCACCGCGATCGCCACCAGCCACATGAAGGGCAGGTATCGCAGGCCGGCGGCCGCCTTCGTCCACGACGCTGCTGGATCGATCGCATCAAACGCCGAGAACGCCTGCGGCAGCCAATAGCCGAGGAACAGGATCGAGGTCAGCGCCCACGCTGCCGTGCTCAACAGGTGCGGACGACGCTGCAGGCGGCGCATGACCATGCGCGCGGCGGCGTAGACCGCGCCAAGACCGAGAATGGTTTCGGCGATGCCCGGCAACGGCCACATCGCCACGTACGCCAGCACCCACCAGGGCGCCCAGCGCCCGGCGCGGTCGTCGCGCACGGTGACGGCGGGGTCAGCCGGCGAGGTCGGCATAGAGGCGGAGGGTATCGCGCTGCATGGCCTGCAGGGTAAACGGGATGCGGGTCGGCAAGGACGGCGGCTGCGCCAGCAGGGCCAGCGCACGTTCACCCAGCGCGCGTGCATCGCCCAGCGGCACCGCGCCAGCGGGCTGCAGCTGCCGCAGCAGTTCGCCGACGCCACCATGATCCCAGCCCAGCACCGGGCGGCCCACCGACAGCGCCTCGACCACAGTACGGCCGAATGCTTCGGGCTTGTCCGACAGCTGCAGCACCAGATCGCTGGCCGCATAGGCCTGGGCGATGCGCGCGGTCGGTGTGCTGATCTGCACGGCGTCGGTCACGCCCAAAGCAGCGGCCTGCCGGCGCAGGTCGGCCACGTAGGCTTCACGGCCCGGTTCATCGGTGCCCAGCATCCACAGCTGTGCCGGCACACCGGCGGCGCGTACATCCGCCAGCAACTGCAGCGCATGAGCATGTCCCTTCAGCCGGGTGCCCCGCCCCGGCAGCAGCAGCAGCGGGCCCTCAACCTGTGCCAGCCACGGGTAGTCGGCTGCCAGCGCCAGTCGTGGCCGGCGGTCGGCGCGGGCCACGCGCGGAAACTGTGCGACATCGACGCCGCGCGGAATCACCTGCAGCCGCGCTTCGGGAACTGTCGGATAGTGCCGCTGCACGTAGTCGCGCACGCTGTTGGACACGCAGATCACGCGTTCACCGCTGGTCATCACCGCGCTGTAGCGACTGGGCGAATTCAATCCATGCACGGTGGTCACCCAGTGCGGGCGCTGCGTGGCGGGCATGGCGCGGATCGCGTACAACCCCAGCCAGGCCGGCAGCCGCGAGCGGGCATGCACGACGTCCGCGCCAACCTCGGCGAACAGTCGGCGCAGGGTCGGCAGATGGCGCAGGGTCAGCAGCGACTTGCGGCCGATGTCCAGAGTGAGGTGCTCGGCACCGCTATCGAGCAGCGGCTGCACCAGGCGGCCGCCAGCCGACACTACCAACGCGCGATGGCCGGCGGCGACCAGGGCCGCAGCGATTTCCAGGGTCGAGCGCTCGACGCCGCCGGAGTGCAGCGCCGGCAGCAACTGCACCACGGTCAATCGGCGCATCGAAGGGGCGGCCGCTTAGTCGGCCAGCACGAACACGGAACCGCAGTACGGGCACTGCGCTTCGCCGTTGGGCTCGTCTTCGATCGGCAGGTACACGCGCGGATGCGAGTTCCACAGCGCCATTTCCGGGGTCGGGCAGCTCAGCGGCAGATCGCTGCGGTGCACGGTGTAGCGCTTCTCGGCGTTGGCGGGCGCAGTGGCGGTATGGCTCATGGCGGATGTCGATGAACGGGTTGCGAGGCCTGTGATTCTAGCATCCGGGCCGCCCCGACATTGCGCCGCAACGGGTCTTTGCGCGTACCGGGCCGATTCCCTGCGACCTTGCATGCCACCTCGGGATGGGGTGCCGGTGGAAATTCCCGACCAATCCTGCAGGTTCACGCCGGGAAACCACCGACAACGATATTTCCCGCATTTGGATCGAACTAAATGGCACTTGTCAGGTTGCCACGGCTGTTGCAGGATCGGGCCAGGTCGTGAACCGGCCTGCCCCAATCCGACCCGATCGCATGGCCCGCCCCCACCGGACCGGCATCGCTTCTTCCACTGCCATCCCGGCGGGCGGAGCGATGCTGTCCGTGGTGTCCGCCGATGCGGGTTCTGCCCGCCGCCTGCCCTTCCGGGAGACCCTTGCATGACCCTGTCCGATCCACGCCGCGCCCTGCTTCCGCTCGCCCTGGCCCTGGCCTGTGCGACTACCGCGATGCCGGTGCTGGCACAGGGACTGCAGACCTCGTTCGAGCCCGGCGAACCTGCCCCGTCGCAGGCCGCGGGTGCACTGCAGGTCACGATCGGCAACGGCCCTGCGGCGCCTTACGCCGCCAAGCGCAATGTGGGCTACAGCGGCCTGCATGCACTGCGCTACAGCAGCGAAGGCGGCAGCGCGCGGCGCGAGCTGTTCAAGACTGATCTGCCGATCGAGGCCGATACCACCCTGTCGTGGCTGGTGCTGCCGGAGATCGTCGGCAAGGACACCGTGGCCTCGACCTATGTGTCACTGGACCTGCTGCTGGACGATGGCAGCCGCGTTTCGGCCGGCGCGGCACGCGACCAGCACGGTATAGCCCTTGGCGCACACGCGCAGGGCGTGTCGAAGACGCTGTATCCGCAGCAATGGGCACGCAAGGCGGTGCGACTGGGCGACGTGCCCGCGCTGAACGGTCGCCGCGTGGTGGCGATCGAACTGGAGGTGGCGAGTGCCGACGGTGCACCGGTCGCCGGCTGGATCGACGACGTGCGCCTGGATGCTCAGCCGCGACAACAGCCGCAACGCGTCTCCGACTGGGTGCTGACTACCCGTGGCACCCAGGCCAACGGCACCTTCTCGCGCGGCAACAATTTCCCGGCCACGGCGGTACCCCACGGCTTCAACTTCTGGACTCCGGTGACCGATGCCGGCGCACTGAACTGGCTGTACCGCTGGAACGAACAGAACGACGCACAAAACCGCCCGCAACTGCAGGCGCTTGCGCTGAGCCATCAGCCCAGCCCGTGGATGGGCGACCGCCAGACCTTCCAGGTGATGCCCTCGGCCAGCCGTGGCGTGCCGGAGGCCGACCGCCGCAAGCGCGCGCTGTCGTTCGATCGCAGCCACGAGAGCGCCCGCCCTTACCGCTACGACGTGCGCTTCGACAACGGCATCGCCGCCGCCATCGCGCCGACCGATCATGCGGCGCTGTTCCGCTTCGATTTCCCCGAGGGCGGCGACGCCAACCTGCTGTTCGACAATGTCGATGCACGCGGTGGCCTGACTCTGGACGCCGCCACGCAGACGCTGTCCGGCTATACCGACACGCGCAGTGGCCTGTCCAACGGCGCCAGCCGCATGTACGTGGTGGCCCGCTTCGACAAGCCCTGGCGCAGCAGTGGGCGCCTCGACACCGGTCGCCCGACCGGTTACATCAAGTTCGATGCGGGCAGCGACCGGCGGGTGACCATGCGCATCGCCACCTCGTTGATCTCGGTGGAGCAGGCGCGGCACAACCTGGCACTGGAAATCGCCGCGGCCGACACGCTGGAAAGCGTGTCCGGCCGTGCGCAGGATGCATGGGACGCACGCCTGGCCCGCTTCGACATCGGCGATGCCAGCGACGACCAGAAGACCACGCTGTATTCCAGCCTGTACCGGCTGTTCCTGTACCCGAATTCCGGCCATGAGAACGTGGGCAGCGCCGCCGCACCGGAGTGGCGCTACGCCAACCAGGCCAGCGCCAGCGATGACAACACCGAGGGCAGCGCGACCCGCAGCTACGCCGCCGTGCGCGACGGCAAGGTATTCGTCAACAACGGCTTCTGGGACACCTTCCGCACCACCTGGCCGGCCTATGCGCTGTTCACGCCCGACGATGCCGGCCAGCTGGTGCAGGGCTTCATCGAGCAGTACCGCGCCGGCGGCTGGATCGCGCGCTGGTCGTCGCCGGGTTACGCCGACCTGATGGTCGGTACCAGCTCGGACGTGGCCTTTGCAGATGCGTGGCTGAAAGGCGTCGGCGGCTTCGATCCGGCAGAGGCCTACGCGGCCGCGCTGAAGAACGCGACCGTGGTCCCGCCTGACCGCCACGTCGGCCGCAAGGGCATGGACCGCTCGACCTTCCGTGGCTATGCCAGCGCCAACGTGCACGAAGGCATGTCGTGGACGATGGAAGGTGCACTCAATGACTTCGGCATCGCCAACATGGCCGACGCCCTGGCCAAGCGCGCGGCCACGCCGGCGGCACGCGAGCGCTACAGCACCGAAGCCGACTACTTCCGCCACCGCGCCGCCAGCTACGCGACGATGTTCGACCCGGACGCAGGCTTCTTCCAGGGCCGCAAGGCCGATGGGCGCTGGCGCGTGGACGCCAAGGCCTACGACCCGCGCGTGTGGGGTCACGACTACACCGAATCCAATGGCTGGACGTTCGCGTTCACCGCCGCGCACGACGGCGAGGGCCTGGCGGCGCTGTACGGAGGCCGCGAAAAGCTGGCGGCGAAGCTGGATACCTTCTTCGCCACACCGGAAACCGCGGACCCGGCACTGGCCGGTTCCTACGGCGGCACCATCCACGAGATGACCGAAGCGCGCGACGTGCGCATGGGCATGTATGCGCACAGCAACCAGCCGGCACACCACATCCCGTGGATGTACCTGTACGCCGGGCAGCCGTGGAAGACCCAGCAGCATGTGCGCGAGATCCTGTCGCGGCTGTACGTCGGCAGCGAGATCGGCCAGGGCTACCCGGGCGATGAGGACAATGGCGAGACCTCGGCGTGGTACGTGCTGGCCTCGCTGGGCCTGTACCCGCTGCGCATGGGCGCCCCGGAGTACGTGATCGGTTCGCCGGCATTCCGTCACGCGCGGGTGGAACTGCAGGGTGGCGCGGTGCTGACCGTGAACGCGGCCAACAACTCGCGTGAGAACGTCTACGTGCAGTCGCTGAAGATCAACGGTACGCCGTGGACGAAGACCTGGGTGCCGCACGACCTGATCGCCAAGGGCGCGACCCTCGACTTCGTGATGGGCCCCCGTCCCTCGCGCTGGGGCAGTGGCGTGGACGATGTGCCGCGCTCGTTGACCCCGCGCGGCCAGCGCCCCCAGCTGCTGCACGACCTGCTCGGCAGCGGCACCAAGGCGACGCTGGCCGATGGCCGTGCCCTGCCCGCGCTGCTCGATGACGATGCCGGCACGACGGTGGGCCTGGGTAGCGGCGCAACCATCGCGCTGACCGGCCTGGCCGAGGGCACCCCGACGATGTACACGCTGACCAGCGGCGACGGCCGCATCCAGGGCGGTGAGTGGACGCTGGAAGCGCGCAACGGCAGCGGCAGCTGGGCCGTGCTCGACCAGCGCAGCGGCGAAGACTTCGAATCCGCCCGCCAGACCCGTCCATTCCGGATCGCCAAACCCGGTCGTTACAGCGAGTACCGCCTGCGCCTGGCGGCACCGGCACGGCTGCCGCTGGCGGAGATCGAACTGCTGGCGGCCGGCACCGTACAATGAGCGGCATGCGCTTCCGTCTTCTGCCCTTGGCCCTTGTTGCCCTGTCCTTCTCCAGTTTCGGCCAGACCCAGGCGTTCGATACGCAGCTGACCCGCGACGGCGTGACGCTGAACTACCAGGACGCCCGTGGCGCGCTGGCCGCGCCGCAGCGCAAGCGGGTGATCGATACGTTCTTCTTCGCCTATCTGCGCGAACGTGCGGACTTCCATCCGGCGGCGCCGTCGATGGTGCGCATCGTGATCGATCCGGCCTACACCGGCATCGCCTTCGTCGGCGACAAGGACCACGCAGCGACGATCACCATCAACCCGGGGTGGCTGGCGCAACACCCGAACGACATCGACCTGGTCACCCATGAGGCCATGCACATCGTGCAGGGCTATCCGGGCTACGGCGACGCGCGGGTGCCGGGCTGGCTGGTGGAAGGCATCGCCGACTACGCACGCGACCGCTACGGCATGGACAATGCCGCCGCGGGCTGGGCACTGCCGAGCAAGGTCGAGAAGGGACAGAACTTCGACAGTGGCTACCGGGTGACCGGTGCGTTCCTGAAGTGGGCCGACGCCGAACACCCGGGACTGGTGCTCGCACTGGACAAGGCCCTGCGCGACGGCCGCTATGCACCGACGCTGTGGCAGAAGCACACCGGCAAGGCCCTGCCAGCGCTGTGGGCGCAGTACGCCAAGCCGCGTTCGGATGCACCGCCGCCGGCCCCCGCACGCCGCGGCAAGCGGCACTGAGCCCCCACGCACTTTGCGTTCGCCGGGCATTGCCCGGCGCTACCGCATCGCGGCCTCAGCGCGACTGCACGAAGCCGGCGTACAGCGCGAACAACTGCTGGAAGTACCGCCGCGTCACTCGATTGCGCATGACACCCTCGCCCATGGAAAGTTGGTCGGGCCCAGGGTGGGAAGGCCGGTCCGGTCCCTTCCCACGGCCAGGCCGCGTGGGCGTATTGGGCCGCAGCGGCGTTGCAGGGAAATGACCGCCGGACTGCAATTCATCGGGTAGCGCCGGGCCATGCCCGGCGGAATGCGAGAAGCGCCGCGCTGCGCGCTCGCCGGGCATGGCCCGGCGCTACCCGATCCGGTTTCCGCTGGGCGGAAACGAAACGCGCCCCGAAGGGCGCGTTTCTGCAGATCGCAGCGGAACGAAGGCTTACGCCTTCTTTTCCGCTTCGATCTGCTTGCGGATCTGCGCATCGACCGCCGCAATGGCGGTCATGTTCAGGATCCGGCGCGAGGTCGCGCTGGTGGTCAGGATGTGCACCGGCTTGTTCACGCCCATCAGGATCGGACCGATCGCCACGCCGTCGGTGAACACGCGTACCAGGTTGTAGGCGATGTTGGCCGCTTCCAGGTTCGGCAGCACGAACAGGTTGGCGCGGCCCTGCAGGGTCGAGCCCGGCAGCAGCTTCTGCCGCAGCGCTTCATCCCATGCGGTGTCGCCCTGCATTTCGCCGTCCACGTTCAGACGCGGGTTGCGCTTGAGCAGCAGCTCGCGCACCTGGCGCATCTTCAGCGCATCCTTCGAATCATGGCTGCCGAAGTTGGAGTGCGACAGCAGCGCCACCTTCGGCTCGATGCCGAACAGCTTCATGCGGTAGGCCGCCTGCAGGGTCGCTTCGCACAGCTGCTCGGCGGTCGGGTCTTCCTGCACGTGGGTGTCCACGAAGAAGAACACGCCCTGCTGGTTGATCACGCCGGTCATCGCCGAGGTCGAGGTGACCTTCGGCTCCAGCGGCAGCACGCTGCGCACGTAGCCCAGCTTCTTGTGGAAGCGGCCGACGATGCCGGTCAGCATCGCATCGGCTTCGCCACGGGCCACCATCACCGCCGCGATCAGGGTCGGGCGCGAACGCATCAGGTTCTTCGCCGCGGCCACGGTCACGCCACGGCGGCCGGTCAGGCCGTGGTAGTACTGCCAGTATTCGTTGAAGCGCGGGTCGTCGTTGATGTTGGTGACTTCAACGTTCTCGCCGATCTTCAGGCGCAGGCCGAGGCGCTCGATGCGCGATTCGATCACCTCCGGGCGGCCGATCAGGATCGGGTGCGCCAGGCCGTCATCGACCACGTTCTGCACCGCCTGCAGCACCACTTCCTCTTCGCCTTCGGCGTACACCACGCGCTGCTTGTCGCTGCGCGCGCGGTCGTAGACCGGCTTCATCATCAGGCTGGTGCGGTAGACGAACTGGGCAAGCTTGTCGCGGTAGGCCCCCATGTCGGCGATCGGGCGCGAGGCCACGCCCGAATCCATCGCGGCCTGGGCCACAGCGGCCGACAGCTCCACCAGCAGGCGGCGGTCGAACGGGCGCGGGATCAGGTATTCACGGCCGAAGCTCGGCGTCTCGCCACCATAGGCCGAACCCATGTCGGTGGCCGCACGGCGCGCCAGCGCGGCGATGGCGCGCACGCAGGCGATCTTCATTTCCTCGTTGATCGCGGTCGCGCCCACGTCCAGCGCACCACGGAACAGGTACGGGAAGCACAGCACGTTGTTGACCTGGTTCGGGTAGTCCGAACGGCCGGTGCCGATGATCGCGTCCGGACGCGCGGCGCGCGCCAGTTCCGGCATGATTTCCGGAGTCGGGTTGGCCAGCGCGAAGATCACCGGATCCGGCGCCATGGTCTTGACCATGTCGGCGGTCAGGATGCCCGGTGCCGACAGGCCCAGGAAGATGTCCGCGCCGTCGACGATCTCTGCCAGGGTGCGCTTGTCGGTGTCGCGCGCATAGCGCTGCTTTTCCGGGTCCAGGTCGGTACGGCCGGTATGGATCACGCCCTCGCGGTCGAAGGCCAGGATGTTCTCCGGCTTCAGGCCCAGCTGCACCAGCATGTTCACGCAGGAAATGCCGGCTGCGCCCATGCCCGTGGTCGCCAGCTTCACTTCCTCGATCTTCTTGCCGGTGATCGCCATGGCGTTGAGCACGGCCGCGCCGACGATGATCGCCGTGCCGTGCTGGTCGTCATGGAACACCGGAATCTTCATGCGCTCGCGGAGCTTGCGCTCGACCACGAAGCATTCCGGCGCCTTGATGTCTTCCAGGTTGATGCCACCGAAGGTCGGCTCCAGCGAGGCGATGATGTCGACCAGCTTGTCCGGGTCGGTTTCATCCACTTCGATGTCGAACACATCGATGCCGGCGAACTTCTGGAACAGCACGCCCTTGCCTTCCATCACCGGCTTGCCGGCCAGCGCGCCGATGTTGCCCAGGCCCAGCACCGCGGTACCGTTGGAGATCACCGCCACCAGGTTGCCGCGGGCGGTCAGCTCGCTGGCCTGCTGCGGGTCGGCCTTGATCGCTTCACAGGCGTACGCCACGCCCGGCGAATACGCCAGCGACAGGTCGCGCTGGGTCAGCATGGGCTTGGTAGCGGAAACCTTGATCTTTCCCGGCGGGGACATCCGGTGGTAATCGAGGGCGGCCTGTTTGAAATCTTCGTTGGACATCGATGTGGGTTACATGAATGGGCAGAAGGGACAGGGGATGATACCCCCGTTGGAGCGTCTGGACCTGTCGCTATCCTGTCGCAGGCATGCTGCGACCGCACAATTCCGTGCCGTATGCGACGGTACCGGGATACCAGCTTCGGCGTCTGCCATGACAGCCATGGGACGCCCTGAAACGCCGCGGGGCCGTACCACTGTCGTGATCGGCCCCGCGGTACCACACACCTGGATCAGCCCCTGGCCGGCAGCGCCTCGGGCACGGCATCGATCAGCGGCGGCAGTTCGCTTTCGCGGCCATCCAGCGCCAGCTGCAGGCGGTTGCGGTCCAGCGCACCCTCCCAGCGCGAGACCACTACCGTGGCCACGGCATTGCCGATGAAGTTGGTCAGCGAGCGGCATTCGCTCATGAAGCGGTCCACGCCCAGGATCAGCGCCATGCCGGCCACCGGCACTTCCGGCACCACCGCCAAGGTCGCGGCCAGGGTGATGAAGCCGGCGCCGGTAACGCCAGCGGCACCCTTGGAGCTGAGCATGGCGACCAGCAGCAGGGCGATCTGGTGGCCCAGGGTCAGTTCGGTGTTGGTGGCCTGGGCGATGAACAGCGCCGCCAGGGTCATGTAGATGTTGGTGCCGTCCAGGTTGAACGAGTAGCCGGTCGGGACCACCAGGCCCACCACCGACTTGCTGCACCCGGCGCGTTCCATCTTCTCCATCAGCGACGGCAGCGCCGACTCCGACGAGGAGGTACCCAGCACCAGCAGCAGTTCGGCCTTCAGGTAACGCGCAAGCTTGAACACCGAGAAGCCACACAGGCGGCAGACCAAGCCCAGGATCACCGCCACGAACAGGAACGCGGTGAGGTAGAACGAGCCCACCAGCCAGGCCAGGTTGATCAGCGAGCCGACGCCGTACTTGCCGATGGTGAAGGCGATTGCGCCGAAGGCACCGATCGGGGCGGCCTTCATCAGGATGTGCACCAGCTTGAACACCGGGGCGACCAGCGCCTCCAGGAAGTTCACGATCGGCTTGCCCTTCTCGCCCACCGATGCCAGCGCGATGCCGAACAGCACGGCCACGAACAGCACCTGCAGGATGTTGCCATCGACGAACGCGCTGAGCAGCGTCTTCGGGATGATGTCCATCAGGAAGCCGACCAGGGTCAGGTCATGCGACTTCTCGACGTAGCTGTGCACCGCGGTCTGATCCAACTCGGCCGGGTTGATGTTCATGCCGGCGCCGGGCTGCACCACGTGCGCCACGATCATGCCGACGATCAGTGCCAGCGTGGAGAAGAACAGGAAGTACGCCATCGCCTTGGCGAACACGCGGCCCACCGTGCGCAGGTGGGTCATGCCGGCGATGCCGGTGACGATGGTCAGGAAGATCACCGGCGCGATGATCATCTTCACCAGGTTGATGAAGGCATCGCCGAGCGGTTTCATCTTCTCGCCGATCAACGGCTCGTAGTGGCCGAGGATGGCGCCCAGGACGATCGCCACGATCACCTGGAAGTACAGCTGGCGATAGATCGGCAACGGCTTTGCAGGCACCGGTGCTGCGGTCGGGATGTGCATGGCGGACTCCGGAAGGGGCGTTTTCAGGCACGTACGGCCCCGGGACTGCACGGGAACCGTAACCGTGGAAACTGACCGCAGGCCCTGTGCTGCACGCGCAGGGGGTGCGACCAATGGACGCCTTTGTACGCGCCGGGCACGCTGGCGCAGATAACCTATTGGTACTAGCCCCCCGGTTCAGGTGGTCGCGATGCCTACACTGGCGCCGCACCGCCCGATCACGGGGAGGCCGGTGGCCCGGGCTGAACGGCCGGGCGCGTCATTGCGAAAGTTCCGGCCCTTGCGGCCGTTGTTGTCCTGTCCACACGCAATCTGAGAGAGCCGCACCTAATGCGCCCGATTCCCACCTTGCTGGCCCTGTCGCTGGCCGCGCTTCCCGCCTTCGCTTCGGCTGCCGATTTCGACAACTGGCCGACCAGGTACACCTTCGGCGACGGCACCGAGCTGGCCGCCACCGCCAACATCGCCTACGACTACAACGATTTTTCCTCGGGCAGCGGTCTTGAGGACGACGACGCCGTGCGCCGCAAGGAATTCGGTGCGACGCTGAAGAAGAAAGGCGTCTATGACGCGATGGTCTACTACGACTTCCAGTCCGACACCTGGCTGGACGTGTTCGTGCGCTTCGAAAGCAAGGCCTTCTTCGGCCGCGACATCGGCCGCTTCCGCTTCGGCTACATGAAGACCCCGGTTGGCCTGGACGCGAACACGTCTTCGCGCGCCGGCAGCTTCCTGGAAACCGCACTGCCCGTGCAGGCCTTCTACGCCGGCCGCCGCACGGGTGTGGAATGGGTGCTGGAGCGCCCGCAGTACCTGCTGCAGGCTGGCGCCTATGGCGGCAAGGACCTGCAGGGTGACAACCCCGGCACCACCCAGGCCCTGCGTGCGGTGTGGACCCCGGTGAAGGCGCCCGGTGACGTAATCCACCTGGGTCTGGCCTACTCGCAGGAAAATCCGCGTGGCTACAGCGATGGCCGCGACGTGCACCACGAGGCCAGCGCGCGCCTGCGCGCACGCCCGGAGGCCGGCCTGACCGACATCCGCTATGTCGATTCCGGCGCGCTGGTCACCGCCGACCAGATCCGCCGCACCGGCCTGGAAGGCATCTGGATCCGCGGCCCGTTCTCGCTGCAGGCCGAAGCCCTGCGCGCCACGGTCACCCGTCATGACGGCAAGCCCGACTACACCGGCAGCGGCCAGTACGCGATGGCCAGCTGGGTGTTGACCGGCGAATCGCGCCCGTACAACGCAGGTGCCGTGGCCAACATCAAGCCGGCGCACGACTACGGCGCGGTGGAACTGGTGGCCCGCTACAGCCGCCTGGACCTCGACGATGGCAGCATCCTCGGTGGCCGCCAGCACGACCTGACCCTGGGCGCGAACTGGTACCTGACCAGCCACTTCAAGTTCCAGGCCAATTACGTGAAGGTCGACGCCAGCCGTCGTGGTGTGCACAGCACGCCGGAGATCTTCGAACTGCGCGCGCAGATGCACTTCTGACCCCTTCCACGTCAGATCCCGGCGGGCGTGCACGCCACGCCCGCCGGCCCTGCGTAGACTGCCGCCATGTACTGGCTCAGCCGCCACCGGATGCTGTTGCTGACCATCCTGGTGATGGTCGGTGGCACCGTGCTGTGTGCGGTCGCCGCCGGCCACTACGCCTGGCGGCGTGCTCTGGGCGAGGAAAGCAGCCAGGTACAACGCCAGCTGCAGTTGTATGGACAGGGCCTGCAGCAGCGCATCGACCGCTTCGGCACGTTGCCGCAGGTGCTGGCGCTGGATCCGGATCTTCTGCACGCCCTGCGCGTACCGCCCTCGCCTGCCGAACGGCAGCGGCTGAACCTCAAGCTGCAACGCGCCAATGAGGTCACCCGCGCCTCGACCCTGACCCTGGTGGGCCACGACGGCGTGGCAGTGGCAGCCAGCAACTGGGACCAGCCGACCACCAATGTCGGCGAGAACTACAGCTACCGCCCTTACTACCGCCAGGCACTGGCGCAGGGCCGCGGCCGCTTCTACGGCATCGGCATGACCACCGGCGTGCCCGGTTACTACCTGTCGCAGGCCATCGAGGAAGACGGCCAGCGGCTGGGCGTGGTGGTGATCAAGGTCGAGCTGTCGGCCCTGGAACAGGAATGGTTGAGCAGCCCCGACGTGGTGCTGGCCAGTGACGACCACGACGTGGTGTTCCTGGCCAACCGTGACAGCTGGCGCTACCGCCTGCTGCGCCCATTGGGCGCCGACGAACGCCGCGAGATGCTCGATGCCCGCCAGTACGCCGACCGCGCATTGCAACCACTGCGTGCGCGTACCGAAGACGTGCTGGCCGATGGCGGCCGCATGGTGCGCCTGCTGGACCCGACGTTGCCGCAGCCGATGCTGTGGCAGAGCCTGCCGCTGCCCGCCGAAGGCTGGAACCTGCACCTGCTGCACGATGCCAGTGCAGCCACATCTGCCGGACGCGCGGCCGCACTCACCGGCGGTGCCGCATGGCTGGCGCTGGGCTTCCTGGTGCTGTTCGTGCAGCAGCGCCGGCGCCTGGCCAAACACCGCCTGCGCAGCCGCCGCGAACTCGAAACCCTGCTCAAGCAGCATGCACAGGAACTGCGCACCGCACAGGATGGCCTGCTGCAGGCCGCAACCGACGCTGACAGCGGCCTCAGCCGCAGCCTGGCGCACCTGCCGCAGGGCGTGGTGGTGATCGACCGCGAGCTGCGGCTGGTGGCATGGAATGCGCGCTATCTGGAACTGTTCCGGTTCCCGGCAGACCTGGTTCGCGTCGGCCGGCCGATCGAGGAACTGTTCCGTTTCAATGCACGCCGTGGCCTGCTCGGTCCCGGCCCGGTGGACGAGGCCATCGAGCGTCGCCTGAACCACCTGCGCAGCGGTCGCCCGCACATGCGCGAAAGCGAGAAGGACGACGGCACGGTGCTGGAGATCCGTGGCAATCCGCTGCCCGACGGCGGTTTCGTCACCAGCTATGCCGACATCACCAGCTACAAGAACGCCGCGCGCGAACTGCGTTCGCTGGCCGATGCGCTGGAGCACCGCATCGCCGAGCGCACCCGTGACCTGGACGAAGCACGCCGCGAAGCCGAACAGGCCAACCGCTACAAGACCCGCTTCGTCGCCTCGGCCGTGCACGACCTGCTGCAGCCACTCAACGCTGCACGCATGTTCGTCTCGGTGCTGCGCGGCAAACTGAGTGATCCGGCGCAGCAGCAGACCAGCGACCACATCGACGCTGCGCTGGCCGCGCAGGACGCGATTCTCAACAGCCTGCTGGATATCGCGCGGCTGGAATCGGGCAGCCTGCCCACGCGCGTGCAGGCGTTCCGGCTCGGGCCGCTGCTGCAGACGCTGGCGCGCGAGTTCGGCATCGCCGCACAGTCACGCGGGCTGGTGGTCGACTGGGTCGATACCGATGCGGTGGTGGTCAGCGATGAAGCCCTGCTGCGCCGCATCCTGCAGAACTTCCTGTCCAACGCGCTGCGCTACAGCGAACGCGGCCGCGTGCTGCTGGGTTGCCGCCGCCGCGAAGGCCTGCTGTGGATCGAAGTGCACGACCAGGGCCCGGGTATTCCGGATGCGCTGCAGGGCGAGATCTTCGAGGAGTTCCGCCGCCTTCACGACGGCCAGCAGCGCGGCGCTGGCCTTGGCCTGGCGATCGTCGATCGCATCGGTCGTCTGCTCGGCCATCCGATCCGCCTGCGCTCGCAGCTGGGCCAGGGCAGCGTGTTCGCGGTGGGCGTACCGTTCGGCGACGCCAGTGCGATTCCTGCTACGGCACCTGCGCCGGTGCTGGTGCAGGAACCGGCCGCGGACAATCCGCTGCGCGGGCGCCGGGTGTGGGTGATCGATGATGATCCGCACGTCTGCGCCGCCAGCCGCGCGCTGCTGGAACGCTGGGGCTGCGAGGTGATGCTGGCCGATGGCCCGCAGGCCGCGTTGCAGCTGGCAGCGACAGGCGCGGTACCGGAGCTGGTGCTGCTGGATGTGCGCATGGGCGATCACCACGGACCGGTGCTGTACGAGACGCTGGCGGAACTGTGGCAGGCTCGCCCTCCGGTGGTGCTGGTCACTGCCGAGCGCGATGCGGGATTGCGTGAGATGGCCGCCGAGCGAGGCTGGGGGATGATGGCCAAGCCGGTGAAGCCGCCGGCGCTGCGGGCGCTGATGAGTCAGTTGCTGATCCGGCATCGCGGGTAGTTTCCAGCAAACGGCGCAGCCCCTCGTGGGTGGTGTCTGGTTGGTCGTGGAAAGCAAAAGCCGTGGGTGGGCCGGTCGGGCTGGGTGCGCGGGGGACGCCGTGAATCCGTCCCTGGAGGCTTGGCAGCCGCATCCATGCGGCTGACACCCCCGCGCACCCAACCCGACCGGCCTCCGACAGATTTCGGTGGCCTGCACCCACGAAGAAGAAAATAAGATCAAAAGCGGGTCGCGCGCTGCGCTTGCTCGTGTAGAGCCGAGCCCATGCTCGGCTTCACGGACCGTCCAGAAAGCAGCCGAGCGTGGGCTCGGCTCTACAAAAAGCAGCCTGTCAGGCTGCCTTTGCTTTTGATCTTCTTTTCTCTTCCGCGGGTGGACGCGCACGGAACCTGTCCGTGGCCGGGCAGGTGGGCTGCGCAGGGGCGTGAGCCGCATGGATGCGGCGACCGAGCTTACATGGACGTACTTGCAGCGGCCCCTGCGCAGTCCACCTGCCCGGCCTCAACCATGAACTGCTCTACGTGTCCACCCACGAGGGGCTGCGCCGTTGGCCGGAAACTACAACCCGATGCCGGCGTCGCCCTCGGGCTCCAGTGCCTTCACCAGCACCGCTGCCTGCGTTCGGCTATGGCACTCGAGTTTCTTCAGGATCGCGGTGACATGCACCTTCACCGTGTTCTCGGCCAGGCCCAACGTATAGGCGATCTGCTTGTTCAGCAGGCCATCGGCCAGGCACAGCAGCACGCGGAACTGCTGCGGGGTCAGCTGCGCCAGGCGGCTGGCCAGCAGTGCATCGGCCTCCGAACGCTCGGCGGCCATCGCCGGGAACCACAGGCCACCATCGAGCACCGCCTGCACGGCCTCGCCGATGGTCTCGGCCGGGGCCGACTTCGGGATGAACCCGGCCGCGCCGAACTGCTGGGCACGGCGGATCACCCGCGGATGGTCGTTGGACGAGAGGATCACCACCGGGATGTCCGGATGCGAGCCACGCACGTGCAGCAGCGCGGAAAAACCGTGCGCGCCTGGCATGGTCAGGTCGAGCAGCACCAGGTCCACATCCGGATGTGCGTCGAGTGCTTCGGCCAAGGCCTCGGCGCTGGCGACCTCGCGCACCTGCGCCAGCGGCAGGCTCTGCCGCAATGACTGCACCACCGCCGAACGCAGCAGCGGGTGGTCATCGGCGATCAGGATGGTGTATTCGCTCATGCGGCCATTGTACGGGCAGGCCGGAGCCTCAGCGCCCTGCCGGCTCCACGCTGCTGCGCCAGGCATCGAGGAACTGGCGGCGCTTGAGCGCGTCCAGATACACCAGCAGGCCCGGACCCAGCTGGATCGGGCGGCGGCTGCGGCCCGGCGCATCATCGCCGCGCGCGTTGCCGGTCACGATCGGCATCAGCCGTGCCTCGCGCGACAGCACCTGCTGGCCGCGTGGCGACAGCAGGTAGTCGAGGAAGCGCCGGGCTTCTTCCGGGTGCGGGCCGGTGCGCGGAATCACTGCGGTGCGCAGCACCACCAGCGTGTAGTCCTCGGGCTCCACAATGCCCAGCGGCGCGCCGGCATCAACGCGCGCCTGCGCGTAGGAGCCGAGCACGTTGTAGACCAGCGACAGCTGTCCGCTGGCCACCTTGTCCAGCAGCACGCCGGTGCGCTCCTCGCGCACCACGTCGTTGTCGCCCAGCGCGCCCAGCAATGCACCGGCGATGCTGCCACGCTGCGCATCCTGGGTAGACAGCAGGTAGCCGACGCTGCTGCGCTCGATGTCATAGGTGCCGACCCTGCCGCGCAGCGGTGCTCCCTCGGCGCGCAGCCGGTCCAGCAGCTGCCGACGCGTGTGCGGCACCTTCGCGGCCGGCAGCATGCGGGTGTTGTAGACCATCACCACCGGCTCGTAGCTGATGCCGAAGGCCTCGTTGCGCCACTGTGCCCAGGCCGGCAGTGCAGCGGTCTGCGCCGAACGGTGTGGCAGCGCGTGGCCATCGTTGACCAGCTTGGTCTGCAGATCCATGCCGCTGGAGATCAGCAGGTCCGGCGATGCCGGCCCGCCGCGGTCGTGCAGGTAACGCGCGTACAGGTCCTGGGTGATGATGTCCTCGTACACCACCTCGGTGCCGGGATGCAGGCGCTGGTAATCGGCGATCACCACCGCGAACACTTCGATGTCGGTGGTGCCGTGAATGCGCAGCTGCGCAGTGGCCTTTGCCTGGGCCGGGAAACGGCGTACGTCGCCGGGCGCGGCCAGTACCGGCAGGGCCAGCAGCAAGGCAACGGCAGCAGCGAACAGGCGGATCATGGGCTGCTCCGTGGCAGGCGGATGGTGGCGATCAGCCCGCCCTGCGGGCGGTTGCTGAGGTCGATGCGGCCGCCATGGCTGTCGACCACGCGCTTGACGATGGCCAGGCCCAGCCCGGCGCCGCCGGACGGCGCGCCTTCGCCACGGGCGAAGCGCTCGAACACGCGTTCGGCATCAGCGGGTGCGATGCCTGCGCCATGGTCGGCAATGGTCAGCACCGCCTGACCGCCTTCCACGGTCAGCGCGATCTGCAACGGGCCCTCGCCGCCGTACTTCAGTGCGTTGTCGACCAGGTTCTTGATCGCCTCGCGCAGCAGCAGCGCGTCGCCGTGCACCTGCACCGGCTCGGCGGTCATCGCAAGTTGCACGCGCGGTGCCGGGCCGGCCTGCGGCAGGGCTTCATGCAGGGCCTGGTGCACGGTCTCGGCCAGGTCCACCGCCGCAAAGCGCTGCAGGTGCGAGCGATGGATCACGCTGGCATCGCTGAGCAGCTGGTTCAGCAACCGGCTCATGTGGGTGGCATTGCGCTCGATCGCCTGCAGGCTGCGCCGCATGTCTTCGGGGTCGTCGTCGTCCAGCGCAAGCTGTGCCTGCGCGCGCAGGGCAGCCAACGGCGTGCGCATCTGGTGCGCGGCCTCGGCCATGAATGCGCGCAGTGTCTCGTTGCTGCTGGACAGGCGCTCCATGAAGCGGTTCAACGCCGCCACCATCTGGTCCATCTCGCGCGGCACGCGCGCGTCGAGGGGCTTCAGGTCGGACGGTTCGCGGCGCGACAGCTCGCGTTCCACCCGCACCAGTGGGCGGAACGCGCGGTGCACGCCAAACGCCACCAGCGCCAGCAGCAGGCCGGACAGCACGCCGATCGCCAGCAGTGCGCGATTGACCATGTCCTGCGCGACGGCTTCGCGCGCACGCCGGGTCTGGCCCACCTGCACCTGCACCTCGCCCTGCGCCGAGGCCGCAGCGAAACTGCGGCCGACCACTACGAAGCGTACGGTCTCGCCGCTGTACGCCGCATCAAACAGTTGCGGCTGCGTGCCCGGACGGCGCGGCGGCGACGGCAGATCGCCATAACCTGTGATCAGGTTGCCGCGGCTGTCGGCCACCCGATAGAACACGCGGTCTTCCGGGGCCATCGCCAGCAGGTCCAGCGCCGCATAGGGAAGATCGACCTGCCACTGGCCGTCGACCAGCGCCACCGAATCGGCGATGGACAGCGCCGAAGACACCAGCAGGTGATCGTAGGAACGGTTTGCCGCACGCTGGCCATAGTCGCGCGCGGCGAACAGCAGCGCCACCGCGAACACCGCCAGCAGCGCGCCGAGGTAGAGCAGCAGCGTTCGCCGCAGCGAACCTGGCGCCGCGTTCGCAGCGCGTGCGTCAGCCATCGGCGTCGGCGCTGCCATCGCTGGCTTCCAGCAGGTAGCCGACACCGCGCACCGTGGTGATGCGCAGCGGTGCGCCGGCCAGCTTTCTCCGCAGGCGACCGACGTACAGCTCGATCGCATTCGGGCCGGCTTCGTCGTCGAAGCCGAACAGGCCGTTGCCGATCTCGTCCTTGCCGACCACCTGACCGAGGCGGCCGACCAGAATCTCCAGCAGCCGGTACTCGCGGTTGGGTAGCTCGATAGGCTCGCCGTCGAGACTGACCCGATGCGCGGCATTATCGAACTGGAAGCCGCCGATCTGCACCACTTCGCTGGCCTGGCCTCGTGCACGACGCAGCAGCACGCGGCAGCGCGCTTCGAATTCGCGGAAATCGAACGGCTTGCCCAGGTAGTCGTCGGCGCCGACATCCAGCGCCTGCACGCGGTCTTCGATGCCATCGCGTGCGGTCAGCATCAGCACCGGCGTGCTGTCGCCACGCTCGCGCATGCCGGCCAGCACGCGCAGGCCATCGAGCTTGGGCAGGCCGATGTCCAGCACCACCAGGTCGAAGCTCTGGTAGCGCAGCACGCTGGCGGCGGCCAGGCCATCGGCCTGCCAGTCCACGGCGTGCCCACTGCGGCGCATGCGGCGGATGATCGCATCGGCCAGATCCGGGTTGTCTTCGACCAGCAGCAGGCGCATGGGCACGAGGGTGGGAGGGGAAACGAATGCTACCGCATGCCGCTGCCGCGCTCGCCGGGCCCTGCCAGGAAGCAGCAGCGAGCCGCCTTACGCTGCACCGCACAATCCGTTGACAGGACGATGACAGCTTGCCCGACCCAGACTGCGGCCGCGCACCGTCCGGTGCCCACGATTGCCGCGCGCCTGGCGCGCACCTGGGAGGGTTTGTGGAATTCACGTTTGCCTGGCGGCGTCCTGCCGCCATGATGGCGCTGGCTGTCCTGTCGGCGCCGGCCTTCGCTGCCGAAGACGACCGTCCGGTCACCGCCACCCTGGGTGGCCGCCTGCATCTGGACTTCGCTACCTTCGACAACGACAACCGCGGCACCCCGAACAAGGACGACACCGAAATCCGCCGCGCGTGGGTTGACGTATCCGGCAAGTTCTTCGTGGTCGACTACAAGCTGGAGGCCGATTTCTCCGGCGACCGCGTCGAGGCCAAGGACGTGTACCTGGCGCGCAGCTTCGGCAAGGCCGGCAAGCTCACCGTCGGCCAGTTCAAGCAGTACTTCTCGCTGGATGACCGCACCAGTTCCAACTACGGCAGCTTCCTGGAGCGCGGCAACGCCGGGACCACGCTGGCGCCGCTGTACCGCCTGGGCGCGTCGTGGCAGGCCAACCCGGGTGACTTCACCTGGGCCGCCAGCATCTACAGCCTGGAAAGCATCGACGCCTGGCAGGTGAAGGGGCGTGCTGCCGGTGGCCGTGTCACCTGGGCGCCCTCGCCCGCCGATGGCGACGTGCTGCACCTGGGCCTGTCGCTGGCCCGCGAGGCCTATG
This sequence comes from Stenotrophomonas sp. YJH_SMC_43, assembly GCF_059372535.1. Classification (NCBI taxonomy): domain Bacteria; kingdom Pseudomonadati; phylum Pseudomonadota; class Gammaproteobacteria; order Lysobacterales; family Lysobacteraceae; genus Stenotrophomonas; species Stenotrophomonas sp. YJH_SMC_43. The sequence continues at coordinate 349,763 of NZ_JCAFVQ010000003.1, forward strand.
ACAACCCCGGCGCGAACGGCGTTCCGGGCCTGAAGATCCGACCACGCCCGGCCGGCCACCTGTCCGATGAGAGCCGCCTGACCCTTGTCGACTTCTCCGCCGGCCGCGATACCGACGTCAACAAGTGGTCGCTGGAATACGCGCAGGTGCGCGGCCCGCTGTCGTGGCAGGGCGAGTTCAGTGGCGCCACCTTCGATGACGGTGCGCAGCGTGGCGACGTGATGGCCGCCTACGGCATGGTCAGCTGGTTCGTCACTGGCGAAAGCCGTGCCTACGACCGCAAGACCGGCCGCTTTGCGCGGGTGAAGGACATCCGCCACAAGGCCGGTGCCTTCGAAGTAGCGCTGCGCTACGACCAGATGTGGGGTGCGCAGCATCTCGATGGTGCGCCGGACCTGCGCCGTGGCAGCACCGAAGCCTGGACGCTGGGTGGCAACTGGTACCTGCGCGACAACCTGCGCTTCATGCTCAACGTGATCGAAAGCCGCAACCGCGACCGCTTGGCCGGGGTGACGGTGGACCGCACGCGCGCGGTCACCGGACGCCTGCAGTACGACTTCTAAGCCCGGATTCCCGGGCATGCCGCCCGGGCCCCTTCCACTCCCCCACGTCCTGTATTCGCAAGGAGTCCGCAGATGATGCTGAGCATCCTCGGCTTTGGCATGGTCATTACGTTCATGTACTTGATCATGAGCAAACGCCTGTCGCCGCTCGTCGCCCTGATCACCATCCCCATCCTGTTCGCGCTGATCGGCGGCTTCGGCGCCGGCATCGACGAGATGATGCTGGAGGGCATCAAGAAGATCGCGCCGACCGGCGTGATGCTGATGTTCGCCATCCTCTACTTCGGGGTGATGATCGATGCCGGCCTGTTCGATCCGCTGGTGCGGGTGATCCTGCGCTTCGTCAAGGGCGATCCGATGAAGATCGTGCTGGGCACCGCAGTGCTGGCGATGCTGATCTCGCTCGATGGTGACGGCTCGACCACCTACATGATCACCGTCTCGGCGATGCTGCCGCTGTACCAGCGCCTCGGCATGAACGCACTGAACATGACCTGCGTGACCATCCTCGCCGGCGGCGTGATGAACCTGACCCCGTGGGGCGGCCCGACTGCACGTGCGGCCACCGCGCTGCACGTGGATCCGGCCGATGTGTTCGTGCCGCTGATTCCGTCGATGGTGATCGCCTGTGCCGGCGTGCTGCTGCTGGCCTGGTACCTGGGCCTGAAGGAACGCCGCCGCCTTGGCGTGGTGACCCTGCCCAAGGGTGGCAGCTGGATGGACAACAGCGTGTCCGATGACAGCAACCCGCTGCCGACCGTGGAAGACGCCGAAGACATCAAGCGCCCGAAGCTGCTGTGGGTGAACCTGGCGCTGACCGTGGCGCTGATGACCGCGCTGATCATCGGCGTGCTGCCGATGCCGGTGCTGTTCATGGTCGGCTTCGCCATCGCCCTGGTGATCAACTACCCGAACCTGGCCGAGCAGCGCCGCCGCGTGGTCAACCATGCCGGCAACGTGCTGTCGGTGGTGTCGCTGATCTTCGCCGCCGGCATCTTCACCGGCATCCTCAACAACACCGGCATGGTCGAAGCGATGTCGCACAGCTTCCTGGCGGTGATTCCGGAATCGTGGGGCCCGTACCTGGCGGTGATCACCGCCGTGGCATCGATGCCGTTCACCTTCTTCATGTCCAACGACGCCTTCTACTTCGGCGTGCTGCCGATCCTGTCCGAGGCCGCCGGCAACTACGGCATCACCCCGGTGGAAATGGCGCGCGCCTCGCTGGCCGGCCAGCCGGTGCATCTGCTCAGCCCGCTGGTGCCGTCCACCTATCTGCTGGTGGGCCTGGCCAAGGTCGAATTCGCCGACCACCAGAAGTTCACCCTGAAGTGGGCCATCGCCATCTCCATGCTGCTGATGGTCGGCAGCCTGCTGTTCGGCCTGTACCCGCTCGCTGCCTGACCCTCTACCAAGGAGCCTTCTGCAATGACGCTTCGAATCGCTTACGTCACCAGTGGAATGGGCAGTGTCGGTACTGCCATCTGCCAGAGCCTGGCCCGCAGTGGCCACACCGTGGTCGCCGGTTGCGCGCCGAACTCGCCGCGCAAGGCCAACTGGCTGCGCGAGCAGCGCGAACAGGGCTTTGATTTCATCGCCTCCGAAGGCAACGCCACCGACTGGGCCTCGACCAGCGCTGCGTTCGCCAAGGTGCGTGCGGAAGTGGGCGAGGTCGATGTGCTGGTCAACAACTCCGGTGGCAGCCGTGATCTGCTGTTCCGGCAGATGACGGTGGAAGACTGGAACGCGGTGATCGCCTCCAACCTCAATGCGCTGTTCAACCTGACCAAGCAGGTGGTTGACGGCATGGCCACGCGTGGCTGGGGCCGCATCATCAACATCGGTTCGGTCAGCGCCCACAAGGGCCAGATCGGGCAGGTGAACTACGCCACCGCCAAGGCCGCGATGCACGGTTTCAGCCGTGCACTGGCTGCCGAAGTGGCCTCGCGCGGCGTCACCGTCAACACGCTGTCGCCGGGCTACATCGCCAGCCAGGCGATCAGCAGCTTCCCGCCGGATGTGCTGGACCGGCTGGCGGCCTCGGTACCGGTGCGTCGCCTGGGCCGCCCCGAGGAAGTGGCCGGCCTGTGCGCCTGGCTGGCGTCGGATGAAGCCTCGTATGTGACCGGTGCCGACTATCCGGTCAACGGCGGTCTGTACATGGGTTGAGCCCGTCTCCACGCAAGGCGTGGACCGCCTCCCCCACGGAGTGCGCGGGGCCGGTGAACCTTCGCTTGCGAGGGGGATCCGGCCCCTTTTTGTTTCTGCATTTTCGGGACGTATTGCCCGATACATCGGCAGAACCGGTGCTATACCTGCCAACGCTCGCCGAGCCCGATGGATGAACGGCCGGAATCGCGGATCAAGGAGGTTGGCATGCGTGCATTGCTGATTGCGCTTCTCGTGGTCGCCACCCCGCCACTGGCGGCCACCCCACCTGCTGCCACTGCGGATGAGGCGGATGCAACCTGGCGGCTCGTGGAGCGCTGGTCCTTGCAGCTGTCACGCTCTGACCTTGTTGCGCAGCTATCGCCGCTGGCTCCGGCCGGCTCGCGTTCGGAAGCAAGAATGGGCCGAGGCGACAGCGCGACCATCGATCTGGCGCCATTCGTGGTCGCTGGGAGGATCAAGGGGCCCTCTGGCCAGATCTACACCGACGCGTCGGGGCGAATCATCAAAGGCATTACGCTGCGGCTGAGCGGCGCCTGCATCTCGCGAAAGCAGATGGGTCGTCGCTACCCCGACTTCAATGTCCTTTCCGTGCCGTCAGGGCATAGCCTGGACGAGTCGACGGTGTTCGGCACAGTAGTGAACGGCATCCAGATCGGGTTCTCATTCTCCGAACATGACCGCGACTGCATGGACCAGCTCAAATTGAGCTGGCCTGGGGAGCGCTTCTGATTCCCACCGGCCTACCACCATGACGAACATGTTGCAGGACACGCACCACTGCCCTGCATCGTTCGTTGGTTTTTCGTAAAGAAGGTTTCATGTTCCGTTCGCATAGTGGCCATGCACCGCGCACGCGTGCCGGTGACCACCCCCAATGCAACGGACCACCATGCAGACCCGACACCTGACGATCGCCGTGGCGATCGCGCTCTCCGCCGCCGCCAGCGCCCATGCCGCCACCGCCGCCGATACCGGCGCCAGCACCGATGCCGCGCTGAGCGCGCAGACGCTGGATACCGTCTCCGTGATCGGCCAGGGCGAGACCCGCCAAGTGCAGCGCATCACCACCGTCGACAAGCAGGTGCTGCCGCCGGGCACCAGCGGCCAGAAGATCCTCGACCGCCTGCCGGGCGTGTCGGTGCAGTCCAACGACGCCTTCGGTGCCAACGAAGAATCGCAGACCATCAGCCTGCGCGGCTTCGACAAGAGCCGCCTCGGCTATACGCTGGACGGCATTCCGCTGGGTGACAACAGCTACGGCAACTACAACGGCCTGAGCATTGCCCGCGCGATCATCGCCGAGAACCTGGCCGGCGCAGAGTTGTCGCAGGGCATCGGCTCGCTGGGCGTAGCGTCGACGAGCAACCTGGGCGGCACCATCCAGTACTTCTCGATGGACCCGTCCACCGAATTCGGTGGACGCGCCAGCGTCACCGTGGGTGACAACAACCAGCGTCGCGGCTACCTGCGCGTGGATACAGGCGACATCAATGGTTTCTCGGCCTACGTGTCCGGCGTGCACCAGGACCAGGACATGTGGGCCGCGCCGTACCAGAACCAGACCACCCGCCAGTTCAACGCCAAGGCCGTGTGGAATGTCGGCGACCACCGCTTCGGTGCGTTCGTGGCGACCTCGCGCGCCAGCCAGGCCAACTACGCCTACCTGTCCAAGGACATGCTGGCACGTGGCCTGGGCTACGACTGGAACATCTATGCACCGGACTGGGATCGCGCTGTCGCTGCCGCGTACTGCGCACCGGGCACCTACAACAAGGCACGCTGCAAGTTCAGCGGCGGCGTCAACAGCATCGACGATGCCTACTACCAGAGCCGCGCGCTGCGCGACGACAACCTCTATTCGGTCGATGCCGACCTGCGCCTGGGCGAGCAGGGCCGCCTGAAGCTGCTGGCCTACCACCACGACAACCGTGGCCAGGGCCACTGGTGGGCACCGGGCCAGCCGTCCTACCCGGGTACCGACAAGATGCTGCCGATCTCGATCCGCAGCACCAACTACACGATCAACCGCGATGGCCTGACCGCCGCGCTGTCGTGGACGGTGGGCATCCACGAACTGGAAGCCGGCCTGTGGTACGAGCAGAACGACCATAACGTGTCGCGCAACTTCTACTACATCAGCGGCCCGTTCCTGGACGACCTGTACCTGAAGAACCCGGACCGCCTGCTGTTCAACCAGGACTTCGACATCCGCACGCGCCAGTTCTACGTGCAGGACCGCATGCGCTTCCTGGACCAGCGCCTGACCGTGGATGTCGGTATCAAGAGCCCGAACACCCGCATGCGCGCCATCGCCCAGCCGGGCGTGGAAACCCGCATCGCCTCGGGCACGCTGACCGCCAAGAAGTCGGTGCTGCCGCAGGTGGGCCTGGGCTTCAAGCTCAACGCCAACAACGAGCTGTTCGCTTCGTACGCAGAGAACATCGCCGCCTTCGTCGGTGGCGGCAGCGGTGGCCCGTTGCAGGTGTCGCCGGAATCGTTCGCGGCCAGCGCCGGCCTGGAGCCGGAGAAGTCCAAGAGCCTTGAAGCCGGCTTCCGTACCTTCGGCGAGAAGTACCAGGCCTCGATCGCCGCCTACAACGTGAAGTTCGACAACCGCCTGCTGTCGCTGAACCCGTGCTCGAGCATCGAAGTCGGCACGCGTCCGGAGTGCGTGACGCGCTTCATCAACGTCGGTTCGGTGAAGAGCCACGGTGCGGAGCTGACCTTCATCCTCAAGCCGATCGACGGCCTGCAGTGGTACAACGCGCTGTCCTGGAACAAGACCACCTACGAGGATGACTACACCTCGGGCGGCGCGATCGTGCCGGTGGCCGGCAAGATCACGGTGGATACGCCGCAGCGCATGGCCTCCAGTGAGATCAGCTGGAACCGCGATGGTTTCTTCGCCAGCCTGCGTGCCAAGTACACCGGCAAGCGCTACTACACCTACACCAACGACCAGTCGGTGCCGGGCGTGACCACCTTCGACGCCGGTGCGGGCTACGACTTCGGCCCGGGCCTTGGCCTGCGCAACGTGCGGGTGTCGTTGAACGCGACCAACCTGACCAACAAGCGCTATGCCGGCCAGCTGAGTTCGTTCGCGCCGACCGATCCGAAGGGCACGCGGTATGCGATCCATGCGAGCGCGCCGCGGCAGTTGTTCATGACGGTGGCGGCGGAGTTCTAAGTCAAAAGCGGGCGCTGCGGCGCATCAGTACCGCAGCTGGGCGAGGTGGGACGAGCCGAGGCAGGACACGCCGCAAGTACGTCCCTGTAGGCTCGATCGGCGCATCCATGCGCCTCACGGTCCTGCCTCGGCCCGTCCCACCTCGCTCGACAATTTCCTGCGCCGGCGCGGAGGCAATGGAAAGCAAGAGCAAAAAGCAAAGAGCCGGGCATTGCCCGGCTCTTTGCTATTCAAGCTTTTCAAGCGCAATCCCTTCGGCGCGGTGATGTGCTGCCGCCCGCGCGGGAAACTGTCTGGCGGCGGTGGCGCACCCTGGCCAGGACCGTGAGGCGCATGGATGCGCCGATCGAGCCCCCATGGATGGGTTCACGGCGTGTCCTGGCCAGGGTGCGCCACCGCCGCCCAGCGATATCAATCGAGGCGCCAGCGCATCATCCCGCCAACGCCTTTCATTCCGGCGCCAGCTGGTCCATCCGTATCCGGTTGGCGAACAGCGAAAACGCCAGCATGCCGGCCAGGCCGTTCGCCCGGCTCACCCAGTGCGGCAGCCAGCGCGGCGGCTTCAGCACACCCGCTTCGAACAGCGGCGCGAACGCGATCGCATCGGCCAGGCTCATCTTGCCGGCGAACAACCAGCGGCAGACCTGCAGGCGGTCCTCGGCCAGCATGTGGCGGAAGAAGGTATGCACCGACACCAGGCCGCGCAGGTACACCGTGTCCTTGGTGAAGGCCAGGCCGCCACTCGGCGGCACCCCACGGAACACGCGCTGTGCCGACGCAAAGCTTTCTTCGGCGTTCTGCCCGGCATCGCAGAAGTAGCGGAACACTTCGATGAAGTCGGCGCCTTCGCGTGCCATCGCGATCGCTTCGGTGCGCAGGCTGATCCGCTTCAGGCGCTCGATGTCGATGCTGCCGGTGATCTGTTCGGCAAACGTCGCCAGCCCTTCCTGGGTGGCCGTCACCCGCGGCGAGGACAACGCCAGGCTGGGCAGCACCGGTTGTTCGCGGCCATTCAAGGCCGTCAGCGAATGCACCAGCGCTTCGTGGTGGAACAGCTGCGCGCGGTCGTAGGCACTGAAGCGCGCACTGGTGCGCAGGCGGATGCGGGTCGGTCCGGCAGCGGCCTTGGACACCAGCTCTGGATCGAGCTGCACCTGGATGATGCGCGATTCGAAGAACGCATCCAGGTCATTCTGCAGCTGCAGCTGCAGGGCAATGGCCGAGACCGGCACCTGCTCTTCCGGCGCCAGCAGTTCGTGATCGAGTTCGGCAGCAATCTGGATGAAGTGACGCGCCGCCTCGCGCGTGCTTGGGCCATTGCCCGGCAGTGGCTGCTCGGGGGCGCCGAACAGCTGCACCGAACAGGTATCGACCGCCGCCGTGCCCAACCCTTCCAGCAGCTGCGCGGCCAGGTCCCAGCTCTGCGCCGACTGGCGCACGTAGTGGCCCAGCGGGTGAGTATCATCGCAGTCGGCGGCGATCGCAGCCAATGCGTGGCGCTCCTCGCTGAAATCCAGCCTCGGGTAATCCACCTTCGGCAGCACCGGCTGTCCACGTGCCACGCTGTCCAGGAACGGTGCCTGCAGCGTGGCCGGCCAGCTGGTCAGGCCCAGCAGGCGGATGCCCCCCACGGCCTCGACCAGGCGCGCATCGAGCGCTGCATGGTGGGCCACGTCACGGTCCAGCGTCGCGGTCGGTTCCATGGGCGGACTATAGCGCCCTGCTGTGTCCGACGCTGCGCGCCGCCGCCCGAGCATCGGCTCGGGCGCTACAGGAAATGACTCCGCCGCGGACCCACTGTAGAGCCGAGCCCACGCTCGGCTGCTGTGCTACCGCCGGCGGTTCTTGCTCGCCGGGCGGAACTGCTGGCCCTTGCCCTTCCTGCCGCCACGCTCCTGCGCGGTCTCGGCCTGGCGAACAGCCAGCTTGGCGGCGGCGGCGGCCACTTCTTCCTTCAGCTTGAAGTAGTTCAGCAGTCGGCTCTCTTCGATCTCGCCGGCCTCGATCGCGGCACGTACCGCACAGCCCGGTTCCTGCTGGTGCTTGCAGTCGTTGAAACGGCACTGTGCGGCCAACGCTTCGATATCGGCGAAGCCACCTTCCGACAGCGTCTCTTCACCGGTCGGCTTCAGCTCGCGCATGCCGGGGGTGTCGATCAGGCAGGCGCCCGACGGCAGCGGCATCAGCGCGCGATGGGTGGTGGTGTGGCGTCCGCGCGAATCGTTGGCACGCACCGCGTTGGTCTTCATCCGCTGCTCGCCGAGCAGCGTGTTGGTCAACGTGGACTTGCCGGCACCGGACGAGCCCACCAGCACCACGGTGCGGCCCGGGACCAGCCACGGTTGCAGCACGGCAACGCTGTCGGCATCCAGGCCATTGATCGCATGCAGCGCGATGCCCTGCATCTCCAGCTCTTCCAGCACCGCCAGCGCATCCTCGCTGTACTCGGTCTGGTCGGCCTTGGTCAGCACCACCACCGGTTCGGCACCGCCACCGCCGACCAGCAGCAGGTAGCGCTCGATGCGGCGCGGATTGAAGTCAGCGTCCAGGCCACAGACGATGAACACCGTATCGATGTTGGCCGCGATCACCTGCTGGTGGTAGTGCTCACCCGCGGCACCACGCTTGATCGCGGTGCGCCGTGGCAGCAGGGCGACGATACGGATGCCATCGAGCAGCACCCAGTCGCCCACCGCCGGCCGTTCATGGCTGGGGAAGCGCGGGCGCTGCCATTCGGGCAGCGACTCGGCCTTGATCGATGCATCCGGGCCATCGGCCACCACGTAGTGGGTGCGGTGCTGTTCGATCACCCGTGCCGGGCGGGCCTGCGGGTGCGCGGCCATCGCGGCCTGCCAGTCAGCCTGCTGTGGCGGGCCCGGCCAGGGCCAGCCGATGGTCTGCAGGGCGATGAAATCGGGGGTCTGGGTCATCGCCGCCATTCTACCTGTGCCAGCGCCCTGCCAGCCCAGCAGTGACGGGCCCGGAGCCCTTGCCATGCAGTGCAGCAATTCCGGTAGGATGGAAGCCCCATGCCTTTTGACGGCCCAGCTCCCATGTCCACCACCTCGCCCAAGCCCCTGGCCATCCGCGAGCGCCTTTCCGAAGTGCGCTACGAAATCCGCGGAGAACTGGCGCGGCGAGCCCGGGAGCTGGAGGCGCAGGGCCGCAAGCTGATCAAGCTCAACATCGGAAACCCGGGCGCTTTCGGCTTCCGCGCGCCGGAGCACCTGCAACGCGCGATCGCCGACGACATGGGCCGCACCGACCCATACACCCACCAGCAGGGCCTGCCGGTGGCGCGCGAAGCCATCGCCAGCTACTACGCCCGCCGTGGCGCGCCCGATGCGCACCCGGACCGCGTCTTCCTCGGCAACGGCGTCAGCGAGCTGATCGACCTGTCGCTGCGTGCGCTGCTCAACCCGGGCGACGAAGTGCTGGTGCCCTCGCCCGACTACCCGCTGTGGTCGGCTTCGACCATCCTCAACGATGGCCGGCCGGTGTACTACCGCTGCGCGCCGGAGAACGGATTCCAGCCGGACCCGAGCGAGATCGAGACGCTGGTCTCTGCACGCACCCGCGCCATCGTGCTGATCAATCCGAACAATCCCAGCGGCGCCAGCTACCCGCGCGAACTGCTGGAGCGCGTGGTGGAAATCGCGCGCCGCCACAACCTGCTGCTGCTGGTCGATGAGATCTACGACCAGATCCTGTACGACGACGCGGTGTTCCAGCCGGTCGCGCCGCTGGCCGGTGATCATCCGTGCCTGACCTTCAGTGGCCTGAGCAAGGTGCACCGCGCCTGCGGCTGGCGTGTGGGCTGGGCCCACCTCAGCGGTGACGATGCCCGCCTGGGCGACTTCCGCGCCGCGCTGGACCTGTTGGGCGCACTGCGCCTGTGCGCCAACGTGCCGGGCCAGTACGCCATCGAGGCGGCGGTGAACGGTCCGGACACCATCTCCGAGCTGTGCACGCCGGGCGGCCGCCTGTATGAAACCCGCCGCGCGGTGATCGAGGCCTGCGAAGCCAGCGAGCACCTGTCACTGGTCGCGCCGGCCGGCGCGCTGTATGCGTTCCCGGCCGTGGTCGGTGCCGCTGCGAAGGGCTTCGACGACCACGATTTCGCGCTGGACCTGATGAACAACGAAGGCGTGCTGGTGGTGCCGGGCTCAAGCTTCAACGTGCCCTACCGCCATCATTTCCGCGTGACCCTGATGCCGGAAGCTTCGGTGATGCGCGATGTGTTCGCCCGCATCGACCGCGTGCTGGCGCGCCGCGCCGAGGATGCGACCAAGGTCGTGCCGCTGAAGCCTCGCCGCTCGGTGGCCTGAGCCGTGGCGCTGTCCTACCTGGCGCTGGGCGATTCGTACACCATCGGTGAAGCGGTTGCAGTCGAAGGCCGTTGGCCACACCAGCTGGCCGCCGCGCTGCGCGCGCAGGACGTGGCGCTGGCCGACCCGCAGACCATTGCGACCACCGGCTGGACGATCGACGAGCTCGATGCGGGTATCGACGCGGCTGCACCGCAGGGCCCGTTCGATTTCGTCAGCCTGCTGATCGGCGTCAACAACCAGTACCGCGGGCGTCCGCTGGACGAGTACCGCAGCCAGTTCCAGGCCCTGCTGCAGCGGGCGATCGGCTTCGCCGGCGGTGATGCCGGCCGCGTGCTGGTGCTGTCCTTCCCCGATTGGGGCGCCACCCCGTTCGGTGTCGGCAGTGGCCGCGACCTGGCCGCGATCGAGATCGAGACCGACGAATTCAATGCCGCCGCCGAGGTGATCAGTACCCGGCACGGCGTAGCCTTCGTCGACATCACCGACATCAGCCGCGCGCAGGGCGAAGACCCGACGATGATCGCCGAGGACGGCCTGCATCCTTCAGCGCGGATGTACGCGCTGTGGAGCGCGCGCGCGCTGCCGGTTGCCGCGCATCTGCTTGGCGGCACGGACTGAGGCGATGGACGGCACGCCACGGAACGGCCCGCCCCTGCCCTGTGCTCCCCTGACGGCCCCGCAGGCCCGCTTGATCGCCGAAGCGTTCCGCCCGGCGCAGGCCTGGGGCAGCCGCCGCGACTACTACTACACCCGCGGCAAGCTCGGCAGCGATCCGCTGTATGACGGCGTGCTGCAGCATCTGCCTGACGACGGACAGCCGGTGCTGGACCTCGGCTGCGGGCTGGGCCTGTTCGCCCATGTACTGCGCCAGCGCGGCGGCACCCAGCGCTACCTGGGCGTGGACGTGGATGCGGGCAAGATCGCCCGCGCGCAACGTGCCGCCGTCGAGCTGCATGACGTGCGCTTCGACTGCGTGGACGTGCAGGCGCCACTGCCGGCGCAGGCCGGGCACGTCCTGCTGCTGGACGTGCTGCAGTACCTGGACGCGGACCCACAGCAGGCACTGCTGCGCGCGGCCAGTGCACGGGTGGCCCCCGGCGGCTGCCTGCTGCTGCGCACGCCGCTGGCCACCGGCGATGGCCGCGACCGCACCACGCGGGTGGCGGACCGGCTGGCCTGGCTGGTCGGCTGGATGGGCACGCGGCCGCGCCACTACCCCGATCCAGAGGTGCTGCAGACGACGCTTGCCGAAGCGGGATTGCAGGTGACCGCCCCCCGGCCGCTGCATGGGCGTACGCCGTTCAACAGCTGGCTGCTGGTAGCGCGGCGGAACCTGTAGCGCCGGGCCATGCCCGGCGAGCTCAGCGGCACCTGTGGCATCCGCCGGGCATGGCCCGGCGCTACCGCATACGTATCAGCCGGTAGGCAGCTGCGCCTTCAAGCCGCGCTCTTCCAACGCCTGCAGCACGCGCTCGATGATCACCAGATTGTGGCCGTGGGCGGCGCCTTCGTGCAGCAGCACGATGGCTCCTGGCCGCAGGTCGGGCAGCAAACGCGCCAGCACGCCCTCCGGCGTGCAGCCGACGCCGTCGTAACCGCGTGCACTCCAGCCCACGCGCACCAGGCCGAGCGCCTTCAACACCGGCGCCACGAACGGGTTGGTCATGCCCACCACCGAGCGATACCAGCGCACCGGATGCCCGCTCAGGGCCTGCAATGCATGCTGGCAGCCTTCGATCTCGGCGCGCATCGCAGCCGGTCCCAGCCGCCAGAAGCGGGCCTGCGGGTGGCTGTGGCTGTGATTGCCGAGGTCGTGGCCACGGCGCAGGATCTCGGCCACCAGTTCCGGCTGCGCCAGCGCACGTTCCCCCACCAGGAAGAAGGTCGCACGTGCCTGGTGGCGGTCCAGCAGGTCGAGCACGGCACGGGTTTCCGGGCCGGGGCCGTCATCGATCGTCAGCCAGACACTGTTGCCGGCGTCCGGCACCCGGCTCAGTACCGGTGCGTAGAAACGGCTGTTGGGCAGGAACACCGGCACCATGAACAGCGCATGGCTGGCAACCATCAGCGGCAGCCCCCAGTGCCACCCAGCCTGTACCCAGACCAGGATCACGGCCAGCTGCGACGCCACCAGCCAGGGCAGCCAGCGCCAGGGGCGGGCCGGGATGCGATGCAATGTTCCTGCGTTGCTCATCCCCCATGATGCCATGGGGGTTAGAATTGATGATTCGAATTCCCGGAACCCCGACGTCCATGTCCCTCGATCCCGCCCTGCGTTCGCGCATCGAATCCATCCTCAACGCCAACCGCGTCGTGCTGTTCATGAAGGGCCAGCCGTCGATGCCGCAGTGTGGTTTCTCGGCCAAGGCCGTGGGCGCCCTGCAGGACCTCGGTGTCGAGTTCGCCCACGTCAACGTGCTGGCCGACCAGGAAATCCGTGAAGGCATCAAGGCCTACGGCGACTGGCCGACCATCCCGCAGCTGTACATCGACGGCGAACTGGTCGGCGGCAGCGACATCGTGCTGCAGATGGCTGCCAGCGGTGAGCTGAGCAGCGTGCTGGGCCTGGCCGCACCGGACCGCACCCCGCCGAGCATCACCGTCACCCCGGCCGCCGTGGAAATGCTCAAGGGCGCGCTGGCCGACGCTCCGGGCGCTGCCCTGCAGCTGACCATCGACGCCGGCTTCCAGCCGAACTTCCAGCTGGCCCCGCATGACGAAGGCGCGATCGCTGCCGAATCCAACGGCCTGCGCGTGCAGTTCGACCTGTCCAGCGCCCGTCGCGCCAACGGCATCACCATCGACTGGGTGGACGACATCCGCGGCAAGGGCCTGGCCATCGACAACCCGAACGCGCCGAAGCCGGTACAGGAAATCAGCGTGCGTGATGCCGATGACATGGTGCGTGCCGGCAACATCACCCTGGTGGACGTGCGCCCGGCCGACGAGCGTGAGATCGCCGCCGTGGGCGTTCCGTTCAAGACCTTCGACGGCAACGGCCGTGCCGAGCTGGAAGCCCTGCCCAAGGACACCGCACTGGCCTTCATGTGCCACCACGGTGGCCGCAGCGCGCAGGCCGCCGAGCAGTTCCGCGCCCTCGGCTTCACCAAGGTGTTCAACGTCACCGGCGGCATCAACGCCTGGTCCGAAGACGTCGACAACGGCGTGCCGAAGTACTGATCGGCACTGAAAAAGGGGACGGAGGGGATTAAGTCGTTTGTGCCATAAACGTCTTAATCCCCTCCGTCCCCTTTTTCTTAGCCGGCAAACCCGCCTTCGGCCAGGTAATCCAGTTCTTCCGGCGTGGGGATGCGGCCCAGCACGGCATTGCGATGCGGGAAGCGCCCGAAGCGGCGGATGATGTCGCGGTGCAGTTCGGCGTACTGCAGGTATTCCTTGTCACCCAGCACGTCGAACATCGCCACCGAGCGGTCCTGGTCCAGCGGATCCTCGGAGTGCTCGAACGGCAGGTAGATGAAGGCGCGCAGCTTCGGCACCAGCTGCAGGTCCAGGCCTTCCTCGATGGCGCGCATGGCGTAATGCCGGGCCAGGCCATCGGTGGCGTAGGAGTGGGCGGTACCGCGGAAGCAGTTGCGCGGGAACTGGTCCAGCAGCAGCATCAGGGCCAGCGCCCCTTCGGCACTGCCCAGCCAATGCTCACGCCCGCGCGAAGCGGCGGCGAAATGCTCATCCAGAAACAACTGGCGGAACTGCGCGTCGAACGCATCATCGCGGGCGAACCACTTTGCAGGGCCCGCCTCGTTCCAGAATTCCACCACTTGCGCGGCAACGTCCATTACCTACTCCCAGGCCCGGACGCCCCGCGCCCGGCCTTCATCATCATTCGTCGAAGCGCAGGTGGCGGACCGACTTGCCGTTGCGCCGGATAAGCTTAAGCGCCTCGATACCGATCTGGATATGGTTTTCCACGAACTGGGAGCTGACCTTGGCATCGGAGGCTTCGGTCTTGACCCCATCGGGGATCATCGGCTGGTCCGAGACCAGCAGCAGCGCGCCACTGGGGATGTGGTTGGCGAAGCCGGCGGCGAACACCGTGGCCGTTTCCATGTCGATGGCCATGCAGCGCATCGCCCGCAGCCGCTCCTTGAAGCCCTCGTCGTGTTCCCAGACCCGGCGGTTGGTGGTGTAGACCGTGCCGGTCCAGTAGTCGTGGCCGAGGTCGCGGATCATGGTCGAAACCGCACGCTGCAGGGCAAAGGCCGGCAGGGCCGGGACTTCCGGCGGCAGGTAATCGCCCGAGGTACCCTCGCCACGGATCGCAGCGATCGGCAGCACCAGGTCACCCAGCTGGTTCTTGCGCTTGAGGCCACCGCACTTACCGAGGAACAGCACCGCCTTGGGCATCACCGCCGACAGCAGGTCCATGATGATCGCGGCATTGGGGCTGCCCATGCCGAAGTTGATCATGGTGATGCCATCAATGGTGGCACTGGCCATCGGCCGGTCCAGGCCGATGACCGGCGCGCCCGTCAGCTCGGAGAACGTATGCAGGTAGCCCCCGAAGTTGGTCAGCAGGATGTGCTGGCCGAACTGGTCCAAGGGCACGCCGGTATACCGGGGAAGCCAGTTGTCGACGATTTCCTGCTTGCTCTTCATGGGCGGTCCGGTACGGCGGGGGACCGGGTATTTTCAGCCACCCGGCCGGTGCCGTCGAGCTACCGTCGGCAGGCCTGTGAAGAAGGTCACTTGGCAAGCCCGCCGCCTCCGGGCTAGCGTCGGCGGTTGGACCAGGCTGCAAGGGGAACTGCATGGCATCGACGTTGTTGCGCGCTGGGGTAGCCCTGGCACTGCTTTCATTGAGCACGGCTCCGGCGGTGGGCGCCTCGCGCTTCGTCGCCGATCCCTACCCCAGCACCTACCAGGCCCATCCTGATGCGCCGGTACTGATCCAGAACGCCACGGTGCTGACCGGTACCGGCCAGCGCCTGGACAACGCCGACGTGCTGCTGCGCGACGGCCGCATCGTCGCCGTCGGTCGCCAGCTGCAGGCCGATGCCGGTGTCACCCGCATCGATGCGCAGGGCAAGTGGGTCACCCCCGGTCTGATCGACGTGCATTCGCATCTGGGTGTATACCCCAGCCCCGGCGTCGGCGCGCACAGCGACGGCAACGAGATGACCGCACCGGTCACCGCCAACGTCTGGGCCGAACACTCGGTGTGGCCTCAGGACCCAGGCTTCGCCACGGCACTGGCCGGCGGCGTGACCAGCATGCAGGTGCTGCCCGGCTCGGCCAACCTGGTCGGCGGCCGCGGCGTGACCCTGAAGAACGTTCCGGCCGTCACCTACCAGGCGATGAAGTTCCCCGGCGCACCGTGGGGCCTGAAGATGGCCTGCGGCGAGAACCCCAAGCGGGTCTATGGCGAAGGCAAGGGCGTGACCCCGGCCACGCGCATGGGCAACGTGGCCGGCTACCGTGCCGCCTTCATCGACGCCGCCGACTACATCGCCAAGAACAAACCCAAGCCGGCCAAGCGCAAGGGATGGTTCGGCAGCGACAAGGGCGACAGCGCCGGGGATGCAGGCGGCAAGCGCGATCTCAAGCTGGACACGCTGGCCGGCGCCATCGAAGGCGACATCCGCGTGCACATCCACTGCTACCGCGCCGACGAGATGGCCACCATGCTCGACCTGGCCAAGGAATTCGGCTTCAAGGTGGCCGCTTTCCACCACGGTGTGGAGGCCTACAAGCTGGCCGACCGGCTGGCCGCCGACAGCGTCTGCGGCGCACTCTGGGCCGACTGGTGGGGCTTCAAGATGGAAGCCTTCGACGGCATTCCCGAGAACATCGCGCTGGTCGACCGGCCGAAGAACAGCTGTGCCATCGTCCATTCCGATTCACCCGAAGGCATCCAGCGCCTGAACCAGGAAGCGGCCAAGGTGATGGCGTCCGCGCGTCGCGCGCGCATGCCGGAGATCACGCCCGAGCACGCCATCACCTGGATGACCGCCAACGCCGCCAAGGCGCTGGGCATCGAGGGCCAGACCGGCACCCTGGAAGCCGGCAAGATGGCCGATGTGGTGGTGTGGAACGGCAACCCCTTCAGTTCGTACGCACTGGCTGAGCAGGTCTTCATCGACGGCCGGCGGCTGTATGACCGCGGCGCGCCGGCGAGCACGCCGCGTTCTGATTTCCAGCTCGGCCAGGAGGTGCGCTGATGGTGGTGCTCAAGCAGTTGGCGCAGTCTGCCGCGAAGGGCAGCCGGGCATGGCTCGGTTCTACTGTCATGGTGCTGGCCTGCATTTCCGCATCCGCATCGGCACAGGACCTGCTGGTGCGCAACGCGACGGTGCATACCGCCAGCGCGCGCGGCAGCCTGCAGAACGCGGACGTGCTGGTGCAGGGCGGCATCATCCGCGCGGTGGGCAACGGCCTGTCAGCGCCTGCCGGCGCCACCGTGATCGAGGCCAATGGCCGCCCCCTGACGCCGGCGCTGTTCGGCGGTATCACCGAAACCGGCATCGAAGAGGTCTCGGGTGAATCGAGCACGGTGGACAGTTCGTTGAAGCTCGGTGAGCAGCCGCTGCGCCCGGAATTCGACGTCACCCTCGCCTACAACCCGGCCTCGGTGCTGATTCCGGTCACGCGCCTGGAAGGCATCGGCTTCACTGCGTTGGGCGCTGCCACCGGCGGTGGTTTCGTGGCTGGCCAGGGCGGCGTGATGCGGCTGGACGGCAGCGCCGACCCGATCGGCCCGCGCGCCCTGTTCCTGCGCATCGGCGCGGCGGCCTCCGAGCTGACCGGGCATTCGCGCGCCGCGCAATGGATGCTGCTGCAGCAGATGATCGACGAAGCACGCGGCCAGGTGGCCGCGGACTCGCCGCACGCGCTGCTGACGCCGGCCGGGCGCCGCACGCTCAGCCGTTACCTGGCAGGCCAGGGCCGCATCGTGGTGGAGGTCGATCGTGCCTCGGACATCCGCCAGCTGCTGCGCTGGGCCGCGCGCGAGAAAGGGAAGATCGCCATCGCCGGTGCCAGCGAAGCATGGCAGGTCGCGCCGGAGCTGGCCGCCGCACAGGTGCCGGTGTTCGTCGACGTGCTGGCCAACCTGCCGGCCAGCTTCGACCAGATCGGCGCCACCCTGGAAAATGCCGCACGCCTGCAACGCGCCGGCGTGCCGGTGTCGTTCGTGCAGCGCGGCGACGCCACCCACAACGCGCGCAAGATGCGCCAGCTGGCCGGCAACGCGGTGGCCAACGGTTTGCCGTGGGCCGATGGCCTGGCCGGGCTGACCCGGGTGCCGGCGCAGGCGTTCGGGGTGGCCGACCAGATCGGCAGCATCGAGCCGGGCAAGCGTGCCGACCTGGTGCTGTGGGAGGGCGACCCGCTGGATGTGGCGCACTACGCCGAACAGGTCTGGCTGGGCGGCCGTGCGATGCCGATGCGCTCGCGCCAGACCGACCTGCGCGACCGCTACCTGCAGCGCAACGCGCAGCCCTGACCGCACACGAGGACACACCGATGGCGACATTGCGCTGGTACTTCGACTTCGTCTCGCCCTATTCCTACCTGCACTGGCAGAAGCTGAAGCAGTTGCCACAGTTCGGGCAGATCCAGACCGTGCCGATCGCCTTCGGTGCGGTACTGCATCACCTGGGCAACCTGGGCCCGGCCGAGATTCCGGCCAAGCGTCGTTTCATCTACCGCCAGCTGCTATGGAACGCACAGGCCGAGGGCACGCCCCTGCACTTCCCGCCGGGCCACCCATTCAACCCGCTGTCCGCCCTGCGCCTGTGCCTGGCCGCTGGCGCCAGCACGCAAGCGGTGGACGTGCTGTTCGACTGGATCTGGCGCGAAGGCCACGCGGGCGACAGCCCTGAGGCCCTGCGCGAACCGGCCGCGCGGCTGGGTATCGAGGATGTCGCCAGTGCCACCGCCGACCCGGCGGTGAAGGAGCAGCTGCGGCGCAACACCGAGGCCGCAATTGGCGCCGGGGTGTTCGGTGTGCCGACCCTGGCGATCGATGGGGAACTGTTCTGGGGCAACGATGCGCATCCGCTGATGGCCGCAGTACTGGCCGATCCGGGCCTGCTGCAGCAACCCGAATGGCAGCGTCTGGCCAGCCTGCCGGTGGCAGTCCAGCGCAGCCGCTGAACAGGGCGTGGCGCGTTTCCCTCGCGCGCTGCGCTGGGATTTGAGATAGATTTCACGTTTCCGAACCTACACCGCCCTGGAGGGGGAGCCGCGGATGCGCATCGGAATCGTCGTCGACTCGGCCTGCGACCTGCCGCCGGACTTCATCGCCACACACAACATCGTGCTGCTGCCGATCACCGTACGGATCGGCGAAGCCGTGCTGGCCGATCACCGCGATGAGCAGGCCACCCTGAGCTTCCTGCACGCGCACGTGGCCGAGCACGGCGCTGAAGCGGAGACCATCCCCTTCAGCGTCAACCAGATCCGCGACCTGTTCCTGCAGCAGCTGGTGATCGATTACGACCACGTGTTCTGCATGACCATCACCAAGACCCGCAGCCCGATCCACGACAACGCGCTGCAGGCCAGCTTCGCCATCCTCAACGACTACAAACCGGTGCGTCAGGCAGCGGGCTACAACTCGCCGTTCGCGCTGCGCGTGCTCGATACCCAGAACCTGTTCGCCGCCCAGGCAGTGACCGCGGTGGAAGCCGTGCGCCTGCGCGACAGCAATGCCAGCGTGCAGCAGATCCGTGAGCGGCTGGAGGAACTGGCCAGCAACGTGCACGGCTACATGGTCACCCGTGACCTGTACTACATGCGCGCGCGTGCGCGGCACAAAGGTGACCGCAGCGTTGGCCTGCTCAGCGCGGCACTGGGCAGCGCACTGGACATCAAGCCGGTGCTGCATGGCTACCGCGGCGAGACCGGGCCGGTCGCCAAGATCAAAGGCTTCGACAACGCCGTGCAGAAGCTGTTCGCGGTGGTCGGTCAGCGCGTGCGTGCCGGGCTGATGACACCGACGGTGTGCGTCAGCTACGGCGGTGAGCTGGACGAGCTGCGCACCCTGCCCGGCTACGCCCAGTTGAAGGAGGTCTGCGCCACCCATGGCGTGGCCGTGTACGAATCGGTGATGAGCCTGACCGGCATGGTCAATGTCGGCAAGGGCGCGGTCACCGTGGGCTTCGCCGATGGGCCACATCGGTTTGAATGAAGGCCAACCGTGGCGGGAATCTGCACATCGATTCCACCACGACTGTGCCAGCCTTGCCGCACTTCAAGGAGAACTCCATGCCTGCGCAGTACCACATCAGCCTGCCCGACCCGTCCAAGGCCCGCGGCAACGATCCTGACCTGTCCTTCCATTCGCAGGGCGCCGCCGGCTTCGCCGAGGAACTGCAGGACGCGCTGCGCAGCGGCGCGCTGTTCGAGCGCTGGAAGGCCAAGCAACCCGACCCGGATGCGGTGGAACCGCAGTGGGGCGTGACCGATCCGGAGGCCACCGTGACCGGCGAGCAGAAGGACCTGCGCATCAACCTCGTCGCCACCACCCGCATCGACAGTGACGTGTTCAAGCAGCGCCTGCGCCTGCTGGCCGGCCACCATTGGGAACTGCGCGACGTGCGTTGAGGCACCCGCCCGCCGGGCATGGCCCGGCGCTACCTGCCCCGCCCTGGTAGATGCCAACCTTGGTTGGCGCTTCTGCAAAAACTGCCAACCAAGGTTGGCAACTACCGACGAACCGCCGGGCATGGCCCGGCGTTTCCATTTCCCTACCAGCCACCGCCCAGCGCGCGGTACAGCTCCACCCGCGCGATTGCCGCCGTAGCCTGGCTGTTGGCCAGTGCGGCCTGGTTGTCCAGTGCGATGCGCTGGGTGGTCAGCACGTCCAGCATGTCGACCACGCCGGCCTGGTACTGCCGGCGCGCCGCACCGAGCGCGGTCTCGCTTTCGTCCACCGCCACGTGCAGCTGCACGGTGCGCTGCTGTTCGGCGGCGTAGCCATCGATGGCGTCGTCCACTTCATGCCAGGCCTGCAGCACCGTGCGCTGGAACTGCAGCGACGACTGTTGCTGCTGCAGCTTGCTCAACGCGAGGTTGGCCTTGAGCCTGCCGCCCTGGAAGATCGGCAGGCTGAGCGACGGCCCGATGCTGAAACGGTGTGCGTTCCAGCCATCCAGATCATCCAGCTGCTTGGCCTGGAAGCCAGCGTCGCCATTCAAGGTGATACGCGGCAGGAAACTGGCCTTGGCCACGCCGATGCCGGCCGTTGCGGCATGCAACGCCGCTTCGGCGCGACGGATGTCAGGGCGACGCTCGGCCAGTTCGCTGGGCAGCCCCACCGCCACGGCCGGCAGTGCGGGCCAGTCACGGCATGCATTCTGCAGCTGCGCATCCAGTGCCTGCGGAGGCTGCGCCAGCAGGAACGCCAGTGCATTGCGCAGCTGCGATTCACGATGCCGCAGCGGCGCGATGCGTGCCTGCAGCGATGCCACCTGCGCGGACGCGCTGGACACCTGCAGCGTGCTGGCCACGCCCTGGCGTTGGCGTGCTTCGGTCAGGCGCTTGATGTCGTGGGCGATGCCGAGGTTGTCCTCGGTGATCGCCAGCAGCTGCCGCGTCGCGCGCAGCTGCAGATAATCACGCGCGGTTTCCGCCAGCAGCGCGATGCGCACTGCGTGTGCATCCTCCTCGGCCATCTGCACGCGTGCATCGGCGGCTTCCACCTGGCGGCGCACCCGTCCCCACAGATCCAGTTCCCAGCTCAGGCCGATGCCGGCCTGGAACAGCCCATAGTCATCACGACCGCCGTTGCCGGACGGATCGTTCAAGCCCACCTCGCTGTTGCGTGCGCGTGCGCCGCTGGCGGTTGCGCTGACGCTGGGCAGACGGTCGGCGGCGCTGATGCCACGCGCGGCGCGGCTCTGCTGCACGCGGTTGGCCGCCAGCTGCAGGTCCAGGTTGGCCTCCAGCACCTGGCTGGCCAGCTGTCCCAGCAGCGGGTCGTCGAAGCCGGCCCACCAGGCGGCGTCCTGATCGATCGCGTTGCCCGCGACGGCCTCGCCCTGCCAGTGACTGGGCAGTTCCGCCTGAGGACGTACGAAGTCCGGACCCATCGTGCAGGCAGCCAGGGCCGTGCACAGGCTGGCCGCAACGAAGGTGCTGCGGAACAAGGCAACTGCGCTCATGCGCCCTCCCCGGCCGCATGGCCCGGACTGTGCTTCACGCTCTGCGCGCGCGCGCGGCTGCCCAGGTCGACACTGGCTTCCACCGACATGCCGGCACGCAGCTGGTCCAGCAGCGGCTGGCCCGGCTCCAGCACGATCTTCACCGGAATACGCTGCACCACCTTGGTGAAGTTGCCGGTGGCATTCTCCGGTGCGACAGCGGCGAAGGTGACGCCGGTGGCCGGCGCGATGCTGTCGATGTGCCCGCGCAGCGGCTTGCCCGGGAACACGTCCACCTTCAGTTCGACCTGCTGGCCGGCCTGCATGCGGGTCATCTGTGTTTCCTGGAAGTTGGCGACCACGAAGGCACGCTTCAGCGGCACCACCGCGGCCACCGGTGTACCCGGGGTCAGGTAGGCACCTACGCGCACTGCACGACGACCGACCATGCCGTCGATCGGTGCACGCAGCACGGTGTGCGACAGATCCAGTTCTGCGCGGGCCTGCGCCGCTTCCGCGCGTTGCACCGCGGCCTGCGCAGCCTGCACACCGGCGGTCAGGATGTCGGTGCGCTGGCGCGCGGTCGACAGCGCCGCCTGGCCCTGCTGCAGGTGGGCACTGGCCACGGCCTGCTTCGACTGCGCCTGCTGCGCGTTCTGCACGGTTCCGGCGCCGTCACGGGCCAGTTCGCGGTAGCGCTGCTGGTCGGCACTGGCCAGGGTCAGTTCGGAACGGCTGACATCCACACTGGCCCTGGCCTGCGCGATCAGCGAATCCTGCTGGGCCAGTGCGGCCTGTGCGTTGGCGAGCTGTGCGCGGGCATTGGCAAGGTCGGCACGGGCCGCCTGCAGGGCGACCTGGTAGTCACGGTCGTCGATGCGGGCAAGCACGTCGCCGGCCTTCACCGACTGGTTGTCCTCCACCTCCACGGCACTGACGAAGCCGGGAATTTTCGGAGCCACCAGGGTGTAGTCGGCCACCACGTACGCATTGTTGGTGCTCTGGTGGCAAGAGTCGCGCAGCAGCAGCCAGGCGCCGATGGCCAGGGCCAGTACGCCCAGGCCCAGGCCGGTGTTGAGAGTGGTTCGATTGATCGTCATGAGGGGTTCCTGCGAAAGGTTCAGGCCACGGCACGTGGCGGGTGGATGCGGGTGGGCATCCAGGCAATGAGGGGAATGAAGGCCAGCGCCACCAGCGCGACCACCCAGTACAGGTCGGCCGAGGTCAGCGCCTGCACCTGTGCATGCAGGCGCGCGCCGAGCTGCGGGCCATCGGCCAGCCACGGTTGCTCGCCCAGGCGGTCGACCAGCACGGTGGAATGGAAATGACGGCGGCCCTGTGCGACGGCATCCAGTACGCCGCTGGCAAGCACTGCGGCGAAACCCTTGACCGTGTTGAACCACGCCGAGGCGAACGGGCCGTCCTGCGGCGCCAGGCCGCCGGTGGCCAGCATCAGCAGCGGCAGCACCGCCATCGGTTGTGCGAACACCTGCAGCAGCTGCACCCACAGGAAGTTGTCACGGATCCAGGCCACGTCCAGGTGCGAGCCCAGCCAGCAGGCCAGGGCCAGCATCGCCAGGCCGGTGGCCTGCACCCAGCGGCAATCCACCGCGCGGATGTTCAGCAGCGCCGCCACCAGCGGCAGCGCGATCACCTGCGGCAACGCCACCCACAGCAGCATCGGTGCGGTCTGCAACGGCCGGTAGCCCTGCACGCTGGCCAGGAAACCGGACGGGATGGAGATCACCGCCAGCAGCACGAACAGCACGCCGCCCAGCGTCACCAGCGAGTAGCTGAGATTGCGGTTGGCCAGCAGTTGCAGCTTGAAGAACGGCAAGGGGTGGAACCATTCATTGATCATGAACAGCACCATCAGGCCGGCGCCCCCCCCGATCATCAGCGTGATCATCGGCGAGTCGAACCAGTTCAGGCGCGGGCCCTGCACCAGGCCCAGTACCAGCAGCACCAGCGCTGGCAGGCCGAGCAGCAGGCCGACCGTATCGAACTGGGCGAAGCGTTCCAGCCTCAGCGGGTCCTGTGGCAGACCCCAGCTGACCATCGCCATGGCGGCCAGGCAGTACGGCACGATCTGCCAGAACGCCCAGTGCCAGCCCACCTGCTCGACCCAGAACGCGGCCAGCGGCGTGCCCATGCTCGGGCCGAACGTCGCCGTCAGCGCGTAGCCGGCCAGGCCGTACAGCTTGATGCCCGGCGGCAGGAAGCGCAGCGCCACGCTCATCAGCAACGGCGGCAGTGCACCACCGCACAGGCCCTGCAATGCACGCAGCAGCAGGAACACCTGCAGGTTCGGGGCGAGCGGGCACAGCACGCCCAGCACCATGAAGCCACCGATCATCGCCAGCGCGAAACGACGCAGCGAGAAGGTGGCGGCACACCACGGCGCAAAGGCCATCGCGCTGACCGACATCGCGCTGTAGAGGGCGACGATCCAGCTGCCGTCATCGACGCTGAAACCCATCGCGCCACGGATGTCGGCCAATGCGACCTTGGTGATGTTCTCGTTGAAGCCCGACACCAGCACCGCCAGCAGCACGCCACACAGGCCGACCAGAATGCGGCGATCGAGCCCGGGGGCGGCGGCAGGACGGGGCGCTGCGGCGGCCGGGACAGCGGCGGCCGGCGTACTCATCGCCGGGCACCGATCCGTGCAGTGCACGGCATGTTGGGGGTCATTGGAATGCGCTCAGTGAAACTCCGGGGAGCGCAGTCTAGGGAGCCGGTACCCTGTAAAAAATGGCGTCGCCGGCATCCCAGGCGTGCGCCGGGCGCACGCATGCAGATGTCAGCGCGAGGCCTCCCCTGCGCTTTCGCACATGGTCTTGATCGAGCGCCGCAGCCACTGGTGCGCGGCGTCGTTGTCCAGGCGCGGATGCCAGGCCTGCACGATGGCCGCGGTCCGCACCGGAATCGGCAGCGGGAACAGGCGCAACGGCAGGCGCATGTTGACGATCCGCTCCAGCATCACGCTTGGCATCTGCGGCAGGATCAGGTCCGATTCGGCCGCCGCGAAGATCGCACCGTGGAAGGTCGGGCTGATCAGCGCCACGCGACGCTGCAGGCCGAGCGTGGCCAGGTCATCATCGATCGGCCCACGTGGCAGGCCACGGCGCGACACCGCGATGTGGTCGCACGCGGCAAAGCGCTCGGCACTGATCTCCTCGTCGAACAGTGGATGGTCTTCGCGCGCTGCGCCCATGAACGAGGTACTGAACAGGTTCTGCACCTTGGTATCGGGCGCATGCTTGCCGGCCGTGCTGATGTACAGGTCGATCCGGCCCTGTGCCATCGCATCGTCGTCGGTATCGCCCTCGGGCACGAAGCGCAGCACTGCGCGCGGCGCCTGCTGGCGGAACAGCTCGCGCAGGCGTCCGCCGAAACCACCGACGAACACATCATTGGCACGCACGCTGAAGGTCCGCTCGAGCACGCGCATGTCTACTTCGCGACCGGCGTTGAAGACGCGGTGGGCCTGCTCGATCACATCGCGGACCTGCTCGCGCAGCTGCAGCGCGCGGGGTGTGGGCGCCAGACCGCGGCCTGCACGCACCAGCACCGGGTCGCCCAGCGCAGTGCGGATCCGGCCCAGGGTGCGGCTCATTGCCGGCGCGCTCAGGTTCATCCGGCGCGCGGCGGCGGCCACGCTGCATTCGTCAATCAGCACGTCCAGTGCCAGCAACAGGTTCAGGTCCGGCAGGGGCATGACAGTCTCCGGTAAATCAGATGACTCTACGGCACTTGCAACCACCATGGATTGCGTTCTACGCATTCATTGACTGCCGCGCACGGCATGGGTGCGCGCGATGACATCGGCGACCATCCCCGGCCTGCCAAGGAGACATCCATGTTCAATACCCTGCTGGTCGCCCTGGACGGTGGCCCCCAGCACGCGCGCGTGCTGGACCTGGCCGCGGCCATTGCCGGCCCCCGCAGCCGCCTGCACCTGCTGTGCGTGCTCGACCCCGAATTCGCGCTGGCGGCCGATGCCAGCGAAGCCGACCGTATCGAGTACCCGGAAGCCGCCCGCCAGCGCTCCCGCGCCGAGGCGGTGCTGGCCGAAGCCCTGGCCGAGCTGCGCGAGCGCGGCGTCGATGCCATCGCGCAGATCCCCTCCGGCGACCCCGGCGAAGTCATCAGCGACCAGGCCAGGCGCCTGAAGTGCGATCTGATCGTGATCGGCCACCGCCACCTGTCCCGGCTGGAGCGCCTGTTCGAACCCTCGATCGGGCAATGGACCATCGATCACGCCCCCTGCCCCGTGCTGGTGGAAACCCGCGACCCACAACCCTAGCTGCCATGGCCTCCCGTTCCCCCTTGTTTCCCACCCGGGTCAGCTACCGTGCCTTCGGCCGCCAGTTCGGCCGTGGCGAGCAGGCGCTGCTGGCGGCGATACGCCAGCTGCGTGACCCCGATCTCGTAGCCGATGGACTCGCACAGCTGAGCGGCCTCGGCCTTGATCCTGAAGGCTGCGACGCGTTCATCAACCTGCTGCCGCTGCTGGCCGCGCCGACGGCACCGATCGACCTGTTGCCCGCCGGCTCTCCGTTCATTGCCGCCAGCGAACTGGACCTGCTGGTCTGCCTGCTGCGCATCGCACAATGGCGGCATGCGCGCCCACGCGAAGACGACACGCTGGCACCGTTGCGCCAGCAGCTGGCGCGCTGTGCGATCGCCGTGCAGGCGGCAAAACTGCCGTTGCGACAGCGCTCGTTGTCACCGGTCGGGCTGAGGCTGCTCGATCCCACCGGCTGGCTGCGGCAGCGATGACCCGGCCGCGCCGACCGTGCGCAATCGCGCACAGGGAGCGGCTACCTGGCGCGCTCAGCAATCCATCCTGCCGTGCGCACTGCCTTCGTCGTCGAGCACGTGCGCATGCAGGATCACCTGGTTGCGACCGGCGCGCTTGGCGGCATACAGGCCGGCATCGGCGTCCGCCAGCAACTGATCGGCACTGGCCAGGGCCGGCGGATGCAGGTAGCCCACTCCGATGCTGATACTGACCGACCCTTCCGGCAGCGGCAGCGCTGCCACCGCCTCGCGCAGGCGCTCGGCCAGCGCCAGCACGCCCGAGAGCGGGCTTCCCGGCACGATCACGGCGAATTCCTCGCCGCCATAGCGAGCAACGCTGTCACCACCGCGACCGGCTATGGCCTTCAGCACCCCGGCCACCGCCTGCAGGCAACGATCACCAGCCGGATGGCCGTGCTGGTCGTTGAAGGCCTTGAAGTGGTCGATATCCACCAGCAGCAGGCCCAGCTCGGTGCCGCTGCGCCGTGCGCGATTCCACTCGGACATCAGCCGTGCGTCGAATTCGCGACGGTTGGCCACGCCGGTCAGGCCATCCTGCCGCGCAAGTTGATCCAGTGCTGCCTGGCGTTCCAGAAGATCCGCCTGGAGCAACACGCTGCGCAGGCCGAAACCAAGGGTAGCTACGACGAAGCCCGCGACCGCCAACGGCCGCGCATGATCGACCACCAACGTGCCGACCACCAGCAGCAGCAATGGCAGGATGATCGGGCCGGCGGCCTGCACCGTCCGCGCCAGCCTCGGGTGTGCCGTGGTGCCTGTGTCCGGCGCCGTGTCCAGCGCCAGGCAGGCAATCAGCAGAAAAGGTACGTCGATCAGCAGATCGTTGAACGCACCGAATGCATCATCGGATGTGTAATGGTTGATGTAGTAGGCCACCAGCAGATAGGCCAGAGCGTACAGCGCCAGTGCGCGGAAGAATCTACGCCGTTCGGGCACGTCGCCGGCCAGCCATCGCACCACGGCGAACCCGGCGATACACAGATTCTGGATGTCGAACATGCGCTGCATGTTGGACATCGCCTGGGCGTCGACCTCGACACGGGCGGCAAACGATGCGGTGTGCACGAAGAACAGCACCCCCAGCAACGCCGCCATCGCCGCGTCGATCAGGCTGATGCTCAAGCGCTCGCGGCGTGCCCGGGCCAGGATGAACACCAGCGGCACGCCATACAGCACGTACAACAACAGGCTGACGCGCGGGGTGAAGTCAGCCCGGCCGGCGCCCAGCGCATCCACCATGTTGAACGTCATGCCGCCGGCCCACAGCAGCAGTGCCATCGCGGTAGCACGCCAGCCCAGAGCGGCGCGGTCACGTTGCGCCCGCACCAGGCACGCGGCAGCGGCCAGCAGCGGCGCACCGGTCAGGAATACGAAAGAGCCTACGCCCGCCGGGCTCGGCCAGAACGCCACGACCAGCCCATGGCAAAGCACGTACAGCATCGCCAGCACTACCGGCATGCATCCCCCCCGATCCGCAAGGCCGTATGGCCGCACCATAGCGCGCCTGCACGCCACAGCGGCGTGATCCACTGCGGCAAAACGACACTCCGCGTGCACCACCAGGGTAGTGCCGGCTGCTGGCCGGCAATCCCAAGGAATCACAGGGCGGCAGGTAGCCGGCCAGCAGCCGGCACCACCGGAACGCCCTCAGCCGTGCAGGGCGCGGGCGTGGTGGGCGATGTGCTCCCCGATGAAACTGGCGATGAAGTAGTAGCTGTGGTCGTAGCCCGGCTGCAGGCGCAGGGTCAGCGGATGGCCGGCGGCATCGCAGGCCTGCTGCAGGCGCTGCGGCTGCAGCTGGGTCTGCAGGAATTCGTCCGCCTCGCCCTGGTCGACCAGCAACGGCAGGCGCTCACGGGCCACGGCGACCAGCTCGCTGGCGTCCCATTGCGCCCAGTCCGCCGGGTTGTCGCCCAGGTAGGCGTGGAAGGCCTTCTGCCCCCACGGCACGTGGCTGGGTGCAACGATCGGCGAGAACGCCGACACGCTGCGGTAGCGCCCCGGGTTGCGCAGCGCGATCACCAGCGCACCGTGACCGCCCATCGAGTGGCCGCTGATGCCACGCGCATCGGTGACCGGGAAATTCGCCTCGATCAGTGCCGGCAGTTCCTGTGTCACGTAGTCGTGCATGCGGTAGTGCTTCGCCCACGGCGCACGGGTGGCATTGAGGTAGAACCCCGCCCCCTTGCCCAGGTCATAGCCTTCGGCATCGGCCACGTCATCGCCGCGCGGGCTGGTATCAGGCGCAACGATGATCACACCGTGCTCGGCCGCATAGCGCTGCGCGCCGGCCTTGGTGATGACGTTCTGCTCGGTGCAGGTCAGGCCGCTCAACCAGTACAGCACCGGCAGCGCCTGCGTTTCCGCCTGCGGCGGCAGGTACACGGCGAACTGCATGTCGCAGCCCAGCGTGGTGGAATGATGGCGGTAGACGTCCTGCCAGCCGCCGAAACAGGCGCGGTGTTCAATGCGTTCCATGGTGCTCTCCTGCGCGGCGCGCCAGCGCACGCGTACTTCTGGTAGATGCCGACCTTGGTCGGCTTATCCACGCGCGGCGTGGATGCCTTTGTTGATCCGTTCATCCAGCTGCGCCAGCAGACGCAGCAATGGTTCGACGCCAGGCTGGCCATCAAGATTGCGAGAGGCCGCCACCGCCACATCGCTGCGCGGCGGCCACTGCCCGGCCGCGCGCGCCTCGTAGAGGCGCGGCAGGAATACCTGCGCAAGCCATTGCTCGAATGGCATGCCATCGTCGCTGCCGAAGGCCGAGGTCACCGTACGCGCTGGCCGCACCTCGCCCACTACCCAGCCCAGCGCACGCAACGCCTGCTCGATCGGGGCCACCAGCGCCGCGCGCGGGTCTTCCGCACGCGGCCGGCGCAGGGCATCCAGCCAGCCCATGACGCGGCTCAGTAGTGCACCACCGAACGGATCGACTTGCCTTCATGCATCAGGTCGAAGGCGTCGTTGATCCTGTCCAGGTCCATGGTGTGGGTGACGAACGGGGCCAGTTCGATATCGCCCTTCATCGCGTCTTCCACCATGCCCGGCAGCTGGCTGCGGCCCTTCACGCCACCAAACGCGGTGCCCATCCACTTGCGGCCGGTCACCAGCTGGAACGGACGGGTGGAGATCTCCTGGCCCGAACCGGCCACGCCGATCACCACGCTCTGGCCCCAGCCACGGTGCGCGCATTCCAGCGCCGCGCGCATCACGTTGACGTTGCCGATGCACTCGAAACTGTGGTCCACACCCCAGGTGGTCATCTCGACGATGACCTGCTGGATCGGCTTGTCGTAGTCCTTCGGATTGATGCAGTCGGTGGCGCCGAATTCGCGCGCCAGCTCGAACTTGGACGGGTTGGTGTCCACCGCGATGATGCGGCCGGCCTTGGCCTGGCGCGCGCCCTGGATCACCGCCAGGCCGATGCCGCCGAGGCCGAACACCGCCACGCTGTCGCCTTCCTGCACCTTGGCGGTGTTGTGCACCGCGCCGATGCCGGTGGTGACGCCGCAGCCGAGCAGGCAGACGTGTTCCGGGTTGGCGTCCGGGTTGATCTTCGCCAGCGAGACTTCGGCAACGACGGTGTACTCGCTGAAGGTCGAGCAGCCCATGTAGTGGTACAGCGGCTCGCCGTTGTAGCTGAAGCGGCTGGTGCCGTCGGGCATCACGCCCTTGCCCTGGGTGGCGCGCACCGACACGCACAGGTTGGTCTTGCCGCTCTTGCAGAACAGGCATTCGCCGCACTCGGCGGTGTACAGCGGAATCACGTGGTCGCCAGGCTTGACGCTGGTCACGCCCTCGCCCACGTCCACCACGATGCCGGCGCCTTCATGGCCCAGCACCACCGGGAACAGGCCTTCCGGGTCATCGCCGGACAGGGTGAACGCATCGGTGTGGCAGACACCGGTGTGGGTGATCTTGACCAGCACTTCGCCCTTCTTCGGCGGGGCGACGTCGATCTCGACGATCTGCAGCGGCTGGCCGGGACCAAAGGCGACGGCGGCACGGGACTTCATGGTGGCTTCTCCAGGATCAGGCGGGAATGGGATGGCAGGACGATCGACGCGATGTGGCGCCGATGCTTATTTCAGGTACGAGCGGATCAACGCGCTCATGTCGCGCACGCGTTCGGCGCGTTGTTCGTCGGAGGCTGCGGGTTGCCCGAACTCCTCGCGCAGATGGGCCTCCATCACTTCGGACATCAGGCCGTTGACCGCGCCACGGATGGCCGCGATCTGCTGCAGCACCGGCCCGCAGTCGGCACCGGCTTCCAGCGCGCGGTCCAGCGCATCGCACTGGCCGCGGATGCGGCGCACGCGGGCCAGGACCTTCTTCTTCTCCTCGGGGGAGTGCGGCATGACGGGGCCACCTCGGAACTATACTGGGGGATAGTATACATGCGCGGACGGATGAAGCCACATCATGCATGCCGGGGCATGCGCTACGGACAGATCAGCCCGCAAATATGAATGAATAGTAAATAGATTCAATTGTTACTTTTTCATGACCTAGGGTGTCGCATTCGCCCTTGCGTTTATCCCTGAGTCACATTGGCGTGACCAGGGAGAGATCATGTACCGACCGTTGTTCGCCCGCAGTCGCTTGTCTGTCGCGTTGGGTTCGGCATTGGTGCTGGTGGCCGCCGCACCGGCCATGGCGCAGCAGGCCGCCACGCAGGAACAGGAGGCCGAGCCCGCCAGCAGCAAGACCCCCGTGCAGCTGGACCGGATGACCGTCACCGGCTCACGCATCTACCGCGCCGGCTTCGACACGCTGGAACCCGCTGCGGTGGTCAGCCGTGAATCGATCGAGAACTATGGCGACACCAACCTCATCGACGCGGTGACCCGGATTCCCGGGGTCAGTGCCGGCGTCAGTTCGCGCGGCGACCAGGCCGGTTTCGGTGCGGGCGTCAACTTCGCCAGCAAGTTCGGCCTGGGCAGCAATCGCCTGCTGACCCTGGTCAATGGACGCCGCTTCGTGACCTCTACCCCGCCCACCATCTTCGGTGCCGGCGGCGGCTCGGGTATCCAGGTGGACATGAACGCCATTCCCAGCGTCATGGTGCAACGCATTGAAAGTCTGAGCGTTGGCGGTGCCCCCACCTATGGCTCGGATGCGATCTCCGGCGTCAACAACATCATCCTGCGCGACAAGTTCGATGGCGCCGAAGTCGAACTGGGCTATGGCAGAACCAGCAAGAACGACAACGAGCGCTACTCCTGGTCGGCCATCTTCGGTACCGGATTCGCCGATGGGCGGGGCCACATCGTGGTGGCGGCGGAACTGGACAATGCCGACGGCGTGAACGCGCTGCAACGTGATTTCTACCGCCAGGGCTACAGCCTGCAGGCCAACCCCACTGCAGCCAACGCTGGCAACTTCCAGCCCCTGCGCCGGCCAACCAATGATGGCCGCATCGACGGCAGCATTCCCTTCAATACCGGACCGGCCGACGGCATCCCCGACCAGGTCTGGATCCGCAACCGGCGCATCGCCAGCATGACCTTCGGTGGCCTGGTGATGCCGGCGACCGGCAGCTACACGCGCAACGGCCTGGGCGACATCCTTGGCTTCGGTCCGAACAAAGACAAACTGTGGCAGTTCAACAACGAGGGCAAGCTGGTCGAGTTCAATCCCGGTACCAGCTATGCGGGCGGCAACGCCTCCGGCGGTGACGGCCTGAACCTGTTCGACACGGTGCCGCTGATCGCCGACCTTGAACGACGCTCGGTGTTCTCCACCGGCAGCTTCGACTTCACCGACAACGTGCGCGGCTTCTTCGAGCTGTCGCGATACGAAGCGACCGCCCGCGAAACCCTGGACCAGAACGTCTACAACGCCGTGTCCTTCGGCAATGCACGCCTGGATGGCGGCGGTACCGCCAGCGGTGCGCTGACCTTCAGCGCCAGCAATCCGTTCCTGAGTGCGGAAACCCGCAGGATCCTCGCCGACAACGGCATCACCTCGTTCCGCCTGTCGCGCTCTTCGCGCGACCTGTCGATGAACAACGCCAGCACCGAGACCCGCCTGACGCGCGCGGTGCTTGGGCTGAACGGCTTCTTCGAGGTTGGAGAGCGCAGCTTCAACTGGGAAGCCAGCGTCACCCATGGCCGCGGTGACTTCGACTACCTCGGCACCGGCCTGATCCAGCAGAACTTCATCAATGCGATCAACGTCACCACCGACGCCAGCGGGCGCATCATCTGTGATGCCACCCGCCCGGGCACCACGGCCGATGCGAACTGCCGCCCGCTGAATCTGTTCGGCGAGAACCAGGCGTCGCGCGAAGCCCTGGACTACGTCTCCACCCGGACCGTGGCCAAGGCGCAGACCCGCCAGACCGTCATCAACGCGTCGGTATCCGGCGGCCTGTTCGATCTTCCCGGCGGCGAGCTGTCCGCCGCGGTCGGCTTCGAACACCGCCGCGAAGAAGGCTCCTTCACCCCCAGCGAGTACCAGCGCCTGGGCCAGGGTCGTTCGGTGCCGACCCAGGCGGCGGAAGGCAAATACCACACCAATGAAGTGTTCGCCGAAGTGCTGGCACCGCTGTTCAATCCCGACTGGGACATCCCGGGCCTGCATCGCCTGGACCTGACCGCCAAGTTCCGCCGCGTCGACAATTCCGTCGCCGGCGCGTTCAATGCGTTCACCTACGGCATCCAGTACGAACCGATCGCCGGCCTGCAGCTGCGCGGCAACAAGACCCAGTCACTGCGTGCGCCCTCAATCGCCGAGCTCTACACCACCCAGCAGCCGGCCTACTACAACATCCCGGAAGTGTGCTCGCTGGACAACATCAGCGGCGGCTCCAATCCGGCGGTGCGTCGCCGCAACTGCCAGGCGTTCTTCGCCGCCTACCCGGGCGCCGATCCGAACACCTTCCGCCAGCAGCCGACCAATACGCTGGGCTCGACCAACGGCAGCACCCGCCTGCAGAACGAAACGGCGAAGTCGTGGACGGCCGGCATCGTGTTCGCGCCGGAGTGGATCCCGGGCCTGCGCGTCGCCGCCGACTGGTATGACATCAAGATCAACAACGTGATCACGTCGCTGAGCGCCAACGACATCATCACCGGTTGCTTCGACACTGCCGACTTCAACGCCGCCAATGTGCCCAACGCCAACCGCTTCTGTGGCCTGGTGACGCGTGATCCGAACACCGGCGTGGCTACCAGCATCAAAACCGAGTATGGCAACGGCCCGGTGCTGATGTTCCGCGGCTGGACCGCCGAAGTCGGCTACCGTTGGGACCTGTCGCGCTTGGGCGTGCTGGACCTCGACTTCTACGGCTACATGCCGAAGAACCGTGGCCAGGCCGCGAACCGGGACGTGCCGTTCGTCGAACAGGCGGGCAGCTTCAACGAGCCCAAGCGCCAGTTCCGCTGGACCGCCCAGCATCGCATCGGCAACTGGAACTACGGCGTGGCCTCCAACTACACCAGCCGCGCCCAGTACACGATGACCGATACCCCGGAAAGCCGTCAGTACTTCTACCGCGACAGCTGGACCACCTGGGACGCCAACGTCACCTACCGCATCACCGATGCCGCACGCGTGACGCTGTCGGTGATCAACGTGGGCGACGACATCGGTCCGTTCCCCTATGTATTGGATGCACTGGGCCGTCGCTATATGGCCAGCCTGCGCTACAACTTCAAGTAGGCCAGCCACAGCGGTTTCACAGGCGGGGCCCGCTGTACGGGCCCCGCCTTTTTTTCAGTTGGCCCTTGGATTCTGCAATGTTTCGTATGGACGTCCCCCTCTAGCGGGGCCGACCATCAAGGGAACATCACGCGGAATGAAAATCGATGAAGCACCACCAGAAGATCGCCTACATTCTGTCTGCAGCTCCGGCGAGCCATTGGGGTTTACGCGCATGACAATCGGCATCCGGCTTGGACAGATCACCGATGAGATAGGAAGTTCCAGCTTCCTGTACGCGTTCTTCTCAACCATCTCCGGGAATCTCGAACCGGATGGATGGGGAAGCCGATTCCCTGTCCTCATGAGGCAGCTATACGCCGGCAGACTGCAGCAATCAGATGCTGCTGACGCACTGGTCGAACTGCGTAGGGTCCGCAGCGAGCTGGCCGAGTTGCCCCCAGCCCATGTCATCTGGTCGTTCGAGGATCGAACCCAGCATCCACCGTGGGGAGACCATATCGCTCCCGACATCGACAGCCTGGCGACCTACTTCGTGACCGCGCATGGACGCGATCTGATCGCGCTTCTGGCTGAGGTGTTTGAAGCACTTAAGGAAGGCGAAGACAGGTCCGCCCGGATCGTCGACTATTGATACCCTCGGCTCAATCAAACAGACCTTGTTCCGCCAACCGGGTCAGCTCGTCCACCACATAGCGCACCTTGGGCCGCAGGTGGCGCGTCGGTGGCCACAGCGCATGGATGTCGATGTGCCGCTGCATGTGCGCGTCAAGCACCAGTTGCAACGCGCCGGAATCCAGATGGCGGCGCACCAGTGAAATGGGCATCTGGCAGATGCCGAGGCCAGCGATGGCCGCTTCGATCACCGCATCGCCATCATTGAGTTGATAGGGCGCGCCGGGAATGAATGTTCCCTCGTCCTGCTCGCTGCCGATCCGCCACCAGACCGGCTGGCCATGACGGAAGCCGACGATGCTGCGGTGCTGCGCCAGTTCCTCCACCGTGCGCGGCACGCCGTATGCCTGCAGGTACTCCGGCGATGCGCAGGTGACCAGCCGCTGGCGCCCCAGCCGCCGCGCCACCAGATGCTCTGCCTGGTGCAGCCCACCAAAACGGATCAGCAGGTCGATGCCTTCCTCGACCGGATCGACGAAGTGATCGGTGAAGGTCATCGTCAACTGCAGGTCCGGGTACTGCCGGCACAGTCGCAACAGCACCGGCAGCACCACCAGCCGCCCGAACGAGGACGGCATGTCGATGCGCAGCCGCCCGCTGGGCAGGCCGGCCGACCCCAGGCAGGCCTCGGCCGCGGAGATCTCTTCCAGCGCCGCCGCACAGGAGGCGTAGTACGCCTCGCCATCGGTGGTCAGCGCGATGCGCCGCGTGGTGCGGTGGAACAGGCGCACCCCCAGCCGTGTTTCCAGCCGGGCGATGGCCTTGCCCACCGCCGAACGCGAGATGCCCAGCGCATCGGCGGCTTCGGTGAAGCTGCCCGAGCGGGCCGTGGTGACGAAGGTCACCAGGCCATTCAACGATTCCAGCGGCAGCATCCTCTACTCCACATTGGGGACAAATAGTCCCGCACACAGGGAGATCGAAGCGCTTTATGTGCCCGCATGTCAACTCCATCCTGTGTGCATCGCGCCGCTGGCGCCCCTCCCCCGCACTGAGATGACCGACATGACCGCCGCCCTGTTCCACCCCTTCGACCTGGCAGGCACCGCCCTGCGCAACCGCATCGCGATGGCCCCGATGACCCGCGCCCGCAACCCCGGCGTCGTGGCCAACGAACTGACCGCCCAGTATTACCGGCAGCGGGCCAGCGCCGGCCTGATCATCAGCGAAGGCACGCCGGTCTCGCCGCAGGGCCAGGGCTACATCGACGTGCCGGGCATCTGGTCGGCCGAACAGGTGGCCGGCTGGAAGCTCGTCACCGAGGCGGTGCACGCCGCGCAGGGCACGATCTTCGCCCAGCTCTGGCACGTCGGCCGCATGTCGCATTCCTCGCTGCAGCCCGATGGTGGCCAACCGGTCAGCGCCGGCACGCGCCCGGTGGCCAGCGCACCGAAGAACACCTCGTTCGTGTATCTGGACGATGGCAGCCGCGGCCACGCCGATCCCACCCCGGCACGTGCACTGGAGACCGCCGAGATCCCCGGCATCGTCGACGACTTCGTGCGCGGCGCGGACAACGCCATTGCGGCCGGCTTCGACGGCATCGAGCTGCATGCCGCCAACGGCTACCTGTTCGAACAGTTCCTCAACCCGCTCATCAACCAGCGCGAAGACCGCTACGGCGGCTCGCTGCCCAATCGTGCGCGGTTGATCCTGGACACCGTCGATGCAATGGCGCAGCGCATCGGTGCGCATCGCATCGGCGTGCGCCTGGCACCGAACAATCTCACCTTCGACATGCCGTTCTACCCTGACAACGAAGCCACCTATCTGTACCTGGCCGAGGAACTGGGCACGCGCGGCCTGGCCTATGTGCATCTCAACGACAACCAGCAGGCGGGCCAGTCGGTGCTGGGCGAGGCGTTCCTGCAGCAGTTCAAGCAGGCCTACGGTGGCACCGTGATCCTGGCCGGCGGCATGACCCGCGAACGCGCCCTGCAGTTGGTCGAGGCCGGCACCATCGACCTGGCCGCGTTCGGCCAGCCGTTCATCGCCAACCCGGATCTGGTCGAGCGCCTGCAGCACAACGTCGCGCTGGCCACGCCGGACCGCAACACCTATTACGGTGGCGGCGAGGCAGGCTACCTCGATTACCCGCGCGCACAATAGAGCCACGCCATACGTGGATGCGGGCGTACACTGCCCGCCCGCATCCACCGGATCTGCCCATGGATACGCCCACCGCGTCGTTCATCGTCAACCTCGATGTCCCCGATCTCGCCGCTGCCGAAGACTTCTACATCCGAGCCTTCGGCCTGCGCATCAGCCGCCGTCTCGGCCCGGGTGCCGTGGAGCTGCTCGGTGGGCCAGCGCCGCTGTACCTGCTGCAGAACGAGGCCGGCAGCGCCGCCACCGAAGACGGCGACGTGCGCGACTACGAGCGCCATTGGACGCCGCTGCACCTGGATTGGGTAGTGGATGACATCGACGCCGCGCTGGCGCGTGCGGTTGCAGCCGGGGCGACACTCGAGCAGTCCGTGCGCGAGCGTCGCTGGGGTCGCATCGCCGTGCTGGCCGATCCGTTCGGCCACGGCTTCTGCCTGATCCAGTTCAGTGCTGAAGGCTACGACGCGCTGGTCGAATGACCGTTGCACCGCTCACCACGGCAAAGGCACTGCCTCGCCATTGGCACGCTCGCCGTAGTACAGCGACGGCAGCAAGCGCGAGAGGAAACTGAACTCGGTGTAGCAGTGCTTGAGCAGGCCCAGGCCGACCGCATCGCCGGCATCGCGGTGCGGATCAGCGCTGTCCAGGCCCAGCACGAAACGGCTGCGCAGCACACAGCCGAACGGCGTATCGCGTGCCACGTGCAGCATCTGCCCGTCGCAGGGATCACCGTTTGCATCCAGGCGCACGTGGTCGCCGAAGCCGATGCGCGCGGCAATCACCGCCGATACATCGCCGGCATCCTGTGCCGCCTGCAGGCGCTCTGGCACCAACAACGTGCGCGGATCATGGAACTTCAGGCGCGCCGCCACCGGCGGAATGTCGGCCAGCGATTCCACCGCATGGATGCTGGCACCGTGGTAGCTGCGCCCGCGCTGCCACGCCGCGTCCCAGCCGCGATGCTCGACATGATCAACCGGATGCCACCAGCGGATGTGCTGGGTGGTCTCGAAGAAGGTGAACCACCAGTCCAGCATGCGGCCCTTGCAGCCGTGCAGATCGGTACGCACCGCCACCAGCAGGGTGCCGTCTTCGCGGCGCTGGATGCCGGTCTCCAGGTGCATCGGCGCCGGGTCGAGCAGATCGTGGTGGTCCAGCCAGGCGCGTGCGTTCACAGCGGTATCCATCGGGGTCTCCTGCGGTGTTGGGAGACCCGACAATACGGAAACGTTATTCGTTTCGCAATTAGCCGGATGCGGTAAGATGGGGGCAATGAACAGCACGACCCTGTCCGAGTCCACAACGCCGACCCGCCGCCGCGGCCGCCCTGCGCGCCCGGAGGCGGAAGTCCGCCACGCGGTACTGCAGGCCACCCTGGAGCTGCTGCTGGCACAGGGTTACGAGGCCACCACCATCGAAGCGGTGGCGACCCATGCCGGGGTGGCGAAGAAGACCGTGTACCGCCACGCCAGCAACCGCGAGGAACTGGTCGGGTTGGCGGTGCGCGAATGGACCGACGGCTTCGCGCCGCAGCTGCAGCGCGATGCGCACGGTGCCGACGAGGTGCTGCCGTTGCTGCAGGACATCCTGCAGGCGGTGTGCACGCAGGCACTGTCGGCGCAGGCGGTGCAGGTGTTCCGGCTGCTGGCTACCGATTTCCCCGGCAAGGATGCGCTGCTGCAGGCCTATCTGGACAATGGCATCGAACGCGGCCGAGCGCTGCTGGCTGACTGGCTGGAACGGCAGCAGCAGCGCGGGCTGCTGCGTGAGGGGGATTCCGCGCGCATGGCGCGACTGATTCTGGCAATGGCCGTGGCCGAGCCGCTGCGCGAACGCGTGATCGGCGTGGTGGCCGAG
Organism: Stenotrophomonas sp. YJH_SMC_43; assembly: GCF_059372535.1. NCBI lineage: Bacteria > Pseudomonadati > Pseudomonadota > Gammaproteobacteria > Lysobacterales > Lysobacteraceae > Stenotrophomonas > Stenotrophomonas sp. YJH_SMC_43. Next base: position 388,254 of record NZ_JCAFVQ010000003.1, read on the forward strand.
GATGCGCCGGTGGAGGTGCACCTGCGTGAGTGCCTGGCGTTGTTGGCGCCGGTGTTTCAGGCGCCGTAGTCAACCAGTAAGCCGCAGCTGTGTGCCACGCATTCAGGTGGAGCGGCCTCGCAGGGCTCTTTGCAATTTCTTGTATGGCCTGCTGGAAAGACTGCAGGGACTATCCGTGGTCGATCTCTTTGGGGCGGTCACATGCGATTTCTTTTTTCCGAACTCTGCAATCTCCTGGGACAACGAATCGATAGCGATCCGGTCCTTTCCATTGCCGAACGCATCGGAGCGAAGGCACCAAAACCAACCTCCTTCGCGTACTCCAACTCTATTGGCGAGATGTCTCACCGCCCCACGGGTCTGGAAATCAGCTGGAGTCACGAGGTTCTCGCACCCGAGTATTACCCGCCCCGGAAATCGGGCCGCCACTTCGTCTGCTGGGTAGACTCGATCTGGTTTGATCCGGCAACAGTAGACAACCTGCCTTTGCAGTTGTCTCCGACCTCCCTCGCTGAGGATTTGGTTGGGACGGCTCCTCAGCTCATTGTCGAGGATATGCCCAAGAGAACAGCCGCGATGCTCACAAATCGTCCAGACTGCGTGCTTGCCCTCCCCAGCACGCCTAGGCGCTGGCAGATCAAGCTAGCACAGATGCACCGCTACTCCTTGCCAAGTTACGCTGCGGCTGGAAATGATCTTCCAGAGCAGAATGTCAATTCAGACAGGTGGGATTATTGGGATCAGGCTACCGCCTTCTTTCTCTACTGGTGCATTCTCAGAGGCTTCGCAAGCGAACGACATACTTCTGATCACGGCGCAGAAATCCAGAACCTACATCAGCAGCGCATGCCCGTGATGGACTACATCCGTGCGAACTGTTTTGAAGGCGAGCTGTGGAGCTGGGATATCCGCGAGCCCGTGCGCCATTTTACCTACATCTACTTTCATGCTCTCTGCAATCGCAACTCAGCACATCCTAGAATTGGAAGACCGGACAGGTGCCATCCCAACGACGATCTGAGCGCGGTGGTGAACCACCTGTCGAAGTGCGGGGTACCAACCGTAGATGACGAATGGCGGCTGTTCCGCCATTTCTCAACGATGCTGGACGCACGCTGGAAGGACTATCTTCTGACAGGACTTCAGACAGAAGTAAGCCGCCGCCAGACCGTCCAGCTCACGGCAATGTATCGGAAGATGGTGGACAACCTCTCCGCAGCCTCTGAACTGCCATAGAAGTCCGAGTATTTATAGGTCTCCACGTATTGCGCGGAGATTCCTGGAGAGGCATCCACGCATGGCGTGGATCTACTGGTCTGGTCCTGGTGGACGCCATCCCGGTGGGTGCCGACCGTTGGTCGGCACCACATCATCCATCGCAGCTCATTCGCGCAGCATATCCACGAACGCGCGCAGCGCACCGGGCATCTGCCGCTGCTTCGGGTAGTACAGCGCGAAGCCGGCGAACGGTTCGCTCCAGTCTTCCAGCACTGCCACCATCTGGCCGGATTCGATATACGGCCGCGCCGTGTCTTCCAGCACGTAGGCCAGGCCGATGCCATCAAGCACTGCACCCACGACGGTGCCCTGCTCACTCAACGTGAGCCGGCCCGGCACATCGATCTCCAGCGCTTGCCCGCTACGCTCGAACTGCCACTTGTAGAGATGCCCGCTGGCGAAGCGGAAGCGGATGCATTCGTGTGCCGCCAGGTCCCGCGGATGCTGTGGTGCCGGGTGTCGCCGCAGGTAGTCCGGCGAGCCGACAATCAGCCCGCGCAGCGGTGGCCCCATCGGCACCGCCACCATGTCCTCGGGCACGAACTCGTGCAGGCGCACGCCGGCGTCGTAGCCCTCGGCGACGATGTCGACCAGGCCATCGTTCTCGGTCAGCTCCACCCGCACGTCGGGGTGAGCGTGCAGGAAGCGCGCCAGTCGCGGCCCCAACTGGGTCGGTACCGCCGCGCGGGTGGCGTTGATGCGCAGCAGGCCGGCCGGGGCGGCACGGAACTGGTTCATCTCTTCCAGCGCGTCATGCACCTGGCCCAGCGCCGGCTGCAGGCGCTCCAGCAGGCGCTGCCCGGCCTCAGTCAGGGCCACGCTGCGGGTGGTGCGATGGAACAGGCCCACCCCCAACCGTTCTTCCAGCGCGCGGATCGCATAGCTCACCGCCGAGGTCGACAGCGCCAGCTCGGCACCGGCGCGGCGGAAGCTGCGGTGGCGGGCGACCGCGGCAAACGCGGCCAGGTGCGTGAGGTTGTCAGTGGCCATGATTGTGCAGTTCCACTTGATGAATCATGCCGATATCCGCGATTCCTGCCGCTGGGAACGGGGCGTATTGTAAAACGCCTTTCGATAAACCCTGCCAAGGATTCCCCATGTCCCTCGCCCGTGGTTACGCCACCCATTCACATACCGACCCGCTGATTCCGTACGAGTTCGAACGCCGCGCGGTCGGCCCGGACGATGTGCGCATCGAGATCCTCTACAGCGGCATCTGCCACTCCGACCTGCACCAGGCCCGCGACGACTGGGGTGGCTCGATCTACCCGATGGTGCCGGGCCACGAGATCATCGGCCGCGTGACCGAGGTCGGCAGCAACGTCACCCGCTTCAAGGTCGGCGACCACGCCGGCGTGGGCTGCATGGTCGACTCGTGCCGCCACTGCGACGCCTGCGAGCACGACCTGGAGCAATACTGCGCCGAAGGCGCGACCTGGACCTACAACGGCCGTGAACGCGAAAGCGGCGCACCGACCTACGGCGGCTATTCCGACCACGTGGTGGTCGAGCAGCGCTTCGTGGTGAAGGTATCCGACACCCTCGACCTGAAGGCGGCCGCCCCGCTGCTGTGCGCCGGCATCACCACCTGGTCGCCGCTGCGCCACTGGAAGGTCGGCCCGGGCCAGAAGGTTGGCGTGATCGGTCTGGGTGGCCTCGGCCACATGGGCGTGAAGTTCGCCAAGGCACTCGGCGCGCACGTGGTGATGATCACCACCACCCCGGAAAAGGGGGCCGATGCCAAGCGCCTGGGCGCCGACGAAGTGCTGGTCTCGCGCGATGCCGCACAGATGAAGGCACATGCCGGCAGCTTCGACTTCCTGCTCAACACCATTCCGGTCGGCCATGACACCAACCCGTACATGGGCCTGCTCAAGCGCGAGGCGACCATGTGCCTGGTCGGCGTACTGACCGAACTGGACCCGCCGCTGACCGGTGGCAGCGTGATCTTCGGCCGCAAGCACCTGACCGGCTCGGCGATCGGCGGCATGGCCGAGACCCAGGAAATGATGGACTTCTGTGCCGAGCACGGCATCGTCAGCGATGTGGAGATGATCGACATCAAGAACGTCAACGAAGCCTGGGAACGCATGGCGAAGAACGATGTGCGCTACCGCTTCGTGATCGACATGGCGACGATGAAGAACGCGGCCTGATCCAAGGCAGGTGTGAAAAAGAAAAACCCCGGCAGTGCCGGGGTTTTTTCATCGCGTGCCGACCAAGGCCGGCACCCACCCAACATCATCAATACGCGAACTCGCGGAACACCGGATCGACGTCGTCGTGCCAGCGGCCATGGAACAGCGCCAGCTTGCGCTCGGCCGGGGTCAGGCCGGATTCGACGATCTCCTGCAGCACGTCCAGGAACTTGCTCTCATCCTGGCCGTCTGCATTGCGCGCCGCGCGGCGCTTGAGGCCTTCAACGGAAATCTTCACCGCTTCGCGGGCCAGGTCGCGCACGCTGCCATTACGGAACGGCAGGTTCATTGCATGCTTCGGCACGCCGTCGCGCAGTGCATGGCGCTCGGCCAGGGTGAAGTCACGCACCAGGTCCCAGGCGGCATCCAGTGCGGTGTCGTCGTACAGCAGGCCGACCCAGAACGCCGGCAGCGCGCACAGGCGGCTCCACGGGCCACCGTCGGCGCCGCGCATTTCCAGGTACTTCTTCAGGCGCACTTCCGGGAACGCGGTGGTCATGTGATCCGACCAGTCGCGCAGGGTCGGCAGCGCACCCGGCAGCACCGGCAGCCTACCCTGCATGAAATCGCGGAAGCTCTGCCCGCTGGCGTCGTGGTAGATGCCATCGCGGTAGGAGAAATACATCGGCACGTCGAGCAGGTAATCGACATAGCGCTCGTAACCGAAGCCATCCTCGAACACGAAGTCGAGCATGCCGGTGCGGTCGGCGTCGGTGTCGGTCCAGATGTGCGAGCGGTAGCTCAGGTAGCCGTTGGGCTTGCCTTCGGTGAACGGCGAATCGGCGAACAGCGCGGTGGCGATCGGCTGCAGCGCCAGCGACACGCGGAACTTCTTCACCATGTCCGCTTCGGTCGCGTAGTCCAGGTTCACCTGCACCGTGCAGGTGCGGGTCATCATGTCCAGGCCCAGCGAACCGACCTTGGGCATGTACGAACGCATGATCTTGTAGCGGCCCTTGGGCATCCACGGCATCTCGTCGCGCTTCCACTTGGGCTGGAAGCCCATGCCGAGGAAGCCCAGCTGAAGTTCGCCAGCCACCTGCGCCACTTCGTTGAGGTGGGTGCCGGTCTCCACGCAAGTCTGGTGGATGGTCTCCAGCGCCGCGCCGGACAGTTCCAGCTGACCGGCCGGCTCCAGCGTCACCGAGGCCCCATCGCGCAGCAGGGCGATGGTGTTGCCGTTCTCCTGCACCGGCTCCCAGCCGAAGCGGACCAGGCCGTTGAGCAGCGCTTCGATGCCACGCTCGCCCTCGAAGGTCGGCGGCCGCAGGTCATCCAGGCGGAATCCGAACTTCTCGTGCTCGGTACCAATGCGCCACTGCGCACGGGGTTTCTCGCCGGAGGCGATCACCTCCACCAGCTGCGAGCGGTCGGTAATGGGGGTATCGGCGACGTGGCTGGGGCTCGACAAGGGGGTGGCTCGCTGGACAGTGGCAGGGGATGTGGGGCCCGGGGCCTTCCATCGCAAGGGCGCACTATAGCGTGGCACCCCGTTGCGTCATGCGACGGTGACGGGTTTCAGCATCCTACCGACGCCCTCTTGACCCTCGTACACTCAAGGTCATGAGCCGCCATTCACGACACCCCGAACTGCACCGCTCCGAGCGCGTCGGCTGGCTGCGTGCCGCCGTGCTGGGGGCCAACGATGGCATTGTCTCGGTGGCTGGCCTGGTGGTTGGCGTGGCCGCCAGCGGCGCTTCGGCCAGCACGATCCTGGCCACCGGTGTGGCCGGCACCGTGGCCGGCGCGATGTCGATGGCCGCCGGCGAGTATGTCTCGGTGCAGACCCAGGCCGACACCGAAGACGCCGACCTGGCGATGGAAAAGCGCGAGCTGCGCGAAGACCCGCACAGCGAGCTGGAAGAGCTGGCCGCGATCTACCGCCACCGCGGCCTGGACCCGGCGCTGGCACGGCAGGTGGCTGAGCAGCTCACCGCACACGATGCACTGGGGGCCCACGCCCGCGACGAACTAGGCATCACCGATACCCTGCGCGCGCGCCCGTTGCAGGCGGCGTTGGCTTCGGCTGGAGCCTTCACCTGCGGCGCCGCACTGCCGGTGCTGACATCCCTGCTCGCCCCGGTGGACAAGGTTGCGATGATCACCACCGGCAGCACCTTGCTGGGCCTGTGCCTGACCGGTGCGATGGCGGCCCGCGCCGGCGGCGCACCACCTGTCCGCGGGGCGATCCGGGTGATGTTCTGGGGTGCACTGGCAATGGCCGCCGCTGCAGGCGTCGGACGCCTGTTCGGCGCCCACGTGGCATGACCGGCATGCTGCCGCCAGTTACCGCGCTGCTGGCCGAGATGGCCAGCCTGGCCGGCTGCGAACGCGCCGAAGGCTATGCCTGCATCACCGCACGTCGCGAGCACGGCGCCAGTTCGGTGGAGATTCCGCAACCCCAGTTCGCGATCCTCCTGGAAGGCCGCAAGCAGGTACGCACCGCGCACCAGTCGCTGGAGTTCGTGCCCGGCGACATCCTGCTGCTGAGCCAGCGTTGCCGCATCGATGTGGTCAACACCCCCGATCCCCGCAGCGGCCGCTACCTCAGTGCCATCGTGCCGCTGTGCGCCGAAGTACTCGCGGCAGCGCGCACGCTGTGGAGCGAAGCACTGCCCAGCGCCGGCCCGGCGATGGCACGGCTGCCCCTGATCGAACATGGCGCGGTACTGCGGCAGTGGCGGCAATCGCTGCAGGACGGGCGTTACAGCGATGCACGGCTGGCGCTGGCGTCCTTGGTACTGACGCTGTGCCGGCAGGGGCATGGCAACCTGCTGCTGCCACAGGCCCCGAGCCTGGGCGAACAGATCCGCGATCGCATTGCTGCCGAACCCGCACGCGACTGGCAATCGCGCGATGTCGAGGAACAGTTCGCGCTGAGCGGTGCAACCCTGCGCCGCCGTCTTGCCGCCGAGGACACCAGCCTGCGCCAGCTGCTCACCGAGGCGCGGCTGGCGCATGGCATGCAGCTGCTCTACACCACCGACCTGCCGCTGAAGACCGTGGCAGCGCGCGCGGGCTACCGGTCTACGGCGAGTTTCAGCAAGCGCTTCGCCGAGCAGTACGGACTGGCTCCCACCGACATTTGAGGGGGTTCGGCAGGGCGGCGCCCTGCACCCGCAGAGGCAACGGCAACGGCCGAAGCAAGAGCCGAAGCAACAGCATGCATTCCGTGGGATGGCGGGGCGGTGTCGGAGTGCGGGGACGCCGTGAACCCATCCCTGGGGGCTTGGCAGCCGCATCCATGCGGCTGACACCCCGCACTCCGACACCGCCCCACCTCTGACAGATCTTCGCGGCTGTTGGTAGGTGTCGACCTTGGTCGACACATCTGTCAGATATCGAATGAGTCATCCACGCATGGCGTGGATCTACTGTGTCGACCAAGGTCGACACCCACCAAGGCAATACGTCGTTCCGACAGATCGCGGAAAACTGTCGAAGGCGGGGTGGGTCCGGTTGCGGGGGCGTGAGCCGCATGGATGCGGCGACCGAGCTTACATGGACGTACTTGCAGCGTCCCCCGCAACCGGACCCACCCCGCCATCCCACAGATAGCCCGCTGTTGCTGTTGCTTCGGCTGCTGCTATTGCTTCGGCTGTTGCCGTTGCCTCTGCGGGTGCAGGGCGCAGCCCTGCAGCCCCCCCTTCCCTGAGCATTCCACGTAGTGGTTTGAGCGCCGCGCACACGCCAGCCACGGCACGCTAGGCCAACGGAACCACCCGTCATCCACCGAGAACCACCATGACCCTGCGCCACCTGCCCCTGCGCTCCGCCCTGCTGCTGGTCCTGTCGTCCCCGCCGCTGGCCGCGCTGGCCGAGGCTACTTCACCCGCCCCCACCCAGCAGGTGCCTGGCGTCTATCACCAGCGCGTCGGCGCACTGCAGGTCACCGCCCTGTTCGACGGCGTGGTCGCGCTGGGCCGGCAGGAAGTGGTGGACGTGCCGCCGACGCTCGTCAGCCGCCTGCTGGAAGGCCGCTACGTACCTGAGGACAAGAAAGGCCTGCAGACAGCGATCAACGCGTTCCTGATCCGCCAAGGCAACCACCTGACCCTGGTCGATACCGGCACCGCGCAGTGCTTTGGCCCCGGCCTGGGCCAGGTGCTGGGCAATCTGCGCGCCTCCGGCGTGGACCCGGCCGAGGTGGACGAGGTGCTGCTGACCCACGCCCATCCGGACCATCTGTGCGGGGTGCTCGACGCGCAGGGCAAGCCGGCCTATCCCAATGCCACGGTGTGGCTGTCCAAGGCCGATGCCGATTACTGGCTCAACCCGGCCAGCGAGGCCACCGCACCGAAGGGCGTGCGCTTCGCCTTCCCGTTGGCGCGCAACGCGGTGGCGCCGTACCAGGCCAGCGGCCACCTGCGCACCTTCAGCCCCGGCGATGCCCTGCCCGGTGGCGCGGTGGCGATGGACACCCATGGCCATACGCCCGGCCATGTCTCCTACCGGTTCGACAGCCAGGGCGAGTCACTGCTGGTATGGGGCGATGTGCTGCACTTCCATGCGGTGCAGTTCGCGCACCCGGAGGCGGCATTCGAGGCCGATTCGGACCGCAAGGCGGCCATCGCCAGCCGTCGCGGGCTGCTGCAGCAGGCCACCGCCAACGGTTGGTGGGTGGCCGGTGCGCACCTGCCGTTCCCCGGCCTGGGCCACGTGCGTGGCGAGGGCAAGGCCTATGCGTGGGTGCCGGCGGAGTACTCGCCGTTGAAATGAGCCGATGAGCCCTTGTAGAGCCGAGCCCATGCTCGGCTACCGGGGCCTGGCCGCGCTGCGCGCGGCAGCCGAGCGTTGGCTCGGCTCTACAAGAAAACCGGAAGCCTTATTCCAGCCCCAGCCAGCCGCCGATCACGCCGCGGGCTTCGTCCACACCGGTACGGTCTTCGCCTGAGAACACCTGCACGCTCACGCTGTCGCCATAGGCCGATTGCAGCTCCTTGCGCACCTTCTGCAGGGACTGCATCTGCTGGCTGCGGCTGAGCTTGTCGGCCTTGGTCAGCAGCGCGTGCGCCGGCAGGCCACGCTGCACGGCATAGGACAGCATCTGCCGGTCGTAGTCCTTCAGCGGATGGCGGATATCCATCACCACCACCAGGCCCTTCAGGGCTTCGCGGGTACGGAAATACCTGTCGATGAAGGCCTGCCAGTGCGCCTGCAGGTCCAGCGGCACCTTGGCGTAGCCGTAACCGGGCAGGTCGACCAGGTGCGCTTCAGGCGTGACCTGGAAGAACACCAGCTGCTGGGTGCGGCCGGGGGTCTTGGAGACACGGGCCAGGGCGTTCTGGCGGGTCAGCGCGTTGAGCGCACTGGACTTGCCGGCGTTGGAGCGGCCGGCGAAGGCCACTTCGGCCCCTTCGTCGGGGGGCAGCTGCCGCACGTTGTGGGCCGAAAGGTGGTAACGGGCGCGTTCGATGAGCAATGACATGTGCCTAGGATCGCATGTTGCGGCGCCGCGCGCCCGTGCCGGCGGCCGTTGCGGGCATTTTGCTGCACTGCTGCGTTGACCGTGCGCGGAAACGGCGTTGATAATCCGGGCGATGCCGGCGGCCGCCGCCCGGCCCGGTCCATACGGAGCTTCAGCATGCGCCACGCTCGCGTTCTTGCCGTATCCGCCCTTGCCACTGCTGTAGTCGTTGCCGCTGCTGCGTTCGCGCAGACCACGTTGACCCCGCTGCCCGACAACGGGCCGATCAATACCGCCTCGCTGGAGGTGGATTTCAGCAAGACCCACTGGGGCGATGCCAAGGCCGGCCAGGCCAAGGCCTCGGCCTGCGCGGCCTGTCATGGCGTCGACGGCAATTCCACGGTGGAGATGTATCCGTCCATTGCCGGCCAGAGCGAACGCTACGTGGCCCAGCAGATGGCCCTGATCGCCAATGGCCAGCGCAGTTCCGGCGCCGCGGTAGCGATGGTGCCGTTCGTGCAGAACCTCACCCCGCAGGACATGCGTGATATCGGCGCCTACTTCGCCACGCAGAAAGCCAACGCCGGCATCGCCGATGACACGGCGGTCACCGAGGGCCCCTACAAGGGCATGAAGTTCTACGAGATCGGCCAGCAGCTGTACCGCGGCGGCGATGCCAAGCGTGGCCTGCCGGCCTGCATGGCCTGCCATGGCCCCAGCGGTGCCGGCAATCCCGGCCCGGCCTATCCGCATCTCGGTGGCCAGCACGCCAGCTATGTCGCGCGCCGCCTGCAGGAGTACCAGGCCGGCCAGACCAACGAGACCGACAAGGCCCACTTCCAGATCATGGCGACAGTCGCGCAGAAGCTGAGCGAGCAGGAGGTGCAGGCGCTGTCGAGCTACCTGCAGGGCCTGCACAACAAGGCCGACGACGTGGCCGCTGCAGCCACGCCGACGCAACCGGCTGCCGCCCCCTGACCACCACTGGTCGGCCTGGGCCGCCACGTCGGCCCACGGCTGCGGTATGTTCCTTCACGCCGGCGGCTGCGCCGGCGTTGCTTTTTTCAACGGAGATGCGTGTCGATGAGGTTGATTTCCCGCCTGCTGTTGTCCGTGCTGGTACTGCTGCCGCTGGCAGCCTGCGCCGCCACCCCCGCCAATGCCCCGCTGGTCGAGGGCAAAGACTACGAGCGCATCGCGCAGCCGGGCCCGTTCCAGCCGTTGGCCGGCAAGATCGAGGTGGTCGAGGTCTTCGGCTACACCTGCCCGCATTGCGCCCACTTTGAACCGCAACTGGAAGCCTGGGCGGCCAAGCTGCCGGCCGACGTGCGCTTCACCCCGGTCCCGGCCGCCTTCGGTGGCGCCTGGGATGCATGGGCCCTGGCCTACTACGCCGCCGACGAAGTCGGCGTGGCCAAGCGCAGCCACGCGGCGGTCTTCAAGGCCCTGCACCAGGATGGCTCGCTGCCGATGCAGAACGTTTCGGCCGATGAGCTCGCCACCTTCTACAAGGCCTACGGCGTGACCCCGGACCGTTACCTGCAGGCCCTGCGCGGCGATGCCGTACAGAAGAAGGTCGATGCCGCCCGCGCGTTCGCCCAGCGCACCAGGATCCCGGGGACCCCGGCGCTGATCATCAACGGCCAGTACCTGGTGCGTGGCGACAGCTTCGACGACCAGCTGCGCATCGCCTCGGCGCTGATCGCTCAGGCCCGCGCCGCCCGCGGCCGCTGAACCAACACCCACCACCGACACGGCGCTGTCGCCGCCGCGTGTCATCATTTCCCCCTGGCCGGCGCATGACGCCGGCCCCACCTTTCCAGATGCTGGAGACGTTTCCATGAAGATCCGTTACGCCCTCGCCCTCGCAGCGCTGCTGCCAATCCTGGCTGCCTGCAAGGCCGACGACGGCAGCACCAACACCACCGCGGCCCCGGCCGAACCGGCTGCAGCTCCGGCGACCACCGAACCGGCTGCGCCGGCCGCGGGTACCGAAGGCGCCGCACCGGCCGCTGCCGAAGGCGAGAAGGCCGCGGCTGAAGCCGCCCCGGCCGCTGCACCAGCCCCGACCACCGCCGCGCTGACCGGCCCGGCCCCGGTGGAAGGCGCCGACTACCAGGTGATCCCGAACGGCCAGCCGTTCCAGCCGGCCGCCGGCAAGATCGAAGTGACCGAGATCTTCGGCTACGTCTGCCCGGCCTGCGCCGCGTTCCAGCCGCTGGTCGGCCCGTGGAAGGCCGGCCTGCCGAGCGATGTGAACTTCGTCTACGTGCCGGCCATGTTCGGCGGCACCTGGGACAACTACGCCCGTGCCTTCTACGCCGCGCAGACCCTGGGTGTGCAGGAGAAGACCCACGAAGCCCTGTACGCTGCCATCCATTCGCAGAAGACCCTGAAGGGTGAGCGCGGCACCGATTCGGTTGACGACATCGCCAAGTTCTACGGTGCCTACGGCGTGGATCCGAAGCAGTTCGCCGCCACCATGGGCAGCTTCGCAGTGAATGCCAAGACCAACTCGGCCAAGCAGTTCGCCCAGCGCAGCCAGATCAGCGGCACCCCGTCGATCATCGTCAACGGCAAGTACCTGGTGAAGGGCAAGAGCTTCCCGGACATGCTGCGCATTGCCGACCACCTGATCGCCCGCGAACGCGGTGCGGCCCAGGCTCACTGATCCAAGAGAAGCGTTTCCCGGCCGTGAATTCCCCCCGTACACGGACCCTGCGCTTGCTGACGGCCAACATCCAGGCCGGCTCAAGTACCCGCCGCTACAGCGACTATGTGACCCGCAGCTGGTCACATGCGCTGCCGGCGGGTCGCAAGCGCAGCAGCCTGGACGCGATCGCCACCCTGGCGCGCGAACATGACATCGTCGGCCTGCAGGAGGCCGACCCGGGCAGCCTGCGCTCGGGCTTCACCAACCAGACCCACTACCTGGCCCAGCGTGCCGGCTTCAACTACTGGAGCCACCAGCCGAACCGGCGCATGGGTGGGGTCGCCTCCAGCGCAAACGGCCTGCTGAGCAAGCTGGAACCGGTGGAAGTGCAGGACCACGCCCTGCCCGGCCGTATCGGCGGGCGCGGCGTGCTGCTGGCCAAGTTCGGCGATGGCGCCGACGGCCTGGCGGTGGCGGTGGCCCATCTGTCGCTGGGTGCAGGCTCGCGGATGTCACAGCTGGGCTTCATCGCCGAGCTGTTGTCCGACCACCCGAACGCCGTGTTGATGGGTGACTTCAACTGCCTGGCCGAGCGCCCGGAAATGCAGGTGCTGTACCAGAAGACCCGGCTGCAGCCCCCGGGCTGCATCGTGCCGACCTTCCCCAGCTGGCGCCCCGACCGCGCCATCGACCACATCCTGGTCAGCAGTGGCCTGCAGACCCGCACCGTGGAAGCCGTACCGGCCGCGTTCTCCGATCACCTCGCCCTGGCGATGCAGATCGACGTCCCGGCCGACGCCCTGCGCTGACTCGCCGTTACGGTAGGTGCGGACCGTTGGTCCGCACGCTCTGCGCCGGGCGCCGCCCGGCGCCCCTAAATCGGGGCATAAACGACTTAATCCCCTCCGTCCCCTTTTTTCAGGCGGTGACGGGTGCCTTCAACCGCCGCGCGGTCATCGTGCTGCCCACCGAGGCCAGCACCGTGCAACCGATCGCCAGCCACTGCAATCCATGCAGGTGCTCGTGCAGCAGCAGCATCGCCCACAGCGCGGCCACCGCCGGCTCCATGCTGATCAGGATGCCAAAGGTCTCCTTCCGCAGGCGCTTGAGCGCCATCATTTCCAGCGACATCGGGATCGCGCTGGACACCAGTGCCACCAGCAGGCCCGCCGCCAGGATCTTCGGGTCGAGCAGCGCGGCACCGGCATGCACCACGCCCACCGGTACCACCACCAGAGACGCCGCCAGCAGCCCCAACGAGACCGAGTGTCCGGCATGCAGATGACCGGCACGCTTGCCGAACACGATGTACAGGCCCCAGCAGGCCGCAGCGCCCGTCGCGTACAGCACACCGGCCGGGTCCAGCGCGGGGCCACCGCCGATCGGCAGGAGCAACAGCAGCCCCACCGCCGCGCAGCCCACCCAGACGAAGTCGATGGGGCGTCGTGACGACAGCATCGCCACCGTCAGCGGCCCGGTGAACTCGATGGCCACCGCGATGCCGAAGGGAATCGTGCGCAGGGCCATGTAGAACAGCAGGTTCATCAGGCCCAGGGTGAGCCCGTAGCGCAGGATGGTGATCGCATCCACGCGGCTGGTCTTCCAGCGCCATGGCCGCCAGAACATCAGCAGCAACAGTGCCGAGAAGCCCACACGCAGCGCGCTGGTGCCCTGGGCGCCGATCAGCGGGAACAGGTGTTTTGCGTAGGAGGTGCCGATGGCCAGCGAGGTGACCGAGCCGAGCACCGCCAGCGCCGGCAACATCGGCGCGAGTCGTGAGGTCTGCATGCGCAAAGTCTATTGCGCCGGCGCCGAGCACTTGGCTCAATTGACAGCCTGTTCGTGCAACTTCTGCTCGCCATGGCCATCGCTCCCGTGCTCGACAGCTTCGATCGCGCCATCCTCGACCTGCTGCAGCGGGACAACACCCTGCCGCAGCGCGAAATCGCCGAGGCCGTGCACCTGTCCACCCCGGCCGTGCAGCGCCGCATCAAGCGCCTGCAGGACAGCGGCGTGATCGAGGCCAATGTGGCGGTGGTCGCCGCAGCCAAGGTCGGGCGACCGCTGACCATCATCGTCGAGGTGCGCGTGGTCAGCGAACAGCGCGAACGCGTGGCGCCGTTCAAGCGCCGCGTGCAGGAGGACCCCGCCGTGCAGCAGTGCTACTCGATCACCGGCGATGGCGATTTCCTGCTGCTGCTTTCGGCGGCGTCGATGGAGGAGTACGAAGCGATCACCGAGCGCCTGTTCGGTGGCGATGACAACATCGAGCGCTTCCGCACCTCGGTAGCACTGGGCACGCTGAAGCGGAGTTTCGAGGTTCCGCTGCTGCCGGTCCTGTAGCGTCGAGCCATGCTCGACTGCCTTTTGACCGCAAAACTGAAGCAGTCGAGCATGGCTCGACTCTACACTCCGAAACCATGAGCACATCGCCCTCCCCCGCCCACCGCCTGCGCCGCTGGTTGCTGCGCGGCCTGTGGCTGGCCATTGCCGTCGTTGCGATGATGGCGTTGTGGAACAGTCCCTGGGCCGCCGCACCGAAGATGCTGTGGGCAATCTCACGGATGCCGCCAGCCGCCGAACTGCCGGTGCCAGTGGACGGCGTGCGGCCACGCCAGATTGCCGATACCTTCGGTGCGCCGCGAGGCCGTGACCGCTCGCACGCCGGCATCGACATCTTCGCCAGCCGTGGTACGCCAGTGCGCAGCGCCACGGTCGGTGTCATCGCGGATGTCAGCGAACGTGGGCTCGGCGGGCGCCAGGTGTGGGTGATCGGGCCCGGACGCGAGCGCTACTACTACGCGCACCTGGAAAGCTGGGCCGATGGCCTGGCGCGTGGCCAGGTGGTCCAGCCCGGCGACCTGCTCGGCCATGTGGGCGACAGCGGCAACGCCAAGGGCACGCCCCCGCACCTGCACTGGGGCATCTACGGCGCAGACGGCGCCCGCGACCCGCTGCCACTGCTGCGCTGACCGCCATTGCGCACCCGCGCATCGATCTGTTCATGGTTTGTAAATAGGAATAGTTCGTATTACCATTTCTTTCGTTTCCGGTGGTGCCAGGACGGCCTGCCCGTCCTCTCCCTACCCGTAGCGCCTCGCCTCCTGGATGCCGGCCGATCGCGCGTGCTCGCCCAGGACCCCCATGAACCGTTCCGCCTTCCGTACCCCGCCGCCGCAGCGGCTGTCCGTTGCCGTGTTTGCCGTTCTTTGCGCCGTGGCCCCGGCCGCCTTCGCCGACACCGCCGCAGACCCGACCACGCTGGACAAGGTCGTCGTCAAGGGCGAACGCGCCGAAGGCTACTCGGTGCGCCGCACCTCGGCCGGTACCCGCTTCGATCTGGCGCCGCGCGAGATCCCGCAGTCGGTCAGCATCATCAGCCACCAGCGCATCGAAGATCAGAAGCTGGACGACATCATCGACGTGCTGGCCAACACCACCGGCGTCACCAGCACCCAGTCCGACAGCGAGCGCACCGAGTTCTACGCGCGCGGCTTCTACATCGATGCCTACCAGTTCGATGGCCTGCCGACGCAGATGGTGCAGAACTGGAGCTACGGCGATTCCGGCCTGGACCTGGCGCTGTATGACCGTGTGGAAGTGGTGCGCGGTGCCACCGGCCTGCTCAGCGGCGCCGGCAATCCGTCGGCGTCGGTGAACCTGATCCGCAAGCATGCCGACAGCGCCGAACTGACCGGCAGCGTCTCAGTGAACGTCGGCAGCTGGGGCCGCACCCGCACCACCGTGGACGTGGGCAGCGCGCTCAACGCCAGTGGCACGGTGCGCGGCCGGGTGATCGGCAGCTACCTGGACACCGATGGCCAGATGGACCGCTACAACCAGCGCAAGACGCTGGGCTACGCCGTCATCGACGCCGACCTGACCCCGGACACGCAGCTGAGCGTGGGCTACGACTACCAGCAGAAGCGCGCCAATGGCGCGACCTGGGGCGGCTTCCCGATGTGGTACGCCGATGGCAGCCCGACGAACTATCCGACCTCGTTCAATCCGTCGCCGGACTGGACCTACTGGGACACCACCAGCAAGCGTGCGTTCGCCACCCTGCAGCACGCCTTCAGCAACGGCTGGAAGTTCAAGATCGGCGCCACCCACGACCGCACCAAGGCCGACGACAAGCTGTTCTATCCGGCCTATACCGCATTCAACAAGACCACGGGCGCCGGCATCACGCCGATGGCCGGCTTCTACAACACCGAGCGCAAGGTCGACGGCATTGATGGCTACATCGACGGTCCGTTCCAGCTGTTGGGCCGCGAACACCAGTTCATGGCCGGCCTGAGCTACAACAAGCGCGAATTCGCCAACTACGGTGACTTCCAGATGGGCGGTCCCGGCACCGGCTGGAATCCCTTCAGCTCCTATCTCGACTGGACCGGCAACATCGCCCAGCCGAACTGGAACCCGCTGGCGCTGGCCAGCCAGGGCACCATCACCCAGAAGGCCGGCTATGCCGCCGCGCGCCTGTCGGTGGCTGATCCGCTGAAGCTGATCCTCGGTGCGCGCTACACCCACTGGAAGAGCGAAGGCGAGAACGACGACCGCGAGCACAAGGTGACCACCCCGTACGCCGGCCTGGTGTATGACATCAACGACACCTACTCCGCGTACGCCAGCTACACCGAGATCTTCCAGCCGCAGACCGCGCGCGACCGCAACGACCGTTATCTCGATCCGGTAGACGGCAAGAGCTACGAGGTGGGCGTCAAGGGCGCCTGGTTCGACAACCGTCTGAACGCCTCGTTGGCGGTGTTCCGCATCGAGCAGGACAATGTCGCCCAGGTCACCAGCGAGCCGATCATCGGCCGCCCGGGCGAGTTCGCCTCGATCGCTGCGCGCGGCACCGTGAGCCGTGGCTTCGAGTTCGAAGTGAACGGCGAACTGGCCCCGGGCTGGAATGCGACCTTCGGTGCTTCGCGCTATGTGGCCAAGGACATCAACGGTGCCGACATCAACACCAACCTGCCGCAGACCGCGCTGAAGCTGTTCACCAGCTACACCCCGCAATCGCTGCAGGAATTGACCGTCGGCGGCGGTGCCAACTGGCAGAACCGCATCTACTACGCCGCACCGGTGGTGGGCCGCTTCGAACAGGAAGGGTATGCGCTGGTCAGTGCCTTCGTGCGCTACCGCATCTCGCCGGAGTTCAGCGTGCAGGCCAACCTCAACAACCTGCTGGACAAGAAGTACTACTCGCAGATCACCGGCTACGGTGCGTACGGCGATGGCCGGAATGGCTCGCTGACGTTCACCTGGGCGTTCTGATCAGGCGCGGGGCACGATCGCCCCGCACCTGTAGAGCCGAGCCCACGCTCGGCTGATTCTCTGAGCCGAGCGTGGGCTCGGCTCTACACCAGCAAGGCAGCGCCGGAACTGACCGGCACTGCCACCGTTACATCAGAAGCGCAGGTCCGCGCGCAGGTACCAGTAGCGGCCACGCGGGATGTCATAGGTCGAAGCGTCGTAACCGTTCAACGAGCACGACAGGCAGATCGGCGGATCCTTGTCGAACACGTTGTTCAGGCCGGCCGTCAGCTGCAGCCCCTTCATCCAGTCGATCTTGTAGCCCACCTGCATGTCATGGAAGGTGGTGGCCGACAGCGTATTGGTGCCCGCAGCCTGGTTGCTGCAGACCGGGAACACGGAAGCGTCACCGCAGTTCTCGGTCAGTTCGGAGATATGCCGCACGGTCCAGTTGGCGCTCCAGCGATCCAGCGTCCAGCCGATGCTGGCATTGCTGGTCCATTCCGGAATCGAGCTGTCGGCCACTTCCACGCCCGGCTTCTGCGGCTGCTTCTGGCCCGCCGCACCGGTGGCTTCGTAGCGACCCACGAAGGTGTTCTTCCAGCCCAGCTTGAACTGACCGATCGAGCTCTGCGGCAACGTCCAGAACAGATCCACATCCCAGCCATCGGTCTTGATCGAACCCAGATTGGTCAGCCGGTTGTTGAAGCTGCTGACCGCGCCGGTGCTGGCACGGGTGATGCCGTTGCAGTAGATCGGGTCCAGCGTGTCCACGCACAGGTCCAGCTGGGTCTGCGCGTTGATTGCCTGGATCGCGCCGTCGATGGCATGGCGGTAGAAGGTCACTTCCACATCGAAGCGTTCCGACCACGAACTGTTGCTGCCAAACCATGGGCTCCACACGAAGCCTGCGCTGAAGCTGCGCGAGCGTTCCGGATCCAGCTCGCGGTTGCCGCCAGTGGTCACCGAGATCTGCGAGTTGGCCTGCTGGAACCCGGCCGGTACGCCCAGCGCAGCACAGTTGGCCGCGCTGCCACGCGGCGGCGTACCGCCCAGGCCCACCGAGCACGGATCGAACAGCTGCAGGTCGGCACGCGCGGCCGAGCCGTACAGCTCACCGATCGATGGTGCACGGAAGCCTTCGGCATAGGTCGTGCGCAGCACGAAGTCATCGGTCACCTGCCAGCGCAGGCCGTACTTGGGCGTGAATTCACCACCGAAGGTGGAGTAGTCCGAGTAGCGCCCGGCCAGGCTCAGGTCCAGCTTCTTGCCGAAGGTCGAATCGGCGAAGATCGGCACGCTCAACTCCAGATACGCCTCGTTGACGTCATAGGAGCCCGAGGTCGGCTGCGACGGCACGCCGTTGTAGTGGCCGGCCACCGTCAGCGGATCGGGCTGGTACGAACCCTCGTACTTGCGATACTCGAAGCCGGTAGCGAACGACACCGGGCCGGCCGGCAGCGTGAACAGGTCGCTGGACAGGTTGGCGGTGAACAGGCTCAGTTCGTTCTGGCTGCGGTCACGCACCACCGGCTGGATCCACTTCAGCATGTCCGGGGTGATCGAACCGACACCGCCGAAGATGTTCAGCGGCACGCAGCCCGGCGTCGCCGCACAGACCGACGGATCGCCCAACGCCATGTTGACGTTGTAGATGTTGTAGCTGCCGTAGTTGGTCTGTTCGGCCTTGTTCTTGCTGTACATGCCGTTGACGTCCCAGTACCAGCTGCGGTCAGCCGCCTGGAAGTTGCCGACGAAGCCGGTGGCGAAATAGGTGGTGTCCACTTCCTGCTTGAACACGCGCGCGCCGCCTTCCACCGGGCGGCGGCCGATCAGGCTCAGGTTGTCACCCGAGACCAGGTCGAAGCCGAACGGGTTGTACGGATTGAGCGCGGACACGGTGATGTTGTCGGCCAGCGGATTGCCGGTGGCGCCATCGGGGCCGAAGAACAGCGGCTCCGGGCCGGCCTGGTTGGTCGACTCACGACGGTTGCCCAGTGCCTTGACGTACCACTGCACGTTGTCGGTGATGTCGAAGCGGAACTGACCGAACAGGCCCTTACGCTCCGAGGGCGTCAGCACCATGTTGTACTCGGCGAAATTGAACCGGTCGGCGCTGGTGAAGCAGTGATAGTCATCGGTGCGCGCGCAGCCGGCGCTGCCGTCGTAGCGCGGGTTGCTCACGCCGGTATTGGGCACGATGTTCTGCACCGCGCCGGTGTTCGGGTCGGTGAACATGAAACGACCCTGCGGAATGCCACCGCTGCCGAACGCCAGCCCGGTGCCGGGAATCGGGAAGCGCGACTGCTCGCGGTCCTTGGCAAACACCGGATCCTGCTTGGTCCAGCTGGCGCCCAGGAACAGGCTGAAGCGGTCGCCGCTCTTGCCCCAGGCCAGGTCCACGCCCTTCTGCGTGCCATCGCCCTTGCTGTACTCGCCATAATTCAGGGTCACCTGGCCGCCATCGAAGTCACGGCGGGTGATGATGTTGACCACGCCGGCAATGGCGTCGGAACCGTACAGCGACGACGCGCCATCTTCCAGCACTTCGATGCGCTCGACGATGGCCAGCGGAATGGTATTGAGATCGGTGGCCGAGCCGACGCCGGATGCGGATGACTCATTGACCCAGCGGATGCCGTCGACCAGCACCAGCACGCGCTTGGCGCCCAGGTGGCGCAGGTCCACCTGCGCCGAACCGGCACCTACACCACTGCCATCGGGCGGGAAGCCGAAGTTGCCGGACGAGTTGAACTTGGCGTTGAGCGCCGAACCGGAACCGGTGAGCTGCTGCAGCACTTCGCCGATCGAGGTCAGGCCGGTGCGTTCGATATCGCCGCGCGTCAGCGTCTGGATCGGCACCTGGCCTTCCACCTCAGCGCGCTTGATGCGGGTACCGGTGACTTCCACCGCATCCAGGTTGGTGGTGGATTGTGCAGCGGCACCCAACGGTGCCAGGGTCATCACGCACAGCGCGACGGCAACCGCCAAAGGGCGGTGGTGCAGGTGATTCATTCGCTCTCTCTCCAAAGGAATGTCGGGACATAGGCTGCCGCACTCCCTCCCTGCATGGCGGCGCCGTCTCCTTTGTAAACAAGTGGTAAAAATCGCGGCGTGACCGGCGACACCTTTTCACGCAATCCTGACGAATGAACCGTCGGCATCCGCAATTAGTTCAGTATCTAGGAATTATTTTAAATTCCAGAATTTTGCCAGCTTGAACCACGAATCCGGCAGAGACTCAGACCTCCGACGCTCAAAGCGAGGTTCAATCGTGAAAGCAACTACTGCCAGACTGCAAGCAGCGATCATCGCACTTGTCTTCTTTTCATTTGCAGGTGAATCCGAAGCAGGCGGCCTCATCGAGTGCAACAATTGCGTATCGCCCAAATCCGTCGCTCTACAGTCTGGATCTGGCCTCACAGTGATAATTGACTTCGAAAAAGCACAACTGACCGCATTCGATGTTGAATATGACCGGGAAATGAGAAAATGGAGAGCCCTTCCGACCCCTGTACCCAGCCAGATCCAAATGGCATTTCTCCGGATTGTGGAAAGTGTATCTGGCGTTAGTGATCAGCCGAGCCGCGCTTTTCCAAATGCGGGGGGAGGCGCAATGGTTCCCCTCCACCCCGACAATCCGGGGAATTCCAATGGGATGCGATTTCCAGAGTCGTACAAATCGTCCGACGCGTTCGAGATCGTCAGCTCTGCGACCATGAGGACGCGACTAGGCCAGTATTTGGCCCTAGAAATCGCAGGAGCCAATACAAGCAACCCAGCGTGGAACAGCTTCGCGCTTTCCATACAGCAATTTTCGCTCAACTGGGCAAGCATAAAAGGGGGCGGATCAGTCAATATAGTAATTACTTGGAGAGACGGATCAAAAACTCTCTATCGAATCACCCCTGATAACGTAGCAGAGGCCAAATACCAGAAAGGTGAGAGCCGGGACGGCACTGGAAACAAAGTCCCAGATGAGACCATTGCAGATCCTGTCACGGCTCCTTCTTACGCTGGACAGTATTACTTCCGCCACGACGGCGATGTCGATAAATGGGCCCGCTCTGCTCAGATGTATGGTGTGCCGGTCCAACGCGGGTCCAGCAGTCGAATTTCCTGCAGCTGGGACGGCCGCACAGTCTATTGCCAGCAATACTGACTAAAGGTGGACGCTGTTGAGGCACACCGCCCCCCAACAGCGCCCCACCCATCTCACCGCACGAAAGCAATCCGCTCCATGCCGGTCGCCTCGGCCGCCGCCAATATCCGCGCCATGCCTTCGTACTCGGCGGCCGGATCGGTGGCGATGCGCAGCTCCGGCAGGTTGCCGGCATGTTCGCCCGCCTGTGCCTGCAGGCGCGCCTGCAGTTCGCCCATCGCCATCGGCTGGCCATTCCAGCTGAGCTGGTTGGCAGCGTCCAGGCGCAGCTCGATCGGCGGTGGCGGTTCGGGACGGTCGACCACCCGATCGGTGGCCTGCGGCAATTGCACTGCAATCGGCCGGGCCACGATCGGCGCGGTCACGATGAAGATGATCAACAGCACCAGCATCACATCCACCAGTGGCGTGACATTGATGTCCGCCAGCGGGCCGCTTCTTCCTGCGCTACTGAACGCCATGTGCCGCTCCCTGCAGCCGGGCCGTTCGCCCAAGGCCGACGTTACGACGCCTCCCATCCGCTGCGGCAGTGGCCTGCGCGGGGTCATTCAGCTGTCGTTGCCGACGCTCGGCGTGCACGCAATGCGAAACTGAATTCAGCCATCGCCCGCTATGCTGGTCGCCATGACCCGACGCACTTCAACTGCCCTGTCCCTGCTGCCCTTGGCCACCACGCTGCTGATCGGCTGCGCCAACGCCCAGTCCCTCGACGCCCAGAACGCGCAGCTGAAGGCTGCGATCGCTGCCGCCGAACGCGGCCAGTTCGATCCCGGCCAGGCCGCTGCACTCAGCCGCCATCCGGCTTACGGATGGCTGGAGTACGCCAACCTGCGCCGCAACATCGACACCGTCGATACCGCGCAGGCACAGGCCTTCCTCAAGCGCTATGACGGCCAGGCCGTGGCCAGCACGTTCCGCAGCGTGTGGCTGCCCTCGGTCGCACGCCGCCAGGACTGGCCCACCCTGCTCGCCAACTGGGTACCCACCGACAACGCCGGCCTGCGCTGTGCGCAGCTGACCGCGCGCCAGGTGACGGGCAAGGTCGATCCGCAGTGGATCAGCGAGGCGCAGGATCTGTGGCGCAAGAACGGCAAGTCGCTGCCGGACAGCTGTGATGCCGTTTTCGCCGTGCTGCAGGCGCAGGGTGGCCTGAGCGACGCCCTGCGCTGGGAACGCATCGATGCCGCCGCCGACGCCCAGCAGCCGGCCGTGATGCGCAGCGCCGCACGTGGCCTGCCTGCCACCGACCTGGCGCTGGCGAACACCTACGCCGCGTTTGTCGACAAGCCCAATGCCAGCGCACTGAACTGGCCACGCAACGAACGCAGCCGGCGCATCGCCACCGATGGCCTGGCCAAGCTGGCCAAGGCCGACCCGGCCGCCACCGAACAGCAGCTGCCGCAGTATGCCCAGGCGCTGGGCCTGAGTGCCGAGCAGCAGGGCCAGGTGCTGTACCAGATCGCACTGTGGACGGTGGCTTCCTACCTGCCCGATTCGGCGCGCCGCCTCAACGCGGTGCCGGAATCGGCGTATGACGAACGCCTGCACGAATGGCGCGTGCGCGAAGCGATGTCGCGCGGTGACTGGCCGGCGGCGCTGACCGCGATCCGCAAGATGGCCAGCAAGCAGCGCAGTGACCCGCGCTGGCGCTACTTCGAAGGCCGCATGCTGGAGAAGACCGGGCAGGCCCAGCAGGCGCAACCGTTGTTCCGCGATGCGGCGCGTGCCCCCACCTTCCACGGTTTCCTGGCCGCCGACAAGCTGCAGCAGGGCTACACGCTGTGCCCGTGGAAGCCGAATGACAGCGCGCAGGCACAGGCAGTGGTCGCGCGCGATCCGGCCATCCAGCGCGCGATGGCGCTGTACCAGATCGACCGCGCCGGCTGGGCCGTGGCCGAATGGAACAGCGCGCTGTCGCGCTTCGATGACACCCAGCGCCGCCTGGCGGTACGCGTGGCGCAGGACAACGGCTGGTTCGATCGTGCGGTGTTCGCGCTCGGCAAGCAGCCGCAGGAGCAGCGCCTGTACGACCTGCGCTTCCCGCTGCACCACGACGCCACCATCCGCCGCGAGTCGGCACGCAATGCCATCGACCCGGCCTGGGTGGCTGCGGAAATCCGCGCCGAGAGCACCTTCACCCCGCGTGCGCGCTCGCCTGCCAACGCCATGGGCCTGATGCAGGTGCTGCCGGCCACCGGTGCCGGCGTGGCCAAGTCGATCGGCCTGACCGGCTACGGCGGCGCCGACAGCCTGTACGACCCGGACACCAACATTGCCATCGGCACCGCCTACCTGCGCCAGCTGATGAACAAGTACGACGGCCTGCCGTACGTGACCATCGCCGCGTACAACGCCGGCCCGACCCCGACCGCACGTTGGCAGGGCCAGCGCCCGGGCTTTGATCCGGACCTGTGGATCGAGACCATCAGCTACAAGGAAACCCGCGAGTACGTCGCCCGCGTGCTGGCCTTCAGCGTGATCTACGACTGGCGCCTCAATGGCGATGCGCTACCGCTGAGTGACCGCCTGATGGGCCGTCTGGTGGACAAGCGCAAGAGCTTCAGCTGCGCGGCCAACGCCGACCAGGGCGGCGATTGATCGCACTGCATCTGTAGAGCCGAGCCCATGCTCGGCTGCGGTTCGTTCCGGTCGCGTTGCCACACGATGAGCCGAGCATGGGCTCGGCTCTACACGATCGCCCCGGGGAGGGGAACGCAATGAGCCTGTTGGCCTGGATCGGGATATTCGCCGCCTGGAGCCTGTTCGCCACCTGGGTACTGCGCTGGGGTGGCGCGGCCTGGATGGAAGGCTGGAAGTCGCTGGCCTTCGTCGACAGCTGGGGCAGCCTGTGGGACGAAGACCAGATCAAGCTGTACGTCCTCTGCCTGTGGATCGTCTACGGCCTATGGTTCCTGGCCGGCCTGTTCGTGCCGGAGTGGCGCGGCCTGCCGTGAGGCCTCAGCATCGGTCGTGCCGGAACATCTGCGCCGGCCATGCGATCATCCCCCCATGAAGATCTATCTTGTCGGCGGCGCCGTGCGCGACCGCCTGCTGCAGCGCTCTGCCGGCGACCGCGACTGGGTGGTGGTCGGCGCCACGCCTGCGCAGATGGAAGCGCAGGGCTACACCGCAGTCGGCCGCGATTTCCCGGTGTTCCTGCATCCGAAGACCGGTGAGGAATACGCGCTGGCGCGCACCGAGCGCAAATCCGGCCGCGGCTATCGCGGCTTCGTGGTCGATGCCGATCCGGCGGTGACGCTGGAAGAAGACCTGCAGCGCCGCGACTTCACCATCAATGCGATTGCCTGCGACGAAGACACCGGCACTCTGGTCGATCCCTATGGCGGTGTCCGTGACCTGGAACAGCGCGTGCTGCGCCATGTCGGGCCGGCCTTCGTCGAGGATCCGCTGCGCGTGCTGCGCGCGGCGCGCTTCATGGCCCGTTTTGCACCACTGGGCTTCAGCGTCGCCGAAGAGACCATGGCACTGATGCGCGAGGTCGCCGCCAGCGGTGAACTGGACGCGCTGGTGCCGGAACGCGTCTGGCAGGAACTGCGCAAGGCGCTGGTCAGTGAACGGCCCTCCGCCTTCCTGCGCACGCTGCACGATGCGCAGGCACTGGGCCCGATCCTGCCCGAACTGGAAGCACTGTACGGCGTACCGCAGCGTGCTGAATTCCACCCGGAAGTCGACAGCGGCATCCACCAGGAAATGGTCAGCGACATGGCCGCGAAGCTCGCCCCCGGCGATGACCTGGTCGGCTTCGCTGCCCTCACCCACGATCTCGGCAAGGGCCTGACCCCGCCGGAGGAATGGCCGCGCCACATCATGCACGAGCAGCGCGGCATCAAACCGTTGAAGGCACTGTGTGCGCGGTTGAAGATTCCCACCGAATACCAGCAGCTGGCCGAAGCGGTGTGCCGCGAGCACTTGAACGTGCACCGCATCGACGAACTGCGCGATGCCACCGTGCTGGAACTACTGGGCCGCTGTGATGCGTTGCGTCGGCCGGAGCGCGTGGCCCGCATCGCACTGTGCTGCGAGGCCGACAAGCGCGGCCGGCTCGGCTTCGAGGACGCCGACTACCCGCAGGGCGAAACGCTCAAGCGCCTGCACCAGGCGGCGCTGTCAGTGCAGGCGCGGGATCTGGACCTGACCCACCTGAAGGGCCCCACCGTTGGCAAGGCGCTGGCGAGGGCGCGGGTGAAGGCGATTGCGGCCGCGCGCTGATCCATCTGACTAATCCCGATTAGAACACAATTCCCTTCCGTCATCATAGAATGCAGCGATACATGAGGCATTGCCATGCTCAACCAGTTTGAATTCAAAAACCTTGGACCCATCGATGCAATCCAAGGAAAAAACCTTCAGAAAATCAACCTGATCATTGGCGCAAATAGCTCGGGGAAAACATTCCTCCTCAAAGCACTTTACGCTGCAATTCGTGCACACGAGGAAGCAGGCCGAGGAGATGAGCCTAGAGAATTCTCAGATGTGCTCGGACAGAAGCTCTACTGGACCTACCAAACCGAGAAACTCGGAGATCTCGTTACGAGAGGAGCACAAAGACGTTTTAGCGGCTCACTCGCCCTGAACGACAACAGTGCCCTTGCCTTCGGCTTTGGCCAAGATACAACGCTCAAGGTCGCTGTCCATCACAACAACCTTCAAAAGCGCGAGGCCAATTCAATCTTCCTCCCCCCAAAGGAAGTTCTGGGCCTCAACAAGGTTATCGTAAAGTCGACAATCCAAGATAAGACCTTTGGCTTTGACGCAACCTACTCAGACCTCGTAATTGCACTACAGGGCGCAATCCCACGTGGACGCCCGATGGAATCATTCACAAAGTCCACAAGCATGCTAGAAAAGATGTTTCAAGGGACGGTTGAACCTACCCAGGATGGCGAAGGGTGGATTTACAGAAAAGGAAACAGTCGATTCTCGATAAACATAACCGCGGAAGGGGTCAAGAAGATATCAATATTGACCACATTACTGAGAAACAAATACCTATCTCCATCATCAATAATTTTTATTGATGAGCCTGAATCCGCACTTCATCCAACAGCCATCACTCAACTGATGGATATCATCCTTATTCTCGCCAAGCAGGGAATCCAATTCTTCATCGCAACACACTCATATTTCGTAATCAAAAAGCTGCACCTAATCGCGCGCCAAGAGGGCATGCAGATCCCACTTCTCAGCCCAAATGAAAGCAACGAATGGACACAGCAATCCCTCGAAGACGGCATGCCAGCAACGCCGATTGTCGAAGAATCCGTGCGACTTTTCCAGGAAGAGCTGGAGTTACTTAGAAAATGAGCATTACAATAATCGAATCCGGCATGACATTTGGCCCGTTTCCTGACGAGGATATTTATCCGATAGAAACCTGCCCAAGCGCCACGACATTGGGAGCCAACATCAAGCGCGTCGAATTCATTGTTCAGCTCGATCTAGGTAAGAAAAAGAAATTTTCACTAGTGGAGGCAAAGAGCTCCATTCCGCGCGAAACAGATATCTTCTGGTCGGAAGTTCTTGAGAAGTTCCAGCACTCACTCTTGATCTGGACCTTGGGTGCCACTGGCAGGCATGCTAGCGTTCAGGCAGCTCTTCCAACCAGTTTCAAGGAGCATGGTTGGTCTAACAAGGAAATTGAGCTCATCCTTGTCATACCGGATGTTCCAGACCACATGCTCCCCACGTTCAGCGACCAGTTTCGGCGCGTCGCGCCCGGGTTTTACAGGTCTTCAGGCATCGATTTCTCAAGGATCGTGGTACTGAATCACAAGCAAGCACACCAACATGGCTTGTGCACTGCCCCTGTCAAAGCGGGTCCATAGACTCCTCAGTGCGCCATGCCGCGGGTGATCGCCGCCGCACGCTGCTTCAGCTGGGCCACGGCATCGGGAATCATCTCCATGCCCACGTCCAGGCCCGGGTTCAGCACCAGGCCGACGCCGTCGCCGATACCGGCCAGCAGCGCGTGCACCGCGATCGGCATGGCATGCGCAAACTGCGGCAGCTGCTCGTGCCACAGGCCCGCGCGCTCGGGGGCGGTGAACACCGCGAACATCGGTTCGCCGCTTTCGCTGGTCAGCACCAGCGGCGAGATGCTCTCGTCCCAGGCGCCATCTTCGCCAATGGCCTTGTCCAGCAGCACGAACGCCGTCGAGGTCAGCAGGCCGTCGAGGAACTGCGACGCGGTCAGCGTGCCGTCCTGTGCCTGCAGCAGGCGCTCCTCGAGGTCGTTGAGGGGTTCGAACGCGGTGTCGTGGTCCATGGTCGGTTCCGGTACGTGATTGCAGGGCAGACTTTAACAGGCCCGCTCCTCAACCGAGGAATCCATGCCGGCACAGCCAGCCCAACGCCGCCAGACCGGCCACCTCCACCAGCATTAGCGGCAGGCCGAAGCGGTGCCGCCACGGGATCGGCACCCCACCCAGCTGCTGGTCCATGGTGTCGGTGTCCAGCACCCAGCCGTGCCCGCACCAGCTGCAGGCCAGCTCGTAGCGGCGATGGTAGGTGAGGCCAAACAGCAGGTCGATGCGCGCCATCTTGTAGCGCAGCTGCGGCGCGAACTCACTTTCCGTCTGGCAGCGCAGGCAGTGGTGGGTTTCGGTTGGGCCGACGATCAGCACCCGTTCCTGCTGGCCGATCAGGATCATGGGTCAGCGCGCCTGGCAGGCGGGCTGGGCCAGCAGCCAGCGTTGGGCGGCGGCCAAAGTGGCGGCATCACCCTCGATGCGCTGGTCGGGCTCGATCTTCAACCCATCACCACGATCATTGCGGTCGCGCATCACGGTGGTGGTCAACAACAGGCGGCTGCCATCGGCCAGTGTGCGCACGTTGTTGCCAGTCGAGACCCCTGCCGTCGGCTGGCCGAAGCTGCGCGTCTGCGCGCGGCCACGCCACGCCAGTGCCGAGGCCTCGCCCGAACTGCCGGTACGCGGTCCGAACAGCACCGCCACCGGCGCGCCAGGCTGCCGCAGCACATAGCCGGTCTGGCCGAAGTCCAGCACCGGCTTGCCTGCACGCTGCACGGCGGTCGCGGTCAACGTCCAGCGCTCCGGCCCCTGTGCGGTTTCGAACGACCCCACATCTTCGTTGTTCACCACCGAGGTGCGCAGCAGCGGTGCCATGCCCAGCAGCATCGGCCACATGTTGCCACCGCTGTTGTCACGCAGGTCGACGATCCAGCCACAGCGCATGCCGTCGTCCTTGCTGCGGATGACCTGCTGCCACCGCGCGGCGCGCTGGATGTTCTGGCGGAACGCTTCCTGTGGCGTCGCGCCGGGCGTGGAGGCATATCCCTCGATGACTAACCAGCCGATGCGCGCATCCACCGCATCGGCGGCCTTGGCCCTTTCCACGGCGGCGGCGCCGACCTGCTGCGCGCGCGCAAGGGATTCGCTCTGGCGCTGGGTCGTCGTCCATACGCCATGATTGCCCGTGCTGACCGCAATGGCTTCGCGCAGCAACGCCAGCCGCTTCACGGGCTCGCCCTGCACCGATTGCAGTCGTGTGCGGGTGGCAGGCCAGTCCACCCGGTCGCGATACAGCGCCTGCCGTTCAAGCAGGTTGAGGATCTCGGCCTCCGCCTCCGGCGAGGGCACTTCGATTGCCTTGGGCGTATCGGCCATGGCGTTGGCAGCCACCAGCGCGATCACCAGCGCAGCAGTACGACGCACTCCCTTGCGAACCTGCATGTGACGTTTCCTTGTCGTTGAGTCAGGCGCGCAGCATAGCCCGCAGGTGATGGCTTCCGCCATGCGCGGACTGTCGCATCTGGCTCCGCCGCGGATTGCAGCAAGACAGCTTGCACGCGATCAGCAAATTGCAACTTTGCCCATGTCATCGCCACGTAGAACGCGAGAAGGTTGCCTCCGTCGGCGCCTCCTGCGCTGGCCGGGATTGGCGTCCTGAATGAAGCTACCTGAAGTCGGGCTTGCGACCATGTCGCGGGCTCGAATAATGCACCGTCCGTCGTTCTACGGCGGGCGGTGTGTGGGGATCCTTCGGATCCGCCGGCTTCGTTTCCTTTGGGTAGCTTCACCGGCACGCCAACCCGCACCGCCCGCCACCTTGCATCCCTGCAGGTGGCCCAGCCTTGTGAGGTTGCTGCCATGACCACGCTCTATCCCACCTATCCACGTCTGCATGTACTGCTCGGTGCCGCAATGCCCGGCCTGCAGCTCTCCAATGCCGCAGCCGAAGCGTTGGAAGATGCGCTCACAGAAGCCCATGAACACGCTCCGCCGCCGGCCTTCTTCGCCCGGTTGCACGGCATCGCGCAAAGCCACGCCGCCGATGGTCAGGTCTGGCGCGAACGGCAGCTCAGCGATGTGCGTGGCCGGGAACTGGCGGAGGCGACGCGCTGCTTGGCAGCATTGTCTGCGTGCGGTGGGGTACTGCTGGCTGCACAGTCGGCGCGCGAGACGGACGACGCGCAGGCGCAGTGTCCGCCGCAGGTGGAGGAAGGCCTGCTGCACGCGGTGGTGGTGTTGGCCGATCATGCCAGCGCGCTGGTGGCGCCGGGTGCATGCGCGGGGTAATGGCACCGATGGATTCGTGTCGACCAAGGTCGACACCTACCAGAGCCGAGCATGGCTCGGCTCTACAGAGTCATGACGGCGGCAGGGTTCGTGTCGACCAAGGTCGACACCCACCAGAGCGGGTCATGCCGCCGGGCATGGCCCGGCGCTACCAGTCCGCGCGCAGGCCGATGTTGCCTTCGATGATGCGGCGCTTCTCGTTGCGGTCACCGCCCAGCTCGCGCGTGTAGTCGGCCACCGCGTACGCACTGATGGTGCGGTTGAAGCGCCCGACCACGCCCACACCGGCTTCGAGCGCGCGTGAGCGCTGCGAATTGATGATCGTGTCGTCGTCGAAGCGGATGCGGTCCTCGCCGGAGCGGCCATGCCAGTAATTGAGCTTGAAATACGGCTGCCAGCCGTTGTCGGCCAGCTGGTAGTCGCCGGCCAGACGCAGGCCGATGCGGCCGGTCCAGGCGTTGTCGTTGTCGAAGCGCACGCTCGATACCTCATCGCGGCGGTCGTCCAGCGAGGTGCGCTGCCAGATCACCTGTACCTGTGGCTCCAACCACCACGCCGACTGCCCAAACCGCAGCAGCGGCTTGCCGGCCTCCACAGACACGCTGGTGCCATCACCGCTCAAGCCGAAGCCAAGCCCGCGCGAGGAACGCACGCGGCCGTCGTAGCGGCTCTGCATCGCTACGGCGTCGATATAGCTACCACTGCTGTCGGTGAACGTCCAGTACAGGCCCACGTGCTTGTCGTCCAGGCGGTTCTGGCCCACCTGTACGTTCTCCCAGCCCAGTGCCAGGCCGGTGGTCTTGCCCTGCGCGCGGGTGCGGCCGACGAACACACCGATCTGGTTGCGATGGTTGTCGGAGGCAGCGGCCCATACGTCGAGACCGGCCTGCAGGCCCATCACATCGCCATCGAAGCCCGGCTGCGCATCACCCTTCCAATGGATCTCGCTGCTCTGACCTACCAAGCGGCCCCAGGCGGTGCGGAATGCGCCCTGGTTGTACAGCAGGCGCTGCTCGCCCTGCCGCTCGTGGAAGGTGCCGAGGCTGGCCAGCGAGGTCTCGCGTAGGAGCGGCGGCACCACGGCATAGGTGGCAGCCTCCACGCGGTACAGCGGCACCACTGCGCCCTCGGCGGGGCGTGCACCCGGCGTCGGCGGCGCACCGGTTCCGGGCAGCGCACCGCCGGCCACTGGCACGTCCGGCACGGCCGGATCGCTGGGTGGCGCCACCGGCGCGGGTTCCGGTGGCGGTGGTGGCGGCGCGGTCTCGCCCGCGGTCAGATCCGGATCGCTGGCGCCTTCGGGCGGCGGCGGCGGTGCCGGGGTGATCGGCGGCGGTGGGGCCACTGGAGGCGTCAGCGGTGGCGGTGTCACGCTGCCGCCACCGTTGGGTGCTGGCGTCGGCCCGGTCACCAGCGTCGAACGCAGGTACCAGTTCTCGCCGGTACCGGCACTGACACCGCCCTTGAACAGGAAATACTCGTAGGCACCGGCCGCGACCGGTGCGAACAGCGAGAACGCGCCCGGCGCGGTGCGGCCACCATTCAAGGCCTGCACCACCAGGATGCCGTCGGCCAGCGTGGCAGCGCCGCTGCCGCCGGCATTGAGCACGCCGATGCCGGTGGTCCCGGTGGCAGTACCGCCGTCGATCACCAGACGGTCGCTGGTGGAGTTGTCCGCGCCCAGCACGGTACGCAGGTACAGGCCACCACCGTCTCCGCGGTAGTTGCCACGCACGGTGAACACGTCGCCAGCGCCGGTACCGGTCAGGTCGATGCGCCCGGCATTGACCATCTCCACCAGTGCACCACTGTTGAATGGGCGGATGGCATGCCCCCCACTGCCCGCGTAGACGGTACTGGTGTCATCCACCGTGAGCGTGCCGGTGCCGCTACCGTTGTCGCCCAGCACCAGATCACCATCGAAGCTCAGCTCGGTGCTGTTGGCCAGGCTGACCGCCTCCCAGTTCTGGAAGCGGCCCACGCCCGTGGTCTTGACGTTGCTCAGGTTGAGCTGGTCGATGCCACCGCCACCGTCGAACAGCGGCACCGCACCGAGGTTGCCCTGGTTGAGGTTGCTGAGGTTGGCCACGTCGTTGTCCGGGCCCATGTCGATCGCGCCGTAGACGATGCCACTACCCTTCCAGTTGAAGGTGTCATTGCCGGTACTGAGCAGTACCTGCCCACGCACGGTGCCGTCGGTGATGGTCACGCTGTCGTTGCCACCGCTGACGCTGATGTTGCCGCCGATGTAGGCCGTACCCGAGATGATGATCGTGTCGGTGTCGAAGCCGGTCACCACGTTGCCATCCACGGTGCCGCCGGACTGGTCCCACAGGTTCTTGTCCAGCTTCATGTTGACGCGGCCGATGCGGCCACCGGTCATCCAGGCCTGGTCGCCATCCTCGAACGCGCCGATGATGCGGCCACCGCTCATGCGGAAGCTATCGATGTTGTCGCCCTGCTGCAGCGCGCCGATCGTGCCGCCACTCATGACGAAATCATCGCGGCCACTGCCCTGCGCTACCAGGCCGGTAACGGTGCCGCCGGTGACGGTCATCTGGTCATCGCCACTGCCCTGGTCGACGCTGTCGATCGTGCCATCGCCCAGCAGCAGCACATCATTGCCATCGCCCTGCTGGACGCCACCGGAGATGCTGCCTGCCTGCATCTCCAGACGGTCGTTGCCCGCACCGAACTGCACACCCGTGCGGCCACTGATCGTTCCGCGGTTGACCAGAGCGCTGTCGCCCGCACCGACGAACTGCAGGGCGGTGTTGTTGCCGGTGCTGATGCTGCCCGCATTTTCGACACGGCTGCCGCCACCGAGCTGGACCGCCACTCCGCCCACCGCACTGATCGCGCCCAGGTTGGACAACAGGTGCCCACCGGCACCAACAAGCGAAATCGCGCTGCTGCCACCGCTCTGCTGCAGTTGTGCCGTGTTGGCGATATTGATGGTGATGCCGGCCGCGCCATTGGCCGTGATGGGAACAGTCTGCGGGTTCGGCGCATTGGCATCGCAGGTGACCGTCTGGCTGGCGACGGGGGCGGCGCTGTCACAGCCGGCCCAGGCGACGCTGGCACTCAGCAGCATGACGGACGGGACAGCCAGGGCCTGCAGCACGGAAACGGTGAGGCGGCGCGGACGGAAAGCGCGCGGAACGGCACGGGACATACAGCACTCCTGGACAAGGGATCAGGAACTGCGGATATGCGGTACTGCGCAGGCAGTCTGCCGTGTGGTGAACGGTTTCGATAGGTGAAATTGCGTGGCGGCCATCACAGTTCAGTTGCGAACTTGATCGGCCATCACCCCACCTCCACGTGGCTGAAATTATTCATCTTTGCAGCGGTCACAGGCCGCGCGGAGAGCATCCACGCATGGCGTGGATGAGGTGCCATCAGATCTTCAGATAGATCTTCCGCCGGTCCAGCCACCAGGCCACGCCCCACCACAGCGCGACAAACACCAGCGCCTGCAGCATGGACGCCAGCTCCAGCGCCTGCGGCATTGCGGTGGCCAGCTGCTGCCAGACCCACCCCCAAACCCCGGTAGCCATCAGCACCACCGACATCACCGATGCGCCCAGATACGCCGTGATCGCATTGACGCCGAAGCGCCGGCCCACCGCCGGCCAGCCCTTCTGGTCGATCAACAGGTGGCCCAGCCACAGCGCCAGCGCCGCCAGGCCACCGGTCCACAGCACGTAGCTGGGCGTCCACAGCTGTTTGTTCAACGGCAGCACCACCGCCAGCAGCAGGCCCAATACCGCAGTCGCCACACCCAGCCCGGCCAGCGCCGCGGCACGTCCGCTGCGCAGCAGGCCTCCGGCCAACAGCCCGAGCACGGTACTGGCCAGCGCGCCCAGCGTGCTCAGCAATCCTTCCGGGTCATGGCCCAGCCCGGCATCGGCGTGCCATTGATAGATCCACGGCGCGAACAACGCGGTATCCAGGCGGCTGGCCGGGTTGGTCCATGGCGCCAGGTCACCGATGCCCAGCAGCAACACGGTGTACCCCACCAGCAGCGCGATCAGAGCGCCCACCTGCACGCGCGGCCGCGCGTAGACCGCCAGCACGCCCACCAACGCCGCACACACCGCGATGCGTTGCAGCACGCCCCAGATGCGGAAGTGATGGGTATCCAACGCCCACCAGATCAGCAGGTGCAGCAGCGCACCTGCCAGCAGGATGCGCAGCGCGCGATCCAGCACGCCGCGCGCGAGTGCAGGTCGCGCTGACGCGTCCAGCGCGCGCGGCGCTACGCTGAACGCCATCGACACGCCCACCAGGAACAGGAAGAACGGGAACACCAGATCGGTGGGCGTGCAGCCATGCCATTCCGAATGGCGCAGCGGTGCGAACACCGCACTCCAGTCGCCCGGGTTGTTGACCAGCAGCATCGCCGCCACGGTGATGCCACGCAGGGCGTCGATCGAGCCCAGCCGGCGTGGCGGCGTCGCGTTCATCAGGCGGCCTCGTACTGTCCGGCAATCCAGGTGCCACGCACCTGCAGGGCATCATCCAGCAGCACCAGGTCGGCCTGGTAGCCCTCGGCGATGTGCCCCAGGCGGTCGTCGACGTTGAGGAACTGCGCCGGGTAAGTCGAGGCCATGCGTGCGGCTTCGGCCAGCGGCTGGCCGAGCAGCTGCACGGTGTTGCGCACGGCGGTGGCCATGTCCAGCGCCGAGCCGGCCAGCGAACCGGCGGCATTGCGCACCACGCCGTCGATGGCGGTGATGGTTTCGCCGTAGAGCACGTAGCTGGGATCATCGGCACCGACCGGCGGCATCGCATCGGTCACCAGCAGCAGGCGGCCGCGCGGCTTGGCCGCCAGCGCCACGCGCAGGCTGGCCGGATGCACATGCACGCCATCGACAATGATGCCGATCCAGCTGTCGCGGTCTTCCAGCGCAGCGCCCACCGCACCGGGCTCACGGCCCTGCAGCGGCGACATCGCGTTGTACAGATGGGTGAAGCCACGCACCCCAGCATCCAGTCCGGCACGAATCTCTTCGTACGTGCCAGCAGTGTGGCCAGCAGCAACGATCACGCCACGTTCGACCAGCGCACGGATGGTCTCCAGCGGCACGCGTTCCGGTGCCAGTGTCAGCAGGGTCACGCCGTTGTCCAGCGAGGCGGCCAGCGCGATTTCTTCTTCGTCCGGCACGCGGAACTTGCTGGCATCGTGGGTGCCCTTGCGCGCCGGCGCGATGTACGGGCCTTCCAGGTGGATGCCGATCACGCCGGGCACGCCCTGAGCGATTGCTTCGCGCATCGCAGCGATTGCTTCGCGCATCACGTCCACATCGTCGCTGATCAGCGTCGGCAGCATCGCGGTGGTGCCGAAGCGCCGGTGCGCCCGCGCGATGGTGCGCAGCGAGGCGACATCGGGCGTGTTGTTGAACAGCGCGCCGCCGCCGCCATTGACCTGCACATCGATGAAGCCGGGCAGCAGCCAGCCGCCGTCCAGATCGATCTGCTCGGCCGCCTGGCCCAGCTGCGGTGCAGCGTCGGGCAGCAGCGCGCTGATGCGACCGTTTTCGATCACCACGGCCAGATCGTCGCGGAACTCCTCGCCTGCCAGGATGCGGGCGTTGCGCAGGACCGTGGCCATCACACCGTCTCCGTAACCTTGTTCAGATGCGGCGGCAGATCCGGGTTGAAACCACGGCGCAGCGCCAGCGCGTTGATCGCGCGATAGAAGCTCTGCACGGTCAGCAGCGGGGCACACAGCGGATGCGGTGCGGCCGCCACCGGCAGGTTGCCACCGGCACCGGCCATCCACACCTGTGCACCGCGCGCGGTGAATTCTTCGACGACAGCACGGGTACCGGCGCCGGTCTCGTCGGGTTGGGCAAAGGCCAGCACCGGGAAACCACGGTCAACCAGCGCCATCGGGCCATGCTTCACTTCAGCCGAGCTGTAGGCTTCGGCATGCAGGCTGCAGGTTTCCTTGAACTTCAGTGCAGCCTCCTGGGCCGCGCCCAGGCCCAGGCCACGGCCGAGCACGAACAGGTTGGTCGCCTCGACCAGGCCTTCGGTCACCGCACTCCAGTCGCACTGCCAGGCCTCGCGCATCGCGTCCGGCAGCAGGTCCAGTGCGGCGCGAAGGCTGCTGTCCTGCTTCCAGTACGCAGCCAGCTGCAGCAGTGCGGCCAGCGACGCCAGGTAGCTCTTGGTCGCCGCCACGCTCTTTTCGGCACCGGCATGCAGCGGAATGACCGTATCGGCCAGCAGCGCCAGCGGCGAATCCTCGACGTTGACCAGCGCGATCACGCGCGCACCGGCGGCCTTGGCGGCCTCGGCGTTGCGCAGCAGGTCCGGGCTCTTGCCCGACTGCGAGATGACGATGAACAGCGCACCGCGCAGCTGCAGGGGTGCGGCATAGACCGACCCCACCGACGGCGAGGCCGATGCGACCACCAGGCCCAGCTGGGTTTCCAGCAGGTACTTGCCATAGGTGGCAGCGTGGTCGGAGCTGCCGCGTGCGCAGGTGACCACGAACGGGGGCGGCGCGGCACGCAGGCTGGCGGCCAGGGATTCCAAGGTGGCGTGGTTGCGCGAGAACTGGCGGGCAACCACGTCAGCCGCTTCAGCGGCCTCGGCGAACATCAGGGTGGACGTGGGGTCTGACAGCGACATGGCAGGCTCAGGCAGGATCGGAAGGAAGGGGGCGTGCGCCGGCCGGGCGCATCGGCGCGGTCGAACCGCGCACCACCAGCTGCGGCACGAAGCCCTGGTTGTGCAGTGGTGCCGGCGCATCGTCGTAGGCGTCGCTGCGCAGCTGCGCGATCAGCAGGCGCGCGGCATGGCGGGCGATGTCCTCGGTGGCCTGCTTGGCGGTGGTCAGCGGCGGCCACGACTGGCGCGAGAACGGGCTGTCCTCGAAGCCGGCAATGGACAGGTCGTAGGGCACGTTCATGCCGGCCGACTTGGCGGCGGCCAGCACGCCGGCAGCGATTTCGTCGTTGGAACCGAAGATGGCGGTGGGCGGCTCGCGCAGCGCCAGCAGGCGGCGCGCGCCGCGGAAACCGTCATCGAAGGTGTAGTCGCCCTGCACCACCAGGTGCTTGTCCACGGTCATGCCGTAGTCCTTCAGCGCGGCTTCGTAACCGGCGTAGCGCTCGCCCGAAGACCGGTGCGAGCTGCCGCCCCAGAGGAAGCCGATGCGCTGGTGGCCCAGCTGGATCAGGTGCTCGGTGATCTCGTAGGCGGCCTCGCGGTCGTCCACGAACACACAGGCGCCATCGGCCGGGTCTTCGGTGGCGGCGATGATGCGCACCAGCTTGATGCCGCGCGCGGTCAGCGCCTGGATCAGGTCGCGGCGCTCGGACATCGGTGCGGTCAGCACCAGCCCGGCCAGGCGCGAACGCTGCACCCAGTCGGCCAGTTCATCGGCGAGCAGCGGCGAGCTGGAATCGCAGGGATGGATCTGCAGCCCGAACCCGGTCTCGCGGCAGGCGGCGAGCACGCCATTCTGCACGCCGATGATGTGGTACGGGTTCGGGTTGTCGTAGACCAGCCCGATTACGAAGGTAGTGCCGCTGCGCAGGTTGCGCGCGGACGGATCGGGTTCATAGTCGAGCTCGGCAATGGCACGCAGCACCCGCGCGCGGGTGGCCTGCATCACCGAGGGCTCGTTGTTGATCACCCGCGAGACCGTCTTCAGCGAGACCTTGGCCTTCTCCGCAACGTCCTTGATGGTCGCTCTGCGCATGGGTTTTCCCTGGGGTTGGCTGCCGTCCATCATCGCCGATCAGGCCTTGTCCTGCGGCAGGCCGGCACGATGGCCGATCACCGAGTAGAACAGGATGTACAGGTAGCACGGCACCATCAGCAGCACGAACACCAGCTGGAAGTCGATGTGCTGCTTGAGCACGGCGAACAGCTGCGGAATGATCGCGCCGCCGGCGATGCCCATCACCAGCAGGGCCGAGCCGGTCTCGGTGAAGCGGCCCAGGCCGCGGATCGCCAGCGGGAAGATCGCCGGCCACATCATGGCGTTGGCGAAGCCCAGCAGCGCCACGAAGGCCACCGATACGTAGCCATGGGTGGCCCAGGCGCCGAGGCAGAACACCACGCCCAGTACCGCCGAAACGGTCAGGTAGCGCGACTGCGAAACCACCCGGGGAATCAGCAGCAGGCCCACCACGTAACCGGCCAGCATCGCCGCCAGGGTCAACGAGGTGAACATCTTGGTCTGGTCCAGCGGCAGGTCGAAACCATGACCGTAGGTACCGATCGCATCACCGGCCATCACTTCCACGCCGACGTAGACGAACAGGCAGAGCACGCCCAGCCACAGGTGCGGGAACTGGAAGATGCTGCGCCGTTCGGCAGCACCGGCCGCAACCGGCGTGGCATTGGCTTCGGACGACTTGATTTCCGGCAGCGGCGAGAACAGCACGGCCACCGCCAGCAGCACCAGCAGGCCCGCCATGGCCAGGTAGGGCGCATGGATCTTGGCGGCGAATTCGTTGAGCAGCTGCGCCTTGGTCGCTTCATCGGCAGCGGCCACCGTGGCCGACAGATCACCGATGCCATGCAGCACCACGGTACCGATCAGCACCGGGGCGAGCATGCCGGCGATCTTGTTGCAGATGCCCATCAGCGCGATGCGGCGTGCCGCCGTCTCGATCGGGCCGAGGATGGAGATATAGGGGTTGATCGCGGTCTGCAGCAGGGCCAGGCCGCTGCCGATCACGAACAGGCCGCCGAGCGCGCCCGGGTACCAGCGTTGGGTGGCGAATTCGCCGAACAACGCGGCACCACCGGCCATCACCAGCAGGCTCAGGCTCAGGCCCTTCTTCATGCCGGTGCGGCGCAGGATCCATGACGCCGGCAGGGCCAGGAAGAAGTAGGACAGGTAGAACACCATCAGCACCAGGAAGGCGCCGACCTCGCTGAGTTCGAAGGCCAACTTGACGAAGGTGATCAGCGGGCCATTGAGCCAGGTGAAGAAGCCGATCAGGAAGAACAGCACGCCAACGATGGCGATGGAGGTGGCCACGTTCGGGCGCGCGCTTGCAGCGGGGACGGCGGACATCAGGAGGGCTCCTGCGGCGACGGCCGCAGAACGCGGCGTCGGAGAGTGGCTGGGAACAACGTTGTCACATTCTTTCGATGGACAGCCGCGGTTTGTCAACTTCCACGCGCAGCCCCGTGAACCTCGTGCTGCACTGCGCAACCCGATCGCAACGCATCGTGCTGAATGCACCGGAGGCCTTGGCCCATGTGCGGCAATGGTTCCAACGTGAAACCCGCACTCACGCCATGTAAACGTTTACTGCATGTCGCATTCGTTGCGATGCAGCAACGAAAGTGTCACGAACTCGTTGACATCGTTGTCAGCGGGGTTACAGACTCCGCCCCAATCGCCGCCCCCGATCCCAGGGCCGGCCCCACTTGCAGCAGGAGCCCGCGTGACCGCCAGCCACCCCGCCCCGGCCCATGTCCTGTCCCGAGTCGCGCCCTCGTTCCTGGCCGCCGACGTCGGTGGCACCCATGTGCGCGTGGCCCGGGTCCAGGCCAGCGGTGATGCCGCCCACCCGGTGCAGGTGCTGGAGTACCGCAAGTACCGCAATGCCGACCATGCCGGCCTCAGCGCGATCCTGTCCGATTTCCTGGGCGAAGGCCCGCGGCCCACGCACTGCGTGGTCGCCAGCGCCGGCTACGCCCGCGAGGACGGCACGGTGATCACCGCCAACCTGCCGTGGCCGCTGTCGGCGCGCCAGGTGGAGGCCGACGTCGGCCTGCAGCGGGTCTACATCGTCAACGACTTCGAAGCGGTGGCCTATGCCGCCGCGCAGGTGGACGCCAGCGGCGTGCTGCACCTGTGCGGGCCGGACACCGCCATGCGCGGCCCGACCCTGGTGGTCGGCCCCGGTACCGGCCTCGGTGCGGCACTGTGGATTCCCACCGCGCATGGCCCGGTGGTGCTTCCCACGGAAGCCGGCCAGCCGACCCTGGCAGCGAGCACCGAACTTGAAATGGCCATCGTCCGCCACATGCAGCGCGACCGCGCCCACGTGTCGATCGAACATGCGATCTCCGGCCCGGGCCTGATGAACCTGTACCGTGCGGTGTGCGCACTGCAGGGACAGGCACCGACGCTGGCCAGCCCCGATGCGGTCACCGCCGCCGCCATGGCCGATACCGATGCGCACGCGCGCCAGGCGCTGGATGTGTTCTGCGGCCTGCTCGGCAGCACCATCGGCGACATGGCCCTGTTCTACGGCGCCCACGGTGGCGTCTACCTGGCCGGCGGCATCCTGCCGCAGATCCGCGAATACCTGCACGCCAGCACCTTCGTCGAACGGTACCTGCAGAAGGGACCGATGGGCGAAGCACTGGCACGCATCCCGGTGAAGGTCGTCGAACACGGCCAGCTGGGCGTGGTCGGCGCTGCAAGTTGGTACCTGCAGCAGCAGTCGGCCGCCTGACACCGCAACAGGCTTCAACGCAATCGCAGCACGCAGTACGTGGCACGCCAACGCACGGGACTTCGCCGCCGCCCCGCGCATGTCATCGCAACCGTAACCGAACACCGCCGCCGGCATCCAATCGAGTGATGAGGAGAGACATCATGAACACCCGCAAGACCCTGCTTTCGGCCGCCATCGTCAGCTGCATCGCCTTCAGTGCGCACGCGCAGCAGGCCGCCCAGACCGCCACCGACCTGGATACCGTGCAGGTCACCGGCATCCGTGGTTCGATGGAAAAGTCGCTGGATACCAAGCGCGAAGCCAATGCGCGCGTGGAAGTGGTCACCGCCGAAGACGTGGGCAAGCTGCCCGCGCACAACGTCGCCGATACCCTGCAGCGCCTGCCGGGCGTGAACATCAGCTCGTCCAGCGCTGACGAAGGCGGCTTCGACGAAGCCGACCGTGTCAGCCTGCGCGGCACCAGCCCAAGCCTGACCCAGACCTTGATCAACGGCCACACCGTCGGCTCGGCCGACTGGTTCGTGCTCAGCCAGGGCAACAACGTCGGCCGCAGCGTCAGCTACTCGTTGCTGCCGTCGGAACTGGTGCGCTCGGTGGAAGTGAACAAGTCCTCGCAGGCCAAGCTGCAGGACGGCGGCACCACCGGTACCGTCAACATCCTCACCCGCAAGCCGCTGGAATTCTCCAAGCAGCTCACTGCGGAAGGCTCCATCGGCATGGTGCGTTCGGACCAGGCCAAGTCCAACGACCCGCAGCTGTCGGCACTGTTCAACTACAAGAACGACGAAGGCAACTTCGGCGTGATGGTGCAGGCCTTCAGCCAGAAGCGCGAGCTGCGCCGCGAAGCGCAGGAAATCCCGGGCGGCTTCTTCCAGATCGATCCGAATGGCACCGTGGCCAAGTCCAACCCGGACCTGGCCGGCGTGTACGCGCCGGGCCTGCTCGGCTCGACCCTGTTTGAACAGACCCGCGAGCGCAAGGGCGGCCTGGTGTCGCTGCAGTTCAAGCCGATGGACAACCTGACCCTGGGCCTGGAAGGCTTCAGCTCGGAACTGAAGGCGAACAACTACAACCGCAACTTCATGCTGTGGGGCGGCCGCATCCTCAACGACCGTACCGTTGAAGATGCCAATGGCAACAAGATCCTGATTCCGGGCCAGGCCCCGAATCCGGGTTACGTCGTCAAGGATGGCGTGCTGTCCAACGCCACCTTCGCCGGCCAGGCCGACCGCGACTACGCGGTGTACGACATGATCTACCGCGAGTCGAAGGCCAAGACCAACTACATCACCTTCGATGCCGACTGGCAGATCAGCGACAACCTGGGCATGAAGTTCCAGGCTGGCAGCACCAAGGGCACCGGCGAAACGCCGCGCCAGTACATCGCCGAAGTCAACCTGGCCCGTGGTGGCGGCGCCACCTGGGCAACCCACGGCAACGGCTCGCCGATCGACTGGAACGTCGGTGGCAACATCGGCCCGAGCGGCGTGACCGACTTCGGCACCTGGGGCAACCAGCAGGTCACCGCGATCGACAAGGAAAAGTGGGCCACGCTCGATTTCAACCAGTACTTCGCCGACGCTGGCGTACTGAACTCGATCGATTTCGGCGCCCGCTTCGGCGACCACAAGCGCGAGGCCAAGTCGCCGGAAGGCGCAACCCCGGGCGCGATCTGGAATGCGCTGAAGAACGGCGCTACCGCCAACTTCCCCGGCGGCTTTGCCAACGGCATCGGTGGCAGCTTCCCGCGTGACCTGTGGTACTTCACCCCGGGTGCGCTGAAGGAAGCGGTGACCAACAACTCCACCTGGCTGTCCGGCAATGACGGCCCGACCGGCCGCCACAACTACGGCGCCGAGTGGAAGGTGTCCGAGAAGAACTTCGCCGCGTACGTACAGGGCAACTTCAGCGGCGACCGCTGGAGCGGCAACGTCGGCCTGCGCTACGTCAACATCAAGCAGGATATCGATACCTACGCCGCCGCCACCGGCTCGACCGTGCCGGACGTGAGCAGCCTGTTCGGCGCGTGGACCCGCGAAGCTTTCGAGAACAAGCACAACCGCGTGCTGCCGAGCGCCAACTTCAAGTACGACCTGCGCGACGACCTGGTGCTGCGCGTGGCCGCCTCGCAGACCCAGACCCTGCCGGACTTCTCGGCACTGGGTGCCTCGTCCTACGGTTCGGACCTGAACCGGACTGGCGGTGGCGGCAATCCGAAGCTGAAGCCGGTGGTGTCGACCAACTTCGATGCCAACCTGGAGTGGTACTTCATGCCGCGCGGCATGTTGTCGATCGGTGCCTACTCGATGCGCCTGAAGGACTACGTGGCCTTCAGCACCGAAAAGGAGATGCTGTTCAGCGAGCTGACCAACCGTCTCGAGGAATACAACATCTCCCGCCCGCGCAATGCCGACGGCAAGGTCCGCGGTATCGAAGTGGCCTATGAGCAGCCGATCGGCGAGTACTTCGGTGTCAATGCCAACTACACCTACGCCGATGGCAGCACCGACCACACCTGGGCCGACGGCAGCGACAACCTGCTGGGCACTTCGAAGAACACCTACAACGTCGGTGCCTACTTCGAGAACGATACCTTCGGTGCACGCGTCAGCTACACCCGCCGTTCGTCGTTCCTGATCGGCCTGTCCGGCGCCAACCCGTACTACCAGGATGACTTCGGCACCCTGTCGGCGTCGCTGAGCTACAAGGCCACCGACTGGCTGAGCATCAGCTTCGATGCGCTCAACCTCAACAACCCGACCTACAAGTACTACCAGACCGCGGCGATCCCGACCTCGTTCTACAGCAACGGTCGCCAGTACTACCTCAACTTCCGCTTCAAGTACTGATCCAGCGGCAGCAACATCGCCGAGTCGTGCACGCACGCCGGGCCTGGGTCATTCCGGGCCCGGCGTTTTTCATGTATAGCGTTCATCGCACCGTTCCAAGGAGTCGTACCGATGGTCAAGCCTTCCCGCGCCCGGATGCGCAGCGCAGTGCTGCTGGGCAGCCTGCTCGCCCTGTTGCCGGCGCTGCCGGCACTTGCCGCCGACCCCACGCCTGCCGCTGAAGCACCCGGCCCGCAGCTGCGCGCCGGCAGCCTGATGCTGATTCCCGCCCCGGCCACCGTGCAGCGCGGCCAGGGCAGCGGCATCACCGTGCGCGCCGATACCGTGCTGCAGGCCGAAGGCGAAGCCGCGCAGCGCGTCGCCAACCAGTTCGCCGACCTGCTGGCCCGCAGCGGTGGCCCGCGCCTGGCACTGGCCAAGGGCAAAGCCAGCGCCAAGGCCGGCAGCATCCGCTTCCAGATCGTGCCCACCTTCCGCGACAGCGGTGAGGGCTACACGCTGGAAAGCACCGCACAGGGCGTGCTGGTGCAGGCTGGCAACGAAACCGGCCTGTTCTACGGCGCGACCACCCTCGCCCAGCTCGCCACCGGCGGCAGCAACGGCGTGCTGCCCGCAGTGCAGATCCAGGACGCGCCGCGCTTCAGCTGGCGCGGCTTCATGCTCGACTCCGCCCGTCACTTCCAGAGCCTGGACGAGATCAAGCACGTGCTCGACGCGATGGCCGCGCACAAGCTCAACACCTTCCACTGGCACCTGACCGACGACCAGGGCTGGCGCATGGAGATCAAGCGCTACCCGAAGCTGACCGAAGTGGGCAGCTGCCGCCTGCCGGCCGGTGACGGCGGCATCGATCCGGTCAGCGGCCAGGAGCATCCGTACTGCGGCTTCTACACCCAGGAGCAGATCCGCGAAGTGATCGCCTATGCCGCGAAGCTGCATATCCAGGTGATTCCGGAAATCGATGTACCGGGCCACGCGACTGCTGCGATTGCCGCGTATCCGGAGCTGGGCACCATCGATACGCCGCTGAAGCCGATCAGCGAATGGGGCGTGTTCCCG
Source organism: Stenotrophomonas sp. YJH_SMC_43 (assembly GCF_059372535.1). Lineage (NCBI taxonomy): Bacteria > Pseudomonadati > Pseudomonadota > Gammaproteobacteria > Lysobacterales > Lysobacteraceae > Stenotrophomonas > Stenotrophomonas sp. YJH_SMC_43. The sequence continues at coordinate 432,128 of NZ_JCAFVQ010000003.1, forward strand.
AACCTGTTCAACGTGGAAGACAGCACCGTCACCTTCCTCGAGAACGTGCTGGAAGAAGTGATCGCGCTGTTCCCGGCCAGGTACGTGCACGTCGGTGGCGACGAGGCGGTGAAGGACCAGTGGGAAGCATCCAAGCGGGTGCAGCAGCGCATGCGTGCGCTGGGCATCAAGAATGAAATGGCCATGCAGAGCCACATCATCAAGCGCCTGGAAACCTTCCTGGAGGAACACGACCGGCGCCTGATCGGCTGGGACGAAATCCTCGAAGGCGGATTGCCGCCGCAGGCCACAGTGATGTCGTGGCAGGGCACCGAAGGCGGCCTGGCTGCGGCCAGCGCCGGCCATGACGTGATCATGTCGCCGGTCGGCTACCTGTACCTGGATTACCTGCAGACGGCCTCGCCAAATGAACCGCCGGGCCGTCCGACCCAGGTCAACCTCGGCAAGCTCTACAACTTCGAGCCGGTGCCGGCCGAGCTGGCCGCCGACAAGCGTGGGCACATCCTGGGCCTGCAGGCCAACATGTTCACCGAGCACACGCGCAGCTATGCACGCCTGCAGCACAACCTGTTCCCGCGCCTGGCCGCGGTGGCCGAGACCGGCTGGAGCACGTCGGAGCATCGCGACTTCCGCGATTTCCTCGCGCGCCTGCCCTCCCAACTGCAGCGCTACCGTGCCTGGGGCCTGGCCTATGCGCAGACCCCGTTCGAAGTGGGCGTGGACTACACCGACAACCGCGCGGCCGGCACAGTGACCGTGTCGCTGGCCAATCCGCTGGGTTATGAAGTGCGCTACAGCACCGATGGCCAACCGGTGACCGCGCAGTCGCCGCTGTACCAGCAGCCGCTGACCGGGAAACTGCCGACCACCGTGCAGGCGGCGGCGTTCTACCAGGGGCAGATGCTGGCCGCGAAGCCGACCATCGCCGCATTCACCGTGCAGTCGCTGCTCAGCCGCCGCAGCGATGAGCTGCTCAGCTGCGTGGGCACGAAGGGCCTGGTATTGCGCCTGGAAGACGATGGCCCGCGTGAGGGAACGCGTGCGGTGTTCAACGTGGACATCTTCCAGCCGTGCTGGCGCTGGCCGCAGGCGCAGCTGGACGGCATCGGCAACGTGGAAGTGCGTGCGGGGCGTATTCCGTACTACTTCCAGCTGGCCCACGACGAGCCGAAGCGCCGCTTCGAAAAGGCCCGGAGCGCACACGGTGAAATGCTGATCCGCCGCGGTGATTGCACGGGCAAGGTGCTGGCTCAGGTGCCGCTGCCGGCGCAGACCGATGCCGACGGCTTCGTGACCCTGCGCGCGGCGCTGCCGAAGGGCACCGCTGGCAACGGCGATCTGTGCATCAACTTCACCGGCGACACGCGCCCGGCGATGTGGGTGCTGGATGAGGTCACGCTCAGGTAGGTGCCAACCTTGGTTGCGCTTTGCGGCCGGATCCACGCATCGCGTGGATCTACTGTAGAGCCGGGCCCATGCTCGGCTGCTTTTCAACCGGAAAGCCGAGCATGGGCTCGGCTCTACAGGAACCTCACCCGCGCCAGCGCAGCAGCAGGTCGCGCAGCGGGGTCAGTGCGGTGGCCATGCCGGCGAGCACACCGATCGTGTTGGCGATGGCATCCATCGGGTCGGCCATGCGGTTGCTGGTCAGCGCGCCCTGCGCGAACTCGATGCCGATGCCCATCAGCACCAGGCCCACGCCCACCCACAGCAGCGGGCGGCCCCGACGGAACAGCTGCACCGCGCTGCCTGCCAGGATGAAATAGGCGAGGAAGTGTTCGCCCTTGTCGCTGTTTTCCGGCAACGGAATCGGCGGTGGCGGGATCAGGCAGACCACAATCACCAGCAGCACGGCCAAACCCCACAGCACGGCCCACAACCGCGGCCGCCGCAACGGCTTGATCACCGGCAACACCTCGCTCACAGGCGCCAGCTCAGGTCACCCAGTTCGAAGGCCGGTTCGAAATCGACGCCACGCTGCAGGCCGATGGCCTGGAAGCGCTCGCCCATCTCGGTCGGCAGGGTCAGCTTCTTCACCTGGTCGCGCAACTGGATGCGGCCGACCTCGTCGGTGCGTTCCTCGGCCAGCAGCAGCACCTGGTCCAGGCCATTACCGAGCAGGAAGCTGGCCTGGCTGCAGTAGCCGGCCAGCTCGAAACCGCCGTGCATGCCGGCCTCGGCCATCGCGGTGAAATCCACCGACGCCGTAATGTCCTGCAGGCCCGGCCAGCGGTGCACGTCGTTGTGCACGTGGTGGCGGTAGAACGCGCGCACGGTGCCATCGTCGCGGTCGTGCTGGTAGAACTCGCCGCGGTTGTAACCGTAGTCGACGAACAGCATCGCGCCACGCTGCAGGCCGCCGGCCACCGCCTGCAGCCAGTACGGCAGCTGCGGCAGCACCTCGGAGCGGTAGCCTTCGGCGAAGGGCTTTTCCAGGTAGCGCTCGATGTGGCGCACCGCACCGTTGAGCAGGATATCGGCCGGCTGCGCACCACGGATGAAGTTGCCTTCGGCATCCAGCTCGACGGTTTCCTCATAGACCTCGCCATCGCGGATCAGGAAGCGCGGCGTCGGCAGCGCGTCGATCACCTCGTTGGCGAACACCACGCCTTCCCAGTCCTCTTCGAACGGGCGGTCGACCCAGTCCACGCGCGCGGCCAGCTCGGCCGGCAGGTTCTGCTGCAGGCGCTGCTGCTGTCGCTCGCGCAGGTCCGCGCTGGGTTCGAGGATGGCATAGCGCGACGGCAGCGCGTCCAGTTCGGCCAGGCGCAGCAGCACGGCCTCGGCAAAGGCGCCGGTACCGCCGCCCAGTTCCAGCATCCGCGCCTGTGCACCCAGCTGCGCGAACACCGGCGCCAGCGCATTGGCCACGCTGCCGGCGAACAGGCTGCCAAGCTCGGGCGCGGTGGTGAAGTCACCACTGCCACCGAACTTGCTGGCGCCGGCACTGTAGTAACCCCAGCCAGGGGTATACAGGCACAGTTCCATGAAGCGCGAGAAGGGCATCGCCCCGCCCTGGGCAAGGATCTCGGCGCGCAGGGCGGCGGCCAGCTGGTCGCTGTGGGCCAGGGCATCGGCTTCGGGCAGGGGGAAGGTGGGCTGCATGGCGTCTTCGAATGCGGTGACAATGGTGCACAGGATAGCCGAGCCTTGGAGGACCCTCGATGAGCGATACCCACCCCGTGGTCCTGATCACCGGCAGCGCGCGCCGGATCGGTGCGGCCATCGCCCGCCAGTTCCACGCCTGTGGCTGGTCGGTGGTGCTACATGCCAACACCTCCAGCGCCGAGCTGCAGCAGGCCGCGTTCGATTTCGACAACGTGCGCCCCGGCAGCGTGCTGGCCCTGCAGGCCGACCTGCGTGACGCCGACGCCCTGCCCGACCTGGTGGAACAGGCCGTCACCCACTTCGGCCGCCTGGACGCGCTGGTCAACAATGCCTCCAACTTCTTCCCCACCCCGCTCGGTCAGGTCACCGCCGAGGCAATGGACGAGCTGTATGCGGTCAACGCGCGCGCGCCGCTGCTGCTGTCACAGGCGGCGGCGCCCTACCTGCGCCGCCAGCAGGGCTGCATCGTCAACCTGACCGACCTGCACGGCACCGACCCGATGCGGGACCACATCGCCTACACGATGGCCAAGGCCGCGCTGGAGATGGCCACCCGCTCGCTGGCGCTGGAGCTGGCGCCGAAGGTGCGGGTCAATGCGGTGGCGCCCGGCGCGATCCTGTGGCCGGAACAGGGCAAGGACGATTTCGCCCGCGAGGCGCTGCTGGCGCGCACGCCGCTGGCGCGGATCGGCACGGTCGAGGAGATTGCCGAAGCGGTGTACTGGCTGGTGGCCGAAGCCAGCTTCGTCACCGGCCACACCCTGCGCGTAGATGGCGGGCGCACGGTCAGTTGAAGCATTGCCGGCCAGCGACCGGCACTACCGGTAGTGCTGGCCGCTGGCCGGCGACCTCCCTCATTCCAGGTCGACCACCTCGAACGCTTCGCCAAACTGCGTGTGCGCACGCCACAGCGTGGCCAGGTCCAATCCGCTGACCGGGTCGATGAAGTCCGGGGCGATGTCGGCCAGCGGCTTCAGCACGAAGGCATGCTTCAGCTCCGGGCGCGGGATGCGCAGGTGGCCGGGGCCTTCCACCACCAGGTCACCGTAGAACACCACGTCGATGTCCAGGGTCCGGTCGGAGAAGCGCGGCCCGCTGCGGTCGCGGCCGTGCGCGTCTTCCAGCGCGTGCAGCCAGTCGTCCAGTTCCTGGAGCGGCAGGTCGGTGTCGATCGCCACGGCGTTGTTGAGGAAGGCCGGGCCGTCGAAGCCGACCGCGGCAGTACGGTAGGCCGGCGACACCCGCAGCGCGCCGAAGCGCTCGCGCAGGGCCGTCACCGCGGCGTGGAGGTAGCGGCGGGGCTGGACGTTGCTGCCCAGGCTCAGGAGCACGGTGGTCATGCGGTTCAGGTGACGGCACTTGGGGGGGCGTGGACATGCCGTCGTCACGGCGGCCTGCCTACAATCCGGGACGCACATGATAGGGCACCGACATGACCTATTGCGTTGGAATCGAGGTGGACGAGGGCCTGGTCTTCGCTGCCGACACCCGGACCAATGCCTCGCTGGACGATGTGCGCGTGCACCGCAAGCTGCACGTGTTCGAGTACCCCGGCCAGGCAGCCTACGTGCTGATGGCGGCTGGCAACCTGGCCACCACCCAGCTGCTGGTGTCGCGCCTGGGGCGCGACGCCAGTGAACGACGCACGCCCAACCTGCACGACATGACCCACCTGTTCGAGGCTGCCGAGTACGTCGGCCAGCTGCTGGTGGACAGCCAGGTGCACAGCAGCCACAGCGAACATGGCCACGATGGAGTCAACACCCAGGCCACGCTGATCTTCGGCGGCCAGATCGCCGGCGAGCGGCCCGGGCTGTACATGATCTACCCGCTTGGCAACGCCATCGCCGCCTCGCCGGAGACGCCCTACCTGCAGATCGGTGAGTCCAAGTACGGCAAGCCGATCCTCGACCGCATCCTCAGCCCGGCCACGCGCCTGGAGGATGCAGCGCGCACGGCGATCGTCTCGCTGGACTCCACCATCCGTTCCAACCTGTCGGTGGGCCTGCCGATCGATCTTGCGCTGCTGCGCGACGGCGAGCTGCGCATCGGCCAGCAGCTGCGGCTGGGCGCGGATTCGGCGTTGTATGCCGACATCCATCAGAACTGGTCGCGGCGGCTGGAACAGGCGGTGGACGCCCTCCCGCGGTTCCCCTGGGAAACCGTCCGGTAAAGCCGGGCCCATGCTCGGCTGTCGAGGTCAATACGAACAGCAGCCGAGCATAGGCTCGGCTCTACAGAACTCCAGCGGCATCAACCCAGCGCTTCGGCCACCGCGCGGAAGACCTGCTGCATCTGCAGCGGCTTGCGCAGCACATGCACCTCCACACCGGCCGGGAATGCATCGGCCGAGACCGGCACCGCAGGGTCCTCCAGCACCAGCGCCGGGCCGCGATAGCCCAGTGCCGCCATCTCGCCCAACAGCTGGCTGGCCGGCAGCAGCTTGGAGCCGGCGTCGGCGATCACCAGTGCCGGCAACGCCTCCTGCTGCATCCAGCGCAGCGCAGCCGGGCCGTCGGACGCCAGCTGCAGCTGGTAGCCCTGGCTGGACAGCGCATTGCCCAGCAGCGACAGGCGCGTGGCTTCGCCATCGACCACCAGGATCGACTGGCCACTGCCCAGTGCCACCAGCTGTTCGATCGGCTCACTGCCATCAATGGCGTCGTGCATCGGCAGGCGCAGCTCGAAGCAGGTGCCCTGCCCCGGCTGGCTGCTGACGTGGATGCTGCCGCCGGCGCCTTCAACAATGCGTTTGCAGGAGATCAGGCCCAGGCCGGTGCCATCGGCCTTGGTGGTGAAGAATGGATTGAACAGATGCGACAGTGTGTCCGCATCCATGCCGATCCCTTCGTCAGCCACCCGGATGTGCATCCAGTCCACGCCATCGCGCTGGCCGGCATGGCTGGCGGTCAGGCTCAGGCGACCGCCGTTGGGCATCGCCTGGATCGCGTTGAGCGCCAGGTTCAGCATCACCTGCTGCAGTTCGGTGTAGTTGGCGTCGACCACCAGGCCTTCGTCCTGCACCTGCAGTTCCAGGCGCACCGCATCGGGCACGTTGCTGCGCAACAGCAGCGCCACCGCATCGAACAGGCCATCGATCTCGATGCGTTCGCTCGGCTTGCGCGAACCGCGCACGAACGACAGCATCGATTCGGCCATCTCATGGCCACGGCGGCCGCACTCGGCGATGACATCGGCCAGATGGTGCAGCTGCGGATCGTCGGTTCGCGCCTTCAGCAGGTCCGGCATGATCAGCAGCGGCTGCAGGATGTTGCGCAGGTCGTGGCTGAGGCCGGCGGCGAGCAGCGACAGGCTTTCCAGGCGCTGTGCGCGCATCAGTTCGGTTTCCACCCGAGCACGCTCGATCGCGCTGCGTGCATCGCGGATCGCACGCGCCACTGCCGACGGCAGGCGCGCCGGCAGGTGCTTGATGATGTAGTCATTGGCGCCCTTCTGCAGCGCCGCCACCGCGTTCTCCTCACCCATGGTGCCGGAGACGAAGATGAAGGGCACTTCCGGTGAGGTTTCGCGCACGATGCGCAGCGCGTCGTCACCGGAGAATCCCGGCATGCTCAGGTCGGACAGCACGATGTCCGGCTGGAACGCGACCAGTGCCTGGCGCAGTTCAGCCTCGCTCTCGACACGCTCGAAACGGGCCTCCAGGCCCGCATCAAGCATCTGTTCGGACATCAGCTCGGCATCTTCCGGTGAGTCCTCCACCAGCAGGATGCGCAGCGCCCCGAGGGCGGGACCGGTCAGGGGCATGGGCTCACTCGAGTTCCGGTGCCTGGTTGATCAACGCCCAGAACTTGCCCAGGGTCTGCACCGCGCCGAAGAACTGGTCCACGTCCACCGGCTTGACCACGTAGGCGTTCACGCCCATGTCCCAGCTGCGGGCCAGGTCGCTTTCCTCGCGCGAGGACGACAGGATCACCACCGGCAGGCGCTTGAGCTCTTCGTGCTCGCGGATCTGCCGCAGCACTTCCAGGCCATCCATGCGCGGCATCTTGATGTCCAGCAGCAGCACCGCCGGCAGGCCTTCCTCACGGTTGGCGAAAGCACCACGGCGCAACAGGTAGTCCATCACTTCCACGCCATCCTCGACGTGCACGATGGGGTTGGCCAGACGCGCCTCTTCCAGGGCGTCGATCGCCATTTCAGCATCAGCCGGGCTGTCTTCGGCGAGAAGAATGGTGCGCAGAGTGGTCATGCAGAAGGCCCTTGTTTGTCCGCATCGGTCGCGGGAGGCAGGTAGAAGTGGAAAGTGGCGCCGACGTCCGGTTCAGCCTCAGCCCAGATACGGCCACCATGACGGGTGAGCACGCGGCGCACGCTGGCCAGGCCGATGCCGGTACCCGGGTAGTCGCTGGCCTTGTGCAGGCGCTGGAAGACACCAAACAGCTTGCCGGCGTAGGCCATGTCAAAGCCTGCACCATTGTCGCTGACCGTGAACTGATGACCGCCGTCAGGCTGCGGCTGGTAGTCCACGCGGATCTTCGCCGGTTCGCGGTTGCCCGAGTACTTCACCGCGTTGCCGAGCAGGTTCAGCCAGACCTGGCGGATCATGTTCTCATCGCCCACCACGATCGGCAGCGGTGCGATGCTCCACTCCACATGGTGCGCATGGCCGCTGTTCTCGGCCTCGGCCTGCAGATTGGAATCGAGCATGGCACGGGTATCGGCCACCAGCGACTGCATGTCCACCGCCTGCTGGCGCATTGCCGCGCGGCCCAGCCGCGAATAGACCAGCAGGTCGTCGATCAGTGCCGCCATGCGCCGCGCCGAACTGGAGATCACCTCCAGGTAATGGCGGCTCTTGTCATCGGCGGCGTCGCCCAGATGGCGCGACAGCTTGTCGGAGAATCCGGCCACGTGGCGCAGCGGCGCGCGCAGATCGTGCGAGACCGAATAGCTGAAGGCTTCCAGTTCCCTGTTGACCTCGGACACCTGCGCAACCTTGCCTTCCAGCTGGCGGTTCAGTTCCTCCACCCGCAACTGCACGGCACGCTGCACGGTGACGTCGCTGACCGTGAGCAACACCACTTCGTCGTCGGTGTCCGGCAGCGGCATGCGCCGTGCATTGAGCAGCATGTAGCGCACCATGCCATCGGCAGCGCGCTGTTCATGCTCGAAGTCCCACAGTTCGCGGCCGCGCAACAGCACATCGGACAGTCGCTGGCGCATAACGGGATCTTTCCACGCGCCGTCGCCGACAGTATCCAGCAACAGGCCATCGGCGCGTTCATCCTGCAGCCCGTACAATTCGGCGAAGGCAGGGTTGTGCAGCTGCACGCGCAGGTCGCGGTCGAGCAGCACGATCGGTTCACGCACGGTCTGCAGCACCGAGGCTGCACGTGCGGCCGAGCGCAGCGACTGCCGTTCGGCATGCAGGCGTCGACCAATCTGCCGCTGCAGCAGCCACAGCACCAGGCCGAGCAGCGACAGCTGGATCACCAGCGAACTCCACGATACCAGCTCGGTCTGCTTGCGCTGGCGGGCAGCCTGCTCGGCACGCTGTGTCAGCAGTTTCTGCTCGCTGGCCTGCAGTTCCTCCACCAGGCCACGGATCGGATAACGCGTGCTCAGATCCTGCACCAGCTCGCGCTGATCACTGTTGGGCTCGGACTTTGCCAGTTCGCGGGCAAGCGCCATGCGCCCTTCCAGCATCGACTCGATGCGGCCGATGCGGATCAGCTGATCAGGATTGTCGCGGGTCATCCGCCCCAGTTCAGCCAGGCGCCCGGGAAGGTCATTGGCTTTGGCCATGCGCTCGCGCAGGCCAGGTGCGTCCACGCCCTTGGACAGGGTCAGCGCAGCCGATTCGACATCGCGTACATCGGCCTGCAGCTGTTGCAGCGCCACACCGACGGCCTGGGTATGGTTGACCCAGGCCATCGCCTCTTCGCTGTCCTGCTGCAGTTTGCGCAGGGTCAACCACGGCACCACGATGATCGCGGCAGCGGCCAGCGCCAGGGCCGGCAACCGCCAGCGGTCCCAGATGTCATCACTGAAAACCAGCGCCATAGTTCCTCGTCAGCACAGCCGCAAAGCGTCTGCCGTTACCGGCCCCACTGCGGCGGAACCGGCAATATAGCGCAGGCGGTCACGACTCTGGAATTTCCAGCGCGGTTGGCTGAACGGGTTCGGAATTCGATGCTGTAGAGCCGAGCCCACGCTCGGCTGCCTTGGAATTCCAGCCGAGCATGGCTCGGCTCTACAGGTCAGTGGGCGCCCCGCATGGGGCGCCCACCGGGGTCAGCGCTTGGCAGCAGCACTGACCTTCAATGCAGCGGCATCGACGCGGGTCACGCCCTTGATGCCCTTGGCGGTGGTGACCGCCTTGTCCTTCTCGGCCTGGGTCGCCACGGCGCCACTGAGGCTGACCACGCCGTTCACCGTTTCCACCTTGATCTCCGTGCCCGGAACGTTGCTGCTGGCCAGCAGATCAGCCTTCACCTTGGTGGTGATCCAGCTGTCGGTCACCGGCTCGTTGGAATCATGGCGGTCGGCGTGGGTCATTGCCGAATGATCGGTCTTGGGGGGACTCTTCGCGGCCGGATCCTTGGCGAATGCGGCCGAGGAGGACAGCGCCAGGGCCAGCGTAAGGGCCGAGGCAATCAGCGTGCGGGTCGTATTGCTCATCGTGTCGTACTCCTGCGGAATGTGCTGCCAGTCTGGACAAGTAGGCGTAGAGCACGCGTGGCGCTGCGGTCACGCTGCCGTGAATCGACCCGCATTCAACGGCAACGGTTCAGTTTGGGGTTGCCGTCGCGGGTCGTTTACCCTGCCCTTCCCACTGCCGGAGCTCTGCCATGCGCCCCGACCTGCATCTGGCCCTGATCGGCTACGGCCTTGCCGGCCGCGTCTTCCATGCGCCCCTGATCCAGCACACGCCGGGCCTGGTGCTGCACAGCATCGTGAGCTCGCAGCGCGACACGCTGCTGCGCGCGTTCAGCGACGTGCACGTGCGTTCCACGCCGCAGGAGGTGTTCGACGATCCAGGCGTGGATGCCGTAGTGATCGCCACGCCGAATGAACAGCATGCGCCGCTGGCAATCGCGGCACTGGCTGCGGGCAAGCATGTGCTGGTCGACAAGCCGTTCGCGCTGGACGTGGCCCAAGCGGAAACGGTATTGGCTGCGGCACGCGATGCCGGACGCATCGCCACCGTGTTCCAGAACCGGCGCTTCGATGCCGACTTCCTCACGCTGCAGGCGCTGCTTGCGGACGGGACGCTCGGCAACATTGCCGAGTGCCATGCGCACTTCGATCGCTACCGTCCACAGGTACGCGACCGCTGGCGCGAACAGGATGGCCCCGGCAGTGGCCTGTGGTACGACCTGGGCCCGCACCTGCTGGACCAGATGCTGGTGCTGTTCGGCTGGCCCGAGGCGGTCGATGCCGATCTGGCCGTGCAGCGCGAAGGTGGCAGCGGCATCGATTACTTCCACGCGGTGCTGCACTACCCGCGGCATCGCGCGATCATCCATTCCGGTTCGCTGGTGGCGGCGCAGACGCCGCACTTCAGCGTGCATGGCAGCAAGGCAAGCTGGATCAAGCACGGCCTGGACGTGCAGGAGGCGCAGCTGCGCCGCGGTGTGGCACCCGGTGCGCCAGGCTGGGGTATCGATCCGCGGCATGGTGAGCTGGTGCGCTGCGATGCCGAAGACAACGTGCAGCGCACGACGGTCGACAACCTGCCCGGTGACTACCGGCGGCTGTATGCACAGTTCGCGGCGGCGATGCATGGCGACGGAGAAGCCACGGTCAGCCCGGTGCAGGCATTGCAGTTGATGCGGCTGCTGCAGGCCGGCATGGACAGTGCGCGCGAAGGACGGCGAATCGCGTTGGGGTGATCGGCAGGGCTGCGCCCTGCACCTGCCGAAGCGGTAGTGCCGGCCGCTGGCCGGCAACCTCAACAGCAACAGCAAAAGCCGGCTATCCGTGGGATGGCGGGGTGGGTCCGGTTGCGGGGGACGCCGTAAACCCTTCCCTGGGGGCTTGGCCGCGGCATCCATGCCGCGGACACCCCCGCAACCGGACCCACCCCGCCTTCGACAGTTTCCCGCGGCTGTTGGTGGGTGCCGACCGTTGGTCGGCACAGTAGATCCACGCCATGCGTGGATGGCGTGGAAATGATCGGAATGCGCTCGTGTGGCCTCATGGGGTCGGAGCCCTTTCCTGCGGAAAGGGCTCCGACCCCGGCTTCGTGCTTACGACTTCTTGATCGCGTGGCCGCCGAATTCATTGCGCATCGCCGACAGCAGGCGGTCGGTGAACGAATTGGATTCACGCGAGCGCAGGCGTTCCAGCAGCGACAAGGTGATCACCGGTGCCGGCACATCCAGTGCGATCGCTTCGGCCACGGTCCAGCGGCCTTCACCAGAATCCTCCACGTACGGCGCGATGCCATCCAGCGACGGATTGCGCTTGAGGGCTTCGGTGCTCAGGTCCAGCAGCCACGAGCGCACCACGCTGCCGTGGCGCCACACCTCGGCCACCTGGGCCAGGTCCAGCTCCATCTCCTGCTTGCGCTCCATCAACGCGAAGCCTTCGGCGTAGGCCTGCATCATTCCGTATTCGATGCCGTTGTGGACCATCTTGGTGAAGTGGCCGGCGCCAGACGGACCGACACGTGCCCAGCCGCGATCTTCAGCCGGTGCCAACGTGCGCAGCAGCGGTGCGATCTGCTCCACCACCGGCGCTTCGCCACCGACCATCAGGCTGTAGCCCTCCTGCAGGCCCCAGACGCCACCGCTGGTGCCGCAGTCGACGTAGCCCAGATCGTCCTCGGCCAGCGCCTTGGCGCGGCGGATCGAGTCCTGGTAGTTGGAGTTGCCGCCGTCGATGACGATGTCACCCTCGGCCAGGTGCGGGGTCAGCTGGCCCAGGGTCTGGTCGACGGTTTCGCCAGCCGGCACCATCAGCCACACCACGCGCGGCACCGGCAGTGCGGCTACGGCCGCGGCCAGAGAATCAACCACCTCCAGGCCGGCCTCGGCGGCGCGCTGGCGGGCGCCTTCGCCCGGGTCGTAGCCGACCACGCGGTGGCCGCCGCGATGCAGGCGCTGGGCCATGTTGGCGCCCATGCGGCCGAGACCGATCATTGCAATATCCATTGTTTCACCTTCAGTTGGGGTCTAGGGTCAGGCTGCCTAGCCTGCCGGTAGCCGCGCAGTGGCGCAGCTGCGCCTCGCGCCAACGCCGGTAGAGCGTGGTATGCAGATTGTGCACCGCCAGGTCGATCGAAAACGGCGTTCGTGGGTTGCGATCAAGCAGGCGGGCGATGTGGTAGCCGATGGGACGTATACCGCGTGGATGCACATAGATCACGAACTGCTGGTAGAACGGATCGTCCAGCAGTTGGTCCATGCGTGCCAGCGTGGCGTGGTAGCGCGGTTCCAGCCGTGCACGAAGGTCCGGGTCGCGCTCGAACAGCAGGCGCTCGAAGTAGCGCTGGCCGATCCGCGGGATGTCCTGCGCGAGTTTCCATAGTTCGACATTGCGCTGGTCGTACCAGGCCAGGCCGCCGTGGGTGGCCAGGGCCTGCGCAGCGTCCGCGCCCACGTCAACCACCACGAAGTTCTCGGCCTGGTTGCTCAGGTCGTCCAGCGTGCCCTTGTCGTACACATGTTCGATGAAACCGGGCACGCCCACGAACGCCTGTTGCCCCATCGCCGAGGTGCGCACCGCCTTGCCATCGGCGAAGAAATCGCCGGAATGAGCGCCGAGCAGAATGCTGTCGGTACCGTGCAGGGCGAGGAACGTGCCGATCGACAACTCCTCTGCGGCAAATTCGGCGTCGAATGCAGCATCGCCATACAGCTCGCGCTGGGCGGACAGCTGCGCGACCTGGCGGCCGACTCCGCATTCGGCGCGCACATTGCCGCTGTAGAACGCCTGCAGCGCCTGGCTGTTGCTCGCAGTGGGCACGAAACCACGGCCGAAACTTCGCGTGCGCTGCCAGCCTTGCGCCTGTGCGCCGTGCAGGCCGAAGCCAATCCAACCGAGCTGCAGGCCAGAGAAGCGGAATCCTGGATTGCCCTGCAATGCAGTAGCGGCACGTTGCGTGGCTGCACCCAGCTGGAACGCATAGGCGCAGACCGTGGCCGGATCGTCCAGCAGCTGCTGCAGCAACGCCTGGCGCGCTGTAGCAGACATGTCTGCCGGCCAGCGCACGTGCAGGTCGCCGGCAGCCTGCGACTCGGCCAGCGACGCGCGCGTACACACTGCGCCGCCGTGGACCTGCGGCGTACTGAGCGCGGCTTCATCGAAACGCCAGCCCAGCCGCTGCAGCAGCCCCTGCGTACAGTCGGCGGCTGTGGCCGCCATGCCCAGCACGGGCGCCAGCAGCAGGGCCGCGCCCATCAACCCGCCGTGCACGTTCAGCCCTGGTCCGTGCGGGCGGGTGCGGGCTCAGGAACTGCAGAGGGCGGCGGCGGCAACGGTGATGGCATGCCCGCAGCCGGCGGCAGGTACTGCTGCAGGCGCTGGAAGAAGCGGCGATAGAAATCGGCGTCGGTGACCGTGCTGCTCGCCACTTTCACCAACGAATCGTCGTTGCTGCCGAACGGCAGCGATACCGAGCCCAGCGCACCGACACCGACACTGGCTGAGGTCGGGCTCTTCTTCAGCGCATAGCGGTCCTGCACCGCACTGACGAACACCAGCGTCTGGTTGCCACGCGGCGCGCAGGAGATGCGCAGCACCAGCTGCTCATGGTCGTCTTCGCGCGGCTGGAAGTTCTTGTTGCCTTCCACCTGTGCGTCATCGGCACGGGCGATGGCATAGCCCTGGCTGAGCAGGGTGCGTCGCGCGGCTTCACAGGCTTCGCCCGGGCGGCCATCGACGGTACGCGAGAACGTGTCGCCGGAGTCGAAGGATTCGCGCAGCAGGGTACTGTCGGCGGTGCGGCCACCACAGGCCGACAGGATCAGGGCACTGCCAAGCGCCACAACAGCACTGGAAAGACGGGAGGCCCGCATGGGTACTCCTGCGAGGACGGTACCGCCAAGGGTAGTCCTGCGGCCGTGTGCGGCGGGTCGAAACCGGCATGACCGCGCCACCCCGTTGCTGCCTGTTCATGCACAAAAAAGGGACGGAGGGGATTAAGTCGTTTGTGGCATGTGGCTCGCCGGGCATGGCCCGGCGCTACCGGGACGGAGGCACCCAAACGAAAAGGGGCCGGCAATGCCGGCCCCCCTGCGGTATCGCATGCCGTCGCCGGCTCAGTCCGCCCAGCGACCGGCGCCGGTGGACTGCGGCAGCACCTGCGCCGACAGCGGGCGGTCGCTGGCCAGCAGGTTCACCGCATCGGCCAGGATCGAGGCCGACTCGCGCAGCAGCGGGTCAGGACGCTTCTCAGCAGCCTTCTCGCGTGCGGCATCCTTGACGATGTCGCGCTCGTTGCCCGTCAGGCCGTCGTCGTTGCTGTCATCGGCCAGCGGGTCCAGGGCCAGGCCCAGTTCCTTGCGCATTGCCTGGCGCTCCTTGCGCTGGGTGTCCTGGCGCTCACGCTCGGCGCGGCGGGTGGCCTCGTTGAGCGAGATGTACTTCTTCGCGGCCTCGGTGCGGAACTGCTGCACGTCCTCGTTCCACCACTGGAATTCCTTGTCGGCGGCAATGCGCGCGTCATGGCGGGTTTCCAGCTTCGGCAGCAGCGGCGCGAAGTTGCCGTACTGGGTGTGCGGCACGGCAGCGATGCGGGTCCACGGCAGCGCGTTGTCGTAGGTGCTCTCGCCGAACTCGGTGGCATCGACGCTGGCCGGGAAGGCCAGGTCCGGCACCACACCCTTGTGCTGGGTGCTGCTGCCGCTGATGCGGAAGAACTGGGCGATGGTCAGCTTGACCTGACCGAAACGCTGGGTCTCACCGCTCGGCCAACGGTCGAGGTCGACGATGTTCTGCACCGTGCCCTTGCCGAAGCTGGTCTCACCGATCACAAGGCCACGGCCGTAATCCTGGATGGCACCGGCGAAGATCTCCGAGGCCGAGGCCGAGCCGCGGTTGATCAGCACCGCCAGCGGGCCATCCCATGCCACGCCCTGGTTGCGGTCGCTGTTGACGGTGACGCGGCCACCGGACTCGCGCACCTGCACCACCGGGCCCTGCTCGATGAACAGGCCGGTCAGTTCAATGGCTTCGTCCAGCGAACCACCGCCGTTGTTGCGCAGATCCAGCACCACGCCATCCAGCTTGTCGTTCTTGAAGCCGGCCAGCAGCTTGGCCACGTCGCGGGTGGCCGAAGCGTAATCGGCCGCATTGCGGCGACGGCCTTCGAAGTCCTGGTAGAAGGTCGGCAGCTTGATCACGCCGACCTTGCGTGCTGGCTCGCCGTTGGCGGCCGGAATGGTCATGGTCTCGCCCTTGGCAGCCTGTTCGGCCAGGCGCACCTTCTGGCGGGTCAGCACCAGGGTGTGGTGCTTGCCGTCGGCACCTTCAGCGGCCGGAATGAATTCCAGCTTGACCTGGGTGTCCTTGGCGCCACGGATCTTGGCCACGACATCGTCGATGCGCCAGCCGATCACGTCCTCGACCAGGCCGGACTTGCCCTGGCCGACGCCGACGATACGGTCACCCGGCTTCAGCGTGCCGTCCACCGCAGCCGGACCACCGGCGATGATCTCGCGGATCACCACCACGTCGTCCTGGCGCTGCAGCTGCGCACCGATGCCTTCCAGCGACAGCGACATCGCCTGGTTGAAGTTCTCGGCGGTGCGCGGGGTGAAGTAATCGGTGTGCGGATCGACCGCGCTGGTGTACGAATTCATGAAGAACTGGAAGACGTCTTCGCCCTTCAGTTCATTGACCGACTTCTCCAGCGTCGCGTAGCGCTTGTCCAGCGTCTTGCGGATGTCGTCCGGCTTCTTGCCGGCCAGCTTCAGGCGCAGCCAGTCGTTCTTCACCGACTTGCGCCACAGCTCATCCAGTTCGGCGCTGCTGGCCGCCCACGGCACCTTCTTGCGGTCGTATTCGAAGCGCTCGTCGGTGGTGAAGTCCGGCTCCTGCTTGAGCAGCTTGCGCGCATAGGCCACACGTTCGCCGACGCGCTGCTTGTAGACCGCGAACACCTGGAACGCCGGCTCCAGCTCGCCGCCACGGATGGCCGAGGAGATGTTGGCTTCGAACGGCGCGAAGCGCGCCACGTCGGCCTGGGTGAAGTACTGCTTGCCGCCGTCCAGCGTCTCCAGGTAGCGCTTGAACACGTCCTTGGAGGTGGCCTCGTCCAGCGCGCGCGGGCGGTAGGCGTAACGGCTGTCGGACAACAGGCCGTACACCAGCTTGGAGGTGGTCACCTGATCGGCGGTTGCCGCGGCGGGCAATGCCGGCGAGTCGGCCTTGGCCGCCAGCGCCAGCGGCGCAACCAGCGCCAGGGCCATCAGGAATGCGGGGGCTTTGAATTTCATTGACGTGCTCGAAGGCGCCTTGCCAAGGGGGAGACTGCGTGGTGTTCAGACACCACGACAGTGCCGAAAGTTGCCGGGTTTGTCACCCGGCCGCGCTCGGTGGAAAACCAGCCTAGCGGGGCCGGTGTAGCAAATTGTGAATGCATGTAGAGCCGAGCCCATGCTCGGCTGGCCGGCAGCAAGCAGCCGAGCATGGGCTCGGCTCTACGGCAGGCAGAGGTGTGCGGACCAACGGTCCGCACCCACAGGAGAAGCAGCTCCCACCCACCGGCAGGATGTCAGGAAACGCCGGCGCCCTTGGCCTGGACGTCGGCGTGGTACGACGAGCGCACCATCGGGCCGGAGGCCACGTGGCTGAAGCCCAGTTCGTAGCCGTAGACTTCCAGCGCCTTGTAGTCCTCGGGCGTCCAGTACTTCAGCACCGGGTGGTGGTGCGCGGTCGGCTGCAGGTACTGGCCGATGGTGATCATGTCCACGTCGTGCGCGCGCAGGTCACGCATGGTGGCCTTGATCTGTTCGAAGTCTTCGCCCAGGCCCAGCATGATGCCGCTCTTGGTCGGCACGTCCGGGTGCTGCGCCTTGAAGTTCTTCAGCAGGTTCAGCGACCACTGGTAGTCCGCACCCGGGCGCACGTTGCGGTACAGATCCGGCACGGTCTCGATGTTGTGGTTGAACACATCCGGCGGGTTCTGCGCCAGGATCTCCAGCGCACGTTCCATGCGGCCCTTGCCGCGGAAGTCCGGGGTCAGTACTTCGATGCGGGTACCCGGCGACTTTTCGCGGATGGCGGTGATGCAGTCGACGAAGTGCTGGGCACCGCCGTCACGCAGGTCATCACGGTCGACGCTGGTCACCACCACGTACTTCAGGCCCATGTCGGCCACGGTCTGGCCGAGGCTGGCCGGCTCGTTGGCATCCGGCGGCTTCGGGCGGCCGTGGGCCACGTCGCAGAACGAGCAGCGGCGCGTGCAGACTTCACCAAGGATCATGAAGGTGGCGGTGCCGTGGCCGAAGCACTCGTGGATGTTCGGGCAGCTGGCTTCCTCGCACACCGTCACCAGGCGGTTCTCGCGCAGCTTGGCCTTCAGGTTCTGCACGGCATTGCCCGAAGGAATGCGCACGCGGATCCAGGACGGCTTGCGCAGCACCGGCGCGTCGGCGAACTGCACCGGCGAGCGGTTGATCTTGTCACCGCCCAGCTGCTTGACCCCGGCCTGCAACGGCGCGGCGGTCGGAGAGTCGCCCTGCACGATCTGCAGGGGAATGGAACGGGCGGTGGTTTCAGTCATGGCAGTTCCGGGGGGCGGTCAGGCGGCCGCAGAAAGATCAGGCAGTTCGGGCGTGGGCTGCAGCAGCAGGCCGAACTGGCGGGCCAGGTGGTCCAGCAGCACCGGCTTGACGGCCTCCATCCCGGAGGGCCCGCCCAAGTCTACTACCGAGGTCACCTGCAACCCCTGATAGCCACAGGGGTTGATGCGGTGGAAAGGTTCCAGGTCCATCGACACATTGAAGGCCAGGCCATGGAAGGTGCAGCCGCGGCGCACGCGGATGCCGAGCGCGGCGATCTTGGCGCCACCGACGTAGACGCCCGGGGCGCCCTCGCGGCGTTCGGCACCGATGTTCCACTCGGCCAGGGTATCGATGATGGCCTGCTCGATGCGGCATACGTAGTCGCGCACACCGATGCCCAGCCGTGGCAGGCGCAGCAGCGGATAGACCACCAGCTGGCCGGGGCCGTGATAGGTCACCTGGCCACCGCGGTCCACGTGCAGCACCGGGATCTCGCCCGGCGCCAGCACGTGCTCGTCCTTGCCGGCCTGGCCCAGGGTGAATACCGGGTCATGCTCGACCACCCACAGCTCATCGGCGTCGGCCTCGCTGCGCTGGTCGGTGAAGCGCTGCATGGCGCGCCACACCGGCTCGTACGCCTGGCGGCCGAGGTCGCGGACCAGCGCCGGACGCGGCGCGCGGTCTTCCGGGGCGGCTTCGGCCGGGCAGCTGTCGGCTACAGCGTCCACTTCACTTCCGGGTGGTCGCGCAGCGCCTGGTGCGCCAGGTCGTACTGTTCGCGGCTCTCGGCCTTGAACACGATGCGGACGGACACGTACTTGCCGTTGGAGGAATGCTTCCAGCTGATGCGTTCATTGACGACATCGATGCCGGCAGCCAGCAGCAGGCGGGGGAGCTCATGTTCCAGGCCGCGGTTGGCCGGGCCCATGGCACTGAGCTCGAACTGGCCGGGGAACTGGAAGCCGTGGTCGGGGTTGTCGGACTTGATTTCCATGCCCCCCATTATCGGGCCGCAGGGCAACAAACCCAAGAGTATTCATCAACGTCAAACAGTGCACCGGTGAGTCGCTGCGTTGCAGCTGAACGGCCGTTCAGCATTGGCCCCGGCCCCGTGGCGCACCGCAGGACAGGGCAGGATTGTCTTCACGAGACAATGTCGTTTTCGGAACAGACAAGTGATCCGAACGCGCTCGTTCCATCACGTTCGCGCGAGTACCGTGTCGCAGCATATAACGACAGACAGAAACAACTTCTCACATGAGCCCCCCTTCCCAACGCCGCCTTGCAGCCCTCGGGCTGTCAGGCCTGCTGGCTGCTGCCCTCCCCCTTGCCGCCCAGGCGGCCGAACAATGTGGTCCGGACGCAATGCGCGACCACCCGCCGCAGGTCAATTTCCGCGTCGACAATGACCTGTTCGGCGGCCGCCACCAGGACCAGGGCTACACCAACGGTGCACTGTTGACCCTGGTCTCGCCCAATCTGGTCGATTACACCGACGACCCCTGCCTGCCGCGCATGGCGCGCTGGGTGAACCAGTACCTGGAAGGGCTGCACCCGGGCAAGTTCGAACAGCAGAACATGATCTTCAGCATCGGCCAGGGCATCTTCACCCCGACCGATTTCAGCCGCAGGGACCTGATCGAGGACGACCGCCCTTACGCCGGCGTACTGATCGCAAACTTCGGTTTCAATGCGCGCAGCGGCGACCGCCTGCAGACCACCCAGCTGACGCTGGGCGTGGTTGGCCCGTGGGCACAGGGCAAGCAGGTGCAGAACGCCGTGCACGACGTGCTGGGCGACGAGAAATTCAAGGGCTGGGACAACCAGCTGCACAACGAGCCGCTGTTCATGCTGACCCACGAGCGCATGCGCCGCTGGCCGGGCGATGCCAGCGTCAATGCCGACGGCTGGGGTTGGGACGCCATCAGCCACTACGGTGGATCGATCGGCAACCTGGAAACCAAGGCCAACCTCGGCGGTGAAGTGCGCTTCGGCTGGAAGCTGCCGGACGACTTCGGCAGCACGCCGTTGCGCCCGGCCGGCGAGAACACGGCGCCGACCCGCGGTGGCCGTCCCAATGGCTGGTCCTGGCACCTGTTCGCGACCTCGGACGCTGCCTGGGTGATCCGCGACATCACGCTGGACGGCAACACGTTCCGCAACAGTCACAGCGTGGACAAGCGCCATGTGGTGGCTTACGGCGGCTACGGCGTGGCCGTGATGTACGGACGCTGGAAGTTCGCTGCGGCGCGTTACCACAGCACGCGCGAGTTCAACGGCCAGCGCGAAGCACCGGTGTTCGGCAGCTTCACCATCAGCCGGTCGCTGTAGGTAGGTGCCGACCGTTGGTCGGCACGCCGGTTGATGGCAACGACAGTCGAGCACGGCCCGACTCTACAGAACGAAAAGGCCGGCATTCGCCGGCCTTTTCCTTCACCACGCCGGGGCGCGGATCATTCCGATTCCCACCACATCCAGAAGCTGTCCCACAGGCGCTTGAAGAAGCCGGCCTGTTCAACGGCAGCCACCGCCACCAGCGGCGCTTCAGCCACCAGCTTGCCATCCAGCATCACCTTCACGGTGCCGATCTGCTGGCCGGCGGTGAACGGTGCTTCCAGGGTCTTGGGCACATCGATGCTCGGCTTCAGGTCGTTGTAGCGGCCGCGCGGCACGCTCACCAGCATCGGTTGCGCCACGCCCAGCTGCACCTTGTCGGTAGTGCCCTTCCAGACCTTGTGCTCGGCTACGGCCTTGCCCGGTTCGTACAGGCGGTGGGTCTCGAAGAAGCGGAAGCCCCAGTTCAACAGCGCCAGGCTGTCATCGGCACGCTGCTTTTCCGACTGGCCGCCCAGCACCACGGCCACCAGACGCTGGTCACCACGCTGGGCCGAGCTCATCAGGCAGTAACCGGCTTCCGAGGTGTGACCGGTCTTGATGCCGTCCACGCTGCCATCGCGCCACAGCAGCAGGTTGCGGTTCGGCTGCTTGATGTTGCCGACCTGGAATTCCTTGATCTTGTTGTACGCGTAGGTTTCCGGGTAATCGCGCACCATCGCGCGGCCCAGCAGTGCCAGATCGTAGGCGCTGCTATGGTGGCCCGGAGCGGTCAGGCCATGGGCGTTCACGAAGTGCGAATTCTTCATGCCGATCTTGGCGGCATAGCTGTTCATCAGCGAAGCAAAGGCTTCCTCGCTGCCAGCCACGTGTTCGGCCAGGGCGATCGCGGCGTCGTTGCCGGACTGGATCGCCATGCCTTTTTCCATGTCTTCCAGGCGCGCGGTCTGGTTGACCGGGAAGCCGCTGTAGCTGCCATCGGTACCGGCGCCACCTTCGCGCCAGGCGCGCTCGCTCATCATCACCTGGTCATCCGCACGGACCTTGCCGTTCTTCACCTCGGCGGCGATCACGTAGGACGTCATCACCTTGGTGATGCTGGCCGGAGCCAGCTGTTCGTGGATGTTTTCACCGGCCAGCACCTGGCCGGTGGCGTAATCCATCAGCACCCAGGCCTTGGACACGCTGGGCGCGGGCGCCGGCGGAGTGGCAACAGTGGCCGGGGCGGCAGCGGCGGCAGGCGTCGGCGTTGCCGGGGTCGGCAGCGGCGTCTGGGCGGAAGCCAGGCCCACCACCAGGGTGGCGGCCAGGGCGGTGGCGGCGGAACGGAAATTCATTGGACAGCAGGCTCCAGGGGACGGCCGGGAATGGAGGGTGGAACGTAACGGCCATTGTAAGGCCGGGGGAGCATGGGCCGGCAGCACCGGCCCGGGCGGATCAATCCTTGACGATCTGCGGCGAACCCAGGCCCAGACCGGCGATGCGGCCGGCAAGTTCCGCAGCACTGGCATGGTCGCTGGCGGGAACGCGCAGGCGGAACAGGGTGCGGCCACCGGCAGCGATGTCACTGATGGTCGCGCCGACGATGCCGGCGGCGTTGAGCTGGCCCATCGCGCGGTTGGCATTGTCGCGGCTGGAGAAGCTGGCGACCTGCACCATCACCGCGCCCACCACCTGCTGCGACAGGCTGGGTGCGGCCGGCGTGGTCGATGCACTGCGCACCGGTGCCGGTGCCACCGCGCGCGGAGTGGTGCTGGCCACGACAGCCGGAGCGGGCACCGTGCTGCGCACCGGCGGCGCGCTCGGCGGCAGGCTGCTGACCGCCACATCCGGCACGGTGCTGGCCACGCCCTGGGTGGTGGCCGGCTGGCCACGCGCAGGCATGCTGTCGCCCGGCAGGCGCTTGACCAGGCGATCGATGTCGCTGTCGGCTGTGGCGCGTGCAGCCGGCGTCGGGCGCGCGCTGGCCACGGCGGTGGTTGCGGCCGTTTCGGCGGCACGGCGCTCGCGGCGCGACGGCTTTTGGGCCAGCAGGTTGCTCTCGCCCGGTTGCAGCGCATGCACTTCCACGTTGCCGGTACCGCGCTGGGTGATGCCCAGCCGCACCGCGGCGGCATAACTGAGGTCGACCACGCGGCCATCATGGAACGGGCCGCGATCGTTGACGCGCACGATCACCGACTCGCCGTTGTCCAGGTTGGTGACGCGGGCGAAGCTGGGCAGCGGCAGCGTCTTGTGCGCGGCGGTGAACTGGTACATGTCGTAGACCTCGCGGTTGGAGGTCAGGCGGCCGTGGAACTTGGCGCCGTAGTACGAGGCCGTACCGCGCTCGACATAGTTGCGGGTGTCGTCGAGCACCTTGTACGACTTGCCCAGCACCACGTACGGCGACTTGTTGCCGATGGCCGAACGCTCTTCGGCGGTCACTTCCGGCTCGGGAATGCAGGCGACGTTGGGAATGTAGTCCGGGGTGCTGTCACGCACGCCTGGCTTGTACAGCCCGCCGGCGGTGTAGTTGCCGCGCGTGTTCGGGTCTTCCTTGGCCGCAGCATAGGGCGAGCCTTCCGGGCAGTGTGCCGGGCGCGAGCCGCGCCCCTGCACCAGGGTGCCGCCCGACTTGCCACCATGGCCGGCCGTGGCCGGCTTCTTCGGCGCGCTGCTGCAGGCAGCCAGCGCGAGAACGATCAAGCCTGGGACCAGCCATCTGATGTTCATGCCGGGGGCAGCTCCTGTCCGGCGATGGCCTGGGACAACTGGAACACGGCCATCGCGTACATCTTCGAGAGGTTGTAGCGGGTGATCGCGTAGTAGTTCTGGAAGCCCAGCCAGTACTGCTTGCCGGTGCTGCCTTCAAGCGTGATCGGCGTGGCCGTGGCACCCGGCTGCACTGCAGCGCTGGGCTGGTAGCCGCGCTGTGCCAGGTCGGCCAGCGACCAGGTCGGCATCCATTCGGTCGGATTGAACTCCTCGCGGCCCGGTGCCAGCGTGGCCGGCACGGCCACCTGGCCACCCCGCACCCAGCCGCCCTTCTTCACGAAGTAGTTGGCGATGGACGAGAACACGTCGTCGTAGCTGGTGAACAGGTCGCGACGGCCGTCGCCGTTGCCGTCCACTGCGTAATCCAGATAGCTGGACGGCATGAACTGGCCCATGCCCATCGCACCGGCATAACTGCCCTTGAGCGTGGTGATGTCCAGGTTTTCTTCGCGGCCCAGCTCGAACAGCTTGGCCAGCTCATCGCGGAAGAACAGCTCGCGGCGTACTTCGCGTTCCAGCTTGGCCGGGTCGCCGCTGCGCGGGTAATAGAAGGCCAGCGTGTACAGCGCATCGAGCACGCGATGGCTGCCGGCATTCTTGCCGTAGCTGGTTTCCACGCCGATGATCGCCACGATCACTTCGGCCGGCACACCGGTGCGCTGCTGCACGCGATCCAGTTCGGCGCGATGCTGGGCCAGGAACGCGCGGCCACCATCGATGCGGGCCTTGCTGATGAACATCGGCCGGTATTCGTTCCACGGCTTGACCCGTTCGGCCGGGCGCGACATCGCGGCGATGATCGGCTGGCGCACCTGCGCCTGGTCGAGCACGCTGCTGATCTGCTCCGGCTTCAGGCCATAGCGCTTGGCGGTATCGGCAATGAAGCGGGCCCGTGCGACCTCGAACGGCACCGGGGTGAGATCGACCGGCGGCGCGGTGGCCGCAGTGGCTTCGGGCGCGGCCTCGGCCGGGCCACGGGCCTTGGCGGCGGGTTGGCGCGGCGTGCTGCTGGCCTGGGGCGAAGACGGTGGGGACTTCGGCTGGGTCGCGCAGGCGACCAGGCCGAGGGTGAGCATGCAGGCCAGAGTGCGTCGAATCATCGTCGCAGGTTAGCAGGTCATGGATGAATTAAAACCCCTAACACCATGAATCACAACGATTTGCCCGCGTTCAGCGGGAAATGTGAAGGCGTCGTGATCGCGCTTCCCCATTCAGATAGAGGTGGCCGGTTGCGTCCCCATCCCCGCAGACGCAACCGGCAACCGGATCCGGTCGATACCCGCGCGGCTGCCGCTCCCCAGTGGCAGTACCCCGCGCTCCCTGTATCCGTTGGATCAGTACTGCTCCCGCCCGACGCCCCCTCGCGCTGCAACGATTGACGGCGCGCCGTGCCGAACGGGCCGCCATTGTGCAGGCCGATTACGACAAGTCCATTGATCAGGATCAACGCGCTGTAAAAGTGTGAACCAGATAACGTTTTTTCCGGACTTTGGTCAGCGGGTGTGCTGCCGTGCATCGTTGTGAGAACGCTTCCACAACGGGCGTTGCGCAGAGTCAGGAAGTTTCCAGCCAACGGCGCAGCCCCTCGTGGGTGGTGCCTGGGTGGTCGCGGAAAGGAGAAGCCGCGGGTGGGCCGGTCGGGTTGGGTACGCGGGGGACGCCGTGAATCCGTCCCTGGAGGCTTGGCAGCCGCATCCATGCGGCTGACACCCCCGCGTACCCAACCCGACCGGCCTCTGACAGATTTCGGAGGTCTGCCACCCACGGAGAAGAAAAAGAAGATCAAAAGCGGATCGCGACGCTGCGCTTGCTCGTGAGCCGAGCATGGATCGGCTCTACACAAGGCAATGAAGCGACCCCCAGGCCGCCTTTGCTTTTGATCTTCTTTTTCTTCTCCGTGGGAGACGCGCACGGAACCTGTCCGTGGCCGGGTAGATGGGCTGCGCAGGGGCGTGAGCCGCATGGATGCGGCGACCGAGCTTACAGGGATGTACTTGCAGCGTCCCCTGCGCGGCCCATCTACCCGGCCCCACCCATGAACTGCTTTGCGCGGTCATCCACGAGGGGCTGCGCCGTTGGCTGGAAACCCTATCCCCCGTGCACGGGCCGGTGCCCACGCACCGCCATCACCAGTCCGATGCCGGCCAGCAACGAGACCGCCGATGTCCCGCCATAGCTGATCAACGGCATCGGGATGCCCACCACCGGCAGCAGGCCGGAAATCATTCCACCATTGACCAGTACATAGACGAAGAACGCCAACCCCAGGCTGCCGGCCAGCAACCGTGCATG
The DNA here is from genome assembly GCF_059372535.1 of Stenotrophomonas sp. YJH_SMC_43. NCBI lineage: Bacteria > Pseudomonadati > Pseudomonadota > Gammaproteobacteria > Lysobacterales > Lysobacteraceae > Stenotrophomonas > Stenotrophomonas sp. YJH_SMC_43. Next base: position 457,315 of record NZ_JCAFVQ010000003.1, read on the forward strand.
CGTGTCGCGTGCGTGCACTGCGATCCACAGGCAGCGTCCGACCACGAACAGGTACAGCGCGAACAGCGTCGCCACACCGATCCAGCCGAATTCCTCGGCCAGCACCGAGAACGCGAAGTCGGTGGTGTACTCGGGCAGGAAATCCAGCGTGGCCTGCGTGCCCTGCCCCCAGCCACGCCCCTGCCAGCCACCGGAACCGATCGCGATGCGTGACTGCAGGATGTTCCAGCCGGTGCCGAGCGGATCTGCCGCCGGGTCGAGGAAGGTCAGTACGCGATCCTTCTGGTACTGCCGCAACAGCCCGAACCACGCCAGCGGTGCGGCCACCGCCAGCCCCGCCGCGCCCGTTGCCACCCAGCCCCAGTGCAGGCCGGCCAGCAACAACGCGAACACCCCGCTGGCAGTGACCAAGGTGGCGGTGCCGAGGTTCGGCTGCATCAGGATCAGCACGGCAGGAACGCCGATCAACACTGCGGCCGTCAGCACCGTGCGTGGCGAGGGCGGCAACGGCTGCCGGTGCAGGTACCAGGCCATCATCAACGGCAGGCTGATCTTGAGCAGCTCCGACGGCTGCAGGTAGAAGACGCCAAGGTTGAGCCAGCGCTGCCCGTACTTGCCGGTGCCGATCACATACACCGCCATCAGCGGCAGCATCGACAGCGCATACAACGCCGGTGTCCACGCGCGCAGGTGCAGCAGCGAAACACGCGACAGCAGCCACATCGCCACCAGGCCACCGGCAAAGCGCGCCGCCTGCCCGGTCACTGGCCCGGACACGCTGTGCAGCACCGCCAGGCCCGCGCCCATCAGGATCAACAACGCGACCAGCAACGGCAGGTCGATCGTGCGCACCGCCTCACGGCAGCCGCCAAGCAGTCGTTTCCATTCCACGCGCGCCACGGTAGCAACGGGCGCTTGCGTGAAGCTGTCATAGTGGTCCTGCGCAGCCGGTGTTACCCGTAGCCGCCGTGCACCGGGTTGTGACTGCGCACGGCCATCACCAACCCGAAGCCGGCCAGCAGTGACACCGCCGAGGTACCGCCGTAGCTGATCAGCGGCATCGGCACGCCCACCACCGGCAGCAGGCCGGAAATCATCCCGCCGTTCACCAGTACATAGACGAAGAACGCCAGGCCGGTAGCGCCGGCCAGCAGGCGCGAGTACGAATCGCGCGACTGGCTGGCAATCCACAGGCAACGCCCGATCACCACAAGGTACAGCGCCAGCACGGTGGCCACGCCGATCCAGCCGAATTCCTCACTCAGCACCGAGAACGCGAAGTCGGTGGTCTGCTCGGGAATGAAGTTCAAGTGCGACTGCGAGCCTTCGCCCCAGCCCTTGCCATCGAAGCCGCCGGAACCGATCGCGATCTTCGACTGGATGATGTTCCAGCCGGCCCCCAGCGCATCCATCTCCGGGTCCAGGAACATCATGATGCGGTCCTTCTGGTACGGCCGCAGCAGCCAGAACCAGGCCACCGGCGCAACCGCGGCCACGCCGCCCACGCCCAGGCCGACCCACCACCACGGCAGGCCTGCCAGCAGCAGCACGAACACGCCGCTGGCGGCGATCAGCACACCGGTGCCGAAGTCCGGCTGCAGCATCACCAGGCCGGTTGGTACGCCGATGATGACCAGGGCCACGAGCACGGTGTTGAAGCGCGGTGGCAACGGCATCTTGTGCAGGTACCAGGCCACCATCATCGGCAGGCTGACCTTCAGCAGCTCGGCCGGCTGCAGGTAGAAGAATTTCAGGTCCAGCCACTGCCGGCCGTATTTGCCGGTACCCAGCACAAACACCGCCAGCAGCGGGATCATCGAGATTGCGTAGATCATCGGCGTGGCCGAGCGGATCCGCAGGATCGGTACCCGCGAGATGCCCCACAACGCGGCCATGCCCACTGCGAAGCGCGCGCCCTGTGCCATCACCAGGCCATCGCCACCGGCACTCTTCAGCGTGGCCAGACCGATCACCATCAGCGCGCCCAGGGCCAGGCACAACACCCAGTCCAGCGTGCTGAAGAAGCGACGCAGCATGTCGCCGGCCCAACGCAGAAACACTCTCATCGTGCGGGCTCCACGGTGGTCGGGCGTGGCGTGGCCGGCAGCGCGGCCGCAGCCGGCGCCCCCGGCTGCGGCGGTGCGGGTGCCGGTTCCGGCGCGGGCACGCCGACCAGCACCGGGTGCTCGCCCAGCTGTGCCGCAGCAAGGTCACCGGCCTGGCGCGCGCCCACATCTTCGTTGTCGAACGCGGTGGCACCGATGGCGGTGGTGCCGCGCTCGCTGTCCAGCGGCTGCATGCCTTCAGGCATCTTGCCCAGCAGATAGGCGTCGAACACCTTGCGTGCGATCGGCGCAGCCGCCGCACCGCCGTAGCCGCCGCCCTCCACCGCGATCGCCAGCGCGATCACCGGCTGGTCGACCGGCGCGAAACCGACGAACAGCGCGCGGTGGCGCAGGTGCATCGGCAGGCTCTTCGGATTCACCGCGGCCGTGCCCTTGCGGCTGACGACCTGCGCGGTACCGGTCTTGCCGGCCATCGTATACGGCGCGCCGGCGGCCATGCGGGCCGCGCTGCCGCCAGGCAGCATGGTGGCCATCATGCCTTCGCGCACCGCCTGCAGATTGTTCGGGTTCGGGCTGACCGGTTTGCTTTCGCCCGGGTCGGTCGCCATCCAGTCATGGTCGAACCCCGCACGCTGCTGGATCACCAGATGGGGCGTGCGCAGCTGCCCGTTGGCCAGCCCACTGACACCCCGCGCCAGCTGCAGCGGGGTGACCTTCCAGTCACCCTGGCCGATGCTGATGTTGACTGTATCGCCCGGATACCAGGCCTCCTTGCGGCTCTTCCGCTTGTAGGCCGGCGACGGCAGGATGCCGCCGATCTCGCCGGTCAGGTCGATACCGGTCGGCTGGCCGAAGCCGTAGTACTCCATGTAATGGTCGAAGCGCTCGATGCCCAGGTCCAGCGCCAGCTTGTAGTAGTAGGTGTTGACCGACTGCGCGATGGATTTGCGCAGGTCGGTCCAGCCGTGGCCACCGCGGTGCGAGTCACCCCAGCCACGCGAGGTGCCGGGCAGATAGAACATGCCGGTGGACAACACCTTGTCTTCCGGGCGGCGTACACCCGAATCCAGGCCGGCCAGGCCGATCAGCGGCTTGAGCGTGGAACCGGGCGCGACGCCACCGAGCACCAGGCGGTTGAACTGCGGCCGCGACGGGTTGTCGTTCAGCGCCTTGAAATCGGCATGCGAGATACCGTTGACGAACAGGTTGGGGTCGTACGACGGCAGGCTGACCATCGCCAGCACTTCGCCGGTACGCGGGTCCATCGCCACGGCCGAGCCTTCCTGGTCGCCGAACGCGGCCACCATGGCGCGCTGCAGGTCGGCGTCGATCGACAGCCGCAGGTCGGCGCCGGACTGCGCGGCAACGCGGCCGATGGTGCGGATGGCACGGCCCTGCACGTTGGTCTCGACCTGCTCGTAGCCGACCTTGCCGCGCAGCTGCTGCTCGTAATAGCGCTCCAGGCCGGACTTGCCGATGTGGGTCAGCGCGGCGTTGCCTTCGCCGAGGATCTCCAGATCCTTGTCGTCGACACGGCCGACGTAGCCGATGATGTGCGCGAACAGGTCGCCATACGGGTAGCGCCGGGTCAGGTAGGGCTCCAGCTCGACGCCGGGGAAGCGCCAGCGGTCGACGGCGAAGCGCGCCATCTCCTCGTCGCTCATGCGCAGCTTCAGCGTGACCGGCAGGAACTTGCGGCGCGCCTTGCGCGACTTGTTGAACGCTTCCAGCTCTTCCGGGCTGATGCTGATGATCTTCGCCAGCCCTTCCAGGGTGGCGTCCATGTCCTTGACCTTGTCCGGGGTCACGTCCAGGCGGAACGCCGGCACGTTCTCGGCCAGCAGGCGACCGTTGCGGTCGTAGATCATGCCGCGCCCGGGCACTACCGGCCGCGGCTTGATGCGGTTGGCTTCCGAGCGCGTGGCGTAGACGTCGTGGTCCAGCACCTGCAGCTTGAAGTACCAGCCGCCCAGTCCCAGCAGGCAGACCAGCACGCCCAGGAAACCCAGCGCCGCGCGGCGGCGGAACTGTTCGGCTTCGGCGTGCGGATTCTTGACCTGGCGGCGCGGGATCATGGCTCAGCGCCCGCGCTTGCCGAAGCGCACCGCATCCAGCAGCACGAACACCAGCGGCCACAGGCCCATGCCCAGCAGCGGCGCCCACCAGTACGACCACGGCAGGGTGGGTTCACCCACCAGGATGTGCACCAGGGCGCTGACGATGCGATCGTTGAACAGCAGGCCGCCGATGGCCAGCATCTGCTGCGACATCGGGAAGAAGCGGATGCGGGCGCGGAAACGCTGCAGGATGAAGGCCAGCATCACCAGCCGCAGCGCCTGTTCGCCGAGCACGCCGCCGTACAGCAGGTCGGCGATGACGCCGCTGGCGAAAGCGATGCCCAGGCCGACCCGCTCGGGTGTCTCGATCACCCAATACGCCAGCACCAGCGCCAGCCAGTACGGGCGCAGTGGCTGCAGCAGCGCCGGCAACGGCAGCAGGCCCAGCAGCAGCGCCACCACCAGGCTGGCCGGCAGCACCCACGGGTTGTCGCGCAGGCGGCTCATCGCTGGGCCTCCGGCGTGGTCGGTTGCCGGCCAGCGGCCGGCACTCCCGTGGATCCAGCTGGGGGAGAGCCCCCCTCTTGTTGAGGGGGGCGCGCCGAAGGCGCGGGGGTAAGGGAGGATGCGGGGGCAACAGTCCTCGTTTGCGACGAGGGCTGTTGCCGGCCAGCGGCCGGCACTACCGGGCTGGGCTGCGTCGCTGCAGGCGCGGTGCCGGTCGGCAGCGCTGTGGCATCGGCCGGACCACCGGGAGCGCTCTGCTCCATCTGCAGGCGCAGGTTCGGCGGAATACGGATCGCCGCGCCGGGGCGCAGCAGAAGCACGTCGCGGCCGCGGTCCAGCTGCGCGGCCGGCTTCAGTTCGCCCACCAGGAAGGCATGGGTGTCGTCCGGGCGCAGGCCGGTGATGGTGCCGACCGGGAAGCCGGCCGGGAAACGACCGCCGAGGCCGGAGGTAACGATCTCATCGCCCACTTCCACGCCGGCGCTGAGCGGGATGTCGCGCAGTTCCAGCTTGTCGCCGCGGCCGTAGACGATCAGGCGCACGCCGTTGCGGGCCACGGTCACCGGCACGGCATGGTCGGGGTCGGTCAGCAGCAGCACGGTGGAGGTACCGCCGGTGACGCTGATCACCTGGCCCATCAGGCCGCCGGCATCGATCACCGCCTGGCCGACATGCACGCCCTCGCGGCTGCCGGCATCGAGTACCAGGCGCTGTTTGACCGGGTCAAGGTCGATGTCCAGGATCGGCGCCAGCTGCACGTCCAGGCCACTGCGCTCGGCCACGTTCAGCAGTTCGCGCAGCTGGGCATTGTCCAGTGCGGCGGTCTGCAGGCGGGTCAGGCGCGCGTTGGCCAGCAGCAGCTGGTTGCGCAGTTCGCGGTTCTCGGCGACCAGCTGGCTGTGGCTGGCGGCAGAATCCTTGACCTGGTTGCCGAGCTTGCCGGGCAGGCCGGCCAGTGCCCAGACCGGCTGCACCAGGCTGTTGGCCTGCTCGCGCAGGCGCGCCAGCCAGCCGGCCTGGTCATCGAGCACGATCAGCGTGATGGCCAACGCGAGATAGGCCAGCAACCGCAGGGGGCTGGCGGCATCACCGGATCGGGAGGCGACGGGAGGACCGGCGTAGGGCGGCACGGCAACGATTCAACTGGCAGAAGGCGGAAGGGAAACACGCGGGCGCCCCGCCGGTGCCGGCCCGCCATCACGGCGGGCCGCACCCCGGAGGGGCGCTGCGGGCGCAGGCAGCCGGGACGGCTTATTCCGGCGCAAAGAACTCGTTGCCGTGCATGTCGACCAGCTCCAGCGCACGGCCACCGCCGCGGGCCACGCAGGTCAGCGGATCGTCCGCCACCTGCACGTGCAGGCCGGTTTCCTCGGAAATCAGGCGGTCCAGGTCACGCAGCAGGGCGCCGCCACCGGTCAGCACGATGCCGCGCTCGGCAACGTCGGCACACAGTTCCGGCGGGGTCTGTTCCAGCGCCAGCTTGACCGCGCTGACGATGCCCGACAGCGGCTCGTGCAGGGCTTCAAGCACCTCGTTGGAGCTGATCTTGATCATCTTCGGCACGCCCTCGGCGAGGTTGCGGCCGGAGATTTCCATCTCGATCACTTCCGCCTGCGGGTAGGCACAGCCCAGCTCGACCTTGATGCGCTCAGCGGTGGCTTCACCGATCAGCATGCCGTGGTTGCGGCGCACGTAGTTGGTGATCGACTCGTCGAAGCGGTCGCCACCGATGCGGACCGACGCCGAGTAGACGATGCCGTTGAGCGAGATCACCGCCACTTCGGTGGTGCCGCCGCCGATGTCGATGACCATCGAGCCACGCGCTTCAGTGACCGGCATGCCGGCGCCGATCGCGGCCGCCATCGGTTCTTCGATCAGGAACACGTCACGGGCACCGGCTTCCTCGGCCGATTCCTTGATCGCGCGGCGCTCGACCTGGGTCGAGCCGGCCGGCACGCAGACCAGCACGCGCGGGCTCGGGCGCAGCACGCGCGATTTGTGCACCTTCTTGATGAAGTGCTTGAGCATCGCCTCGGTATAGGTGAAGTCGGCGATGACGCCGTCCTTCATCGGGCGGATGGTGGTGATGTGGCCCGGGGTACGGCCCAGCATCTGCTTGGCTTCGGCGCCTACGGCTGCCACCGAGCGGGTGCCACCGATGGCACGGTCCTGACGCACGGCCACGACCGATGGCTCGTTCAGCACGATCCCCTGCCCGCGCACGTAGATGAGGGTGTTGGCCGTGCCCAGGTCGATGGACAGGTCGTTGGAGAACATGCCACGGAGTTTCTTGAACATCTGAGGAAGGAGTCCTGAGGGGTGTCGTGCCCGCCGCGGGATGGCGAAAAAATGGGCAGAAATCGAGGCCGACAAGCCTAGCAACCCGCCTGCCGCCGAGCAAGGAAAAAACTAGCTGAACCCGCGTCTTCACAGGCTTTCGGCCTGATCGGGTCTCACCCGGTTCTGGCCCTGAGCGGCACCAGCGGGTAACCTTTGCGCCGTCGGGCGCCCAAGGGCGCCGTTTGCTTGCCCGCCGAACCGGGCCGGCCCACCCCAAAATTCACCGCATAGGCTTACATCGATGTCCGCTCTGATCTGTGGTTCTCTTGCCTTCGACACCATCATGGTGTTCCCGGACCAGTTCAAGAATCACATCCTGCCGGACAAGGTGCACATCCTGAACGTGTCCTTCCTGGTCCCGCGCATGCGCCGCGAGTTCGGCGGCTGCGCCGGCAACATCGCCTACAACCTGCACCTGCTGGGCGGCCAGCCGATCCCGATGGGCACCGTGGGTTCGGACTTTGGCCCGTACCGTGAGTACTTCGAAGGCCTGGGCATCGACCTGTCGCGCGTGCGCGTGATCGATGAGCTGTTCACCCCGCAGGCGTTCATCACCACCGATCACGACAACAACCAGATCACCGCCTTCCACCCGGGCGCGATGATGCGTTCCTACGAAAACCACGTGCGTGGCGTACCGGGCGTGACCCTGGGCCTGGTCGGCCCGGACGGCCGCGAAGGCATGATCCAGAACGCGCAGGAATTCCACGAAGACGGCATCCCGTTCATCTTCGACCCGGGCCAGGCCATGCCGCTGTTCAACGGCCCGGAACTGCGCGAGTTCATCGAGCAGGCCGACTACGTGGTGGTCAACGACTACGAGTCGAACCTGCTGCAGGAACGCACTGGCTGGGACGAGAAAGAGATCGTCAGCCGGGTCAAGGCCTACATCACCACCCGCGGCCCGAAGGGCGCGGTCATCCACACCCCGGAAAAGAGCTACGACATTCCGCCGGCGCATGAGCGCCGCGTGGTCGACCCGACCGGCTGTGGCGACGCCTTCCGCGCCGGCCTGATCTACGGCATCCAGAAGGGCTACGACTGGCTGACCATCGGCCGCATGGGCAACCTGATGGGCGCGCTGAAGGTCGAGCACCCGGGCACGCAGAACCAGCGCTTCACCTTCGATGAGTTCAACGAGCAGTTCAAGCAGCAGTTCGGTTACGCGCTGAGCGCGTAACCGAACTGCCCGCACATCTGATCGGTAGGTGTCGACCTTGGTCGACACTGCCGGCCAGCGGCCGGCACTACCGGAACCTCCGACCGACACGTGGCCTGCTCTCTGTAGAGCCGAGCCATGCTCGGCTTGCGCGCGCCAGCGCGATCTGACCGGAGGAGAGCAGCCGAGCGTGGGCTCGGCTCTACATCAGCAAGCGCCCTGCCAGGCAGCCAGCAAGGCGCGGCAATCAGCGAAATGCCAGTCGGCACGGCCCGGCCATGGGTTTTCCGGCAGGTTGACCAGCACGGTATGGGCGCCGGCCGCACGGCCGCACTCCAGGTCGTAGGCGTGGTCACCGACCATCACCGCCTCCGCAGCCCCGATCCCCCAACGCCGCAGATGCTGCTGCAGGCCATCCGGTGAGGGTTTGGGCACCGCTTCATCGCGGCCGATGATGTCGGCATCGTCGAACAACGCCCCGACCCCGATCGCGTCCAACGTCAGCTTCGCCAGCGCATGATCATTGCGGGTCAGGATGCCGAGCCGGCAGCCTGCCGCCGACAACGCGCGCAGCAGCTTCAGCGCACCCGGTGCCGGCAGTGCGTCCTCGGCCAGCGCGCGCTCATGATCCAGCAGCCACTCGCGCTTGGCCTGCGCCGGTGCGTCCGGCAACGCCGCAATATGGTCAAGGATGTCTTCCTCGGCCGCGATCTCCAGCGCGCGGCGGATCGCGGCGAAATCATGCACGGCGACGGTCAGCGTGCCATCCATGTCGAACACCCAGTGCCGGATCGCGGACAACGCGTGCACTGCGCTGCCCGCCGCAACCATCACTGCCACCACTGCGGCATGCGGCTGGCGTCGACGCCACCGGTTTCGAACACAGCGGTGCGGGTGCCACCGGCCTTGACCGGGAACTCGATGCTGATCGACTTGCCCTTGCGCGCCAGCTTCCACAGCGCCTTCTGGTCGGTGATGAACAGGGCAATGGCTTCATCGGTCTTCGGACGCCACGCCGCCATGGAAATCGGCTTGCCGTCGTCCACGGTTACTTTCACCGTGCACTGCGGGCAACGGAAATCGCCGGCCTGCAGCACCAGATACGCATGCCGCTTCCACTCCGGATGATCGCGGAACACCAGCTGCACCGGCTTGGCGCCGCTGCCATCCACGTCCACCCGTTCCTTGCTGTAGATCTGCGCCGAAACCTGGTTGCCCTTGTTGCCCACCGGGATCTGGTTGTACTGCCACAGCGCCTGCATGCGGCGCAGGTCGCGCGCGGCATCGCCCTTGGCCTTGACCTCGTCGAAGCCTGCGGCGATGCGCTCGGCGGCCGCGGTGTCCTTGTACTGGTCCAGCAGCGAGGCACCATGCAGGCGCGCGCGCTCCCAGTCCTGCGCGGCCACGGCCATGTCGTACTGCTTGGCCACGTCTTCGGCCTTGGCCTCCTTCTGCGCCTGCACGGCGGCTGCGGCGGCTTCCTGCGCCTTGCGTTCTTCCTCGGGGTTGCTGCAGGCGGCCAGCGCCAGGGTGCAGGCGGTGAGCAGGATCAGTCGTTTCATGGCGGAGGTCCTTTGCGGGTGCATCCCGATTCTATCGGCAGCGAAAAACGGATACACCAACGGCGGGTTTCCCCGCCGTTGGTGGTGAAGCAGTGACCGGTTGCCGGCCAGCGGCCAGCACTACCGCTTACTTGGCTTCAGCCTTGGCCAGCATGTCCTGGACCGAGGCGGTGGTGATCGGGTGGTAGCCCGGCTTGGCCTTTTCGAAGGCCTGCTTGGCCAGCTCCAGCCCCTTCGGGGTCTTCACCAGTTCGGCGTAGATCGGCAGGATCAGCTTGCGACGGCCGACGCGCTCGATGAATGCCGCCGCGCCTTCATTGGCCTGCTCGTAGCCGCTGCGGATCGCCAGCGGGTACCAGCGCATGGCGATCTCGCCATTCGGGGTGCCAGTGAAGTGGAAGGCCTTGTCCAGCGTGGCCAGCTTGTCCAGCGGCTGGGTCGCACCCAGGCCGTCGATGAAGCGCACCCATTCCTGCGTGCTCCAGTCGGCGATGACCTGGCTGCTCGGCACGGTGCCGGCGCTGGCGAAGGCGATGCGCGCGGTATCGACGCTGCTGAAGTTGCGCGACTGCGCCTTGGCAGCGAACGCCGGAATGCCCGGCTCGTCCAGCCACGCCTTCAGTTCGGCCTCGGTCACGGCCGAGGGATTCTTCGGCAGCAGGTTCTTCTTCATGTACGCGACGAACTGGTCGGTGTTCGCGCTCTGGAAGGCGTGGTCATCGAACCAGCCGCGCAGGAACGGATCGAAGGTCTCGCGGCCGAAGCGCTGCTCCAGGAATTCCAGGAACCACGCACCCTTGACGTAGGCGACCTGGCTGAGCGCTTCGTCGGGATCACGCTCGTTCAGCGGCGGCAGCGCCAGTGCCTGGTCAGCCGGGCTCATGTCCTTCACTTCGGCCAGCAGGTCGGTCTGGTCGATCTGCTTCTCCATCTCGGCCATTTCCTTGCCGTACAGGGCTTCGGTGATGCGGCCCTGGACGTAGGTGGTGAAGCCTTCATTGAGCCAGATGTCCTTCCAGCTGGCGTTGGTCACCAGGTTGCCCGACCAGCTGTGCGCCAGTTCGTGGGCGACCAGCGAGACCAACGACTTGTCGCCGACGATCACGGTCGGGGTGGCGAAGGTCAGGCGCGGGTTTTCCATGCCGCCGAACGGGAACGACGGCGGCAGCACCAGCATGTCGTAGCGGCCCCAGCGGTATTCGCCGTACAGCTTCTCGGCGGCACCGATCATCTTTTCGGTGTCTTCGAATTCCTTGGCGGCCTTGTTGACCATGGTCGGCTCGGCCCAGACGCCGGAGCGGCCGGAGATCGGCTCGAACACCAGGTCGCCGGCGGCGATGGCCAGCAGGTAGGACGGAATCGGCTGCGGCATCTTGAAGGTGTAGTCACCGTCACGCGCGGCCTTCGGATCGTTGTCGGCGCTCATCAGCACCATCACGTCCGGGCGCGAGACCACGTGCGCGCTGTAGGTGAAGCGAACGCTCGGGGTGTCCTGCAGCGGCACCCAGGAACGGGCGTGGATCGCCTGCGACTGGCTGAACATGAAGGGCAGCTTCTTGCCCTCGGTCATCGACGGTGCCAGCCACTGCAGGCCCGAGGCGGTCGGCGCGGTGTGATAGGTCACTTCCACCTTGGCCGGCTGTTCCGGAGCCTCGATGGTCAGCTTGCTGCCGAACACCTTGTCAGCGGCGGCCAGCTCGAACTTCAGCGGGCTGCGCGCGCCATCGGCGGCAACGGCCTCAACCTTGGACACGGTCAGCTCGCGGGTGTCGAGCACCAGCTGCTTGGCGTCCTTCTGCTTCCATTCCAGGGTGTAGGTGGCGGTGCCGCCGATCTGCTTCTGGTCGAAGTCCAGCTTCAGATCCAGCGCGATGTCCTTGATGACGACCTTGTCCGGCTCGGCGTACGAGCTTTCGTCGTGGCTGCGGTTCTCGGCGTTCACGGGGGCGGCGGGGGCCTTTGCGGCAGTCGGGGCGGCGGCGGGCGCGGCCGCCTCCTGGGAGCAGCCGGCGGCCAGGGCCACGGCCAGCGGAAGGAGCATCAGCGGATTACGCATGAATCGGGACCGTTACGGGGATCAAACCCCAATGGTACCTCCCTCCGGCCCGGCAGGCGTTGCGCGGTGCGGGGTAATGCGGCCAAGGCCGATCCTGCGGCGGCGCCCCGGGTAGGTGCCAACTTTGGTTGGCACGGATCTTTCATCGCATGTGGCAGGCCCGTGCCGACCAAGGTCGGCACCTACCAGAGCGGATGACCGCAGCGGCCGAGTGCCAACCAGGGTTGGCACCCACCAGGGCAAGGCCTACAGCTTGTAGCCGGAGTGGATCGAAACGATGCCGCCGGTCAGGTTCTTGTAGTGGCAGCGCTCGAAACCGGCCTGCCCCATCATCGCCTTCAGTTCATCCTGCGGCGGGTGCTTGCGGATGCTCTCAGCCAGGTACTGGTAGCTGTCCGAATCATTGGCGAACAACTTGCCCAGCTTGGGCAGGATCTTGAACGAGTGGAAGTCGTAGATCGGCTTGAACCAGTCCGCGGTGACTTCGGAGAACTCCAGCACGCGGGCCTGGCCGCCCACCTTCAGCACGCGGTACATCTCGCGCAGGCCGGCGTCCTTGTCGGTGACGTTGCGCAGGCCGAAGGCGATGGTGACCAGGTCGAAGCTGTTGTCCGGGAACGGCAGGGCTTCGGCGTTGCACTGCACGTAGTCCAGGCCGAGCACCAGGCCGCGGTTGGTCAGGCGGTCGCGGCCGACCGACAGCATGCCGGCGTTGATGTCGCCCAGCACCACCGAGCCCTCGGCGCCGACGCGCTCCTTCAGCAGGGCGGCGATGTCGCCGGTGCCGCCCGCCAGGTCGAGCACGCGGTCGCCCGGCTTCACCTGCGCGGTCGCCACGTAGTAGCGCTTCCACGCCCGGTGCACGCCCAGGCTCATCAGGTCGTTCATCAGGTCGTAGTTGCGCGCGACCGAGGTGAACACCTGGCCGACCAGCTTCTGCTTGTCCTTGGCGGCGACGTCGCGGAACCCGAAATGGGTGGTACCGGCTTTGTAGGGGGATTCGCTCATGGCCCCGATTATCGCACCGCCGGGGGCCAGCGGCACCCCCTGCCCGTATCATGGCGGGCCACGACTTACCGGAGCCCCGCATGATCACCACGCCCGACTACCAGGCCCTGCTGCAGACCGCCATCGCCGAAGCCCGCCAGGGCCTGGCCGAAGGCGGCGTGCCGATCGGCGCGGCGCTGTACCACAACGACGGCCGCCTGCTCGGCTGCGGCCATAACCGCCGCGTGCAGGAGGGCGACCCGTCCGTGCACGGCGAAACCGATGCGTTCCGCAAGGCCGGCCGCCAGCGCCGTTACCAGGACACGATCATGGTCACCACCCTGGCACCGTGCTGGTACTGCTCGGGCCTGGTGCGCCAGTTCAACATCGGCACCGTGGTGGTGGGCGAATCGCGCACCTTCCAGGGCGGCATCGACTGGTTGCGGGAAAACGGCGTCAACGTGATCGACCTGGACAGCCAGGAATGCGTGGACCTGCTGGGCGGCTTCATTGCGCAGCACCCGGAGATCTGGAACGAAGACATCGGTGAATGATTACCACGCAGTGTCCTGTTGATCCCATTTAATGAACGCTTCAGCGCCGGCACGCCCTAGTGCCGGCAGCGTTTGCGGCCATTGCCGTGAACCCGTGCACAGTCAGCTGCGCAACGTGCACACGCTGCGATAACACCCCGCCCGGCTGCCGCGCCTAGGGTGGGGTTACCGGGACTTCTTTCCCCGGCGGAGCCAGCCATGTGCGCGCACGCCGTACGACCTACGCCTGACCCGATCCTCGACGCCATCCGCAAGCGCCTGCAGCAGCAGTACGCACTGCACCAGCGTGGCGCACTGTTCTGGACTGCCTACCAGGGCCTGCAGCTGGAGCTGGTGCGCGGCCACCCGCTCGACCATGAGCGCCTGTGCAATGCGATGGCCGACATCGCCGAAGATCTCGGTGCCGTCGAGCGTGCGCAGTTGATCGGACATGCCAACGCCAGCTCCACATCGCGCTGACGCGGCATGCACCGCCACATACGCCACACTCCGATGAACCCCCACTCCCTTTCCACTCAACCGAACTGGATTGTCATGCACGCTGAAGTCCCCACCATTCCTCCGGTCATCAACGTTGACGCCGAGCTGGATCACTGGCGCCGCCAACATGCCGAAGGCGCACTGCCGCACAACTCGTTCGGCTCGTACGTGCCGTGGATCAAGTTTGCCTGCGATTCGCTGATCACCCAGCCGCGCGCCAGCGAGGCCGAACGTGACGAGATGTTCCAGACCCAGTACGCCCTGCAGATCATGCCGCGACTGAGCGAAGCACAGGCCCGCGAGTTCGTCGACCGTTGCTGGCAGCACGTCTACCAGAGCAGTCCGGTGCGCAGCCTACAGGCACCGCGCCTGCAGCGCATGCGCGCCTGACTGCCGCTGCACGGCGCCTGCACGGGCCACTGCCGATCATCCTCGTCACCTGAGTGGGACGACGACGATGAAAGCACGCAACCTGTTCAATACGATCGCCAAGAAGGCCGCGGCCGCCACCGGCTCGCCGTGGACCTTCCTGGCCGCAGTAGCGATCGTGGTGATCTGGGGCATCAGTGGCCCGGTGTTCGGTTTCAACGACACCTGGCAGCTGGTGATCAACACCGGCACCACCATCATCACCTTCCTGATGGTGTTCCTGATCCAGCACACGCAGAACGCGGATACCGCCGCGATGCAGATCAAGCTGGACGAGCTGATCCGGGCGACAGCCGAAGCCAACAACGAACTGTTGGATCTGGAAGAACTGGACGAAGCGCGGCTGGAAGAGATCCGCGCCGAATACGAGCGCATGGCCCGCGAGGCCGGTGACGCGCTGCTGCGCGTGCGCGCCTGCCGCGCGGCCCCGCGCGATGATGAAGCGATCTGACGGTAGCGCCGGGCCATGCCCGGCGAGCGCGATACCCGGAAGAATCCCACACGGGCCATCGCCCTCGGCTGATAACGGCGGACATCCCATCAGTGCAGACTGGCGCCATGTCCAGCCGTCATCTGGAACGTGGCCGCCACTCCCATATCGGGGGCTACTACGTCCTCACCACGGTCGTACGCCACCGGCGCCCGGTCTTTGAAGATCCACGTTGTGCAACGTGTCTTGTGGATGCATTGAGGTATGTTGAACGCATGGGCCTCAGTCGGTCCTTTGCTTGGGTCGTCATGCCTGACCATCTGCATTGGCTGATGCAGCTGCGCGACGGATCACTGGCGCGCATGATGGGAACGGTGAAATCCCGCAGCAGCCGGTTGCTGGGGCAGCAGTTCGGCATACAGACGCCTTTGTGGCAGCCGAGCTATTTCGATCACGCGGTACGCAGCGAGGAAGCCTTGAGGCGCCATGCGTTGTACATCCTGGGCAACCCCATCCGAGCAGGATTGACCCTGCATCTCGATGAATATCCGTTTGCATGGTGCCGTTGGCCCATGCGGTAGCGCCTGGCCATGCCCGGCGAGCACGAAGTGCGGTCCGCCCAGCCGTCAGGCATGCAGGAACGAAAGGCCGCCGGGCGTGGCCCGGCGCTACCGGTATCGAATTGCTGCTCAGCTGCGCTCGTGCCAGCCGCCACCCAGCACCTTGTACAGGGTGATGCGGTTGGCCTGTTGCGCCAGCTGGGCCTGCAGCTGGGTCTGCTGCGCGTTGTAGGCGGTACGCCGCGCATCAAGCAGGGTGACGAAGCTATCCAGCCCCGCGTCGTAGCGGGCCTGCGACAGGCGGTTGGCCTGTTCGGCCGCGTCCACCAGGCGCTGCTGTGAACTCACCTGCTCGTCCAGGCTGACATTCAATGCCAGCGCATCGGCGGTTTCGCGGAAGCCCACCTGGATCGACTTCTCGTACTGCGCCAGAGCGATATCACGATCTGCGTTGGCGATGGCCAGATTGGCGCGCAGCTTGCCGCCCTGGAAGATCGGCAGGGTGATCTTCGGCAGGAAACTCCATACACGGGTGCCACTGTCGAACAGGTTGGACAGTTCGTTCGAACCACTGCCGATGCTGCCGGTCAGCGAGATGCTCGGGAAGAACGCCGCGCGTGCCGCACCGATGTTGGCGTTTGCGGCCAGCAGCTGGTGTTCGGCGGCCATGATGTCCGGGCGCTGCAGCAGCACGTCGCTGGGCAGGCCGGCCGGCGGCGGGGCCAGTGCCAGCAGCTGTGGCTCCATGCTGTCCGGCAGCAGTGCCGGATCCAGCTGGCCACCGGCCAGCAGCGCCAGCGCATTGCGGTCCTGGGCCAGCTGGCCACGCAGGCGTGCAGCATCCGTACGTGCGGTCTCGACCAGGGTACGGGTCTGGGTCAGCTCCAGCGCCGAACTGCCACCACGTTCGTGGCGGGCCTCGGCCAGGCGCAGCGAATCCTCGTAGGTCTTCAGCGTGGCCTCGGCGATCTTCAGCTGCTGCGCATCGGCACCATAGGTCAGCCACGCAGTCGCGGTCTCGGCCACCAGACTCAGCTGCGCGTTGCGGCGGTTGGCGGCCACGGCGAAGTACTGCTGCAACGCCGCTTCACTGAGATTGCGCACGCGGCCGAACAGATCCAGCTCGAACTCGGCCACGCCGACACCGGCGGTGAACTGCTCGGTGACGCCGGCGTCGGTGCCTCGGCGCTCCATCTGGCCGGTGACAGCCACGCCGGGCACGCGGTCGGCACGTTGTACGCGGTACTGGCCGCGCGCGCGCTCTACATTGAGCACGGCCACGCGCAGGTCGCGGTTGTTCTGCAGAGACTGGTCGATCACCTGCTGCAGGCGTGGATCGGTGAAGAAGTCGCGCCAGCCGACGGCGGCGACATCGGTCACCTGGCCCTGCGCGGCTTCGGCCGGCCACTGCGCTGGAATCGCCGGAGCGACAGCGGTGTTCTTCGGCACCAGAGTGGAGCAGCCGGCCAGCGCGAGCACGCCGGCCAGGGATACAGCAAGAGAAGAGAATTTCATGGCGACACCTTGGGGGTCACGGTGGTAGCGCCGGGCCATGCCCGGCGGCTACGCGGTGAGGCATCCGCCGGGCATGGCCCGGCGCTACCGGATTTCATCACTCGGCGGTCTTGCGCTTGAACACGCGCTGCACCACCACGAAGAACAGCGGCACGAAGAACACACCGAGCACGGTGCCGACGATCATGCCGCCGAGCACGCCGGTACCGATCGCCTGCTTGGCGCCGGAACCGGCACCGGTGGAGACCGCCAGCGGTACCACGCCCATGCCGAAGGCCAGCGAGGTCATCACGATCGGACGCAAGCGGTCGCGCACGGCATGCATGATCGACTCGATCAGGCTGGCGCCCTTCTCCAGGTTCTCCTTGGCGAACTCGACGATCAGGATCGCGTTCTTGCTGGTCAGGCCCACCGTGGTCAGCATCGCCACCTGGAAGTAGATGTCGCGCTCCAGGCCCTTGAAGGTGTTGGCCAGCACGGCGCCGAGGATACCCAGCGGGGCCGCCAGCAGCACCGCGGTCGGCACGCTCCAGCTTTCGTACATCGCGGCCAGGCACAGGAACACGATCATCAGCGACAGCGTGTACAGCAGCGGCGTCTGCGAGCCGGCCTGGCGTTCCTGGTAGGACATCGCCGTCCACTCGATGCCGAAGCCCGCCGGCAGCTGCTTGGCCAACTGTTCGATCTCGGCCATGGCGTCACCGGAGGCCACACCCGGGGCCGGTTCGCCCTGGATTTCCATTGCCGACACGCCGTTGTAGCGCTCCAGGCGCGGCGAGCCGTAGTCCCAGTGCTTGGTGGCGAACGCGCTGAACGGCACCATCTCGCCCTTGTCGTTCTTCACGGACCAGAGGTCGAAGTCTTCCGGGACCATGCGGAACGGCTGGTCAGCCTGCACGAACACGCGCTTGACGCGGCCGCGATCGACGAAGTCATCGATGTACGAGCTGCCCCACGCGGCGGCCAGGGTGCCGTTGATCTGGTCGATCGACAGCCCCAGCGAGGTCGCCTTGGCCGCATCGATGTCGATGCGGAACTGCGGCGTGTCTTCCTGGCCGTTCGGGCGCACGTTGGCCAGTTTCTTGCTGCCGGCGGCGAGGCCGAGCAGCTGGTTGCGCGCGGCCACCAGTGCCTCGTGGCCCTGGCCACTGTTGTCCTTCAGGAAGAAGGTGTAGCCCGAAGCGGTACCCAGCTCCGGGATGGCCGGCGGCGGGAAGGCGAAGATGAAGGCATCCTTGATCTGGCCCAGGGCCGCCATCGCGCGACCGGTGATCGGCATCACGCCATTGTTGGCGTCACGCTCGCTCCAGTCCTTCAGCTTGACGAATGCCATGCCCGCGTTCTGGCCCATGCCGGCGAAGCTGAAGCCCTGCACCGAGAACACCGAGTCCACCGCATCCTTCTCGTTCTGCAGGAAGTGGTTTTCCAGTGCCGCGATCGATTCCAGCGTACGTTCCTGGGTGGCACCCACCGGCGCCTGCACCAGCGCCATCAGCACGCCCTGGTCTTCGTTGGGCAGGAACGAACTGGGCAGGCGCACGAACAGCACGCCCATCAGCACGAACAGCGCCGCAACGATGCCCATGAAGCGCCACGGACGATGGATGATGCCGCGCACGCCACGCTGGTAGCTTTCGCTGGTGCGGTCGAAACCGCGGTTGAAGCCGTTGAAGAAACGACCGGCCAGGCCGCGATGGGCAACATGGTGCTCGCCCTTCTTCAGCGGCTTGAGCATGGTCGCGCACAACGCCGGGGTCAGCACGATCGCGACCAGCACCGACAATGCCATCGCCGAGACGATCGTGGCCGAGAACTGGCGGTAGATCACGCCGGTGGAACCGCTCATGAAGGCCATCGGCACGAACACTGCCGACAGCACCAGGCCGATGCCGACCAGCGCGCCGGTGATCTGGCCCATCGACTTGCGGGTGGCCTCGAGCGGCGACAGTCCCTCTTCGGACATGATGCGCTCGACGTTTTCCACCACCACGATGGCATCGTCCACCAGCAGGCCGATCGCCAGCACCATCGCGAACATGGTCAGCATGTTCACCGAGAAGCCCAGCATCGCCAGCACGCCGAAGGTACCCAGCAGCACCACCGGCACGGCGATGGTCGGGATCAGGGTGGCGCGGAAGTTCTGCAGGAACAGGTACATCACCACGAACACCAGCACGATCGCTTCGATCAGGGTCTGCACGACGCCCTTGATCGACACACGCACGAACGGCGTGGTGTCGTACGGGATCTCGGCTTTCAGCCCGGCCGGGAAGAAGCTCTTCATGTCCTCCAGCGCGGCATCCACGCCGGCGGCGGTATCCAGCGCGTTGGCGCCGGTGGCCAGGGTGACCGCCAGGCCGCTGGCCGGCTGGCCGTTGTAGCGGGTGACGAAGTCGTACGATTCCGCACCCAGCTCGACGCGGGCGACATCACCCAAGCGCAGCTCGGCACCGTCCTGCGCACCGCGCACGATGATGTTGCGGAACTGTTCCGGGGTCTGCAGGCGCGACTGCGCGTTGATGGTGGCGTTGAGCTGCTGGCCCTTGATCGACGGCGCACCGCCGAGCTGGCCGATGGCGACCTGGGCGTTCTGTGCCTTGATCGCTGCGGTCACTTCGGCGACCGACAGGCCATAGGTATGCAGCTTGTTCGGGTCCAGCCAGATGCGCATGGCGTACTTGCCACCGAACACCTGGATGTTGCCCACGCCCGGCACGCGGCTCAGGCGGTCGACGACATTGGAACCGACGTAGTCGGCGATGTCGTTGGCGTCCATGCTGCCGTCCTCGGACACGAACGCGATGACGTTCAGGAAGCCCGAGCTGGACTTGGCCACGTTGATGCCCTGCCGCTGCACTTCCTGCGGCAGCAGCGGCATGGCCAGCTGCAGCTTGTTCTGCACCTGCACCTGGGCGATGTCCGGGTTGGTGCCGCTCTCGAAGGTCAGGGTGATGGTGGCCTGGCCGTTGGACGAGCTGTTGGAGGAAAAGTAGATCAGGCCATCAAGGCCCTTCATGTTCTGCTCGATGATCTGCGTCACCGAGTCCTCGACCACCTTGGCCGATGCACCCGGGTAGGTGGCGCTGATTTCCACCGCCGGCGGTGCGACGTTGGGGTACATCGAGACCGGCAGCTTGAACAGGGCCAGGCCTCCGGCGAGCATGATGATGATGGCGATCACCCATGCAAAGATGGGTCGATCAATGAAAAAGCGTGCCATGGGGTTCTCCGCTTACTTCGCGTCGCCGGCCGGAGCGGCAGGCTGGGCGGCCGCTGCCGGCTTGGCCGGAGCAGCGCCCTTCTCGGTGGCCTTGACCGGCATGCCGGGGCCGATCTTCTGCAGGCCTTCGACGATGACCTTGTCGCCGGCCTTCAGACCGTCCTCGACCAGCCACTTGTCGCCAACCGTGCGGCTGACCTTGACCGGGCGCACTTCGACCTTGTTGTCCTTGTCGACCACCATCGCGGAGGTGTCACCCTTCGGATCGCGGGCGATGCCGGCCATCGGTACCAGCACCGCATCGCTGCGCACGCCGCCGCCGATCACTGCGCGCACGTACATGCCCGGCATCAGCAGGCCGTCCGGGTTGTCCACCTTCACGCGCAGGCCGAAGCTGCCGGTGGCCGGATCGACGCTGACTTCGGAGAACTCCAGCGTGCCCTTGTGCTCGAAGGTGCTGCCGTCTTCCATCAGGATGCTGACCGGCAGCGTCTGGTTGTCCTGCAGGCGGCCGGCGGCCAGTTCGCGGCGCAGCTGCAGCAGCTCGGCCGAGGACTGGGTCAGGTCGACATAGATCGGATCCAGCTGCTGCACGGTGGCCAGCGCATTGGCCTGGCCGGCGTTGACCAGCGCACCCTGGGTGACGCTGGACTTGCCGATGCGGCCGCTGATCGGCGCGGTGATACGGGCATAGCCGAGGGTGACGTTGGCCGCATCCAGCGATGCCTTGGCGGCGCCGACGTCGGCCTCGGCCTGCTTCTGCGCGGCCACGGCGTTTTCCAGATCCTGCTGGCTGACCGCGTCGACCTTGGCCAGCTCGGTGATGCGCTTGGCGCTCAGGCGGGCGGCATTGGCGGTGGCTTCTGCGCGGGCCAGCTGGGCACGGGCATTGTTGGCCTGGGCGCGGTAGCTGGCGTCGTCGAGCTGGTACAGCGGCTCGCCGGCCTTGACCATGCCACCTTCCGTGAACAGGCGCTTGGCGACGATGCCATTGACCTGCGGGCGCACTTCGGCGACCAGGAAGGCAGTGGTACGGCCCGGCAGTTCGCGGGTCAGGCCCACGGTCTCGGACTTCAGCGTGACCACGGTGACGTCACCGGGGCCCTGTTCGGGGGCCTGGGGTTGGCCGCCGCAGGCAGCCACGGTCGCGGCGATGGCCAGCGACAGCGCGATGGGTCGGATTCGGCTCAGCAACATGACGGAAAGGCTCTCAGGGGAAGGAATCTCAAAACGCGCTGATACAGGCCGAAAGCGCCAGCAGGCAACGCTCACCGGCGGGGAGAAGCAGCCGGCAACGGCCTGCCACGCACACGGCGGGAATGATGGGACGGAAATATACATACATGCGTGTTTGTTTGTAAACAGGTACAATTCAGCCACGTTTCACCCGCACTCGTACCCATCCATGGCCCGCAAGACCAAAGAGGACACCCAGGCAACCCGGGAAGGCATCCTTGACGCCGCCGAAGCCTGTTTCCATGAACACGGCGTGGCCCGTACCACGCTGGAGATGATCGGCGCCCGCGCCGGCTATACCCGTGGCGCGGTGTACTGGCACTTCAAGAACAAGAGTGAGGTGCTGGCCGCGATCGTTGAACGGGTGCACCTGCCCTTCATGCAGGAACTGGAACGCACCTCCACCGAGCAGCGCGACACGCCGGTACACGACCTGCGCGCGGTGATGATCCACTCGTTCATCGAGCTGTCCGAGGATGAGCGCCTGCGCAAGACCATGGAGATCATGCTGCGCAGCGATGCCTCCGCCGACACCAAGGTGCTGACCGAAATGCAGCAGGCCGGATTCCGCGATGCGCTGGACCGGATGGAGCGTGCGCTTCGCCGGGCCCGGGACCTGGGCCAGCTGCGCGAAGGAGCGGACCCGAAGATCGCCGCGCGCATGCTGCACGCCACCGTACTGGGCGTGCTGCACGGCGCGATGGTCGAACCGGAACTGATGGACCTCAAGCGCGACGGCATGCTCGCGCTGGACATGACCCTGGCCGCCTACGTGAAGGATGGCGTGTTCGTGCCCGGAACGGTGCCCGAGCCGTTGCCGGACGCGTGAGCGGCGCTGCTGCCACCACCGCCGTACCCATCTGAGGACAGACCCATGATCCTGGACAATGTGGTGTGGGGCTTCATCGGCTGCGGCAGTGTCACCGAGAAGAAGAGCGGCCCGGCCCTGGCCAGCACACCCGGATCACGGGTTGCAGCGGTCATGCGCCGCAATGCGGCGTTGGCCGAGGATTACGCGAGGCGCCATGCCATTCCCCGTTGGTACGCGGACGCTGATGCGCTCATCGCCGATCCGGAAGTGAACGCGGTGTACGTCGCAACGCCCCCCTCGACGCACATGCAGTACGCGCTGCAGGCGATCGCCGCGGGCAAGCCGGTCTACATCGAAAAGCCGATGGCCATGGATCACGCCGAATGCGAACGCGTACTGGAGGCCAGCGCACGCCGCGGCGTGCCGGTGTTCGTGGCCTATTACCGCCGCGCCCTGCCCCGCTTCGCACAGGTGAAACAGCTGCTGGACAGCGGCGCGATAGGTACGCCGCGCAGCGTGCGCGCCACCCTGCACCGGCCGCATTCGGCGAATGCCGCCTCGCCGGACTTCTGGCGGACCCATCCGGCGATCGCCGGCGGCGGGCTGTTCGTCGATCTGGGCTCGCATACCCTGGACCTGCTCGACCATCTCCTGGGGCCGCTGAGCGATGTGCGTGGCCTGGCCAGTTCGTTGACCGGCGCCTACGCCGCCGAGGACAGCGTCTCGATGTGCTTCCGCACCGGAATGGGCGCGCATGGCATCGCGCAGTGGAGCTTCTGCGCCTTCCGCCGCCAGGATGAGATCGAGATCACCGGCGACCGCGGGCAGCTGCGCTTTGCCACCTTCGAGGACGTTCCGGTGGTTCTGGAGACCGAAGCGGGCGTGCAGGCGTTCGATATCCCGAACCCGCCAGCGGTCCAGCAGCCGTTGATCGCCTCCCTCGTGGACGAACTGCGTGGCAACGGCTGTTCACCGTCGACCGGCATCAGCGCTGCGCGCACCAGTGCGGTGATCGACCAGGTACTGCAGGCCTACCGCGCCCGGCACCCGCACTGACCGCCAACAAAAAGGCCGCCTTTCGGCGGCCCCATAGCTTTGCAGAGCCGGGCATTACAGGATGTAGCGGCTCAGGTCCGGATCCTGCACCAGCTCACCCAGGTGCGCATCGACGTAGGCGCTGTCGATGGCCAGGGTCTCGCCGTCGCGGTCCGGTGCCTCGTAGCTGAGCGAATCCAACAGGCGCTCCAGCACGGTATGCAGGCGGCGGGCACCGATGTTCTCCTGGCGCTCGTTCACCTGGAAGGCGATCTCGGCCAGACGATCAATGGCGTCGGCAGTGAAGCTGACCTTGACGCCCTCGGTGGCCAGCAGCGCTTCGTACTGCTTGGTCAGCGCGGCCTTCGGCTCGGTCAGGATGCGCACGAAATCGTTCTTGCTCAGCGCCCCCAGTTCAACGCGGATCGGGAAGCGACCCTGCAGCTCCGGAATCAGATCGCTGGGCTTGGCCAGGTGGAACGCACCGGAGGCGATGAACAGGATGTGGTCGGTTTTGATGGTGCCGTACTTGGTGGACACGTTGGAGCCTTCCACCAGCGGCAGCAGGTCGCGCTGCACGCCTTCGCGGGACACGTCGCCACCGCCCACGTTGTCACCACGCTTGGCGACCTTGTCGATCTCGTCGATGAAGACGATGCCGTGCTGCTCACAGGCCTCGATCGCCGCGGTGCGGATATCGTCTTCGTTGACCAGCTTGCCGGCCTCTTCTTCCACCAGCAGCGGACGCGCGGCCTTGATGGTCAGCGTGCGCTTATGCGCCTTGGCGCCGCCGCCGAGGTTGGCGAACATCGACTTCAGCTGCTGGCCCATTTCCTCCATGCCCGGTGGGGTCATGATGTCCATGCTGACATTGGCGGCCAGGTCGAGCTCGATCTCGCGCTCGTCCAGCTCACCGTTGCGAAGCATCTTGCGGAACTTGATGCGGGTCTCGTTGTCCTGCGCCGACGGTTCGTTGCGGGCGACTTCCGGATCGAAGCCGATGCCACCGCTGCGGCGCGGCAGCAGCGCATCGAGGATGCGGTCCTCTGCGCGTTCTTCGGCCTGGGTACGCACGCGCACCTTGGCCTGTTCGCGGTACAGCTTCACTGCGGTATCGGCCAGGTCACGGATGATCTGCTCGACATCCTTGCCGACGTAGCCGACTTCGGTGAAGCGGGTCGCTTCGACCTTCACGAACGGCGCGTTGGCCAGCGTGGCCAGGCGGCGCGCGATTTCGGTCTTGCCGACGCCGGTCGGGCCGATCATCAGGATGTTCTTCGGCATCACTTCATTGCGCAGCTCCGGCACCAGCTGCATGCGGCGCCAGCGGTTGCGCAGGGCGATGGCCACGGCGCGCTTGGCGTCGTGCTGGCCCACGATATGCCGGTCCAGTTCCTGCACGATCTCGCGCGGGGTCATGGTGGCGGAGGAAACTTCGATCTTCGACATGGATGTGCTCACGGATTCGTTGTCGGTAGCGCCGGGCCATGCCCGGCGGATCGGGAGGCGTTACAGCTCCTCGACCACCACGTTGCGGTTGGTGTAGATGCAGATGTCGCCGGCAATGCCAATGGCTTCGCTGGCGATGGTGCGCGCATCCAGTTCGGTGTGCGCCATCAGCGCGCGCGCGGCCGACAGCGCATAGGAACCGCCGGAACCGATGGCGATGATGCCGTCCTCCGGTTCGATCACATCGCCGGTGCCGCTGATGATCAGCGAGGTTTCCTTGTCGGCCACTGCCAGCAGGGCCTCGAGCTTGCCCAGGCGGCGCTCGGTGCGCCAATCCTTGGCCAGTTCGACCGCAGCGCGCTGCAGCTGGCCGTGCTTTTCCAGCTTGGCCTCGAACAGCTCGAACAGGGTGAAGGCATCGGCGGCGGCACCGGCGAAGCCGGCCAGCACCTGGCCGTCACGACCGAGGCGGCGCACCTTGCGCGCATTGCCCTTCATCACGGTGTGGCCCAGCGTGACCTGGCCGTCGCCGGCAATGGCCACGTGCTCGCCGCGACGGACGCAGACGATGGTGGTGGCGTGGAAAACGTTGGGATTCTGACTGGGGTCCATGCGGCCTCCGATAGCTGTTCCCGGGACATGGGGACAGCGCCGGGTGCGATCAAGCCTGTGCGGATGGCTGCCGTTCAGCGCTTGGCTTGCGAAGGCCGATCCGGATTGGGCTCGATGCCCCAGGCGATATACCAGTCTTCGCCCTGCGTCTCGATGGGATGCTGGGTGCGGCCGGAACCATTGCCGCAGGCCAGTGCGTCAGCTGCGCAGTAGCGGTCGCAGCCCCAGCAGATGCGCTCGGGATGCCTGGGATGCAGCGGAATGGGCTTCGCCATGGTGGCGGGTTCTTCGTGGCCTGCGGCCACGATGCGCCGGTAGCGCCCGCCCTGCCCTGATCCAGATCAAGGGCGGGCTATTCAGCCGTGTCACCCTTGTTGCGGCGCTTGGCGCGCGGATGCGCGGCGTCGTAGACCTTGGCCAGGTGCTGGAAATCGAGGTGGGTGTAGATCTGGGTGGTGGCGATGTCGGCATGGCCGAGCAGTTCCTGCACGCCACGCAGGTCACCGGATGATTCCAGGATATGGCTGGCGAAGCTGTGCCGCAGCATGTGCGGGTGCACGTGCTTGAACAGGCCCTGGCGCTGCGCCAGCTGGCGGATGCGGATCTGCACCGCGCGTTGGCTGATCGGCCCGTTGCGGCCGGGGAACACTGGCGAGGCCGGGCCACCGCCACTTTCCGCGCGCCACGCCTGCAGCGCTTCGCGCGCCGGCCGGCCGAACGGCACCCGCCGCTGGCGATTGCCCTTGCCCAGTACGTTGACCAGACCACTGTCGAAATCCAGATCGCGCCAGGTCAGCGCGCAGACTTCGCTCAGGCGCAGGCCGGAGGAATAGAACAGTTCCAGCAGCGCGCGATCACGGCGGCCGAGCTCGCCTTCCGGTTCCAGCTCGACCAGCTGCACGGCTTCGTCGGCGTCAAGCACCTGCGGCAACCGGCGCGGCGCACGCGGCGCCTTCAGCGTCGCCGCCGGACTGACCTCGATGCGCCCGTGCTTGAGCAGCCAGGCATAGAAGCTGCGGCAGGCCGACAAGCGGCGCTGCAGGCTCTTGGCCGACAGGCCGCGGCGATGCTCGTCGGCGACGAACTGGCGCACCGCGTCAGCATCAAGCGCCTCCACCGCTACACCACGTGGCTCGGCCCAGACCGACAGCGCATCCAGGTCGCGGCGGTAGGCATCAAGCGTATGCGCCGACATCCGCCGTTCCACCTGCAGGTGCTGCAGGAAGGCCTGTACCGCGCTCATCGTCGTGTCCTGCTCAGCCCGGGAAGCGCTTCAGGCCGGTGACCAGCGCATCGCCCATCATGCGCAGGAACAGCGTGCCCATGCCCGGATAGAAGCGGTTCGGGTCGTGGCTTCCGACCGCAATCAGGCCCACGCCCGGTAGCGGCAGCAGTGCGGTGGTCTGCACTTCCTCGCTGCGCACGCCATAAAGCACGGCATTCTTTTCCGGCTGCAGGCGGCCGCAGATCGGCTCGCCATCCTTCAGGCAGTCGCGGAACGGGCCCAGCTGCGGATCATCGGCGGCGATCACCTGCAGCCAGTCGGCCTGCTCCAGCCCGGCCACCGGCCTGTGCACCACCAGCCGTACCAGGTCGCCGGCGAAATCTTCCTGCAGCGAGGCAGCCATAGCACGCAGGGTATCGGCGGCGTTGTCCTGCTTCATCAGCGCCAGGGTCAGCTGATGCGTGCGCACTGCCAGGCGTTCATTGATCTGGGCGGTTGCGCCCAGATCGGCCAACCGTCGTGCCAGCTCGCGGTTCTTCTCGCGCAGCACTTCCAGCTGGTAGCTGGCCAGCGACGCGGTCGGACCGTCATCACGCGGCACCACCAGGGTCAGGGCCAGGTCCGGGAACTGCTTGAGGAAGCCCGGATGACGCCGCAACCAGGCAGCGACTTCATGGGCCCCGAGCTTGTCGACGGTTTCGGTCATGCGATCCACTCCCCTTCGAAGACGAATGCGGTCGGGCCGGCCATCACCACCGGCTGGCCATCGCCTGGCCACTGGATGCGAAGGTCACCACCGGGCAGGCTGATGCGCGCGTCACGCTGCAGGCGGCCACGCTGCATCAGGGTCACCGCAGCGGCACAGGCACCGCTGCCACAGGCCAGGGTTTCACCGACGCCGCGCTCATTCACACGCAGACGCGCATGCGCCGGGCCCATCACCTGTACGAAGCCCACGTTCACCGAGCGCGGGAAAGACGCATGCTGCTGCAGCAGCGAACCGACGCGCTCGACCGGTGCGGCATCGATCAGGCCCACTTCAATCACCGCATGCGGATTGCCCATCGATACCGCAGCAAAGCGGACGCTCTCGCCCTGCAGCGGCAGCAGGTATTCCTCGCGCGCGTGGGCGAAGCCCATCAGCGGCACGTTGGCCGGCTCGAACGCAGGCACCCCCATGGTCACCGCGAACTGGCCCTCGCCCAGCATCTTCACTTCGTGGCTGGCCAACGGGCTGTCGATGACGAATGCACCGCCCTGCGCACTGCCCTCGCGCACCAGCCAGGCCGCGATGCAGCGAGCGCCGTTGCCGCACTGCTCGGAGTTGGAACCGTCGGCATTCCAGATGCGGTAGGACGCCACCGAGCCTTCCGCGCGCGGTGCTTCGATGGTCAGGATCTGATCGCAGCCGACGCCGGTGTGGCGGTCGGCCAGGCGCGCGGCCAGTTCAGGCGTGGGCGGCGCAGTGCCGTCACGCAGGTCGATCACTACGAAATCATTGCCCGCGCCATGCATCTTGCTGAAGCGCAGCGCCTTGGAACCGGCCTTACTCATTCCCGCCGCCCACCTTCTTCGCAGGCGCAGGCGCCGGTTGGGTGGTCGGTGCAGCCGGGTCCACGGTCGTGGCCGGCGTGCCGCTGCCCTGGGTCTCGGTCGGGGTCGCTTCGGTCGCGGGCTCGGCAACCGGTTCGACGGTTTCTTCCACCGGCACCGGCTTCTGCGGCAGTACCAGCGGGCCCTTGTTGCCGCAGGCGGCGAGGAACAGCAGCGAAGCCGCTGCCAGCGGAATCAGGATGGCGTTTCGATGGGGGGTCTTCATGCCCCGAGTATAGCCACTGGCGGCTGAGCGGTTGGTGCAGGGGATCGGGTTGCCGGCCAGCGGCCGGCACCACCGCAGGGGTTCAATCCGCGGGCGGCGGCAGCGGCCGGGTCCACAGCCAGATCGCCACCACGGTCATGCTGCCGATCGAGAACCACTTCACCCAGGCGATCGGCACGCACCACAACATGATGCCGGCGCATACCGCCATGGTGATCGTGGCCATCCACTTGCCGTAGCGGCTGACTGCACCATGCGCCTGCCAGTTGGCGATGGCCGGGCCAAAGCGTGGATGCTGCAGCAGCCAGCTGTGCAGGCGCTCGGAGCCGCGCGAGGCGGCCCACGCCGAGATCAGGATGAATACGGTGGTCGGCAGGCCCGGCACGAAGATCCCGACGATGCCAGTACCGAGGCTGACGTACGCCAGCAGCCACCACGCCCAGCGGAAACGCACCACGCGCGGTGGCGCGGTGGCGTCGCGAGGGGCGGAAGGATCTGGCGCGCTCATGGCCGCAAGGATACCGGTTCAGGGTGCCAGGCAGTGCCCGGCACCCTGTCGCCATCACGGCTGGGCGATGCCCAGCTGCTGCAGCACGAACGCATACGACTCGGACAGCTCGCGGTAACGCTGGAAGCGCCCCGACTTGCCGCCGTGGCCGGCTTCCATGTTGGTGCGGAACAGGATCGGGTAGGGGCCAGTGTTGTCGTCACGCAGCTTGGCTACCCACTTGGCCGGTTCCCAGTACTGCACCTGCGAATCCCACAGGCCGGTGCCCACGAACAGCGCCGGATAGGCCTGCTGCTTCACGTTGTCATAGGGCGAGTAGGACAGCATGTAGTCGTAGTACGGCTTCTGTTCCGGGTTGCCCCACTCGTCGTACTCGTTGGTGGTCAGCGGAATGGTCGGGTCGAGCATGGTGGTGACCACATCGACGAACGGCACCTGCGCCACCATCACCCGGTAATCCTGCGGGGCCTGGTTGGCCACCGCGCCCATCAGCAGGCCACCGGCACTGCCGCCGGATGCGGCGACGCGATCCTTCGCCGCCCAGCCCTGTGCCACCAGCCCTCGGGTGACGTCGATGAAGTCGTTGAAGGTGTTCTGCTTGTGCAGCAGCTTGCCGTTCTCGTACCAGTCGCGGCCCATTTCCTGGCCACCGCGGATGTGGGCGATGGCATACACCACGCCGCGGTCGAGCAGGCTCACCGCGGTCTGGTTGAAGTACGGGTCCATCGACATGCCGTAGCTGCCATAGGCGTACTGGAACAGCGCGCCCTTGCCATCCTTCTGGTAGCCCTTGCGGTAGACCAGCGACACCGGCACCTTCACGCCATCGCGCGCGGTGATCCAGACGCGATCGGTTTCGTACTTCGAGGCGTCATAGCCGATCACCGGCTGCACCTTCAGCTGGCGGCGCTCGCCGGTGGCGGTGTTCAGTTCGAACACCGTGGTCGGGGTGGTCATCGAGGTGTAGATGTAACGCAGCCACGGCGTATCGGCCTCGGTGTTGTCGCCCAGGCCCATCGAGTACGCCGGCTCGTCGGCCTTCACGTAGTCGCTGCGACCGTCCTCGAACAGCAGGCGGATGCGTTCCAGGCCCTGCGAACGTTCGGCGATGGCGGTGTAGCCATCGAACAGTTCGAAGCCTTCGATGAACACCGCATCGTCATGCGTGATCCAGTCCTTCCACTGCGCGCGCGAGGTCGCATCGGTCGGTGCGGTGACCAGCTTGAAGTTCTTCGCACCATCGTTGGTACGGATCACCCAGCGGCCGTCGTAGTGATCGGCGTCGTACTCGACATCGCGCTGGCGCGGGGCCAGTACGGTGAAGGTGGTCGGGTCGCTGGCGGGTGCATAGCGCTCTTCCGAGGACACGGTGCTGTGCACGCCGATGGTGATGAAGCGATCGTCGCGGGTGCGGCCGATGCCCATGTAGAAGCTGTCGTCCTTCTCTTCGTAGACGACGGTGTCGGCGCTGGCCGGGGTACCCAGCACGTGCTTCTTCACGCGCACGGTCAGCAGTGTTTCCGGATCGTTCTCGACATACAGCACGGTGCGGTTGTCGTCGGCCCAGACCAGGTCGCCGGAGCTGCCGGTGATCACATCGGGCAACACCTTGCCGGTGGCCAGGTCCTTGAAGCGGATCGTGTACTGGCGGCGGCCCACATCATCATCGGCCCAGGCCAGCAGCTGGTTGTCCTGGCTGACCTCCATCGAGCCGACGCTGAAGTAGCCCTTGCCAGCGGCCATCGTGTTGACGTCCAGCAGGATCTCTTCGGCCGCGTCCATGCTGCCCTTGCGGCGCGCGTGGATGGGGTAGTCCTGGCCGGTCTCGAAACGGCTGTAGTACCAGTAGCCGCGCTCGCGCGCCGGCACGCTGGAATCGTCCTGCTTGATGCGGCCGACGATCTCCTTGTACAGGGTGTCTTCCAGCGGCTTCAGCGGTGCCAGCAGCTGGTCAGCGTAGGCATTCTCGGCCTGCAGGTAGGCCAGCATGTCCTTGTTCTCGCGCTTGTCGTCGCGCAGCCAGTAATAGTCATCGTTGCGGGTCGCGCCGAACGGCGCCTTGACCACATGCGGGTGCTTGGCGGCATCCGGCGGAACGGGCGGCGTGGCGGCGGTAGCGGTCGTGGTCATCAGGCTCGCAAGCAACAGGCAGAGAGTGGATTTCATGAGATAAGGCTCCAGGCGCATCAATGCAATGGTCTTCGGCGGGGTCAGATCCCTTTTCCCGAAAACGGATCTGACCCCAATCCCTGCAATGCGGCAACCCTGCGGATCGTCATGGGTCATGCCGACCGGCGTACCATGGGCAGATGAGTACCCTGCCCCACACGCCGGGCTACAGCCGGCGCAGCCATGAAATCGCTCCGTTCCACGTGATGTCGCTGCTGGCCCGCGCACAGGCGCTGGAACAGGCCGGCCACGATGTGATCCACCTGGAAATCGGCGAACCGGACTTCACCACGGCCGAACCGGTCGTGCGTGCCGGCCAGGCCGCATTGGCCGCCGGCCATACCCGCTACACCGCCGCACGTGGCCTGCCGGCCCTGCGCCAGGCCATCAGTGGTTTCTATCGCAGCCACTACGGGCTGGACATCGATCCCGAACGCATCCTGGTCACCCCCGGCGGCTCCGGTGCGCTGCTGCTGGCCAGCAGCCTGCTGGTCGATCCTGGTCGCCACTGGCTGCTGGCCGACCCAGGTTATCCGTGCAACCGCCACTTCCTGCGCCTGGTGGAAGGCGGTGCGCAGCTGGTGCCGGTCGGGCCGGACACCGCCTACCAGCTGACCCCGTCGCTGGTGGAACAGCACTGGAATACCGACAGCGTCGGCGCGCTGGTCGCCTCGCCGGCCAACCCGACCGGCACCGTGCTTTCCGCCGACGAACTGTCAGCCCTGTCGCAGACCCTGCACGCGCGGGGCGGCCACCTGGTGGTGGACGAGATCTATCACGGCCTGACCTACGGCCTGGATGCGCCCAGCGTGCTGCAGGTGGATGACAGCGCGTTCGTGCTGAACAGTTTTTCCAAGTACTTCGGCATGACCGGCTGGCGGCTGGGCTGGCTGGTGGCACCGCCGGCGGCCGTGCCCGATCTGGAAAAGCTGGCACAGAACCTGTACATCAGCGCGTCGAGCATCGCCCAGCACGCCGCACTCGCCTGCTTCAGCGAAGAATCGATGGCGATCTTCGAACAGCGCCGTGAAGCGTTCCGCCGACGCCGTGATTTCCTGCTGCCTGCACTGCGCGAACTGGGCTTCCGCATCGAAGTCGAGCCGCAGGGTGCGTTCTACCTGTACGCCGATGTGAGCGCATTCACCGACGACGCGCAGGCGTTCTGCGCGCACTTCCTGGAAACCGAGCACGTGGCATTCACCCCCGGGCTGGATTTCGGCTTCCATCGCGCCAACCAGCATGTGCGCCTGGCCTATACCCAGGAAGTGCCGCGGTTGCAGGAAGCGGTGGACCGTATCGCGCGTGGATTGAAACATTTCCGGTAGCGCCGGGCCATGCCCGGCGAGCGCGCAGCGCGGCAAAGGAGCCGCCGGGCATGGCCCGGCGCTACCGTTCAACGAATGCCCAACGAAAAACGCCGCCCGAAGGCGGCGTTTTTCATTCCGTCACTTACCGCCGAGGCGTTCCCACAGGAAGCTGTAGGCCAGCGCCGACATGTGTGCGGCCTGCGCGTTGTTGGCTGCACCGCCGTGGCCACCTTCGATGTTCTCGTAGTAGGTCACGTCCTTGCCGGCGTCGATCATCTTCGCCGCCATCTTGCGGGCGTGGCCCGGATGCACGCGATCATCGCGGGTGGAGGTGGTGAACAGCACCGGCGGGTAGTTCTTCTTCGCGTTGAACAGGTGATACGGCGAGAAGGTCTTGATGAACTCCCAGTCGCTTGTATCCGGGTTGCCGTACTCGGCCATCCACGATGCACCGGCCAGCAGATGGCTGTAGCGCTTCATGTCCAGCAGCGGCACCTGCACCACCACTGCACCGAACAGTTCCGGGTACTGGGTCAGCATGTTGCCGGTCAGCAGGCCACCGTTGCTGCCGCCCTGCACGCCCAGGTGCTTGGCACTGGTGATCTTGCGCTTGACCAGATCGCGCGCCACCGCGGCCATGTCTTCATAGGCCTTGTGACGGTTCTGCTTCAGCGCTGCCTGGTGCCAGCGCGGGCCGTACTCGCCGCCACCGCGGATGTTGGCGACCACGTACACACCGCCCTTCTCCAGCCAGGCGCGGCCCATGCCACCGGAGTAGTTCGGAGTCAGCGAGATCTCGAAACCACCGTAGCCGTACAGCAGGGTCGGGTTGGAGCCATCCAGCTTCATCGCCTTGTCGTGCACCACGAAGTACGGCACGCGGGTGCCGTCCTTGCTGGTGGCGAAGTGCTGCTCGATCACCTTGCCCTTGGCATCAAAGAAGGCCGGCATGGTCTTCAGCGTTTCCGGCGCCTGGCCGATCTCGGCCAGTGCCAGCGTGGTCGGGGTCAGGTAGTCGGTAGCGGTCAGCCACACCGCGTCGCTGTCGTTGCTGTCCACCGCGGCCACGCCCAGCGTGCCGAAGGCCGGCGCGCCGACGAAACGGCTGGTCTGCCAACCATCGGCGCCCGGGGTCAGCACCGACAGGCGGTTCTTGACGTCATCCAGCACGTTCAGCACCAGATGGCTCTTGGTCCAGGTGGCGCTGGCCAGCGAGGTGGTCGCGGTCGGGGTGAACAGCACCTCGAAGTCGCGCTTGCCCGCCAGGAAGTCATCCAGCTTGGTGGCCAGCAGCGAACCGGAGGCATAGGTCTTGCCGCCCACGGTCCACGGGTCGCGCAGCTCCAGGGTCAGCCACTGCTTGTGCAGGCCCTTCTCGGCCGAGTTCGGCGCATCAATCTTGGTCAGCGTGCCGTCGTCGCCGCGCAGGTAGATCTCGTTGTTGTAGAAGGCCAGGGTGCGGCTGACCAGGTTGCGCTCGAAGCCCGGGGTGTCATCGTGCATCGCCGCGATGTACATGTCTTCCGGCTTGCCTTCGTACACGGCCGTGGCCGAGGCCATCGGCGTGCCGCGCTTCCACAGCTTGGCCACGCGCGGGTAGCCGGAGGTGGTCATCGAACCGGCACCGAAGTCGGTGTAGACGAACACCGTATCGCGATCGATCCAGCTGAGGCCGCCCTTCGACTCCGGACGGAAGAAGCCGTCCTTGATCCAGCTCTTGTTGGACAGGTCGAATTCGCGGGTGACATCGGCGTCGGCGCCACCGCGCGACAGCGCGATCAGGCAGCGGCTGTAGTCCGGACGCAGGCAGTCAGCACCGTGCCAGACCCAGTTCTCGCCTTCGGCCTTGTTCAACGCATCCAGGTCAAGCACGGTTTCCCAGTGCGGCGAGGCCTTGCGGTACTCGGCCAGGGTGGTGCGGCGCCACAGGCCACGCTCGTGCTGCTGGTCCTTCCAGAAGTTGTAGTAGTAGTCGCCGATCTTCTGCACGCCGGGAATCTTGGCATCGGAGTCGAGCACCTCGCGGATGCTGGTCTCCATCTGCTTGAAGGCCGGGGTCTGCGCCAGGCGCGCCTCGGACTTGGCGTTCTGTTCCTTGACCCAGGTCAGCGGCTTGTCGCCGGTGACGTCTTCGAGCCAGGCGTAACGGTCGGTGTCTTCAGCGGCCACGGCGGTCCCCACCGAGGCAGCGGTCATCATGCCGGCCAGCAGGCAGGCGGAAGCGAGTCGTGACATTGCAGCTCCAGGCAGTCATAAGCCTTGGAACGCTAGCACGGAATGTCGCGGTCTCCCCCGTGTCGAAGGTCAGGCCGTGGCCGCGGGGCTGCGCCGGCCACGGGTCGTGCCGCCGGTCCGGCGACGGGCCTGTCCACCGGTACGCCGGGCCAGCCGCTGCCACGACAGTCCAGGCAGCGGGAAGCGCAGCAACGCCCACCAGGCCACCAGCGGCATGCCCACCAGCCACATCGGCAGCCAGCCCAGCCAGGCGTTGCTGCCGCGCGCGGCTGGCCAGACCAGCACCAGTGCCAGGCCGGCCAGCGCCACCTGCTGCACGCTGCGCAGCAGGCGTGGATCGGCGCGTTCAATGATGACGCGTTCAGTTGCAGGGCGGCGAACGGAACGTGCGTTCATGGGGCTTCTCCGGTGGACAATGCAACACAGTTTGGGCAAGGCCCTTCTCACAGGTTGCGACACCATTGACGGATCGCGTGCACACAGTCGACCATGCGCGTGCAAGCCCACTGGAGCCCGCTCCCGCATGACTTCGATCCGCCCGCTCTGCGCCGCGCTGCTGGCCCTTTCCCTGGCCGGCCCCGCCGTGGCCGCCAGTGAGCCGCCGTCGCCCCGTACCAGTGCCTCTGGTGCAGCTGCCCTGGACGCACCGATCGACCTGAAGCGCTTCATGGGCACCTGGTATGTGATCGGCCGCGTGCCGAACTTCATCGAACGTGGCCATGTCGCCAGCGTCAACGAGTACGAGCTGCGCGACGCGCACAAGGTCGGCATCACCTACCGCTACCGTGATGGCTTCGGCGAACCGCTGCAGGAAGTGCGTGCCCGCGCCAGCGTCGACCCGGACAGCGGCAACCACGGCTGGCGCACCTGGTTCTACCGCGTCGTGCCGACCCATTCGCGGGTGCTGGAAGTGGCGCCGGATTACTCGTGGGCGCTGATCGGCTACCCCGGCCGTGAGATGGCCTGGATCTTCTCGCGCACGCCGGACATGGACAAGGCGCTGTACAAGGAGCTGGCCGAACGCCTGCGCGACGAGTACGGCGTGAACACCGACAAGCTCAAGCGCGTACCGCAGCACCCGGAACAGGTCGGGAAGCTGGGCTACGAAGTGCCGAACGTGCGTTGAGAGAGCGCTCGCCGGGCATGGCCCGGCGCTACCGTAGCCGCGCGGCCATTCTGGTAGCGCCGGGCCATGCCCGGCGGACGCACCGATTACTTGCGGCTGTAATGCGCGACCAGGCGGTCGCCGAGCATCTGCAGCAGCTGCACCAGGATCAGCAGCAGGACCACGGTGACCAGGGCCACATCGGTGTGCGAGCGCTGGTAGCCGTCGCGGAAGGCCAGGTCGCCAAGGCCACCGGAGCCGATCGCACCGCCCATCGCGGTGAAACCAATCAGCGCTACCGTGGTGACCGTCGCACCGGCAATCAGGCCGGGGCGCGCTTCGGGCAGCAGCACGCGGGTGACCAGCTGCCAGGTGGTGGCACCCATCGCCTGGGTCGCCTCGATCACGCCCCGGTCGACTTCACGCAGCGCGGTCTCGACCAGGCGCGCATAGAACGGTGCAGCACCGATCACCAGCGGCACGATCGCACCGCGTACACCCAGCGACGTCCCCATCAGGAACAGCGTGACCGGAATCAGCACGATCATCAGGATGATGAAAGGCACCGAGCGCAGCAGGTTCACCACCAGCGCCAGCACGCCATAGGCGAACGGCCGGCGCTTCATCTGCGGCGCGCCGAACAGATACAGCAGCACGCCCAGGGGCAGGCCGATGGCCAGGGTCAGCGGCAGCGAACCGAGCAGCATCAGCAGGGTGTCGATGGTGGCCTGGCCGATGTCGGCCCACTTGCCCGCATCCAGGTGACGGAAGAAGCCGCCGGCAGTAGCGATGATCATCGACGCAGCTCCTCAACATGCACGCCGGCGGCCACGAACGCGGCCTGGGCGGCGGACTGGTCGCCGCCCACCAGGGCGACCACCAGCTGGCCATACGGGGTGTCCTTGATCCGGTCGATACGGCCGGACAGGATGTTGTAGTCGACCCCGGTCTGGCGCGCGACGCTGCCAAGCAGGGGTTCGTAGGTGTCGCCGCCGAGGAAGGTCAGGCGCACGATGCGGCCGCCGACCACGTCGAAATCGCGGTGCAGCGCGCCCTCGTCCACATGCTCCGATTCACTGACGAAACGGCGCGTGGTCGGGTGCTGCGGGTGCAGGAACACGCGGGTGACCGGCCCGGTCTCGACCATCTGGCCGGCGTCGAGCACGGCCACGCGGTCGCACACACGGCGGATCACATCCATCTCGTGGGTGATCAGCACGATGGTCAGGCCCAGCTCGCGATTGATCTTCGACAGCAGCGACAGCACCGAGGCCGTGGTCTGCGGGTCGAGCGCACTGGTCGCCTCATCGCACAGCAGGATCTGCGGGCGGGTCGCCAGCGCGCGGGCGATGCCGACGCGCTGCTTCTGACCACCGGACAGCTGCGCCGGGTACTTCTGCGCGTGCGCCTCCAGGCCCACGGTCTGCAGCAACTCGGCCACGCGCGCGTCGATCTCCGCCTTCGGCGTGCCGGCCAGCTCCAGCGGGAAGGCGACATTGCCGGCCACCGTGCGCGAGGACAGCAGGTTGAAGTGCTGGAAGATCATGCCGATGCGCCGGCGCAGTGCGCGCAGGCCGTCCGCATCCAGTGCGGTGACATCCTCGCCACCGATCAGCAGGCGACCACCGCTGGGCTCTTCCAGGCGGTTGATCATGCGGATCAGAGTCGACTTGCCGGCGCCGGAATGGCCGATGATGCCGAAGACCTCACCGGCCTCGATGGTCAGGTCCAGCGGCTGCAGCGCGCTGACTTCGCGGCCGGCAACGGCATAGGATTTGTGCAGGCGCTGGAACTCGATCACGGGCGTGGCTCACCGGCTGGGTGACGGAAGGGGGCGTGCAGCCTACCAGCGCAGGCGGTCGCGCGCCCGCGCCATGGGCCAGAATGTTATTCCTTTTGGTTCTAAGTCGCCCGCGCCGACGCATTGGCTGGGGTTAGGGCCCCTGTGGGGACCCGACCCTGGGGTCGGATCCTGGCCCAACCGGCTCAGGGGTGATCCAGCGGCTTCGGCGGCTCCTGCCGGTTCACCCGCTCGCGGTGCAGCAGGTACAGCCCCGAAGCCACGATGATCGCCGCGCCCACCCAGGTATAGCCATCAGGCAGCTGGCCCCAGAAGGCCAGGTCCCAGCCAATCACCCAGACCAGCCCGCTGTACTCCAGCGGTGCGATCATCGAGGCCTCGCCCAGCTGGAAGGCCTTGGTCAGGGCGATCTGGCCCAGTGCCCCGGCCAGTCCCATGCCGGCGATCAGCGGGGCATGTGCCAGCTGCAGCGGCACCCAACCGGGAATGGACAGCAGCCCGGCACCGATGGCCATGATCACCAGGAACCAGACCACCATCGACTGCGAGGTATCGGTGCGGGTCAGCAGGCTGACCGTGATCGCTGCCACGGCATAGGCGGTGGCCGCAGCAAGCACCATCAGCCCCGGTACCGAGATGAAGCCATCCACGCCCGGCCGCAGCACCACCAGCACGCCCACCAGGCCGATGCCGATGGCAACCCAGCGCCGCGGCCCGACCCGTTCACCGAGCAGTGGCACCGAGAGTGCAGCGATCAACAACGGGGCGACGAAATAGATGGTGTAGGCGGTGGACAGCGGCAGGTCGCGCAGGGCGAACACGAAGCAGCCGATCATCGCCATGCCCAGCCCGCCACGCAGCAGGTGCAGGCCCCAGCGGCGCGGCACCAGCGAACGCGGGCCGGCGCTGACCAGCACCCAGACCAGCACGAACGGCAACGAGGCCGCACCACGCAGGAAGGTCACTTCCAGCGTGGGATAGCTGGCCGACAGCTGCTTCATGCCAGCGTCCATCAGCGAGAAACAGGCGACCGCCGCGACCATCCAGGCCACCGCGCGCGAAGGGGAGCGTTGCACGTTCATGGCCCATTATCGCCGACCGCGCGCCCCGCCGGGCGCCGGGCATGGGCGCCGCGATAGAATGGCGGCCACTGAATTCCGCGGAGCCACGCCCATGCCTTCCTTCGACGTCGTGTCCGAAGTCGACACCCACGAGCTGACCAACGCCATCGACCAGGCCAACCGCGAACTGGCCACCCGCTTCGACTTCAAGGGCGTGGACGCCAAGTTCGAGCGCGATGGCGATGTCATCAACCAGACTGCGCCGACTGAGTTCCAGCTCAAGCAGATGAACGACATCCTGCGTGCACGCCTGGCCGCGCGCGGCATCGATGTGCTCAGCCTGGAGTTCGGTGACATCGAGACCAACCTGGCCCAGGCCCGGCAGAAGATCACCGTCAAGCAGGGCATCGAGCAGAAGATCGCCAAGAAGATCGCGGCGGCACTGAAGGACGCCAAGCTGAAGGTGGAAAGCCAGATCAACGGCGACAAGCTGCGCGTGCAGGGCAAGAAGCGCGACGACCTGCAGGACGCCATTGCCGTACTCAAGGCCGGCAAGTTCGAGCTGCCGCTGCAGTTCAACAACTTCCGCGACTGATGCCCCCGCCGGGTCATGCCCGGCGGACTACGCGGTCAATCGCGCAGCAGCTTGTACAGCGTGGTGCGCGAGATCCCCAGCTGGCGTGCAGCCAGGCTGAGGTTGCCGTCAGCGGCCTGCGCCGCACGGCGCGCCGCTTCACGCTGCTGATCACGCAGCAGCGGTGCATTCATCGTCGCCGCTGGAGGGCTTTGCGCGCTGCGGCCAGCGACCTTGCGCGGCGCCTGCAGGTGCTGCAGGTAAACCGCACTGCCCTCGCCTACCCGCACCCGATGCGGCGCCCCGGGTTGCAGCAGGCGCCGCCGCTGCGCGGCACTGGCGCCGGCAAACACGCTTTCCAGGTTCAACAACGGCAATGGCCCCCGACGCGGCAGGCCCAGCAGGCGCCGCGCAACACGGTTGGCCGCGCGCAGCTGGCCATCCTCCTGCACCGCCAGCAGCCCCTGCAATGGCGACGCCAGCCAGCGCGGATCATGCTGCAGCGCCAGCAGGTGCACGTCGGCAAGCGCGTGGAACAACCGGTTCTCGCTGGCCAGCGCGGCCTGCCGGAAGTAGCCCTGCAGCAACGAGGGATCGCGCTCACCCAGGCCGGTGATATCGATCACCCCGCATACCTGCCCATCGAGATCGTGCAGTGGCTCGCTGAGGCAGAACACCGGGGCGAACCGCTGCAGGTAGTGTTCATTGCCCCGTACCAGCGCAGGCAGGTCGTCGGCCAGGCTGACTGCCGGTGCCGTGGTGCCGATCTCGCCCTCGCCCAGCCTCCGCCCGACCTGGATCGGGCGCAGCAGCGGTGCATCTTCCAGGCCATGGGCCTGCTGCGCGATCACCATGCCCTCACGGTTGGCACAGAACATCGTCCAGCCACGCCCGCCAAAGGCGGCCCACAGCTGTTCCAGCTCCGGCCGCACGCAGCGCGCGAGCCGACGGTCGCCGGGATCGGAAAGATGCCGGCCATCACCCAGCAGCGGACGGTAGTCCGGCTCCTGCCCGGGCAGCAGGCCCGCCGCGCGCGAACGCAGCCATGACTGCTGCAGCGGCAGCGGCAACACGCCCAATGAGCGCGCATCGCCCTCGGCGAAAGCGGCACGTGCCGCCACCAGTTGTTGCTGCCCGACTGTCGTGGCAATCATGGACGCAGCGTACACCCGCCAGCGGCAACGCCACGTTACGTTCCGACAACGGAATGTTTCCGCCAGCGGTTCAAACACGGGGTCAGAGGCGTTTTCCTTTGGAAAACGGATCCGACCCCGTGCCGACCAACAGCGGCGGGAACCTGTCGAAGGCGGGCTGGGTCCGGTTGCGGGGGTGTCAGCCGCATGGATGCGGCTGTCAAGCCCCCAGGGAAGGGTTTACGGCGTCCCCCGCAACCGGGCCCACCCCGCCATCCCACGGAATGCCCGCTTTTGCCGTTGCCGTGGACGTTGCTTCGGCGGGTGCAGGGCGCAGCCCTGCAAACCCTCCCCACCCTTACGCTGCGATGCGCAGGATCGGCTTGAGCGTGATTCCCTTCGTAC
Source organism: Stenotrophomonas sp. YJH_SMC_43 (assembly GCF_059372535.1). NCBI lineage: Bacteria > Pseudomonadati > Pseudomonadota > Gammaproteobacteria > Lysobacterales > Lysobacteraceae > Stenotrophomonas > Stenotrophomonas sp. YJH_SMC_43. The sequence continues at coordinate 497,722 of NZ_JCAFVQ010000003.1, forward strand.
TGTCCTCCGCCGCCTGGTTGATCTGTTCCAGCGGGTAGAACTTCACCAGCTTGTCGAACGGGAAGCGGCCCTGCAGGAACAGCGTGACCAGCTGCGGAATGAACACCTGCGGCACGCTGTCGCCTTCCACGATGCCGCGGATGCTGCGACCACCGAGCAGCAGGTTGTTCACATCGAAACTGGCGGTGGTGCCCAGCTTCGGTGCGCCGACCACGCCCATCATGCCCAAGCCGCCCAGCGCCTCGATACCCGCCGACAGCACCTCGGGGCGACCGGTCGATTCCAGCGCGAAGTCCGCACCACCGCCGGTGATCGCGCGTACGGCCTCGATCACGTCGGTCTCGCGGCTGTTCACCACGTGGGTGGCGCCCAGTTCCAGCGCGAGCTCCAGCCGCGAGGGCACTACGTCGATGGCGATGATGGTGGTGGCACCGGCCACCTTCGCCGCCATCACCGCACTCAGGCCCACCGCGCCGGCACCGTAGCTGGCGAAACTGCTGCCCGAGCGCACCTGCAGCGAATTGAGCACCGCACCGGCACCGGTCTGGATGCCGCAGCCCAGCGGGCCCAGCAGCTCCAGCGGCGCATCGTCGGGTACCTTGATCGCGTTGATCTCGCGCGCGATGGCGAAGGTGGCAAACGAAGACTGCGCGAAGAAATGGTCGTGCAGCGGCTGACCCTGCGCATCGGTGATCGCGGTATGGCCGTGGCCATCGTCGCCACCAAAGTTCAGCGCAAAGAAGTCCTTGCAGTAGGCACCGTGGCCGCCCCGGCAGGGATTGCAGTGACCGCAGGCGCCATAGGTCAGCACCACATGGTCGCCCACCTTGAGGTCGCGCACGTTCGGGCCCACCGCCTCAACGATGCCAGCCCCCTCATGGCCGAGCACTGCCGGCAGCGGCACCGGGTAGTACTGGTCGCGCACGATCAGGTCGGTGTGGCACAGGCCCGTCGCCACCACCTTCACCAATACCTCGTCGTCCTGTGGGCCACGCAGCCGGGCCTGCTCGATGACGAAGGGCTGTTCTTTGCCGCGGACCACGGCGGCGGTGATCTCGTGGGTTGTGGTCTTGTCGTTCATCGTGATGGCTCCTTCAATCAGATCGGGTAAGCGGGCGCTTCGCCCTTGACGGTCAACCACTGCCACTGGGTGAACTCTTCCCCGTTGGCGGGGCCACCGATGCTGGTGCCGTTGCCGGACGCACCGACGCCGCCGAAGGGATTGATCACCTCGTCATTCACGGTCTGGTCGTTGATGTGCAGCAGGCCGGTACGCAGGCGCTCGCCGATCTTCAGCGCGCGGCCGACGTTGCTGGACACGATCGCCATCGACAGCCCGTACTCGCTGTCGTTGGCCAGGCGCACGGCATCGTCGTCATCGTCGAACGGCACGACCACCGCCACTGGCGCGAAGATCTCTTCGTTGAAGGCTGGATTGTCGGCAGAGACGTTGCCAAGCACGGTCGGCGCGAAGAACAGATCGCGGTGCGTACCGCCTGCCTCCAGCGAAGCACCGGCCTGCAGCGCCTGCTCGACCACGCGCGCGGCGTGGTCACGCTGGCCGGCATTGATCAGCGGGCCGATCGCCACGTCTTCGCGCGCCGGGTCGCCCACCTTCAGCGAATTGGCCTTGGCCACCAGCTTCTGCAGGAACGCGGCATGGATCTTCCGATGCACCAGCACGCGGCCAGTCGCCATGCAGATCTGGCCCTGGTGCAGGTAGACACCCCACGCGGTGTTGGCCACCGCCAGGTCGAGGTCGGCATCGTCGAGAATGATCAGCGAGTTCTTGCCGCCCAGCTCCAGCGAGACCTTCTTCAGGTGCCTGCCCGCCGCTTCGCCGACCTTGCGTCCAGCGGCGGTGGAACCGGTGAACTGGATCATCGCCACGTGCGGGTCACTGGTCAGTGCGGCCCCGGCCGCGCCATCGCCGGGCAGCATGTGCAGCACGCCGGCCGGCAGACCGGCCTGTTCGAACAGGCGTGCGATGACCGCGCCGCCGCACACCGCCGTGCGCGGGTCCGGCTTGAGCACCACGGCATTGCCCAGCGCGATGGCCGGCGCCACCGCGCGCATGGCCAGGTACAGCGGGAAGTTGAAGGGCGAGATGACGCCGACCACGCCCAGCGGCCGGCGTCGCGCCAGGTTCAGCCGACCCGGCTCGGAGGGCAGGATCTCGCCGGTGCTGCGCGACGGTAGCGCCGCAGCTTCGTGCAGCGCCTTGATCGTCACCTTCGCTTCGAAGCCGGCCTTGAGCCGTGTCGAGCCGCTTTCGCGCACCAGCCACTCCACCAGGGTGTCGATGTGTTCCTCGGCCAGGCGTGCCGCGTTGCGCAGCACCTCCGCGCGCTGCTCGTAAGGCGCTGACGCCCACGCCTGTTGCGCCTGTGCAGCGGCCGCCGCCGAACGCGCTACCTGCGCCGGGTCGGCCAGGCCGATTTCGCCGAGGGTGTTGCCGGTGGCCGGCTCGATCACCGGCTGCCGTTGCTCGGCCGCCTGCCAATGACCATCGAAGAAGGCGCCGGCCCAAAGGGCATCCGGCAGCCACGGGGAAGATGCAGTCATGGGTGTCCTCCTGTGTCGTGCGTCCATTCCACGCCCGCCGTCCGCGACAGGCAATCGGCCATCCAGCGGTCGCCCGCAAGGGCTTGAATCGGCGGGAATTTCCAGCATGGCGACTGTCCAGTTCCTGCACAGTGAACAGCGCGGCAGCGGCACACTGCCTACAATGTCCGCCCCGCCAGCCGACGTGCCCGCCATGACCGACACCCACCTGCCCACCGATGACCCGATCGCCGCCACCCGCCTGTGGCTGGAGCGCATCGTCATCGGCCTGAACCTGTGCCCGTTCGCCAAGGCGGTGTACGTGAAGGACCAGGTCCGTTTCGTGCTCAGTGATGCGACCACGCCCGAAGCGCTGGTCGAACAGCTGGCCGAGGAGCTGGTGCTGCTGCGCGATACGCCGGCCGAGCAGATCGACACGACGCTGATCGTGCATCCGCAGGTGCTGACCGACTTCCTCGACTACAACGATTTCCTCGACAACGCCGACGCGGCAATCGAAGCGCTGGACCTGCAGGGCATCCTGCAGGTGGCGAGCTTCCATCCGGACTACCAGTTCGAAGGCGTGGCCGCCAACGACGCCAGCAACTACACCAACCGTGCGCCCTTCCCCACCCTGCACCTGCTGCGCGAGGACAGCGTGGCACGCGCGGTGGACGTCTATCCGGACCCGGACGTGATCGTCGAGCGCAACATCCAGACCCTGGACCGCATCGGCGTGGACGGCTGGCATCGCCGCCTGCGTGGCGAAGACCTGACGTGAGCACGGTGCCGCCGATTGCCGCATGGCCGGCCGCGCCGCTGTCGGGCAAGGTGGCGCTGATCACCGGGGGCGCCAACGGTATCGGTCGCGGTATTGCCCAGGCCGTGCTCGGTGCCGGGGGCCGCGTGCTGATCGGCGACCTGGACGTGGAGGCCGGCGAGGCGTGCCTGGCGGAATGGCAGCGCGGTGATGACGCCGCGTTCCAGCGCCTGGACATCACCGACGAAGCCAGCGTGCGCGACTTCATCGCCGTGGCGCTGCAGCGTTTCGGCCGCATCGACGGATTGGTCAACAACGCGGGCATCGCCGGCCCGCACGGCACGCGGCTGCAGGACATGGCGTGGGATGAGTGGCAGCGCCGGCTGTCCTCGCTGCACGGCGCGTTCCTGTGCAGCAAGCATGCATTGCCCGCGCTGACCGCCAGCGCTGCCGGTGCGATCATCAACATCGCCTCCACCCGCGCCTGGCAATCCGAAGCACATAGCGAAGCCTATGCCGCGGCCAAGGGCGGACTGGTGGCCTTTACCCATGCGCTGGCGATCAGCAGCGGCCCGGCGGTGCGGGTGAACAGCATCAGCCCTGGCTGGATCGGCACCACTGCGTGGCAGGCACCCTCACGGCGCCATGAGCCTGAGTACTCGGCCATCGACCATGCGCAGCACCCGGTCGGCCGGGTCGGCCAGCCCGAGGACATCGGCGCGTTGGCGGTGTACCTGCTGTCGTCACTGTCCGGCTTCACCACCGGCCAGGACTTCGTCGTCGACGGCGGCATGACCCGGAAGATGATCTACGCCGAATAAGCACCGCTTTCCGGTGGGTGCGGACCTTGGTCCGCACCATTGCCAGGAAGTGCCAACCAAGGTTGGCACCTACCAGAGCGGTTTACGCCATGCCCGAATGGCGCAGCAGCGCGTCGATCTGCGGTGCGCGGCCGCGGAAGGCCTTGAAGTTCTCCGCCGCCGGGCGGCTGCCACCCCGCGACAGGATCTCATCGCGGAAGCGTGCACCGGTTTCCGCGAGCGCCTGCGGCGCTTCCTCGAACGCGGCGTAGGCATCGGCGCTCAGCACCTCGGCCCACTTGTAGCTGTAGTAGCCGGCCGCATAGCCCCCCGCGAAGATGTGGCTGAACTGGTGCGGGAAGCGGTTCCAGGCCGGCGGATGATTCACCGCCACCTCCGCGCGCACCCGATCAAGCAGCGCCAGCACGCTGTCCTGCGCCGGTTCGAACTGGCTGTGCAGCAGCATGTCGAACAGGCCGAACTCCAGCTGGCGCACGGTCGCCATGCCGCTATGGAAGTTGCGTGCAGCCAGCATGCGTCCGTACAGCGCGCGTGGCAGCGGCTCGCCACTGTCCACATGCGCGGTCATCGCCTGCAGGTGCTCCCATTCCCAGCAGAAGTTCTCCATGAACTGGCTCGGCAGCTCGACCGCGTCCCACTCCACGCCGTTGATGCCGGCCACGCCCAGCTCGCCGATGCGGGTCAGCAGCTGGTGCAGGCCATGGCCCATCTCATGGAACAGCGTGGTCACTTCGTTGTGGCTGAAGGTAGCCGGCTTGCCATTGGCACCGCGACCGAAGTTGCACACCAGGTAGACCAGCGGCGTCTGCACACTGCCGTCCGCGCGCACGCGGCGGTTGCGGCAATCATCCATCCACGCGCCACCGCGCTTGCCTTCGCGCGCGTACAGGTCCAGGTAGAACTGGCCAACCAGTGCGCCCTGCGCATCGACCAGACGGAAGAAGCGCACATCCTCGTGCCACACTGGCGCGCTGTCCTCCTGCACACGCAGGCCGTACAGCTGCTCGATCACCGAGAACAGGCCGCCCAGCACCTTCGGTTCGGTGAAATACTGCTTCACTTCCTGCTCGGAATAGCTGTAACGCGCCTGCTTCAGGCGATCGGCGGCGAACGCCAGGTCCCAGGCCTGCAGCTGCTCGATACCCAGTTGCTCGCGCGCGAACTGCTCCAGTTCGGCACGGTCCTTGGCCGCGAACGGTTTGGCGCGCGCGGCGAGGTCACGCAGGAAACCGAGCACTTCGGCCGGGTCCTGCGCCATCTTGGTCGCCACCGAATAATCACCATACGAACCGAAGCCGAGCAGCGCGGCCAGTTCCGCGCGCAGGGCCAGGATGCGGTCGATGTTGCCGCTGTTGTCCAGCGCGTCGTCGCCGAATTCGGACGCACGCTGCGCACTGGCGCGGTACAGGATCTCGCGCAGGTCGCGGTCCTCGCCCCAGGTCTGCACCGGCAGGTAGCACGGCATCTGCAGGGTCAGTTTCCAGCCGGCCTTGCCATCCTTCTGTGCTGCGGCATGCGCGGCCGCCTTCACATCTTCCGGCAGGCCCTTGAGTCGCGCTTCGTCCTCGATGATCAGCGACCACGCATCGGTAGCGTCCAGCACGTTCTGCGAGAACTTCGCCGACAGTGCCGACAGCTCCTCCTTGATCGCCGCGAAGCGCTGCTGCGCCTCCGGCGCCAGCTCGGCACCACCGAGGCGGAAATCACGCAGGGTGTTGTCCAGCACCTTGCGCTGGGATTCGTCAAAGCCTGCGGCTTCCGGGCTGTCGGCCAGCGTCTGGTACTGCCGGTACAACGCCAGGTTCTGGCCCAGCGCGCTGGCAAAGCGGGTCACCCGTGGCAGGTTGCTGTTGTAGGCCTCACGCAGTTCCGGGGTGTTGACCACGCCCTGCAGGTGGCCGACCAGGCCCCAGGCACGCCACAGCCGCTCGGTGGCATCGTCCAGCGGGGCAACGAAGGTCTGCCAGGTGACCGGCTGCACCTGCTCGGCCGCGCTGACGGCGGCTTCGGCCGCGGCCAGCAGCACGTCCAGCGCCGGCGCCACGTGCTCGGGGCGGATGGCCTCGAAGCGCGGCAGGCCGGAAAAATCGAGCAGGGGGTTGGCAACGGTCACGGCAGATCTCCAGGGTACGGGCCCGGCAGGCGGGCAGCCCAGTAGATATGGCGCTAGCAGGCGGGGCTGACAAGGGGGCGCGGCCCGGTATTCACGTCGGCCTTACGGTCGCGGTTCGAAGCTCTGGCTGCGGGGGAGTCCGCAGCGGTACGCACCGAACGAGGCCCTACATGGAAGGTCTGGCTGCAGTTGCATCCGCCTCACCGGCCCGGTCACTGGCATTGTCCGCCAGCCCGGCCGAACTGACCTGGATCGCCGCATTGTGCGATGCCGACGACGACGCCCCGCGTCACCTGCAGCAATTGCAGGCTGTGCTGCAGCAGGGCGGCACGTTCAGCGATGCCCAGGAGTGGTACCCGTTCGAAGTGATCGAACGCGGCGCCAGCCAGCTGCGGCTGGGCCATGAGCGCGAGTTCGTGATCTGCGTGCTGCTGTGGCTGCAGGCGCTGGCCCAAGGCCGCGCCAGCATGCTGGACCCGAGCCTGCACCTGGATGATCGCGCGATGGACATCGAGGCCTTGCCCGATGCGCTGCGTGATGCGGTGCTGGATGCGTTCACCGCAGCGGGATATTGAGACGCCCTCGTGATCGCCGGGCGTGGCCCGGCGACAACGTCGACCGACCTACAGCGCCTCCAGGCTGCACCACGGCAGTTCCGGCAACCCCTGCCCGGCCACCGCTGCGGCCAGCTGCGCATCGGCACCGTCGACATCGATGCCCTGCCGCGCGTACCATGCCGGGTCGTAGTAACTCTGCGCGTAACGCTCGCCGCTGTCGCACAGAATGCTGACGATGCTGCCCTGATGGCCCGCCTCGCGCATCCACTGCGCGGCCTGCAGCACACCAATGAAGTTGGTGCCGGTGGAGCCACCGACGCGGCGGCCAAGCTGGCGGCTGACATGGCGCATCGCGGCCAGGCTCAGCGCATCGGGCACCTTCACCATCGCATCCACACTGGTCGGGATGAAGCTCGGCTCCACCCGCGGCCGGCCGATGCCTTCCACGCGCGAGCCGCCGCTGCAGGTCAGGCCACGCCAGTCGGGCTCACCGGCCACGGCGGACTGGTATCCGTCGAAGAACACCGATACTTCCGGGTCTGCACAGAGGATGCGGGTGTCATGCCGGCGGTAGCTGACATAGCGGCCCAGCGTCGCTGCGGTACCGCCGGTGCCGGGGCTGCACACGATCCATTCCGGAACCGGGCTCGGCTCTTCCGCCATCTGCTTGAAGATGGACTCGGCAATGTTGTTGTTGGCCCGCCAGTCGGTCGCGCGTTCGGCGTAGGTGAACTGGTCCATGAAGTGGCCGCCGGTTTCGCGGGCCAGTTTTTCCGATTCACCGTTGAGGTCGCAGGCACGCTCGACCAGATGGCAGCGACCGCCATGGAATTCGATCGCCGCGATCTTCTCCGGCGAGGTCGTGGCCGGGATCACCGCAATGAACGGCAAACCGAGCAGTCGCGCGAAATAGGCTTCGGAGACAGCGGTCGAGCCGCTGGACGCCTCGATCACCGGCCGCCCTTCGCGCAACCAGCCATTGGCCAGCGCATACAGGAACAGCGAGCGCGCCAGCCGGTGCTTGAGGCTGCCGGTGGGATGGCTCGATTCATCCTTCAGGTACAGGTCGATGCCCTCGAACCCGGGCAGCGCCAACGGGATCAGGTGGGTATCGGCGGAACGGTTGAAATCGGCTTCGATCTTGCGGATGGCAGCAGCCACCCATTCACGCTGCGACATGGCGGGCAATGCTCAGAACGGAACGGTGCGATCCGCCCATTGTACGTCGCGGTGCCGTCAGGTGACGGCCGGTAGAATGACCCCATCCGGCCTGCAACGGCCCTGTCTGAAGGACCTCCCCCATGACCATTCCCGCCCTGCGCGATGTCCCCGGCGTCGCCGCCCAGGCCCCGGCCGAAACCACCGGCTTCGTGTTCAACCACACCATGCTGCGGGTCAAGGACATCACCGCCTCGCTGGACTTCTACACCCGCGTGCTCGGCTACCAGCTGATCGACAAGCGCGACTTCCCGGACGCCCAGTTCAGCCTGTACTTCCTGGCCTACGTACCGGCCGGTACGGTGGTGCCGGAAGACGATGCCCAGCGCCGCCTGTGGATGGCCGGCCTGCCGGGCGTGCTGGAACTGACCCACAACCACGGCACCGAGACCCAGGACGGCGCGGTCTACCACGACGGCAACAGCGACCCGCGCGGCTTCGGCCACATCTGCGTGTCGGTGCCGGACATCGAGGCCGCCTGCCAGCGCTTCGAGGCCCTGGGCGTGACCTTCCAGAAGCGCCTGACCGACGGCCGCATGAAGAACCTGGCCTTCATCAAGGACCCGGACGGCTACTGGGTCGAGATCATCGCCAACGTCTGACCCGGAAAGGGGCACAATTCCGGTAGCGCCGGGCCATGCCCGGCGGCCTTGAGCAGGCCGCGCTGCGCGCTCGCCGGGCACGGCCCGGCGCTACCGACTCCGTCCCCTTTTTTACGAGGTTCGTATGGAAACGATGGAACTGCACCGTGGGCGATTGATCGACCACATCCAGCTGGTGGTGCGTGACCTGGCCGCCAGCCGCCGCTTCTATCAGGCGGTGTTCGATACGATCGGCATTCCAATCGCCGGCGAAGGCGATGATTACTTCTGGGCCGATGAGCTGTTCATTTCCAGCGCCAGCAGCGAGGCTGCCGCCGGCCAGCTGACCGGCCGCCACCACCTGGCGTTCCAAGCGCGCGACAGCGCCACCGTTGATGCCTTCCACACTGCAGCCATCGCCGCCGGCGGCACCGACAACGGTGCACCGGGCGAACGCCCCTACCATCCGGGCTACTACGGCGCGTTCGTGCTCGATCCCGATGGCAACAACATTGAAGTGGTCTACCACGGCCCAGCCAACTACAGCGCCGACTCGGTGAAGGTCACTTTCTGATTTCACCGATGCCGTGAACGAAGAAGCCGGGCAATGCCCGGCTTCTCTGCGTCCAAGGATCCAGTCCTCAGTGCGCCGCCATGTAGATGTCCTGCAGCACGGCCTTTTCCAGTTCCAGCTCGCCCAACAGGTTCTTCACGATGTCGCCCAGGCTGAGGATGCCGACCAGTCGGGTGCCTTCAGTGACCATCAGATGACGGCGCCGCGAGTACGTCATCAACGACATGGCCTGCTTCAGGGTGGCCTCCGGCGCAATGCCTTCCAGACCGGTGGACGGCAGGCTGGAGATCACCCGGCGGCCGGCCTGCGGGCCGTCGTCGGCCAGGGTACGCACGATGTCCTTTTCGGAAATGATGCCGACCGGGGCATCGTCCTTCATCACCACCAGCGCAGCGATCCTGTTCGCGCTCATCTTGTGGGCGGCGGCACCGATGGTGTCTTCGGCGTCGATGGTGATGACAGCTTCTTTCTTGGATTGCAGGAGTTCGCGGACGTTCATTCTTGTTTCCTGGTGCAGGTCACTAAGTCAAAAAGTGTGCTCTTCCGATACGCCCCCTCCCCGGGAACAGACCTTTCAGCGCACGTCTGGCGCACCCGGCTGCCACTTGGAATGGATCGGCAGACGACGTGCTGCAACGCGAACGAGGTGGGCTCAACGGCGCAACCCGGCCCTCGGTCAAAGTGATTCTACGACTGCGACCATCGGTCACTACCGGCATCGATGGGACAGTTCGTCGTGGGAACCAACTGACGATCCAGAGAATGGCACCGCGGCTGAAACCGCCGCTGAATACTGGCGGTGCCACGCGTTAAAGATTGAGTGCGCCCTGCCGAAGGCGGACAAAGCGCGCGGCGGCTGTCCCACTTTCCACGGCTACCGACGCAAACGAAAGGGGCCACGCAGGCCCCTTTCGCATACAGCATCCAACAGCGCCGGGAGTGCTTTACTCCACCGTCACGCTCTTGGCCAGGTTGCGCGGCTTGTCCACGTCGGTGCCACGTGCCAGCGCGGTGTGGTACGCCAGCAGCTGCACCGGAATGGAGTGCACGATCGGGCTGAGCACGCCGGCATGACGCGGCGTACGGATCACGTGCACGCCTTCGGACGCGTTGAAGTTGCTGTCCTGGTCGGCGAACACGAACAGCTCGCCGCCACGCGCACGCACTTCCTGCATGTTCGATTTCACCTTCTCCAGCAGGCTGTCGTTGGGCGCGATCACCACCACCGGCATGTCCTCGTCCACCAGCGCCAGCGGGCCATGCTTCAGTTCACCGGCCGGGTAGGCCTCGGCGTGGATGTAGGAGATTTCCTTGAGCTTGAGCGCGCCTTCCAGCGCGATCGGGTAATGCAGGCCGCGGCCCAGGAACAATGCGCTGCTCTTGCGCGCGAAACGCTCGGCCCAGGCAGCGATCTGCGGCTCCATGTTCAGCGCGTGCTGCACGCTGCCCGGCAGGAAGCGCAGCTGCTCCAGGTAGTCCGCTTCCTGCGCGGCGTCGATGCGGCCATGCAGCTTGCCCAGCACCACGGTCAGCTGGAACAGCGCGGCCAGCTGGGTGGTGAAGGCCTTGGTCGAGGCCACGCCGATCTCGGCGCCGGCGCGGGTGTAGCAGACCAGTTCGCTGGCGCGCGGAATCGCACTTTCCGGCACGTTGCAGATCGACAGCGTGTGCTTATGGCCCAGCGACTTGGCATACTTCAGCGCTTCCATCGTATCCAGCGTTTCGCCGGACTGCGAGATGGTCACGATCAGATGCTTGGGGTTCGCATAGGCCGCGCGATAGCGGTACTCGCTGGCGATTTCCACGCTGCACGGCAGGCCGGCGATGGCCTCGATCCAGTAGCGCGCGGTCAGGCCGGAGTAATAGCTGGTACCGCAAGCGATGATCTGCACGCCTTCAATGCCCGACAGCACGGCTTCGGCGTTCTTGCCGAACAGCTCGGCCGGGAAACCACCGGCGTCGATCGCCGCTTCGATGGTGTCGCCCAGCGCGCGCGGCTGCTCGTGGATTTCCTTCTGCATGAAGTGGCGGTACGGGCCCAGCTCCAGCGAAGCCAGCGACACATCGGACAGATGCACGTCGCGCTCGATGGGCTGGTCATGCTCATCGAAGATGCGCACGCCGTCACGGCGGATTTCGGCGGTGTCGCCTTCCTCCAGGAAGATCACCTTGCGCGTGGCCGAGATCACCGCCGAGACGTCGGAGGCGACGAAGTTCTCACCCTCGCCCAGGCCGACCAGCAGCGGGCAGCCCATGCGCGCACAGACGAAGCGCTCCGGCTCGGCACGGCTGACCACGGCCAGCGCGTAGGCGCCGGTCAGTTCCTTCACCGTGTGCTGCAGCGCCACCAGCAGGTCGTCGCCGTCCTTCAGGTGATGGTGGATCAGGTGCGCGATGACTTCGGTGTCGGTCTGCGACTCGAAGGTGTAACCCAGCGCGCGCAGTTTCTCGCGCTGCTCTTCGTGGTTCTCGATGATGCCGTTGTGCACCAGCGCCACGCCGTGGCTGATGTGCGGATGCGCGTTGGCCTCGGTGACACCGCCATGGGTGGCCCAGCGGGTGTGGCCGATGCCCAGCACCGCGTTGAAGCCCTCGGCCTCGGCCGCAGTGGCCATTTCCGACACACGACCGGTACGACGCACACGACGCACATCGCGGCGCTCACCCTGGTCGATCACCGCGATACCCGAGGAATCGTAACCACGGTACTCAAGGCGCTTCAGACCCTCGATCAGCACCGGCACTACGTCGCGATCAGCGATCGCACCCACGATTCCACACATGTCACGCGTTTCCTTGAAGACGATCGGCGCATTCTAGCCTGCGGGCCCGCGCTCCCCCTCCTGTCCGCTTAATGAAAGTGTCCGGAAAGGTGTCCGCGGACACCCGGACACTTCAGCACGCCGCCCAACTCATTGACCTGAAAGGAAATAAACTTGGCACGCTACGTGCTTGGTACTGGCTACCACCGTCAGGCACGCACCCGATGATCCGCGACACTTCCGCACAGGACCAGATCGTTTCCTCCGCCCCGGCCGGCACCACCCGCGCCAACTGGCAGCGCTACCGCTGGCCGGCACTGGGCGCCATCGTGCTGCTCGCCGGCATCGGCTGGGCCGTGCACGCCTGGTCCAACGCCAGCCGCTCCTTCGACAGCAGCCGCGTGCGCATCGCCGAAGTGAAGCGCGGCGACCTGGTCCGCGACATCGCCGCCGACGGCCGCGTGATCGCCGCCAACAGCCCGATCCTGTACGCCATCTCGGCCGGTACCGTGGACCTGAAGGTGGTCGCCGGCGATGTGGTGAAGAAGGGCCAGGAGCTGGCCATCATCGACAGCCCGGAACTGCGCAGCAAGCTGGCCCAGGAACAGGCCACCCTGGCCGGCCTGGAAGCCGAGGCCAGCCGCGCCGCGCTGGACGCCACCCTGGCCCGCGCCAAGTCGCGCAAGGAAACCGACCAGGCCACCATCGAGCGGCAGGCCGCCGACCGCGACCTGCAGCGCTACCAGCGCGGTTACGACGGCGGTGCAGTACCGCAGATCGATCTGGCCAAAGCCAAGGACTCGCTGAAGAAGGCCGACATCACCCTGGCCAACGCCACCACCGACGCACGCCTGCAGAGCCAGGGCGCCGACCTGGATGCCCGCAACAAGCGCCTGCTGGCCGACCGCCAGAAGGCCGTGGTGGCCGAGGTGCAGCGCCAGGTCGATGCACTGACCCTGCGCGCCCCGTTCGATGGCCAGGTCGGCCAGGTGCAGGCCGTCCAGTCCACCAACCTGGCCGCCAATGCGCCGGTGCTGGGCGTGGTCGATCTGTCCAAGTTCGAGGTCGAGATCAAGGTGCCGGAAAGCTTCGCCCGCGACCTGGCGATCGGCATGCCGGCACAGCTGACCGGCGGCAATGGCCAGCCGTTCCCGGGTGAGATCAGCGCGGTGTCGCCGGAAGTGGTCAATGGCGAGGTCAATGCCCGCGTGCGCTTCGCCAGCGCGCAGCCGGAAGGCCTGCGCCAGAGCCAGCGGATGTCGGTGCGCGTGCTGCTCGATACCCGCAAGAACGTGCTGAAGGTCGAGCGCGGTCCGTTCGTCGAACAGGGCAACGGCGTGGCCTACGTGATGGATGGCCGCACCGCCGTGCGCCGTCCGGTCGAACTGGGCGTCAGCAGCCTGGGCGAAGTGGAAATCAAGTCGGGTGTGCAGCCGGGCGACCGCATCGTGGTCTCCGGCAGCGACCTGTTCAAGGACGCCGAACGCGTCTCCGTCAACTGATACCTGAACCCTGAATCCTGGAGAGAGGACACCCCATGTACATGCTCGAAATGCGTTCGGTCGCCAAGGTCTTCCGCACCGAACAGGTGGAAACCCACGCACTGCGCTCACTGGAACTGCAGGTCAAGGAAGGTGAGTTCGTCGCGGTCACCGGCCCGTCAGGCTCCGGCAAGACCACCTTCCTCAACATCGCCGGCCTGCTGGAAACCTTCACCAGTGGCACCTACATGCTGGACGGCCAGGACGTGAGCACGCTGGGCGACGACGCCCGCAGCCGCCTACGCAACCAGAAGATCGGCTTCATCTTCCAGGGCTTCAACCTGATCCCCGACCTGAACCTGTTCGACAACGTCGACGTGCCGCTGCGCTATCGCAAGATGAGCGCCAACGAGCGCCGCGAACGCATCGAGAAGGCGCTGACCCAGGTCGGCCTCGGCTCGCGCATGAAGCACTACCCGAACGAGCTGTCCGGCGGCCAGCAGCAGCGCGCGGCGATCGCACGTGCCCTGGCAGGCAGCCCGCGCCTGCTGCTGGCCGACGAACCGACCGGCAACCTGGACACGCAGATGGCCCGCGGCGTGATGGAGCTGCTGGAGGAGATCAACGCTGCCGGCACCACCATCGTGATGGTCACCCACGATCCGGAACTGGCCGCGCGCGCGCAGCGCAACGTGCACATCGTTGATGGCCAGGTGACCGACCTGGTGCGCGAGCCGGTGCTGGTCACGCCGCCGCGCCACATCGTCGCCGTCAACGAGTGAGGGCCCCACCATGTTCGCCTACTACGCCCGACTGGCGGTGCGCAGCTTCCGCCGCAACAAGGTCCTGACCGCGCTGATGGTGGTTGCCATCGCGCTCGGCATCGGCGCCTCGATGACCACCCTGACCGTGTTCCACGTGCTGTCCGGTGACCCGATTCCCGGCAAGAGCGACCGCCTGTTCTACGTCCAGCTCGACGCCGCGACCGGCGCCTACGTCGCCGGCGAGGAACCGGAAACCCAGCTGACCCGCTTCGACGGTGAAGCCCTGCTGCGCGAAGCCAAGGGCGAGCGCCAGGCGCTGATGAGCGGCGGCGGCGGCACCATCGAACCGGACAACAGCACCCTCAAGCCCTTCAGCATCGACACCCGCTGGACCTCGGCCGACTTCTTCCCGATGTTCGAGGTGCCCATGCAGTACGGCCGCCCCTGGACGCGCGAGGACGATGAAGGCCGTGCGCGCGTGGTGGTCATCTCCAAGGCGCTCAATGACAAGCTGTACCAGGGCGCCAACAGCGTGGGCCGCGACCTGCGCATGGAAGGCCAGAGTTACCGCATCGTCGGCGTGATGAAGGAATGGAGCCCGGAACCGCACTTCTACGACCTGACCACCGGCAGCTACGGCAAGAACGAAGACCTGCTGCTGCCGATCTCCACCTCCTTCGACCTGAAGCTGGGCAGCAACGGCAACATGAACTGCTTCGGCGAGAATCCGGACGGCAACAGCTATTCGCTCAACGCACCGTGCGCGTGGCTGCAGTACTGGGTGGAGATGGACCCGGCCAAGGCTGGCGACTACCGTCGTTACCTGGAGAACTACTCGACCCAGCAGCGCGAGGCCGGCCGCTTCAAGCATCCGCCGAACGTGCGCCTGCGCACCGTGATGGAATGGCTTGACTTCAACGGCGCGGTGCCCAGCGACGTGCGCCTGCAGCTGTGGCTGGCGTTGGGCTTCCTGGGTGTCTGCCTGGTCAACACGGTGGGCCTGCTGCTGGCCAAGTTCCTGCGTCGCAGCGGTGAGATCGGCGTACGCCGCGCGCTCGGTGCCAGCCGCGGCCAGATCTTCCTGCAATGCCTGGTGGAAGCAGGTGCGGTCGGCGTGGTCGGTGGCGTGCTGGGTATCGGCCTGGCGCTGCTCGGCCTGTTCGCGGTGCGCCAGCAACCGGTGGAATACGCCAAGCTGGCCCACCTGGACGGCAACATGCTGCTGCTCGCACTGGGCCTGACCCTGCTCGCCAGCCTTGCTGCCGGTTTCCTGCCCGCCTGGCGCGCCATGCAGGTCACCCCGGCCATCCAGCTCAAGTCGCAGTAAGCACCCGAACGAGGACTCCCATGGACATCCGCCCCATCCTCAGCACGCTGCGCCGGCACAAGACTGCCGCTGCCCTGATCGTGCTGGAAGTCGCACTGACCTGCGCCATCGTCTGCAACGCGCTGTTCCTGGTCAGCCAGCGCGTGGAGAAGATCAGCATGCCCAGCGGCATCGCCGAGAGCGAACTGGTGATGCTGCGCGTCAGTGGCATCGGCAAGCAGACCGACGCCATGGCCCGCACCCGCGAGGACCTGGCATCGCTGCGCGCGATTCCCGGCGTCAGCAACGTCACCATCATCAACCAGGTTCCCTTCCGCAACGGCTCCTCCAGCAGCAGCATCTCGCGCGAGGTCGACCAGGAACGGCCGACCACCAACGCCTCGATGTACACCCTGTCCGAGAACGGGCTGGCCACGATGGGCATCAACCTGATCGCAGGCCGCGATTTCCTGCCCGACGAATACCAGAACTTCGAAGACGCCAGCAAGGGCGGCGCCAAGGAAAAGGCGATTCCGGTGATCTTCACCCAGGCCACCGCCGCCAAGATGGAACCCAACGGCAGTGCGCTGGGCAAGACCTACTACATGGGCAAGCAGCCGCTGCATGTGGTCGGCATCGTCGACACGCTCAGCACGCCCAATGGCTGGAATGACAACTGGACCAACTCGATGCTGCTGCCCATGCGGCGCACCTTCGATGAAGGTGGCACCTATGTGCTGCGCACTTCGCCAGAGCGCCGCCAGGAGGTCCTCGATGCCGGTGCCGCCGCGCTGGAACGCAACGATCCCAACCGGCTGATGCGCGACAAGCTGACCTATGAAGACCAGCGCAAGGACTTCTTCAAGAACGACCGCGCGATGGTCGGCCTGCTGATCACCGTCAGCATCTCGCTGCTGGTGGTCACTGCGCTGGGCATCATCGGCCTGGCCAGCTTCTGGGTGCAGCAGCGCAGCAAGCAGATCGGCATCCGCCGTGCGCTGGGCGCGACCCGCGGGCAGATCCTGCGCTACTTCCAGACCGAGAACTTCCTGCTGGCCTCGCTGGGCATCGTGCTGGGCATGCTGGCGGCCTACGCGATCAACCTGGCGCTGATGAACCTGTACGAGCTGCCGCGCATGCCGCTGTACTACCTGCCGCTGGGTGCGCTGCTGCTGTGGGTGCTGGGCCAGATCGCGGTGTTCGGTCCGGCACGGCGCGCGGCGGCGGTACCGCCTGCGGTCGCCACGCGGGGCGCCTGAGATGCGTGCCTGCGCGATGTGCCTGATGCTGCTCCTGCCGCTGCCGGCGCTGGCCGGCGGTGGCAACGCGCAGACACTGGAATGGCGCCAGGATGCCGCGCGGCTGTCACTGCGCTCGACCGAGGGCCAAGTGCGCGTGGAGGCTGCCAGCCCGGAAGCACGCTTCGGCGTGCGCAGCGGTGATCGCATCCTCCGCGTGGACGACACGGCGGTGCGCCGGGTCGAACATCTGGCCGAGGCACTGCGCCATTCCCACGCCGCCACCGCCTATCTGTTGCTGCGCCGCGACAGACGCGAACTGACGGTGGCGGTCGACGCCGCAGCCTGGCGCCAGGCACTGGAAGTGCCGCCGCCACCTGCGCCGCCAGCGCCCCCGGCGCCTCCCCGGCGCTGAGCAGGGGCCGCTCCTGCACAACCACGGGTTTGGCTATGCTTGATGGGTGGCGCCGGGCTCTCCCGGTGCGTGGACACGAACGGCTCCAACGGCGCCGCCCATCCCTTTCTGCAGAACCGTTTGATGCCTGCGATCCTGATCATCGACGACAACGCCAGCGTGGGTACCGCGCTGGACGTACTGTTCTCCCTGCACGACATCGACACCCTGCAGGCGCAGACGCCCGCCGACGGGCTGGCGCTGCTCGAATCACAGCCGGTCGACCTGGTCATCCAGGACATGAACTTCAGCGAGGACACCACCTCCGGCGAGGAAGGCGAGGCCCTGTTCGCGCAGATCCGCGCGCGCCATCCGGACCTGCCGGTGATCCTGCTCACGGCGTGGACCCATCTGAGCAGCGCCGTGGACCTGGTCAAGGCCGGCGCCGCCGACTACCTGGCCAAGCCCTGGGACGACCGCAAGCTGATGACCACGGTCAACAACCTGCTGGAACTGTCCGAGGCGCGCCGCGAACTGGACCGGCGCCGCAGCCGTGAACTGCACCAGCGCAACGCACTGGAAGAGAAGTACGACCTGTGCGGCGCGGTCTTCGCCGACCCCGCCAGCGAGCGCGTGATCGCGCTGGCCTGCCAGGTCGCACGCTCGGAACTGCCGGTATTGATCACCGGCGCGAACGGTGCCGGCAAGGAAAAGATCGCGCAGATCATCCAGGCCAATTCCCTGGTGGCCAAAGGGCCGTTCGTGGCAGTCAACTGCGGCGCGCTGCCCTCGGAACTGATCGAAGCCGAACTGTTCGGTGCCGAAGCCGGTGCGTATACCGGCGCCAACAAGGCCCGCGAAGGCAAGTTCGAGGCCGCCGATGGCGGCACCCTGTTCCTGGATGAGATCGGCAACCTGTCACTGGGCGGGCAGATGAAGCTGCTGCGCGTGCTGGAAACCGGCCGCTTCGAGCGCCTGGGCTCCAACCGCGAGCGCCAGGTCAAGGTCCGCGTGGTCAGCGCGACCAATGCCGACCTGCCGGCGATGATCCGCGACGGTACCTTCCGCGAAGACCTCTATTACCGCCTCAACACGGTAGAACTGGTGCTGCCGCCGCTGGCCGAACGACCGGGCGACATCGTGCCGCTGGCCGAGCGCTTCCTGACCGCTGGCAAGCCGTTGTCCACTGCGGCCACCGCGGCCTTGCAGCGGCACCCCTGGCCGGGCAACGTGCGCGAGCTGCGCAACGTGATCCAGCGCGCCGAGCTGCTGGCCACCGGCAACCGCATCGAAGTGGCCGATCTCAACCTGCCGCGCGCAGCCGCCACACCGCGCCCGGCCCCCAGTGCGGGCAATGATCCCGACCGTGCACGCATCGAAGATGTGCTGGCGCGCAACCATGGCGTCATCGCCCAGGCCGCCGCAGAACTCGGCCTGAGCCGCCAGGCGCTGTACCGGCGCATGGACCGCCACGGTATTCCCCGCGAATGAAACGCCGCTCGTTCACTTTCCGCCTGTTCCTGCGCCTGCTGCCGGTATTGGCACTGGCGGCGGCACTGCCGTGGCTGCTGGCCTACTGGATGGACCATGGCTGGGTGGTGACCACGGTGTCGGCGTTGATCCTGCTGTCATTGATGTGGTGGACCCTGCGCCGGGCGACCGCCCCGGTGCGATCTCTGATGCGGGCCCTGGCGGGTACCACCAGCAGCTATCGCGACGGCGAGTACAACTTCGGCGTGCACTGGCCGGGGAACGACGAGCTGGGCGACCTGGTGCAGGCCCACCGCGAACTGGGCGATGTACTGCGTGAGCAGCGGCAGGGCCTGGTGCAGCGTGAACTGCTGCTGGACACAATGGTGCAGAACACGCCGGTGGCGATGCTGCTGATCGCCTCGGGCGGTGATGGCATCGCCCGGGTGGTGTTCTCCAATCTGGCGGCACGCAAGCTGCTGCATGGCGGCTGGAAGCTGGAAGGCCAGCGCCTGGAGGACGTGCTGGAACAGGTGCCGGTGGAACTGCGCGATGCCATCGCCCGTGGCGGTGACAGCCTGTTCGCGGTGCATGCCGAGGGCGAGGACGGCGACGAGGATGACGAGCAGGTCTACCACCTCTCGCGCCGCGCGTTCCAGCTCAACGGCCGCCCGCACGACCTGTTGCTGGTGCGGCTGCTGACCGCCGAACTGCGCCGCCAGGAAGTGCAGACCTGGAAGAAGGTGATCCGGGTGATCAGCCACGAGCTCAACAACTCGCTGGCGCCGATCGCTTCGCTCGCCCATTCCGGCGGCGTGCTGGTGCAGCGTGAGCGCTTTGACCGGCTGCCCGAGATCTTCACCACCATCGAGGACCGGGCGCGTCACCTGGAAGGCTTCATCCGTGGCTACGCACGCTTTGCCAAGTTGCCGCAGCCGCAACTGCAGACCGTGCACTGGGCCCCCTTCCTGTCCAGCCTGCGCCAGCAGATCCCGTTCACCATGGAGCGCGAGCCGGACGAAGAACTGAGCAGCCGCATCGACATCGCGCAGTTCGGGCAGGCGCTGCTGAACCTGTTGAAGAACGCGCACGAAGCCTGCGCCGAAGCAGAGCCGCCGAACGATGATGTACAGGTGCAGCTGACCCGGTTGCCGCAGTGGCTGCGCCTGGATGTGCTTGACCGCGGCAAGGGCATGAACGAGCAGGTGCTGCAGAATGCGCTGATGCCGTTCTATTCGACCAAGCGCAATGGCACCGGGCTGGGGCTGGCGCTGACCCGCGAGATCGTGGAGGCACACGGTGGTCGGGTGTCGTTGCAGAACCGCGGCGATGGCGGGCTGTGCGTGTCGATTCTGTTGCCGGTGGGCTGAGCGGGCAGATCCACGCCATGCGTGGACGTGCCGACCCAGGTCGGCACCTACCAGACCTGCCGCATCGCCACCCGCAGGTGCATCGGGAACCCAAGCGCGGCTTCTTCGGCCATCACCGCACGCAGGCCATCGTTCCACTGCGCCTCGGGCACTACCTCGAACCCTTCACTGGCATAGAAGGCCGCATTCCACGGCACGTCGGACAACGTGGTCAGCACCGCTGCCGCGTAGCCGCCAGCCCTGGCCTGTGCCAACGCATGGCGCAACAACACGCGACCATGACCGCGGCGCGCGTGCGCGGGATCCACGTCCATCTGCAGCACATGGAAGTCACCGCACAGCTCACCGGCCAGCAGGTAGCCCGCGATGCCACCGTCAGCCGCATCCAGCACCCACAACTGGCCACGTTGAAGGCCATCCTGCAGCGTCGGCAGGTCCAGGCCATGCCCGGCAAATACCGGGTAGGCCTGGTGCCCCTTCAGCAGCTCACCGGCACGTTGTTCAATTGCCGGCAGCATGCCGAGTTCGTCGGCGTGCGGGATGCGTGGCTCAGGACTTCTTGAGCGGGCGCTTCCAGCCATCGATGGTTTCCTGTCGTGCACGTGCCAGCGTCAGCTTGCCATCCGGGGCGTTGCGGGTGATGACCGAACCGGCAGCGATGGTGGCGCCCTCACCGATCAGCACCGGTGCCACCAATGCGCTGTTGGAACCGATGAAGGCGTTGTCGCCGATGGTGGTGGTCGACTTGTTCACGCCGTCGTAGTTGCAGGTGATGGTGCCGGCACCGATGTTCACCTTGCTGCCGATCACCGCGTCGCCCAGGTAGGTCAGGTGATTGGCCTTGCTGCCAACACCGAGGGTGACCTTCTTGGTCTCGACGAAGTTGCCGACATGCACGCCATCGGCGAGCACTGTACCCGGGCGCAGCCGTGCGAACGGCCCCACCAATGCAGCACCTTCGGTGACCACGCCTTCCAGGTCGCAATGCGCGCGCACTTCGGTGCCCGGGCCAAGATTGACGTCCTTCAGCCGGTTGAACGGGCCCACGGTGACGCCGTCGCCGAGCACGATATTGCCTTCCAGAACGACGTCGACATCGATCAGCACGTCGCTGCCCACGGTGACGGTGCCACGGATATCCAGGCGTGCCGGGTCACGCACGCGCGCGCCCTGCGCGCACAGGGCCCGAACCGCACGGCGCTGCCAGGCACGCTCCAGCTGCGAAAGCTGCCAGGGATCATTTGCCCCTTCGGCTTCCTGCGCGTCGGCCACCAGCGCCATCTCGGCCGGGGTGTACTCGTGCGCGGCAAAGGCGAACACGTCGGTCAGGTAGTACTCGCCCTGCGCGTTGCTGTTGGACAGCTGCGACAGCCAGCGCCGCAGCGCGGTCGACTCGGCGGCAATGATGCCGGTGTTGATCGTGCGCACACGCAGCTGGTCGTCGGTGGCGTCCTTCTGTTCGACAATCGAGCCGACCTTGCCTTCGGCATCGCGCAGCACGCGGCCGTAACCGGTCGGGTCATCGACATCGGCGACCAGCACCGCCAGTCGACCCGGCTGTGCCAGCAGGTCGCGCAGGGTTTGCGCGCGGATCAGCGGCACGTCGCCGTACAGCACCAGCACCTGCGCGGCGTCGGGCACCTGCGGCATCGCCTGCGCGACGGCGTGCCCGGTACCGAGTTGCTGTGCCTGCTCGGCCCATTGTAGATCGGGCTGGTCGGCAAAGTGCTGGCGCACCGCTTCACCACCATGGCCGTAGACCACGTGGATCGCGGCCGGCTGCAGCTCGCGGGCGGCATCGATCACATGCGCCAGCATCGGCTGCCCAGCGATCGGCTGCAGCACCTTCGGCAGCACCGACTTCATGCGCTTGCCCGCGCCAGCGGCGAGGATGATGACGTGCAGGGCTTGGGTCATGGGAGCAGCAGTCCGTAGTTCGTTGCCGGTGATTCTAGAGCGTGGGCCGTTAACATGGGGATCTGCCCGCCCACACTCCGACCATGAGCCTGCTCCGCCAGGGAAGCGGCTACCTCATCATCGGCGTGCTGCAACTGCTGCTCGACTGGGCGGTGTTCGTGCTGGTCACGGCCGCCGGCCTGCCCGTGGTGCAGGGCAACCTGGCCGGGCGCGTGGCCGGCATGCTGCTGGGGTTCTGGTTGAACGGGCGAATCACCTTCGCCACTGCCGACGGCGAGCAACGGCTGGGCTGGCGACGCTTCGCACGCTTCCTGCCGCTGTGGTTGCTGCTCACCACCGCCAGCACGCTGCTGGTCTTGAGCGCCGACCATGCATTGGGCCTGCAGTACGCCTGGTTGGCCAAGCCACTGGTGGAGGGCGGCCTGGCCGTGATTTCCTTCCTGCTGCTGCGGCACGTGGTGTACCGCTGATACGACGTCAGGATCGGGATCGGTAGCGTCGACGGTCAATCGACTGCCCTTCCATCAGACCGCGGAAATCCCTCGCTGCGCGCGACAGTCGACTCGACCCGCCGCCCAAACAAAAACGCCGGCACAGGGCCGGCGTTCTCGTGGGTGCAGCGCGAACCTCAGTGCTTGAGGTTCTTGCGCAGGCGCTCCAGCGCCTGCAGCTGGACAACGGCTTCAGCCAGCTTCTGCTGGGCCTCAGCCACTTCCATCGCCTCGCCGCGGTTGGCCAGGATGCGCTCGGCTTCTTCCTTGGCCTTGCGGACCGAGGCTTCGTCGATGTCCTGCGCGCGGATCGCGGTGTCGGCCAGCACGGTCACCACCTGCGGCTGCACTTCCAGGATGCCGCCGGAAATGGCGAAATCCAGCTGCTCGCCGTTCGGCGTGGTCACCACCACCTTGCCCGGCTTCAGGCGGGTGATCAGCGGCGCGTGCTTGGGCGCGATGCCCAGTTCGCCCAGCTCACCGGTGGCCACGACCAGGGTCGCTTCGCCACGGAAGATTTCCTGCTCGGCGCTGACGATGTCGCAACGGATCGTGCTCATGCAAATCTCTTCGCTGTTCGCGGCGGCGCAATGCCACCGTGGGGGTCCACCGGCGCGGGCGGTTGCCCGGCGCCGGCGTCAGGTCGGGCAGGATCGCTCCCGCCCGTCCCGGATCAGGCCTTCTCGGCCATCTTCTTGGCCTTCTCGACCGCTTCTTCGATGCCGCCGACCATGTAGAACGCCTGCTCCGGCAGGTGGTCGTACTCGCCATCAACGATGGCCTTGAAGCCACGGATGGTGTCCTTCAGCGGCACGTACTTGCCCGGCGAACCGGTGAACACTTCGGCCACGTGGAACGGCTGGCTGAAGAAGCGCTCGATCTTACGGGCGCGCGACACGGCCTGCTTGTCCTCTTCGGACAGCTCGTCCATGCCCAGGATCGCGATGATGTCCTTCAGTTCCTTGTACTTCTGCAGGGTCTGCTGGACGCGCTGGGCGGTGTCGTAATGCTCGTGGCCGATGACCAGCGGGTCCATCTGGCGGCTGGTGGAGTCCAGCGGATCGACGGCCGGGTAGATACCCAGCGAGGCGATCGAACGCGACAGGGTGACAGTCGAGTCCAGGTGGGCGAAGGTGGTCGCCGGCGACGGGTCGGTCAGGTCGTCCGCGGGAACGTAGACGGCCTGGATCGAAGTGATCGAACCGTTCTTGGTCGAGGTGATGCGCTCCTGCAGGACGCCCATTTCCTCGGCCAGGGTCGGCTGGTAACCCACGGCCGACGGCATACGGCCCAGCAGTGCCGACACTTCGGTACCAGCCAGGGTGTAGCGGTAGATGTTGTCGACGAACAGCAGGACGTCCTTACCCTTGCCGTTTTCGTCCTTCTCGTCGCGGAAGTACTCGGCCATGGTCAGGCCGGTCAGGGCGACGCGCAGACGGTTGCCCGGCGGCTCGTTCATCTGGCCGTACACCATCGCCACCTTGTCCAGGACGTTGGAGTCCTTCATTTCGTGGTAGAAGTCGTTGCCCTCACGGGTACGCTCACCCACGCCGGCGAACACGGACAGACCGCTGTGCGCCTTGGCGATGTTGTTGATCAGTTCCATCATGTTGACGGTCTTGCCGACGCCGGCGCCGCCGAACAGGCCGACCTTGCCGCCCTTGGCGAACGGGCACATCAGGTCGATGACCTTGATGCCGGTTTCCAGCAGTTCGGTGGCCGGGGACTGGTCTTCGTACGACGGGGCCGCACGGTGGATTTCCCAGCTGTCGCTGGCGGCCACCGGGCCGGCTTCGTCAATCGGACGGCCGAGCACGTCCATGATGCGGCCCAGGGTGCCAGCGCCGACCGGCACGGAGATGCCGCGGTTGGTGTTGGTGGCAACCAGGTTGCGCTTCAGGCCGTCGGTGGAACCGAGGGCGATGGTACGCACCACGCCGTCACCCAGCTGCTGCTGGACTTCGAGGGTGATTTCGGTGTTGTCGACCTTCAGTGCGTCGTACACCTTCGGCACCGACTCACGCGGGAATTCGACGTCGACGACCGCGCCGATGATCTGAACGATCTTGCCCTGACTCATTGCTGCATCCTCTAAATGTGTGCTTTGAACGAACGCGGTCAGACTGCTGCCGCGCCGCCGACGATTTCGGAGATTTCCTGGGTGATCGCTGCCTGGCGCGCCTTGTTGTAGACGAGCTGGAGGGTGCCGATCAGCTTGTTGGCGTTGTCGCTCGCCGCCTTCATCGCAACCATGCGTGCGGCATGCTCGGAGGCGACGTTTTCCAGCAGTGCCTGGTACACCAGCGACTCGATGTAACGCGTCATCACGTGCTCCAGCACGGTCGCGGCATCGGGTTCGTACAGGTAATCCCAGTCGTGGTGAGCGACCTGCTTCTCAGCCGGCGGCAGCGGCAGCAGCTGATCGAAGCTGGCCTTCTGCACCATGGTATTCACGAAGCGGTTGTAGACCAGGTACACGCGGTCGACCTTGCCTTCGGTGAAGGCGTCGAGCATGACCTTGATCACACCGATCAGCGATTCCAGCTTCGGCACGTCGCCGATGTGGGTCACGCTGCCGACCATGTTGACCTTCACGCGGCGGAAGAAGGTCGATGCCTTCTGGCCGATGGTCACCAGGTCCACTTCCGCACCCTTGTCCTGCCATGCCTTGGCTTCGCCCAGCATCTTGCGGAACAGGTTGTTGTTCAGGCCGCCGGCCAGGCCGCGATCGGAGGAGATCACGATGAACCCGACCCGCTTGACCTGCTCGCGCTCGACCAGGAACGGATGCTGGTAGTCGGTGCTGGCCTGGGCCAGGTGGCCGATCACCTGCTTCATCGCCTGCGCGTACGGACGCGAGGTCTTCATCCGATCCTGCGCCTTGCGGATCTTGGAGGCCGAGACCATTTCCAGGGCGCGCGTCACCTTGCGGGTGTTCTGCACGCTCTTGATCTTGGTTTTGATTTCGCGTCCGCTTGCCATCTCTTGTTTCCCGTGGCGCGGGGCTGATGCCCCGCGTTGTTCAACCGTTTGAGCGGGGCGAGCCCCGCTCTACGAGCGCTGGATTACCAGCTGCCGGTGGTCTTGAACTCGGCGATGCCCTTCTTGAAGGCACCTTCGATGTCGTTGTCCCAACCGCCGGTGGCGTTGACCTTGCTGACCAGTTCGCCCTGGGTGTTGGCGAAGTGGGCGTGCAGGCCTTCTTCGAACGCCAGCAGCTTGTTGACCGGCACGTCGTCGAGGTAACCCTCGTTGACGGCGTAGATCGACAGCGCCTGGTTGGCGATCGACATCGGCGCGTACTGCTTCTGCTTCATCAGCTCGGTGACGCGCTGGCCACGCTCCAGCTGCTTGCGGGTCGCCTCGTCCAGATCCGAGGCGAACTGCGCGAACGCAGCCAGCTCGCGGTACTGGGCCAGCGAGATACGGATGCCGCCCGACAGCTTCTTGATGATCTTGGTCTGGGCCGAGCCACCGACGCGCGACACCGAGATACCGGCGTTCACGGCCGGGCGGATGCCGGCGTTGAACAGGTCGGTTTCCAGGAAGATCTGGCCGTCGGTGATCGAGATCACGTTGGTCGGAACGAACGCGGACACGTCGCCGGCCTGGGTTTCGATGATCGGCAGCGCGGTCAGCGAACCGGTCTTGCCGGTGACCTTGCCTTCGGTGAACTTCTCGACGTATTCCTCGGACACGCGGGCAGCGCGCTCGAGCAGGCGGGAGTGCAGGTAGAACACGTCACCCGGGTAGGCTTCACGGCCCGGCGGGCGCTTCAGCAGCAGCGAGATCTGGCGGTAGGCAACGGCCTGCTTGGACAGATCGTCGTACACGATCAGCGCGTCTTCGCCGCGGTCCATGAAGTACTCACCCATGGTGCAGCCCGAGTAGGCGCTGATGTACTGCATGGCAGCCGATTCGGAAGCGGTCGCGGCCACCACGATGGTGTGGGCCAGCGCGCCGTTCTCTTCCAGCTTGCGCACGATGTTGGCGATGGTCGAAGCCTTCTGGCCGATCGCAACGTACACGCACTTGATGCCGGTGCCCTTCTGGTTGATCACCGCATCGATCGCCATCGCGGTCTTGCCGGTCTGGCGGTCACCGATGATCAGCTCGCGCTGGCCACGGCCGATCGGGATCATCGAGTCGACCGACTTGTAACCGGTCTGCACCGGCTGGTCGACCGACTTGCGCCAGATCACGCCCGGAGCAACACGCTCCACCGGAGCGGTCAGGTCGGTGCCCAGCGGGCCCTTGCCGTCGATCGGTTCGCCCAGCGCGTTCACGACGCGGCCCAGCAGCTCCGGACCAACCGGCACTTCCAGGATGCGGCCGGTGGTCTTGGCGACGTCGCCTTCGCGCAGGTGCTCGTAGTCACCCAGCACCACGGCGCCGACCGAGTCGCGCTCCAGGTTCAGGGCCAGGGCGAAGGTGTTGTTCGGCAGTTCGATCATTTCGCCCTGCATCACGTCGGCCAGACCGAAGATGCGCACGATGCCGTCGGACACGCTGGTCACGGTGCCTTCGTTGCGCGATTCCGCGGCCAGCTTGACCTTCTCGATGCGGTTCTTGATCAGTTCGCTGATTTCGGAGGGGTTGAGCGTGGTTGCCATCGTCAAGTCCTAGTGCCGGCAGCGGGGCCGGACGTTAAATGAATTCAGTTAGCGAGCGCGGTCTGCAGACGGGCCAGCTTGCCCTTCAGCGAACCATCGATGACCACGTCGCCGGCGTCGATCACGGCGCCGCCGATCAGCGAGGCATCGACCGCGGTGGTCACATCGACCTCGCGGTTGAAGCGCTTGCGCAGCGCGACCTTGATCGCGTCCAGCTCACTGGCCGACAGTTCGGCGGCCGAGGTGACGGTGGCCTTGACCACGTGCTCGGCTTCGGCGCGCAGGGCGTCGAACATGCCGGAGATTTCCGGCAGCAGCGGCAGACGATGCGATTCGGCCAGGATGGCCAGGAAGCGCGAGTAGGTCTCGCCGTGCGACACCGGCGCCAGCAGGGCGACGGCGTCGTCACGACCCAGCTCCGGGTTGGCGAGCAGGGCCGCCACGCGTGGGTCGGCGGCGACGTGGGCGGAGAACGCCAGGGCGTCCGACCACGGCGCGAACGCGCCTTCGTCGCGCGCGGTCGCGAACGCGGCGCGGGCGTACGGGCGGGCAAGCGTGAGGGCCTGGCTCATCCTTAGATCTCCGAGGCCAGCTCGTCGAGCAGCGCCTTGTGGGCGTTGGCGTCGATTTCGCGCTTGAGCAGCTTTTCGGCACCGGTCACGGCCAGCGCGGACACCTGCTTGCGCAGATCTTCACGGGCACGGTTGGCGGCGGCGTCGATTTCAGCCTGGGCCAGTTCCTTCTGACGGGTGGCTTCGGTGATCGCTTCGTTACGGGCAGCATCAACGATCTGGTTGGCACGTGCGTGGGCCTGATCGATGATCTCGTTGGCCTTGGTGCGTGCTTCCTTCAGCGCTTCGTTGACCTTCTCCTGCGCCTGGGCCAGATCTTTCTGGCTGCGGTCGGCAGCAGCGAGGCCTTCAGCAATCTTCTGCTGGCGCTCTTCGATCGCGTTCATCAGCGGCGGCCAGATCTTGGTCGCGATGATCCAGATCAGACCAGCGAAGGCCAGCGCCTGCGCAAGAAGGGTGAAATTGATATTCATGGTTAGCTCGATCGCTGGTTTCGGGGTGGACGCGCCGCCGTAGCGGCGCATCCGGCCTTCATCCGAAACCGGGTGCATCAGCACCCGGTCGTCTCAAACCGCTGTATCAGCCGGCCAGAGCCTTGGTGACGGCGCCAGCGAAGGCAGCCGACAGCGGGTTGGCGAAGGCCAGCAGCAGGCCGACGGCGACCGAGATGATGAACGCGGCGTCGATCAGGCCGGCGGTGATGAACATACGGACCTGCAGGACCGGGATCAGTTCCGGCTGGCGGGCGGCCGACTCCAGGAACTTACCAGCCATGATGGCCAGACCCAGACCGGCGCCCAGCGCGGCCAGGCCGATCATGATGCCGACGGCAAGGGCGGTGGAGCTCTGAATCTGCGCGAAGTTGGTCAGGACGGCGAAGTACATGGTTATCTCCAGGAACTTAAGTTGCTAAGGGTGATGAAACGGATGAAGGTTGAAACGCGTTGAAGCTTGAAACTCAGTGAGCGTCTTCCGACAGGCTCAGGTACACGATCGACAGCATCATGAAGATGAAGGCCTGCAGCGGGATCACCAGCAGGTGGAACAGCATCCAGCCGAGGCCGAACACACCACCGGCAATGGCACCGAAGAAACCGGCACCACCCAGCACCCAGATCAGCAGGAACACGATTTCGCCGCCGAACATGTTGCCGAACAGTCGCATCGCCAGCGAGATCGGCTTGCTCAGCCACTCGACGATGTTGAGGATCAGGTTGAACGGCATCATCCACTTGCCGAACGGCGCCGTCAGGAATTCCTTGATGAAGCCACCCAGGCCCTTCGACTTCAGTGCGAAGAACAGCATCAGGAAGAACACGCTGATGGCCATGCCCAGGGTGGCATTGACGTCAGCGGTCGGGACCGGCTTCCAGTAGTGCACGCCCACCCACTCCAGCGGCTTGGCGATGAAATCGGCCGGGATCATCTTCAGCAGATTCATCAGCAGAATCCAGAAGAAGATGGTGATGGCGATCGGCGTGACCAGCTTGCTCTTGCCGTGGTAGGTGTCCTTGGCCTGGCGGTCGACGAACTCCAGGCAGATCTCGACGAAGGCCTGCCACTTGCCCGGCACGCCGGCGGTGGCCTTGCGGGTCCCCAGCCAGAACGCGACAACGATCACCAGGCCCATCAGGACCGCAGTGAGGAAGGTATCGACGTGGATATGCCAGAACATACCCTCACCCTTGCCGACCGGTGCGGTCAGGTTGTGCAGGTGATGCTGGATGTAGCTGGTAGGGGTTAGAGCCTCGCCCGCCATGTGTCCGGAACCTTCAGTTAATTGAATTCTGTCAACGCCTGGCCATGGCCAGGACCTGGAACATCAAGCCGACGGCGATACCGGCCAACAGCGCCAATGCAGGCAGCTTGAAGACCAGGAACCCCACCAGCAGGACGCCGAAAACCACCACCCACTTGGCCACGATCGCAATGATCAGGCGAGCCATCGCCGATCCTGCGGCCAGTGCCCCACCACCCAGTGCCATCCGTGCCGCCACCCAGCCACCGGCCGAAATGGCCACACCGGACGCCAGCGCGCCGAGGGCATATTTCGGACCTACCAGCAGGAAGGCCAGGGCCAGGACAGCCACTGCGGCCAGCGGGTAGACCGCGGCGCGCAGCATCAGTCGCCGACCCGCATCAACGGAGTTCAGCACAGGACGTCCCGCGTGGTTGCAAGTGGAGGGCTGAGGCGGCTACAGCAGGGGGGCCTCATCGAGCCGCCAAATTATAGCAATGGGACAATTTGCGAGACAACCGCTGCCTGTTCATCCCGGGAAGCCGCAAGTTGCGGTAACGGTTACATTTTTGCGTGCCACCCGGGGGACAATGACGTCCGTATGATGCTGCGGCGCAATATTGAACTTTGGTCGCATCCGGCGGAACTTTCGCCGAATGCGCCGGTCCGATCTTTCGACCTGCCTGCAGCAACCTCGTCGACGCTCCGCCCCGCAGGTCCCACGATGGCCCCGAAGCCCGGCTCCGGGGCCATCTTTTTGCATCGTCGCGACAGCGCTGAACCGTGCACACGCCGTGGACCATACGTTCACGGATGGTGGACGGGCCTGTCCGGCACAGTGGTCTTCATTCTGATGAACCACTGCAAGGACTCTTCGATGCGCCCTGTACCCACCCTGCTCGCCCTCTCCCTGCTCGCCGCCGGCGCCTCGTTCGCCACTGCCGCCCACGCCGCTGAAGGCGACGACCGCTTCGCCCTGCGCCTGGGTGCGATGAACATCGACTCGGACAATACTCTCCGCGGCAAGACCAACGTGGCCGGCCAGGACATCGGTTTCTCCGAGGACTTCAAGCTGGGTGGCAAGGAGTGGGAGCCGCGCATCGACGGCATGTTCCGCATCAGCAACCGCCAGCGCCTGCTGTTCAACTACTTCAAGTACGACAAGGACCGCCGCGAGACCCTCGGCCAGGACATTTCCTTCGGTGACGTCAACGTGCCGTCGGGCAGTTTCGTCAAGGGCGAGCTGAAGTACCAGGTCGCCAGCCTGGTCTATGACTACTCGGTGGTGGACACCGATACCTTCGACCTCGGCCTGCAGCTGGGTGCCGAGTACGCCAAGGTGAGCACCAAGGCCTACGCGGATCTGGGCACCGTCTACGAAGGCCAGTTCCTCAACGAGAAGACCGACGGCGTGGCGCCGGTGGTCGGTGCGCGGCTGAGTTTCACCCCGTCCGAGAAGTGGATGATCACGCTGCAGGGCCAGTACCTCAACACGCGCTGGGGCAGCTTTGATGACTACAAGGGCGACCTGAGCCGCGCCAACGCCATCGTCGATTACCGCTTCACGAAGAACTTCGGCGTGTTCGCCGGCTATGACTGGTTCAAGCTGGACGCGGACAAGAAGGGCAGCGACGGCACCATCGGCCTGAAGCAGGAATTCAAGGGCCCGGTGGCCGGCGTCAGCTTCGTGTTCTGACACCCGCCCCTTCCACGGCATTCTCTCTCCTGGCGCGGCCTCCGGAACATCGGGGCCGCGCTTTTTTGTTTGCACGGTCAAGCAGAAGCGGGTTGGTCGAGCGCGGGGGGAGAGGGGCTTGCGAGCGAATGTCCCCCGGCGCCGGCCTGCGGCCGTCACCTCCTCCTTTACTTCGCACGCAAGCCCCTCTCCCCCCGCGTGTCAGGCATCCGGGCGGCTTTGGCACTGGCTCTTACTATCCGCAAGCCGAGCCGCTGCGTGGGTGGCAGGCGTTTGGACAAAGTAAAGGAGGAGGCGACCGCCACAGGCGGGCGACGGGGGACATTTGTCCAAATGCCTGCCACCCGCGCTGCGGCCCGAACGCTCGCAATGAGAGTGATCGAGGCTCAACAAAAAAACCCCGGCAAATGCCGGGGCTTTTCATTTGGAACGGCGCAGGCGCCTTACTTCTTCTTCGGCATGTACAGATCGGTGATCGTGCCGTCGTAGATTTCCGAGGCCATTGCCACCGATTCGCTCAGTGTCGGGTGCGCATGGATGGTGTGGCCGATGTCTTCGGCTTCGGCACCCATCTCGATGGCCAGGCCGATCTCGGCCAGCAGGTCACCGGCATGCACGCCAACGATCGCACCACCGATGATGCGGTGGGTCTCTTCGTCGAAGATCAGCTTGGTGAAACCCTCGGTACGGCCGATGCCGATCGCGCGGCCACTGGCGGCCCACGGGAACTTGGCCACGCCCACCTTCAGGCCCTTGGCCTTGGCTTCGGTCTCGGTCACGCCGACCCAAGCGATTTCAGGGTTGGTGTAGGCCACCGACGGAATCACGCGGGCCACCCACTCCTTCTTGTGGCCGGCAGCCACTTCGGCGGCCAGCTTGCCTTCGTGCGTGGCCTTGTGGGCCAGCATCGGGTTGCCGACGATGTCGCCGATGGCAAAGATGTGCGGCACGTTGGTGCGCATCTGGCGATCCACCGGGATGAAGCCACGCTCGGTGACCTGCACGCCGGCCTTCTCGGCATCGATCTTCCTGCCGTTCGGCGAGCGGCCCACGGCCACCAGCACGCGGTCGAAGGTGCCCTGCGCCAATGCCGGCGCCTGGCCTTCCTCGGCAGCTTCGAAGGTGACGGTGATGCCTTTGGCATCGGCGGTGACGCCCGAGGCCTTGGTCTTCAGGTGCACTTCGATGCCCTGCTTCTTCAGGCGGTCGGCCAGCGGCTTGACCAGGTCCTTGTCGGCGCCCGGCATCAGCTGGTCCATGAACTCGACCACGGTGACCTTGCTGCCCAGCGCACCGTACACGGTGGCCATTTCCAGGCCGATGATGCCGCCACCGACGACCAGCAGCGAGCCCGGCACTTCGGCCAGCTCCAGCGCGTCGGTGGAATCCATCACGCGCTTGTCGTCCCACGGGAAGTTCGGCAGCTTCACCGCCTGCGAACCGGCGGCGATGATGCACTTCTGGAAGCGCAGCAGCTGGGTGCTGCCGTCAGCTGCGGTGATTTCCAGTTCGTTGGCGGAAACGAACTTGCCGACGCCCTGCACGCTGCGGACCTTGCGCTGCTTGGCCATGCCGGCCAGGCCCTTGGTCAGCTGGTTGACGACTTTTTCCTTGTACTGGCGCAGCTTGTCCAGGGTGATGGTCGGCTTGCCGAACTCGACGCCGAAATCACCGGCGTGGGCCACTTCGTCGATCACCGCAGCAGCATGCAGCAGTGCCTTGGACGGAATGCAGCCGACATTGAGGCAGACGCCGCCGAGGCTGGCGTAGCGCTCGACCAGCACCGTATCCAGGCCGACGTCGGCGGCGCGGAACGCCGCCGTGTAGCCGCCCGGACCGGAGCCCAGCACAACCATCTCGCATTCGATGTCGGCCGGCTTGCCGCTGGACAACGCCGGCTTCGGTGCGGCAGGTTCGGCCGGGGCGCGGTGCGACGGGGTCACCGGCGGCTTGCTGGCCGGAGCAGCTGCTGCCGGAGCCGGCGCAGCGGCCTTGGCTGGGGCTTCGGCGACGCCTTCAGCGTCCAGCACCACGACCACGGCACCCTCGGACAGGGTGTCGCCCAGCTTGACCTTGATTTCCTTGACCACGCCAGCAGCCGAGGACGGCACTTCCAGAGTGGCCTTGTCCGATTCCAGGGTCACCAGACCCTGATCCTTCTTCACCGTGTCGCCAACGGCGACCAATACTTCGATCACCGGCACATCGCTGTAATCGCCGATGTCGGGAACCTTGACTTCAATCGTGGCCATGGTGGGTTTTCCTCGTGCCCGCCCGGCATGGCCGGCGGGCTGTCACTGCATCTGTTCACGCGGCCGCGCCAGGGGCTGCGGCCGCACGGTGGGGGCGAAGCGGTGCCTTACAGCAGCACGCGGCGCATGTCGGCCAGTACCTGCGACAGGTACGTGGTGAAGCGTGCGGCCAGAGCGCCGTCGATGACGCGGTGGTCGTAGCTCAGCGACAGCGGCAGCATCAGCTTCGGTGCGAATTCCTTGCCGTTCCAGACCGGCTGGATGGACGACTTGGACACGCCCAGGATGGCCACTTCCGGTGCATTGACGATCGGGGTGAACGCGGTGCCACCGATGCCACCCAGCGAGCTGATCGAGAAGCAGCCGCCGCTCATGTCGGCCGGGCCCAGCTTGCCGTCGCGCGCCTTCTTGGCCAGTTCGCCGGTTTCCTGCGCGATCTGCACCACGCCCTTCTTGTCCACGTCGCGGATCACCGGCACGACCAGGCCGTTCGGCGTATCGGCGGCAAAGCCGATGTGGAAGTACTTCTTCAGGGTCAGGTTTTCACCGCTGGCATCGAGCGAGGCGTTGAACTCCGGGAACTTCTTCAGCGCCGCGGCGCTGGCCTTGATCAGGAAGGCGAGCATGGTCAGCTTGATGCCGGCCTTCTCGTTTTCCTTGTTCAGCGCCACGCGCAGGCCTTCCAGATCGGTGATGTCAGCCTGCTCGAACTGGGTGACGTGCGGGATCATGGCCCAGTTGCGGGCCAGGTTCGCACCCGAGATCTTCTTGATGCGCGACAGCGGCTGGACTTCGGTCTCGCCGAACTTGCTGAAGTCGACCTTCGGCCACGGCAGCAGGTTCAGGCCACCACCGGCAGCGACAGCAGCACCGCCGGCAGCCGGCACGCCACCGCTGAGTGCGGCCTTGACGAACTTCTGCACGTCACCCTTGGTGATGCGGCCACCCTTCTCGGTGCCGTTGATCTGCAGCAGGTCCACGCCCAGTTCGCGGGCGAACACACGCACCGCCGGGGTGGCATACGGCACCTTGGCCGGCAGCACGCCATCGGCGTTGAACTGCACCGGCGGGCTGGACGGGGTACCGGCCGAGGCGATCTCGCGGGCCGCCAGCCTGTCCGGCTGCGCCGGCACAGCGACCGGCTCGACCTTGGTGGCGGTCTCGGCGGCAGCCGGAGCGGCGGCTGCGGCAGCCTTGGTCGGCGCCGGTGCGCCAGCGCCCTCGGCTTCGATGATGGCGACCACATTGCCCTGCGACAGATTGTCGCCAACCTTGACCTTGATCTCCTTGACCACACCGGCCACCGACGACGGCACTTCCATGGTGGCCTTGTCGCTTTCCAGCGTGACCAGGCCCTGGTCCTTCTTGACCGTGTCGCCGACGGCGACCAGCACTTCGATGACCGGGATGCCGGAGTAATCGCCGATATCCGGCACCAGCGCCTCCACCGCGCCACCGCTGGCGGCCGGGGCAGCCGGGGCAGCAGCGGCCGGAGCCGGCGCGCTCTGGGTAGCGGCAGCCGGGGCAGCGGCCTTGGCCGGTGCCGGAGCAGCAGCGGCCGGCTTGGCGGCTTCGCCTTCGGCCACTTCGATCAGCGCCACGACCTTGCCTTCGGACAGGCT
Organism: Stenotrophomonas sp. YJH_SMC_43; assembly: GCF_059372535.1. Lineage (NCBI taxonomy): Bacteria > Pseudomonadati > Pseudomonadota > Gammaproteobacteria > Lysobacterales > Lysobacteraceae > Stenotrophomonas > Stenotrophomonas sp. YJH_SMC_43. The sequence continues at coordinate 532,576 of NZ_JCAFVQ010000003.1, forward strand.
GTCGCCGACCTTGACCTTCAGTTCCTTGACCACGCCAGCCACCGACGACGGCACTTCCATGGTCGCCTTGTCACTTTCCAGCGTCACCAGGCCCTGGTCCTTCTTGACCGTGTCGCCGACGGCGACAAGCACCTCGATTACCGGGATATCGCTGTAGTCACCGATATCGGGGACAAGTGCTTCCTTGATTTCGGCCATGGGGATAACTCCGGCAATCTGGTGTAGGGAAACGTCTATTGTGCGGCCAGCGGGGGCCAGCGCCAACCGTTACAGGTGTTTTCAGTACTCACGCAGCCGGGACACGCTGTTGCTCATGGGTTGCGGCCGCGACCAGTCGGTAGCGTATTGTCCGGACGATGTCCGCTTCATGTCGCCAGTGCGTCGGCTACCGGCTGCCAGGCCTGGCGCAGCCGCGGCAGCGACCAGGCCGCGTTGGCCGGGCTGGTGGACGGCAGTGCCAGCAGCCTTGGCGGAGTCTCCAGGCAGGGCAGCACCCAACGCTGGAATGCCTTCAGCGAAGCGGCACCGTTGCAGCCGATCAGCTCCAGCTCAGGAAGCGAAGCGATCAATGCCGGCAGCGCATTGGGCACTTCCGTGCCACGCACGATGTCGGCATCCAGGCTGCCACGCCGCTCGCACTGGCCGATCACATCCCACAGGCCGATACCTGCCGCCTGTAGTGCCTGCAGTCGCTGCGCATAGGGCAGACCCGCGTCGAAGCCACAGATATCGGCCAGCACAGGCCAGAAGCGATTGCGCGGATGCGCGTAGTAGCGCTGCTCCTGCAATGACGCAACGCCGGGCATCGAACCCAGCAGCAGCACCCGGCACTTCATGTTCACCTGCGCTTGCAGGCCGATGCACACCGTTGCTTCGCTCACATCTTCTCCAACTGCATGAATGTCGCCGAAGGCCGAAAAGCCCATGAAAACAGGCTTTTCGCTCCGGTCGCTGAACAAGGAAAACTATTTTTTAACGTGCGTCGGATTCGATTCATGTTGGGGCGACTACGGTGTGCTCGCCCCGCAACCGGGGGCCCAAAACAAGAAACATTAGGAGATACCCCCATGCGCTCCATCCGTATCCTGAGTCTCGCCCTGCTGACCTCCGCCGCCTTCGCGCCGGCCGCTTTCGCCCAGGACAGCAGCAGCACCGACACCGCTTCGGGCAAGCATTTTGCCGTTGTCGGCGGCATCTCGCTGCTGGAACCGAAGAACGACCCGATCACCGGCGTGAAGAAGACCGATGGTGGCCCGGCGCCGACCGTCAGCTTCAGCTACTACATCAACGACAACTGGGCCGTTGAGCTGTGGGGCGCTGCCGACAAGTTCGACAACAAGTTCAAGGGCCCGGACAACGCCCGCCTGGGCTCGGTCGAGCAGCAGCCGATCGCGCTGAGCGGCCAGTACCACTTCGGCCAGGCTGACAACGTGTTCCGCCCGTTCGTGGGCGTGGGCTACTACCAGTCGAGCTTCAGCAACGAGAAGCTGGGCAACGGCGCTGACACCGACATCCGCTTCAAGGATGCCAAGGGCGTGATCGGCACCGTCGGTGTGGACATGAACATCAACTCCACCTGGTTCGCCCGTGCTGACGCCCGCTACATGCGTTCGCGCCCGGACGTGAAGGTGGGCGGCGAGAAGATCGGCGAAGCCAAGATGGATCCGTGGACCGTCGGCTTCGGCATCGGCGCCCGCTTCTGATCCAGGCTGCACCTGCTTCACTGATGTAACGCGACGGGCCCTTCGGGGCCCGTCGTCGTTTCTGTCACCCGCGTTCCACCTGTAGAGCCGAGCCCATGCTCGGCTGCTTTTATGTAGAGTCGAGCCAAGCCCCTATCCCGAGTCGAGCGGCGGGCTCCGCGCGCATTGCGATGCGTTACGTTCAATGGCGCCCACGGTCAATGGTGGCGCGGCTCGGCTCTACATAAACAGGATGCGGAGGCACGATGCACGACGTCGACCTGCTGGTGATCGGTGGCGGCATCAACGGCGCCGGCATCGCCCGTGATGCCAGCGGCCGCGGCCTGCGCGTGCTGCTGTGCGAACAGCACGACCTGGCCGCGCATACCTCCAGTGCCAGCAGCAAACTGGTCCACGGCGGCCTGCGTTACCTGGAACAGGGCGAGCTGGGCCTGGTGCGCAAGGCGCTGGGCGAACGCGAGGTGGTACGCCGGCAGGCGCCCCATCTGGTCCATCCATTGCGCTTCGTACTGCCGTGGAAACCCCACCTGCGCCCACGCTGGATGCTGCGCATGGGACTGTGGCTGTACGACCACCTGGGCCGGCGCAGCCCGGCATTTCCCGCCTCGCACGTCCTGGACCTTCAGCGTGATCCGCTCGGCCCTTGGCTCTCTCCGGACCTGCGGCAGGCCTTCAGCTACGCCGACGCGCAGGTCGATGACGCGCGCCTGGTGCTGCTCAACGCCCTGGACGCTGCCCAACGTGGCGCGCAGGTACATGTGCGCAGCCGCTGCATCGAGCTGCGCCCTGTACAGGGCCATTGGCAGGCCGTGCTGGAATCCGCCGATGGACAGCAGCATGTGACCGCGCGCGTCGTCGCCAATGCGGCCGGCCCATGGGCCGGCGGCCTGCTGGAGCAGATGGAGGCACGCAGCGGCGGCCCCGCGCTGCGGCTGGTACAAGGCAGCCACATCGTGCTGCGCCGTCCCTGGCCCGATGACAGTGCCTGCCTGCTGCTGCAGCCCGATGGCCGCGTGGTGTTCCTGCTGCCGTTCGCCCACGATCATCTGCTGGTCGGCACCACCGACACCGACTACCGCGGTGACCCGGCGCGCTGCGGCGTACTGCCCTCCGAGGTGAGCTACCTGTGCGCGGCCGCCAACCGTTATCTGCGCGAGCCGATCACTGCGCAAGACGTGGTCTGGCAGTTCGCCGGTGTGCGCCCACTACTGGCCGACCCGGACCCGCGTGCGGCAAAGCTGAGCCGAGACTACCGCCTTCAGCTGCAGTCCGACCCGGCGCCGGCGCTGCATGTGCTGGGTGGCAAGCTGACCACCTACCGGGTGCTGGCCGAAGAAGCGCTGAACCTGCTGCGGCCAGCTCTGCCACAGATGGGACCGGCCTGGACGGCAGGTGGAGACCCGCTGCCGGGCAGCGACTGGGGTGACGCCGCACAGGCGCGCTCCCGCCTGCAGGCGCTGGCACCGTGGTTGCCCGAGGAAATCGCACGCCGCTGGGCCGGCGCCTACGGCAGCCGCAGCGCGGAGCTGCTGCATGGCCTGCAGGGTGTGAACGATCTTGGCGAGGACTTTGGCGGCGGCCTGCATGCGCGGGAAGTCGCCTTCCTGCGTGAGCACGAATGGGCCCTGGATGCCGAGGACGTGCTGTGGCGGCGGAGCAAGCTGGGGTTGCGGTTGGATGCGGCGCAGGTGGCGCGGCTGCAGGCGTGGATGGGGCGGCGGATCCCTTTCCCACGGAACGGGCTCTGACCCCCCGTGTTGCCACGTGTGCCAACCAGGGTTGGCAGCTACCAGGGCGGCCGCGCGCGACGCGATCGATGCATTAGGATCTCCCCATCGCTACCGGAGACGCTGCATGACGCCCCGCTACGTGCTGGCCATCGACCAGGGCACCACCAGTTCGCGCGCGATCCTGTTCGACCGTGCCGGCGACATCGTCGGCAGTGCGCAGCGCGAGTTCGCGCAGATCTTCCCGCAGCCCGGCTGGGTCGAGCATGACCCGCGCGAGATCCTCACGAGCGTCTATGCCACGCTGACCGAACTGCTCAGCCGCGGGCAGATCGACCCGCGCCATATCGCCGCACTGGGCATCACCAACCAGCGCGAAACCACCGTGGTCTGGGACCGTGCCACCGGCCAGCCGATCCACAATGCCATCGTCTGGCAGTCGCGGCAGAGCCACGCCATCTGCGAGCGGCTGAAGTCCGACGGGCATGAAGCGCTGATCCGCGAGCGTACCGGTCTACTGATCGACGCCTATTTCTCCGCCACCAAGGTGCGTTGGATACTTGACCATGTGGAGGGCGCGCAGCAGCGCGCCGAACGCGGCGAGCTGCTGTTCGGCACCATCGACAGCTGGCTGGTGTGGAACCTCAGTGGCGGCCAGGCGCACGTGACCGATTACAGCAATGCCGCGCGCACCCTGCTGTTCAACATCCACACGCTGGACTGGGATGACGACCTGCTGGCGCTGCTGGACATCCCGCGCGCGATGCTGCCTCAGGTGCGCGATTCCAGTTCGGTGTATGCGCATACCCGGCCGCAGTTCTTCTTCGACCACCCGATCCCGATCGCCGGCATCGCCGGTGACCAGCAGGCGGCGTTGTTCGGCCAGGCCTGCTTCCAGCCGGGCATGGTCAAGAACACCTATGGCACCGGCTGCTTCATGCTGATGCACACCGGCACGCAGGCGGTGCGTTCGCGCAACGGCCTGCTGACCACCATCGCCTGGGGCCTGGATGGCCGCGTGGAATATGCGCTGGAAGGTTCGATCTTCATCGCCGGCTCGGTGGTGCAGTGGCTGCGCGACGGCCTGCGGATGATCGAGCGCGCCAGTGACAGCCAGGCGCTGGCCGCGCAGGTGCCCGACAGCAGCGGCGTCTATCTGGTTCCCGCCTTCGTCGGCCTGGGGGCGCCGTACTGGCGCAGTGATGTGCGCGGTGCGATGTTCGGCCTGACCCGTGGCACCCGCAAGGCGCACTTCGTGCGCGCGGCGCTGGAAGCGATGGCCTACCAGACCCGCGACGTGCTCGATGCGATGCAGTCCGATGCCGGTATCGCGCTGACCGAACTGCGCGCCGATGGCGGCGCGATCGGCAACGACTTCCTGGCCGGCTTCCAGGCCGACATCCTCGGCGTGCCACTGCTGCGGCCGCGGTTGACCGAGACCACCGCGCTGGGCGCAGCCTACCTGGCCGGTCTGGCAGTGGGGTTCTGGTCCAGCCGCGAACAGATCGCCGCGCAATGGGGCCTGGACCGGCGCTTCGAGCCACAGATGGACGTGGCCCGGCGTGAAAAACTGTATGCAGGATGGCAGCAGGCCGTTGCCGCCACCCTCGCCTTCCACGTCGACTGACTTTGTAGAGCCGAGCCATGCTCGGCTGCCGTTGGTGGGGTGCCGCAAAAAAGCAGAGCCGAGCATGGGCTCGGCTCTACAGGGACATTGGCGCCGGCAATCAGAACGCCGGCAGCACCGCGCCCTTGTACTTGGTCTCGATGAAGGCCTTCACCTGCGGGCTGGTCAGGGCCTTTGCCAGCTTCTGCACGCGGGCGTCGTCCTTGTTGTCCGGGCGCGCGACCAGGAAGTTCACGTACGGCGAGTCCTTGCTCTCGATCGCCAGTGCATCCTTGGTCGGGTTGAGGCCGGCGTCCAGCGCGTAGTTGGTGTTGATCAGGGCCAGGTCGACCTGGTCCAGCACGCGCGGCAGCATCGCCGAGTCCAGCTCGCGGAACTTCAGGTTCTTCGGATTGGCGGTGATGTCACGCAGTGTCGACAGCGCGTTGGTCGGATCCTTCAGCTCGATCACGCCGGCCTTGTGCAGCAGGATCAGCGCACGGCTGTTGTTGCTCGGGTCGTTCGGGATCACCACGTCGGCGCCTTCGCGCAGCTCGGCCAGCGACTTGATCTTGCGCGAGTACGCACCGAACGGCTCGATGTGCACGCCGATCACCTTCACCAGATCGGTCTTGCGGTCGCGGTTGTAGGCGTCCAGGTAAGGCTCGGTCTGGAAGTAGTTGGCGTCCACCTGCTTCTGCACCAGCTGGTCGTTGGGCTGCACGTAGTCGTTGAATACGCGCACGTCCAGATCCACGCCTTCCTGCTTGAGGATCGGCTTGACCACTTCAAGGATCTCGGCATGCGGCACGGCCGTGGCGGCCACCACCAGCTTCTGCGAGGGCTCGCCGGACGTGCCGCAGGCGGTCAGGGCCAGCGCAGCGGCGAGCAGGGGCAGCAACAGGGTCTTCTTCATGGGCGGGAGGGTTCTCGGGGGGAGTGTCAGGAGTTGTCGTAGTTGCTCAGGGCGAGCTCAAGCAGCGCCTTGGCCTGCTCGCGCAGCATCACCGGTTCGACGATCTCGGCATCCGAGCCGTAGTGCAGCACGTCCATCAGCAGCTCGCGCGAGACACTGTACGGCACCTTCAGTTCATAGCGGCCGTCGGCCAGGAAGCGGCCCTGCTGCTTGGAATGCCAGTGCTCGTCGGCCACCCAGCGCGCGGCCTTGGCGCTGAACAGGATGGTCGCCCAGCCCTTCGGCGCGCCGGAGAAGATGCCGTAGCTGGCCCCCAGCTGCTCGTCCAGTTCGCTGTCGGCCACGTCGCGGGCGGTGCTGTCGATCACCCGCGCCTTGTGGATGCGATCCACGGCAAAGCTGCGCAGCGCCTCGCGGTCATGGTCCCAGGCATCCAGGTACCAGTTGTCGCGGTAGTGGGTCAGGCGCTGCGGCGAAACGGTGCGCTTGGTCGGCTCGTCGGTGGAGCGGGCGCGGTACTCGAACGCCAGCTGGCGGCGCTCCAGCACCGCCGAAGCCACGCTGCGGAAGCTGCCTTCATCGAACTTGCGGCCACGGTGCGGAATTACCCGCACGCGGTCCACCGGCCAGCTGGAAACACCAGCCTGGGCTGCCAGCAGGCTCTCGATGCGCTGCTGCAGAGGTGCCAGCACCGAGGACAGCACGCCGCCGCCGGTCCGCGCCAGCAGGTGCTGCGAGGCCAGCAGGGCATGCAGTTCCTCCGAGCTCAGCCACAGGCCGGGCAGCTCGAAGCGGTCGCTCTCGTCGGCCTGGTAACGGAAGCCGGCCTCGCCGTCGCCCTCGATCGGTGCCATCAGCGCGTCGCGCAGGAAGGCCAGATCGCGGTAGACGGTGGCACGGGAGCAACCGAGCTTGTCCTGCAGGGTCGCCACCGTCACCGGATAGCGTGCGGACTTGAGCAGACGATGCAGGGCGGTGATGCGTTCGTATCGGTCCATACCCCCGATTATGTCCGAGTCGCGGGTCTTGTGTGGGACGTTTGGGCTATCGTGGTCGCCCCCACCCCTCTGGAACACCCGATGCGCCGGTTGCCTGCCCTGTCCCTGCTGGCCTGCCTGCTGCTGGCCGCCTGTGATCGCGCCCCCGCGCCGGCCAGCACCGACGCGCCCGTGCCTGCGGCGGATCCGGCGCAGGCGGTACTGGGCGCCAGCCAGCGCTTCTCGGCCCTGCGCAGCTTCCACGCCGAACTGGAGGTGCTGGGTGCACCGCAGCCGGTGCGCAGCGCCATGGACTTCGTCGCCCCCGACCGCTTCCGGGTGCAGACCCCGGCCGGTCCGCAGACGATCATCGGCGACACCATGTTCCTGCAGGCCGACGACGCGATCCGGCAGGTACCGACCCCACCGGGCCTGCTCGAGCAATGGCGCAACCCGCTGCCGGCCGATGCCCTGCCTGCCGATCTGCAGGCCGAAGACCTGGGCAGCCAGTCGCTGGACGGGGTCGAGACGCGTCACTACCGCCTGCGTGGCGCGCAGCCCGGCGAACGCCTGGAGTACTGGGTGGACGCACAGGGCCTGCCGCGGCAGATCGTCCGCAGCGGCAGCAGCAATGGCCGCAGCTTCCAGCTGCGCCTGCGCTATTCGCGCTTCAACGACCCGGCATTGCGCGTCGATCTGCCCTGAATAGGCGATCGCGGCAACGTCTGCTGAAGAAACCGTTTGGATCGATTCGGACCGCCATCACGCTTCCAGTATCATCACCGGCTGTCAACCGCTTCGGAGAAGCCCCGATGTCCCTGCGCGTGTCCCTGCTGATCCCCCTGCTGCTGTGCGCACCGCTCGCGTATGCGCAGGATGCCTCCGAACTGGCGGCGATGTCCTCGCCGTGGAGCGGCAGTGGCGGCGAGCTCGGCTTCGCTTCGGCACGCGGCAACAGCAGCACCGAGAGCTTCAACGGCCGCCTGCGCCTGCGCTACACCGATGGCGACTGGGTGCACAGCATGGACCTGGCCGGCCTGCGTTCCAGCTCCAAGGTGATCGAGACCCGCGACGACGGCTCCACCAGCCGCCGCAACAACACCACCGCCAACCGCTACACCGGCAGTGCCGGCAGCGCGCTGCAGCTGGGCGAGCACCGCCAGCTGACGGCCACGGTGCGTACCGAGCGCGATGACTTCGCCACCTACGACCGCCAGAGCTCGTTCGGTCTGGGTTACGGCACCCGCCTGTGGAACACCGAGCGTTTCTCGTTCGACGCACAGATCGGCCCCGGTGTGCGCCGCACCCACAGCACCGAGGACGACCGCACCCGCACCGGCATGATCGGCCGCGGCCTGTTCGACATGAAGTACTCGCTGACCGACAACACCGACCTGGTCAACACCCTGCTGGTCGAATCGGGTTCCTACAACACCTTCGGCCAGAACGACTTCGGGGTTTCGGTGAGCATGAACGAGCATCTGGCGCTGAAGGCCGGCTGGCAGGCGCGTTACAACAGTGACGTGGCCGAGGACAAGCGCAAGACCGATACGCTGACCACGATGAACGTGGTCTACAAGTTCAAATAAGCAGAACGGGCGCCGAGGGCGCCCGTTTCGTTTTTGTAGAGTTGAGCCATGCTCGACTTGAGCGCGAAGCCCGGGATTTTCCCGGCGAAGAGCAGCCGAGCATGGCTCGGCTCTACAGACATCGGGGCTCAGGCGTTCAGCAGTTCGCCGGCGCCATCGTCCAGCAGCAGCTTCGCCACGCGCTGGCCCAGCGCTTCCGGGGCATTGGCCGGGCCCACCGCCTCGGCACGCACCGCACGGCCATCGCTGGCGCTGCCAACCAGCCCCTGCAGGTGCAGGTCGTCGCCCTGCCACTGCGCGATGGCCGCAACCGGTACATGGCAACTGCCATGCAACGCACGGTTCATCGCCCGCTCGGCTTCCACGCAGGCACGCGTGGTTGCGTCATCAAGCGGGGCGAACAACGCCATCAGGCGCGCATTGCCGCCATCGCACTCCACTGCCACCGCGCCCTGCGCCGGGGCCGGCAGCCACTGCGGCGGTTGCAGGCGCGCGACGATGCGCCCGCCCAGGCCCAGACGCTCCAGGCCGGCCACGGCCAGCACGATGGCGTCGTAGCCGCCGTTGTCGAGCTTGGCCAGGCGGGTGTTGACGTTGCCGCGTAGGTCCAGCAGCTCCAGGTCCGGGCGCAGCGCGCGCAGCTGGGCCTGACGACGCAGCGACGAGGTACCGACCCGCGCGCCGATCGGCAGCGCGTCCAGCGAAGCGTACAGATTGGAGACGAAGCCATCGGCGGGATCGTGGCGGGTCAGCATTGCCGGCAACGCGAACGGCGCGTCCAGTTCCATCGGCACATCCTTCAGCGAATGCACGGCGCAGTCGGCCTCGCCACGCAGCATGGCCAGCTCCAGTTCCTTCAGGAACAGGCCCTTGCCACCAATCGCGGCCAGCGAACGGTCGAGCACCTCGTCGCCGCGGGTGCTCATCGGCACCAGTTCCACATGCAGGCCGGGGTGGGCCTGGCGCAGGCGGTCGGCGACGTGTTCGCTCTGCCAGAGGGCGAGCGGGCTCTTGCGGGTGGCGATGCGGACGGTTTCCATCCGGTCATTATCGCGCCTTCGGCGCGGATACGGCCAACGGCGGAGCCCCTCGTGGCTTGAAGCAGCAGCTGGGCTTGGCCGGTCGGGGTGGGCTGCGCAGGGGTCGCTGCAAGTACGTCCATGTAAGCTCGGTCGCCGCATCCATGCGGCTCACGCCCCTGCGCAGCCCACCCCGACCGGCCTCTGACAGTTTCCGTGTGCGTCAGCCACGGAAGATCAAAAGAAAAAAGAAAAAAGCAGAAGCAGAAGCAGAAGCAGAAGCAGAAGCCGTCGGCTTCCGGGGTCAGATCCCTTTTCCGCAGGAAAAGGGATCTGACCCCTCTTCCCCCCACCCGATAACAACAATGCCTTTGCCGTCCGACACGGGAAAAGCGAGAGGGTTGGGCCGGGGTGGGGTGGCGGGACCGTTGGCGCCATGGATGGCGCCATCGAGCTTACAGGGATGTACTTGCAGCGTGTCCCGCCACCCCACCCCGGCCCGACCCCGCACGTAGAAACACCGAGCCATGACCCGCTGTTGCTGTTGCTGTTGCTGTTGCTGTTGATCTCGAAGCAGTCGCGGCCGCAGGCCGCGCGGAACCACTCACAGATGCCGCAATTCCTGCTTCAACGTCGCCACGCAGCGGCGGCTGACTTCCAGCGGCTGCTTGCCATGGCGCAGCATCGCCTGCACCTGGCCGCCCGTGCCTCGACGCAGCTCCACCAGCTCATGGCGTGCCACCAGGCAGTTGCGATGGATGCGGATGAAGCGGCTGGCGAACTCCTCCTCCAGCGACTTCAGCGACTCCTCGATCAGGTCTTCGCCGCGTGCGTGGTGCACCACCACGTACTTCTCTTCGGCCTGCAGGTAGTGGATGTCGTCCAGCGGAATCAGGCGCAGGCTGCCGCGCAGGCGCGCGCACAGCATGCTGCGGGCCTGCTGCCCGCGGTGGTCCTGCGGCTGGCCGTCGCGGCCGGCCAGGAACGTGCGTGCGCGTGCGATCGCTGCAGCCAGGCGCTCGGCACGCACCGGCTTCATCAGGTAATCGATCGCTGCCGCTTCGAAGGCCGACAGTGCATGCGCGTCGTAGGCAGTGCAGAACACCACCGCCGGGCGTGGCTCGAAGCTGGCCAGGTGGCGGGCCGCTTCCAGCCCATCCAGCCCGGGCATGGCGATATCCAGCAGGACCAGGTCCGGCTGCAGCTCCGCGCACGCGTGCAGGGCCTGCTCGCCGTTGCCGGCCTCGGCCACCACATCCACGCCGTCCTGCGCGGCCAACAGGCTGCGCAGGCGCTCGCGCGCCAGCGGTTCGTCATCGGCGATGACTACCCTCACGATCGCTCCCTCACTGGATCGGCACTGTCACCTGGCAGGCATAGTAGCCCTCGCTCCAGCCAGCCGTCATCCGCGCGGCGCTGCCGAAGCGCCAGGCCAGCCGATGGCCGATGCTGTGCTGGGCATGGCCGGCACCGCGCGCCAGCGCCAGCCCGGGGGCCTGCGGATCGGGCGCCGGATTACGCACGCGGATCTGCAGCTCATTGCCCTCGCGCGCCAGCTGCAGCTCGATGGTGCCACCCTCGGGCAGCCGCGAGATGCCATGCAGCACGGCGTTCTCCACCAGCGGCTGCAGTACCAGGCGAGGCAGGGGAAGATCCCAGGGCAGTGGCTCGTCGCGTTGCCAGCTCACCTGCAGGCGCTCGCCCAGTCGAAGTGATTCGATCGACAGATAGCGCTCGGCCAGCTCGCATTCGTCACGCAGGGTGGAATCGCCCTCGCCCGCCCCCAGCGCGGCACGGAACAGATCGGACAGGTCCAGCACCGCCCGCTCGGCCACCACCGGGTCGCGATGCAGCAGGCTGGCGATCAGGTTCATGCTGTTGAACAGGAAATGCGGGCGGATCCGCGCCTGCAGCGCGTCGGCCTGTGCGCGTGCGTTGGCCTGTACCTGCGCGGCCCAGCGATCACTCACATAGAAGTAGCGCAGGGCCAACGCCGTGATCAGCGCCGTCGTCGCGGCGCTGCCCAGCGTGAAGCGCCAGAAGCTGATGCCGCGGGCGAAGTTGTCGCCAAGCACCGCGTACAGGGCATGCACGATGCCCGCGCAGACCACCGCGATCAGCGTCGCCAGTGCGATGGCCGAGACCGCCCCCAGGACCTGTGGCAACCTCGACAACGCGTTCCGCAGCAGGCACAGGCTGGCCGTTACGGCCAGCGCCAGCCACAGCGCGAAACCACTGGCCGACAGCAGTTCGCCCACGGTCCAGTGGCGGCTGCCATCCGGGGCCAGGGCCAGCACCACCACCACCAGTTCGGCCAGGCCGAGCATCGCCGCCAGCCGCGGCAGGCGGCACAGTTCCGGCATCCAGGGCGGGGCGCTGGCCGGTGACATGGCTCAGGCAGCGCCCAGGCGTTCCTGCAACCAGTCACCCAGCGCCTGGATCTCTTCGGCGCAGACCTGGTGGGCCATCGGGTAGCTGTGCCATTCCACCTCCAGGCCCAGTGCCTGCAGGGCCTGCGCGCTGTGTACGGCCACCGCCTGCGGAATCACCGGGTCGCTGCTGCCATGGGCCATGAACACCGGCACCTGCACCGCTCCGTCAACGCGCTTGGCGCTCTCGGCTTCCGGCAGGTAGGTGGACAGTGCGATCAGGCCAGCCAGTGGCGCGGTGCGTGACAGCGCGGCGGTCAGGATGATCGCGCCCCCCTGCGAGAAGCCGGCCAGGAAGATCTTCTCCGGCGCGATGCCGCGCTCGACCTCCCGCGCAATCAGCGCATCCAGCTGCACCACCGATTCCTGCACGCCGGCCATGTCGGCGCGCGAACGGAAATCCATGCCGACGATGTCGTACCAGCCACGCATCGGCACGCCGTTGTTGATCGTGATCGGCCGCACCGGTGCATGCGGGAACACGAAGCGCAGCGCCGGCCAATGCGGACGCACCAGCTCCGGCACGATCGGTGCGAAGTCGTGGCCGTCGGCGCCGAGGCCGTGCAGCCAGATCACCGACCACTGCGGCGAGGCGCCGGTTTCCTGTTCCACCGTTTGCAGCATGATGCGGCTCCTTCAAGTTCGAGCCGCATTATGCCGCTGCCGCGGGACGATCAGTACAGCGTCGGTTGTTCGGCGGCTTCCCGTCGCAGCTGCGCGGCGCGTACCAGCACCGGCGGCGGGATGTTCTCCTCGGGAATATCGAGCAGGCCGAGGCGATGCAGGAAGGCACCCGGGCCGCGCGAAGACGTCAGCGCCACCACCGGTACCGCCAGCACCATGCCGATCACCACCGGCGCCATCCACGCGGCCAGCGAGGGCGATACCGCCCAGGCCAGCACGCCCATGAAGGCACCGAACACGCCCAGGCCGCCGTAGCCGCGGATCAGCGCCAACCACGAGATGCCGCCATCGTCGCGCTGCTGTGCGTCCCAGCCGGAATCGCGGCCGGACAGCACTTCGGCCACGCCGCGCGACTGCACGTACATCACCACCGGTGCCATCAGTGCCGCCAATACGGTTTCCACCAGCATCGAGACGAACGCGCGGATCGCGCCGCCACACCCGCGGCGGTCGACCGGGTCCAGCAGCATCGCCAGGTAACCCAGCACCTTGGGCAGCAGCAGCACCGCCATGGTCGCCGCGAACAGGCGCACCACCTGCTCCTCGTCCTGGGCCCGCCAGTACACGCTCGGCGACAGGTGCAGCAGGGCGTTGAAATCGATGCCTTCCTGGAACAACGGGATGGCGATGCCGATCAGCATCAGCATCGCCCACATCGGCGCGGTGAAGTAATGACCGATGCCGATCAGCATGTGCATGCGGCTGATCCAGTGCAGGCCGCGGCTGCCGACCACCTTGCCGTGCTGCAGGTTGCCCTGGCACCAGCGGCGGTCGCGCACCAGCAGATCGGTCAGCGTCGGCGGACCTTCTTCATAGCTGCCCCCCAGGTACGGCACCATGTGCGCGGCCCAGCCGCCCCGACGCATCAGCGCCGCTTCGACGAAGTCATGGCTGAGGACGTGGCCACCGAACGGCTTGCGCCCCGGCAGCGCCGGCAGCCCGGCCTGATCGGCAAAGGCGCGGGTGCGGATGATGGCGTTGTGACCCCAGTAATTGCTCTCGGCACCGTGCCACCAGGCCACACCGCGGGCGATCACCGGACCGTACACGCGGCCGCCGAACTGCTGCATGCGCGCGAACAGGGTGCGCCCACCGATCACCGACGGCAGGGTCTGGATCAGGCCGACATCGGCGTTGTGTTCCATGCCCGCGACCAGGCGCACGATGCTGTCGCCGGTCATCAGGCTGTCGGCGTCGAGGATCAGCATCTGCGGGTAGGCGCCGCCGAAGCGACGGACCCAGTCGGCGATGTTGCCGGCCTTGCGCCCGCTGTTATCGCCACGGCGGCGGTAGAACAGCCGCGCCTGGCCATCGGTCACGCGCTCGCGCAGTTCGGCGAACACCTGCTCCTCGGCCCGTGCGATGTCTTCGCGGCGGGTATCACTGAGCACAAAGAAGTCGAACCGGTCGAGCTGGCCGGTGGCGGCCACCGACTCGTAGATCGCCTGCAGGCCGGCCAGCAGCCGGCGCGGGTCTTCGTTGTAGGTCGGCATCAGCAGCGCGGTGCGGCTGTGCACCGCCGGCAGCGGCTTGTCCGGGTCGATGCCGAGGCGGTAACCCCGGTCGAACACGGCAGTCAGGAAGCCGGCCACTGCACTGGCGAAAGACAGCGCGATCCAGGCAAACAGGCCGACAAACAGGACCAGCAGGCAGGCTTCGAGCACGCTGATGCCATTGGCCGACAGCACCCGCCACATCATCCGGGTGGCGATGGCGGTCATCGCCAGCGTGCCGCCGAAGATGTAGAACCGGCGCAGGCCGATCAGTCGCGGCGAGGTGCGGTGGCGGCGAACCTTCAGTTGGCCTTCGCGCAGGGTCTGCTCGGGCATCTGCAACGGCGATTCGGCCGGCAGCAGCGTCCAGCCGGCATCACGCCGGGACGTATCTGCTTCCGCATGGATGGTCTGCACCCCCATTGCCGCCTACTCCGCGCAGTCGGCACGGCCGGCCATCCCGGCCGGGCTGCATGCACCAAGGTTCCCGGCGCGCTTTCCCGGCGCCCGCACTTGTCCTGGCTGCGTCGGCCTCACGCCACGCAGTCGCTGTCTGTCACTACCGGAACCCACACGATCTCCAACGGGGCGGAATCGAAAATGCGGCTCAGTCTAGGGCGCCGGATGTAAGCCGAGTGCGAAGGTCTACGCCGGGATTTATCCCCATTCAGCAAACAGCAGGCGAGTGCCGGGGCGTGGGTACGGATGTCACTTGGTCGCCCCAGGTACTGGATCGTAACAAACGCGAACGGTTATCATTTCATCAACCAGGCAGGTCACCGTCTTCCGCACGGCCGAGACCCACCCAGCTGCGCCGGTTCGAGCCGCGCGCCCAACGACCCATGGAAAGGGGGCCTGCCTGCTTGTCTGCTTGCGCCCGTTGCTTCCATCCGGTCCCCCTCATCCGATGGAAGCCGTCATGTCCCAGCTGTTCCGTTCCCGTTCCGCGCGCCTGCCGCGCACCCGCCTGGCCAGTGCCCTGGCCACCGCCTGCCTGCTGGCCCTGCCCGGCCTGGCCGCCGCCGAGGCCAGCGCCGATGCCTCCACCAAGGATCTGGATACCGTGGTGGTCACCGCCTCGGGCAACCAGCAATGGATCAAGGATGCGCCGGCCAGCATCAGCGTGATCAGCCGCGAGGACATCGAGCGCCAGCCGGTGCACGACCTGGCCACCCTGCTCAGCCGCGTGCCGGGCGTGACCGGTGGCCTCAGTGCGGTCGGCGAGCAGTCCAAGATCAAGCTGCGCGGCATGCCGTCCAATTACACGCTGGTGCTGGTGGACGGCAAGCGCATGGGCAGCTCGGCCTCGACCAACTACCGCCCCGACCTCGGCCGCCAGGATCTGAACTGGATCTCGCCCGACCAGATCGAGCGCATCGAAGTGGTGCGCGGACCGATGTCGTCGCTGTACGGCTCCGACGCCATGGGCGGCGTGATCAACATCATCACCCGGCGCATCGGCGATGACTGGAGCGGCAGCGCAACGCACAGCTATACCCGCCCCGGCGATGACAAGCGCGGTGATACCCAGCAGATCGGTGCGACCTTCTCCGGCCCGCTCGGCGAACGCTTCGGCCTGCGTATCGGTGCCAACAGCATGCGCCGCGACTCGGACCGCTCCAACGGCGGTGTCTACGGCAACGCCTACGCCGGCGAGAAGGACCGCAACGTCGACGCGCTGCTGCAGTGGAAGCTCAGCGATGCGCAGGAACTGTCGCTGGAAGCCGGCCATGGCGTGCAGCAGGCCTTCATCGATGCCTCTCTGGAGAAGCAGGACGAAGGCGCCTGGGGTGCCAGCGAACTCAAGCGCAGTTCGCTGGCGCTCAACCACGACGGCAAATGGAGCTTCGGCAACTCGAAGATCAGTGCGTACTGGACCGAGTACAAGAACGACATCGGTGCCACAGGCCGCTCCGAAGCCACCGATACGATCATCGAGGGCAGCCTGACCACGCCCTTCACCCTGGGGGTTGAACACCAGTTCGCCGTGGGCGGCCAATGGAAGCGCCAGGAACTGACCAACACCGACACCATCGGCCGCGCGCCGATCGACTATGCCGGCAATGCCGTCAGCGGCTCCGATCTGGAAGTGGATACCTGGGCCCTGTTCGTCGAAGACGAACTGAAGCTGCACCGCACCTTGGCGCTGACCCTCGGCGCACGTCTGGATCACCATGAGAAGTTCGGCGGCCACGTCAGCCCGCGTGCCTACCTGGTCTGGCATCCGGCCGAGCAATGGACCATCCGCGGTGGCGTTTCCAAAGGCTTCCGCGCACCCAGCCTGACCGAGAATTCGGCCACCGCCGCCACCCAGTCCGGCGGCCGAGGCTGCACCTCGCTGATCCCGCTGGGCTATACCCGCGGCGGCTGCTACATGGCCGGCAACCCGGACCTGGACCCGGAAACCAGCACCAACCGCGAGATCGGCATCAGCTTCGACAACGACCTGGTCGATGCGGGCCTGACCTACTTCCATACCGACTTCAGGAACAAGATCGAGTACGCACCGCTGGGCAGGTTCAACGGCATCTGGTGGACGCGCATGAGCAACGTGCAGCGCGCACGCACCAGCGGCATGGAAGGCAACCTCAATTTCCGCTTCGGCGAGCACTGGCGCTGGCGCACCTCGGCGACCTGGATGAAGGAAGCCAAGAACCTGACCACCGGCCGCAACCTGATCGATACTCCGGAATTCTCTGGCTATTCGTCGCTGGACTGGACGCCCAGTACGGTGTTTTCCAGCAGCCTGTCGGCGCAGTACACCGGCAAGCAGACCGGCACGGCGACGACCTTCCTCAAGGCCTACACGTTGTATGACCTGACCGCGGCCTGGAACGTCAACGAGGTACTGACCCTGCGTGGCGGCGTCAGCAACCTGGCCGACAAGAAGCTGTATGCCGAAGGCTCCACCGACTACTTCGTGGCCGGGCGCAGCTACTTCATGAGCATGACCGCGCGGTTCTGACCGGCCGCGCGCGCCGCGATCGCGCTGGCAGCACGCCAGCGCGATCGGCGGTGTTGCGGATTACTCGCTTTCCAGCGCGGCCGCGGCCGCGTTCTGCGTAGCGGCCGTGCGTGCACGGTCCATCGCTACCGCCAGTTGCTGGCGTGCGAGCAGTTGTTGTGCCTGCACCACTTCAGGTGTCGGCAGGAGCACCGGTCCCGGTGCGTTTTCCGGTGTAGCAGGTGTGGTCATGCAACCTCCATGGACATCCCGCCGCCACCCGGGTTCAGCTGGGGTGGCAGCGGAACTGCGCACCCTATCCTAAAAACAAGGCGGATGGGTGACGGTGCGGCGCCCCGCCGCACCACAACGAACAAGGCGGGCGTCACATTCTTGACGCCGAAGCTTGGATCCTGAATAGGACTTGTCCTATCATGAAAACGTTTTCCAACAGGGATGTTTCCCATGAATACCACTGACCTGTCCCAGTTCAGCCCGAAGTGGCAGTTCCGCTTCAACTTCTTCCGCCAGCACGGCGCCCCCAAGAATCCCGGCTTCAAGCAGGCCTGGAAGGCGCTGTCCTTCGGCGACCGCCTGAAGATCAACCTGAACTTCTTTGCGTTGTTCTTCGGCGCCATCTACCTGTTGATCCTGGGCATGTGGCGCAAGGCACTGGTGTTGATCGGCATCAACATCGTGCTCGCCATCATCACCATGTTCCTTCCGGACGTCGTGGGGCGCATGCTGTTCATCGCCATGAACCTGCTCGTCGCCTCCAGCACCAACTACAGCTACTACCTGGAGAAGGTGGAAGGACGCACCAGCTGGAACCCGTTTGAAGGCATGTTCTGAGCCCTCAGAACTGCGCAGGGATGCGCGGCAAGGATGCAATCGACGCCCGGCCCCCGCCGGGCGTCTTCGTTTGCGGGATCAGGCCGCGCGGCGAGCCGTGGCCACCGGCTCGGCCTGCAGGCGGAAGCGCGAGACCGCCACCGCCAGCTGCTCGGCCTGTTCTTCCATCGCACGCGCGGCGGCACTGGCTTCCTCCACCAGCGCGGCGTTCTGCTGGGTGGTCTCGTCCATCTGCACCACGGTCTGGTTGACCTGCTCGATGCCCGCCGACTGCTCGCGAGAGGCCGCCGAGATCTCGGCCATGATCTCGTTCACTCGACCGACCTGGCCGACGATTTCCTGCATGGTGCGGCCCGCGCCGTGCACCAGCTGCGCACCGGCACCGACCTGCGCCACCGAGGCGTCGATCAGCTCCTTGATCTCCTTCGCCGCACCTGCCGAGCGCTGGGCCAGCGCGCGCACTTCGCTGGCGACCACGGCGAATCCACGCCCCTGTTCGCCGGCACGCGCCGCTTCCACCGCCGCGTTCAACGCCAGGATGTTGGTCTGGAACGCGATGCCGTCGATCACCGAAATGATCTCCGCAATGCGCTGCGACGAGGCCTCGATCTGCTCCATGGTCTGCACCACCTGGCTGACCACCTGCCCGCCTTCGCTGGCCACACCCGCTGCGGAGCCGGCCAGGGTGTTGGCCTGCAGCGCGTGGTCGGCATTCTGGCGCACCGTGGAGGTCAGCTCCTCCATCGAGGCCGCGGTCTCTTCCAGGTTCGCTGCCTGCTGCTCGGTACGGCGCGACAGGTCACTGTTGCCCGCGGCAATCTCACCCGCCGCCAGGCGGATGCTGGCCGCCGACTGCTGGATCTGGCCGACGATCTGGGTCAGCTGCTGCACGGTGCTGTTGGCATCGTCGCGCATCACCGCGAACACACCGTGGAAGTCGCCGTGCATGCGCGCGCTGAGATCGCCTGCGGCGATCGCGCGCAGCAGCGTCGACAGCTCGGCCAGGTTGTGGTCGCTGACCTGCATCATGGTGTTGAGGGTTTCCACCATGCGGCGGAAGTCGTGGTCGAAGCGCAGCGTGTCGCCGCGCACCGCGAAGTCGCCGGCGGCGGCGGCGGCGGCCAGCTGCTGGATCTGATCGTTGATCGCCGCCAGGTTGCTCTTGGTGGTGGCCATCGCAGCGGTGAACACCGCCTTCTCGCCCGGCAGCGCTTCCATGTCCACGCTCAGGTCACCCACCGCATAACGCTGCATCACGTCGACCAGACGCTGGGTGACGGCGTTGCTGGAGGCCACCAGCTGGTTGCTGTCGGCCACCATCCGGCCGTACTCGCCCGGGAACGCCGCGGCGTCCATGCGGTAGCTGAGTTCGCCGGCGTCATGGCGACGCGCCATCTCCGCCTGCGCCGCCATCACCGACTGCAGCTGACCCCGCATGCCCTGCATCGCGTCCAGCAGGCGGCCCACTTCGTCGTTGCTGCGTGCCGGCAGGGTGCTGTCCAGCTTGCCTGCGGCGACGTCGCCGGCCACGCGCACGGCTTCGGCCAGTGGGTGGATCGCCAACCGGCGCAGCAGCACATAGACACCCACACTCAGCGTCAGCGCGGCTACCACGCCAACCAGCAGGGTCAGCCACAGCAGCTGGCGCGCCTCGGCCACGATCACCGCGTGTGGCATCACCACGCCCAGCGCGAAGCGCTGCGGCGCGTCGCCCACGCGCAGCGGCACGTACACGCGCACGTTGCCTGCCGCATCCGGAGTGAAGGCTTCGAACCGGCGGTCGGCGGCGATGTCGGCCAGCATGCTGCGGGTCAATGCGTCGTTGCGCGGCTTGCCGATCTCGGCGGCGTTCGCCGAGGCCAGCACCACACCGTTCGGCGAGAGCAGTTCAACGCGCCCGGCGCCCATCGGCTTCAGCGTGGCCAGGTGCTTCTGCAGCGCCGCCAGCGAGAAGTCCACGGTGAATACACCGAGGAACGTGCCGTTTTCGATGATCGGAGTGCTCAGCGTGCTCATCAGCACCTGCTGGCCGGCGATGTCGTAGGCATAAGGTTCACTGACCTTGGGCAGCTTGTCGCGGCTGGGCACCACGTACCAGTCGGCCGAGCCGTCAGCGGCTTCGGTGTAGTCGGTCATGGTCGACTGCTGTGGCTTGCCGTCATGCCAGGCCCAGTAGCTCATGTAGCGGCCGCTGGCATCGTGCATCTCGGCATTGGCGAACTCGGCATCCTTGCCATCGAAGGCGTCGGCTTCCCACATGGTGCTCTTGCCCAGCCATTCTGGATGGCTGCGCAGCTGCTCGCCCAGCACGGCCGCCAGGCTGGCGCGATCAGGCGCGTCACCCCGCGCACGCTGGGCGAGCACGGCCTCGACCATGGCGTCGTTGCTTGCAAAGGCGGTGCCCAGATCCGCCGCGACCTGGCGGGCTTCGGCGGTGGCTTCGCTGGCCATGGTCTGGCGCGAGGCATCGATCAGGCTGGCGCTGGCCTGGCGGTAGATCAGGAACGCGGTCAGGCCGAAGCACAGCAGCGCGATCGCAGCGGTGCCCAGCATCAGCTTGTGGGCGATGCTGCCCGGGCGGCGGGCAGCGGCGGAACGGGGAGAATGCATGGAAGGGTCCGCAAGGCAGTTCAGGACGACCGGCACCGCGAGGGCACCGCGCAGGTGCGCGATCCGTCGCGCAGGCCACCCGCCGCCGGGACCCGCCCGGCGCAGGAAGCGCACCGGGTTAGCGGCCGCCTGCGAACGAGGTTGAGGCGCTCCGCCTGCACATTCCTGAACCTGCTCAGGGTCGGGTCAGGAACCCGCCCCGTTCCGTCCTATTCGGCAACCCGATCCTTGATCCACTGCGCCCGAGGCAACACCTCGATGCTGCCAGCCGCGTACTGCTGCAGCACGTCGTCCGGGCCGAAGCGCGGCTGCCAGCCCAGTGTGCTGCGCATCAGTGCACTGTCGTAGACGCGGTCGATGCTCAACGGCAGCGGCCAGCCGCGGCGCTCGAACTCGGCCAGCAGCAGCGGGGCGCGGCGGGCCAGCACCCGGCGGGGCTGGGTCGCCAGTTCCAGGCAATCCTCGCGCAGGAACGGTGTCGGTGCGCAGGCAATATAGCGTGCGAAGGCAGCGCCCTCATCGTGCAGCAGCGCGGCATGTGCACTGGCCACGTCGCGCGCGTCGATGCCGCGGTGCAGGCGGAACATCGCCATCCGCTCCGGTGGCTCGGGGAAGCAGCGGGCCATGCGCAGCACGCGCACGCTGAAGCCCGGTGCCGCAGCGGCTTCGGCCAACGCCTCTGCCTGCAGCTTGCTGCGATGGTAGATCGTGCGCGGCAACGGCTCGGTATCTTCATCGATCCAGCGGCATCCGCCCGCCACTACCGCATGGCCATACAGGGCCGTGGTGCTGGTCAGCACGAAGCGGCGTGCACCGGCCTCGCGGGCAGCCTGCAACAGGTGTGCGGTCGCCTCCACATTGGTCTGCTGGAATACCGCATCCGGCACCAGGCCGACATGAGGTGCGTGCAGGGCGGCGGTATGGATCACCGCATCGACCCCCTGCACCGCCCGCGTCACGGCCTGACGATCGGTGACATCGGCAATGATGCGGGTGGTGGCAAATGGGCTGCGATCCAGCCCCACCACTTCGTGGGCCGCCGCCAGCGCGCCGAAGATCGCACGCCCGATCCGCCCGGAACTGCCGGTCAACAGAATCTTCATTGAGTCCATTCACTCGAAGCGCCCGGGAACTACCGGGATGCTTCGATTCTAGGCACGCTGCATGTCGTCTGCGATAGGGCGCGGTTGCAATTGTGCGTTCATTTTGGCGATGCCGATCGGGCCAGCAGCTGCCGGGCGACGAACAGCGGATCGTCACCGCCTGCCGCATCAGGCGTGACCCCGGTACGTTCCCAGTTGGTTCCGGTACGAAGGTTGATCGGCTGCCGGTCGGGAATGCTGATCTGATAGCCATCCGGCAGCAGCACAGGATCATCGAACATATGTGCCGCGCCGCCACTTCGACTCCCAACGACACGTGCCCGCCCCTGCGCCTGCAGCGAGTACGCGACGAATTCGGCGGCCGAGCCGGTGCGGCGGTCGATCAGCACCACCAGCGGCTTCAGGTACAGCCCCAGGCTCGCCGGTGGCAACGGTACCGGACTGCGTTGGCCACGTTGTTGCAGTGACTGCACCTGGTTGATCTCCGCCGCCAGCAGGGTCCGCACCAGCAGGTCCGCACTGCCGTCATCACCTCCCCCGTTCTGGCGCAGATCGAGCACCAGGCCATCGGTGTCGGCCAGCAGGGTGAAGGCCGCGGCCAGCTTCGGCCGGGCCAGATCGAGCGGATAGAAGGTGCTCAGGCGCAGGTAGCCGATGTTGCCTTCCAGCACCCGCACCTCGCGCACGCCCGCACCATTGCTGCGTGCATCCGCGCGCCAGGCCATCAGCCAGTCATCCTGGCCGGCGCTGGCATCCACCCGCTCGACATGGAAGTGGCCATCGAACACGTCCAGGTCCTGGTTCAGGCGTGCGCTGAACACCTTCGGGTCCGCGCAGCTGTCCGCATAGCGCTGCTGGGCGGACCAGCCGCGCACCACCTCGGCAATGCGCGCGCCTTCGGCCACGTCCAGGTACTGCGCCTGTATCGCCGTGGCCGCCGCCTGCAGCACCGCGTCCTGGGCCGGGCAGGACGCCGCCAGCAGCGCGCCCAGCATCCACGAAACCACCATGACCGCACTCCACGTTGATGATATGTAAGTGCTTATATATCATCGCGACCATGGATCTCCAACATGCCTCCCTGGGAACGCTGCTGCGGGCCCTGCTCGACCAGCTCGACCCGGCGGTCGAGCAGGCCTACCGCGACCTGAAGCTGGACTACCGGCCGCGCTACACCCCGGTGCTGCGCACGCTGATGGCGCAGGGCCCCTGCCGCATCAAGGACCTCGCAGTGGCCTGCGGGCTCAGCCATTCGGCACTCAGCCAGACGGTTTCAGCGATGGTGCGCGACGGTTGGCTGCACGCTGCGGTCGGTGAAGACAGCCGTGAGCGCATCCTGCAGTTGAGCCCGCGCGCACTGCAGGCGCTGCCGGCGCTGCAGACGCAGTGGCAGGCCACGGCTCGCGCGGCGCGCAGCCTCGATGCCGATCTTGGACAGTCGTTGGAGCAGGTGCTGCGCGACGCACTGCAGGCACTTGAGCAGCGGCCGTTCGCGCAGCGACTGCGCGACAAACCCCAGCGCTGAGGCACCTACTGTTCGGCTGCCATCTCGATTTCACTGAGGAAGGTCCAGCTGCCATTGGCCAACCGCAGCTCGAGCGTGCGGCACTGCGCGGCCAGCGGCGCGGCATTGCCCAGCACGTATTCCTCTTCGGTCGAACCGCTCAGCCCGGCCTGGGTGAATGGCGCCGACAGCACGCCGATGCGGGTTGCGGCAGTGCCCGGCTCAGCGCACATCACCTCCACCGACGTCGGCGTGACGATGCCCCAGGCCGGGCGGGTCATCGTGTGCAGGCCGATCCAGTCCACCCGCCGGCGCTGGCCGAGGTCGATGGTGATGCTGACATTGCCGTGCACACCCACCCAGCCGGCATCCATCGGGTTGCGCGGATCCCCCACCCGGCGATCGAACAGTTCATGCCCGGTGCTGTCGGGATAGTTTGCGTCCGGCGCCGTGCTGTAGCTGTAGGTGGTCTGCACCGGATCGACACTGTAGGACGCACCGAGGCCATACAACCCGCGATAGGTGTTCATCAACCGCGGCGATTCGCCATACCCCTGGCCGGGGCCGACCACCTCGGACATGTGGTACTGGTTGAGCCAGGCAACGCGCTTGCCGGCCGAACGCGCACTCCACAACTGCTGGTTGATGCGCTGCACCGACGCGGAGCGATAGGCACCGGACAGCCCGTTGCCGGTCTCCAGGAACAAGGGGCTGCCATGGTTGAACAGTTCGATGTCGGCCCACAGGCCGCTGGCACCCAGCGCCGCCGAAAGCGCCTCGTAGTACGCCTCGGTGGAATGACCCGCGCGATCCCACTGGAACAATCGGGCATGCGAGGCAGCACCGATGCCGTCCTGCCAGATCTGCACGTCCACGCCGGTGGCAGTACGGAACTGTGCAGCAGCCCGGCCCACGCTGGCCGGATCCACGCTGGATGACGCCAGGTAGGGTGCCACCATCACCGGCCGCGAGGGTGTACTGCCTTTGAGCGCCGTCACGATCGCGCGATAGAACGACGCGCGATCAATCGGCACCTGTGCCGGCTCGTCGGTGATGTACCAGCCGGCGAACGCCGGATGCGATCCGTACTGCTGGCCAAGCTGCGCCAGCGACTGCGCCGCATCCTGTGCCACGGCCGTTGCATTCTGGCCCTGCCAGAAGGTGGCGCACTGCCCCGAACTGTAGGTGGTGCCCACCACGACCTTCATGCCGCGCGCGGCTGCCGCATCGAGCACGGTGCCGAGCTTGCCGGGAAAGCCGGCAATCCATTCGAAATCCTGCACACCGCTGGCGCATCCCACGCCGGCACGGGTGGCACGCACCTGACCGAGGATGATCGTGTCGTTGCCGAGGTCCTGCAGTTCATCCAGGAACAGCGGCAATTGCGCGGCTGGCAGCTGTTCGTCGGTGGCCGAATAGCCGACGTGAACAAAGCTGCCGGACAACAGGGGGCTGGCTGCATGGACGGGGGCGATACAGGCCAGCAATGCGATCAATCCAATCCTGTTCATGTTCTACGTCCCTGTGGTGGCCAGGCAAGTGGCGTTGTCGCGCATGCTATCAACAGCGGCGGTGACCTCGGTTGAGCGAAAGCGCTTACGGGTTGCGCCACCCGCCTGAATGGCTGCGCCATCAGCCCCGTGCGCAAGGCGCGTGAAAACCGTGGCGAAGATGGCGACCTGGACTTAGCGTGCGATGGCCAAGCATGGAGGCCGTCGTCTACGAAGGCGGCGTCCACACTGCAGGAGATTTCACATGACTGAGCAGAACCCGCGCAGCTCCAACCGGGGCTTCGCATCAATGGACCAGGACAAGCAGCGCGCGATCGCTGCCAAGGGCGGGCGTGCCGCACATGCCTCCGGCAACGCGCATGAATTCAGTCCGGCCGAAGCACGTGTCGCAGGCCGCAAGGGCGGCGAGGCGATCAGCCGCAACCGCCAGCATATGGCCACGATCGGTCGTGAAGGTGGGCACGCTCGCCACGCCAATGCGCGCCAGCAGCAACAGCAGCAACAGCAGCCACACGAGATCGAACGCACGGCAGAGGGCCCGCAACGCCAGCAGGGCTGAACGCTGCGCGTCAGGCCGGTGCGCGCTGGCGATACAGACCCAGCGCAGCAAGCAGGACCAGCGCACCGGCCACAGCCATCGCCCAGCCGAAACCACTGGCCATCGCACTGCGATACCACGCCAGTGTCTGCGGCGTGGCGTGCATCGAGCTTGGTTGCAGGATCAGTTCGCGCGCCTGTACCACCAGCCCCCGCTGCCCGGCCGCCTGCGCGGAAACGGCGAAGTGCTGCACGGCGCGCTGGCCCATCAAGCTGCCCAGCAGCGCGATGCCCAGGCTCATGCCTGCCTGGCGTAACGCGTTCATCGTGGCTGAGGCGATACCCGCGCGCTCGACCGGCGCGCTGGCCATGACCGCCATGCCGGTTGCCGGCACTGCCAGCCCCATGCCAATGCCAAGCAGCACCAGCACAGCGCTGGCAAAAGCGCGCGACGTAGCCGGTTCGAACGTGGCCATCGCGCACAGCGCTATTCCGGCCAGGGCGTAGCCCAGCACCAGCGCGGCATGCAGCCCGAGGTGGGCGACCAGACGACCGAACAACAGCGAGACGACCCCCATCAACAGGAACTGCGGAGCCAGCTGGGAGCCGGCCTGCGCAGCGCTGTGGCCCTGCGCCTGCTGGAAGAACAGCGACAGGAAGAACAGGCTGGCATAGGCAGTGAAGCCCAGCACGAACGATGCCAGGTTGAACATGCCGAAGCGGCGGTCGGCAAACAGGTCCAGCGGCAGCAATGGGCGTACAACCCGGCGTTCAACGATGCCGAACAGGATCAGTCCGGCGGCTGCGACGCCCAGCGCCAGCAGGGTCACCGGCGCCAGCAGGCCATGCTCGCCGATCGCGATCAGGCCATAGCTCAGCGCACCCAGCGCGACGATGCTGAGCAGCTGCCCGGCGGGGTCCAGTGCGGCGTGCTGCGGATGCCGCCGCTCCGGAATTCCCCAGACGCCCAGCGCCAGCGCGAGCAGGCCCAACGGCAGGTTGATCAGGAAGATGCTGGGCCATCCGGCGCGCTGCACCAGCACGCCGCCCAGCAGCGGGCCAAGCACCAGGGCCAGCGCACTGAACGCGGACCAGCCACCGATCGCACGTGCACGTTGGCGCGCATCGGGAAACGCATGGCTGAGGATCGGCATTGCGGCGGGAATCAACAATGCGCCCGCGATGCCCTGCACTGCGCGCCCGGCCACCAGGGTTCCAAGATTGCCGGCACAAGCGCACAGCAGGGACCCCAGCGTGAAGGTGGCGACGCTGAGCAGCCACATCCGCCGATGACCGTAACGATCCCCAAGCGGCCCCGCCGACAGCATCAACGCCGACAACGCGATCGCGTAGGCGTTGATCACCCATTGCAGGCCGGCCATGTCGGTGTGCAACGCCTGCTGCAGGGTCGGCAGGGCGACGTTGACGATGCTGATGTCCAGCGAGGCGAGAAATGTGCCGAGGTAGGCGGCCAACACCAGGGCCGGACGTTGGAAACGCTGCATGTGTGGATCCCGGGGAGGACGTGCGCGCATCGTAGCCACTGACTGACCGTCGGTCAATGACTGGCGGTCAGTCAATGCCGAAGGACAGCTAGAATGGCCACCGTCGCACCCGGACCTTGCCCACCATGCAGACCCCAGCTGTCGCCAGGCCTCGCACCAAGCCTGCGGAAACCCGCCAGGAAGAACTGATGGACGCCGCGCAGGCACTGTTCCTGTCAAAGGGAGTGGACGCCACCACCATCAGCGACATCGTCGCCGCGGCTGATGTGGCCAAGGGCACCTTCTATACCTACTTCGCCTCGCGCACCGAGATCCTGCAGGCGCTGGCGCAGCGCTACACGCGGCAGTTCATGGAAGCGGTCGACCAGGCCGTGCAGCAGCACCCCGTCGGCGATGGCGTAGCACGCCTGCGCGCCTGGATCCGCGCCAACATCGAACTTTACGTGCGCACCCATGCACTGCACGACGTGGTGTACGCCAACCATCATCACCACCAGCGCGGCAACGCCGAACGCAATGCAATCCAGCAGCAGCTGCTGGGCATCCTCGAAGCGGGCAACGCCGCCGGTCTGTGGCAGCTTCCGGCGCCGCAGGTTACCGCCTCGTTGATCTACGCCGGCGTGCACGGCGCTACCGACGACCTGATCGCCACACCGGCACAGGATGCCGATGCGTTCATCGAAGCCGTGCAGGCCGATTGCCTGCGCATGGTCGGCGTGCCACCGGCCGGTGCAAAGCGGCGCTGACGAACCGTCTGTCGCTCAGGTATGGGCGAGGATGTTCAACAACCGCCCGAACGGGTCACGGACGAAGAAGCGACGCACGCCCCAGGGCTCATCGGCCGGGCCATATTCCAGCGGGATGCCGGCCGCGCGCATGCGCTCCAGTACCTGCTGCAGATTGTCCACTTCGATCGACAGATCCGGCACTGCGGTGCCGGACCCCCCTTCACTGGCAAAGCTGACCTGCGCCAGCGCGCTGCCCTCGCCGCCGTGGGTGACGATCCAGCCGTGGTCCATCACCACCGGCATGCCCAGCAGCTCGCCATAGAACACTGCGGCACGCGCAGGATCAGGCGTGGCGATGTTGGCGACGACACGTTTGACGGCCATGTGCAGCGGCTCCGATGCGATTCCCCATCCTCGCCGCTGCGTGCATGGCCTGCAAGCGGGCTGCGCTGAAACAGAAGAGCCCCGTCGGTGACGGGGCTCGTCATCAGTCCTGCATTGCCACTGCTTACACAGCGCCGCAGCGATCCATGACGCAACGATCGTATTCGTACTGGCATTCCATCGCATCACCGCCACCGGACAAACAGGCCTGGTAAGCCTTCCAACAGGGAAGATCGCATGGCGGAATCGGCCCGGCCACAGCAACCGAACCGCTGCAGGCCAAGGCGAACACGGCACCTACGATCATTTTCCTGAAAGTACGCATCGACATCACTCCTTGATAAGCCTGGTGAGCCCAGGCCGGGCCACGGTAGCGGGGTTTCCCGGGGATGGAGTGAACAGGTGCGTCACGAAACATTAACCTGTTCATTAAATTTCCTTCACACCACTGGGGGTGATCGGCGCGCTGCGGGGTTAACGGCCTTGTTGTCCGTCAATCAAGGAAGTTGTCCGATGAATCACCCGCTGCACGGCCGGTCGTCCCGCTCCCGTTCTCCGATGCACAGCCGCCTCGCGCTGGCGGTCACCAGCACATTGCTGCTTGCCAGCACGTTGCCCGCGATGGCCAACGACTCATTCGAGGTCTGGCAACAACAGCGCCAACTGCAGGCGGCGTGGGCACAACCGGCCACTGCGGCGATCCCGTCCGCAACCACCCCGTTGCCGATTGCAGCCCCCGCAGCGGCGGCCAGCAGCACGACGACCCTCGGCAATCCGGGCGATCCAGCCAGCTGGCGTACGGACGAATTCAATGCCGACTGGGGCCTGGCCGCGACCAACGCGGACCACGCCTATGCGCGGGGCCTGACCGGTACCGGCATCCGCCTGGGTGTGTTCGACAGCGGCACCGGCCTGGACCATCCGGAGTTCGCCGGGAAGAACCATCGCAGCCTCCGTCTGGCCGATGTGTTGGCCGATGGCAGCCTGTGCGGAAGCGAGGTACTTGCCGGCCCGGATGCCTGCTTCACCAGTGACGGCAATCAGGTCGCCATCGATTACACCCTCATTGATCCGGCCTACAGGGACCTGCTCAATCGCAACGGCTACTTCGAGGGCCCGGGCTACAACGTGCACGGCACCCACGTATCCGGAACCATCGCCGCCAACCGCGACGGCAACGGAATGCACGGCGTCGCGTTCGGGGCGGACCTCACCGTGGCCCGCCTGTTTGCCAACAGCGTGAACTACCTGACCGTCGTCGAGCGCAATGGCGGACTGTATCTGGACAGTAAATCGGTTGCCGGGCTGGGAGCCTCCGACTCGATCTTCCCGCAGCTATACGCACAGCTCAACGAACAGCACGTCCGCGCAGTCAACCACAGTTGGGGCCTGACCAACGAACCGGACACTGCCGAGAAGCTCGACTTCTATCTGTCGCATCCGGATCTTGCGGACAGCCTCGGCGCGATAGCAGAAGGCTCACGTACCCGCGGCCTGATCCAGGTATGGGCTGCGGGAAACACCGACTCGGTCAATCCCTCGCCAGAGCAGGCGCCGATCGCGGGCATGTATGCATCGATGCCACGCGAATTCACTGACGTCGAGCCGTACTGGTTGGCCGTAGTCAACGTCAACCAGGCGCTGGAGCTGAGCAATCGCTCGATGCGCTGCGGCCTGGCCGCGAACTGGTGCCTGGCCGCGCCTGGTTCGAACATCAATTCGACCGTCTATGGCGAAGATTCGGTCATCGATGCCAGCCCCCGCGAGGACAATGGGAATGTGATCCTCGAGGTCTCCGGCCAGGCCCCAACGTATGCCTACGGGAACCTGAGCGGCACCTCGATGGCCGCACCGCACGTCACCGGTGCACTGGGCCTGTTGTTCGAACGCTTCCCTTATCTGGACAGCGCCCAGGTGCGCGACGTACTGCTGACCACCGCGCGCGATCTTGGCGCACCGGGCATCGATGATGTCTATGGCTGGGGCCTGATGGACCTGCGCAAGGCCATCGAAGGCTACGGCTCGCTGCGCGTGGATACCAACGTGGTGATGAACCAGAAGGCCGGTGGCCTGAAGGTCTGGGAAGGCGATGCCTGGGACGACTGGACCAACGACATCGGTGGCCCCGGCAAGCTGACCAAGTCCGGCATCGGCTGGCTGCGCCTGAGCGGTGACAACACTTTCAACGGCGCGGTACTGCAGGACGGTACGCTGGAATTGAATGGCGCCAACACGCTCACGTCTGCGGTCGAGGTCCAGGGTGGCCAGTTCCTGCTCAATGGCAGCCTGGTCTCCACCGCGCTGAACACCACCGGGGGCGTGAGCACGGTCAGCAGCAGCGGCCTGCTGAAGGACAGCAACCTGACCGTCAACGGTGGCGTGGTGTCCTTCAACGGCACGCAGACCGGCGGCACCACCACGGTCGGTGCCAACGGCCTGCTGAAGGGTGTCGGTACGCTCGGCAGCACCCACGTCGACGGCATCATCGCGCCCGGCAATTCGATCGGCACGCTGACCATCAACGGCAACTACGTACAGGGTGCAACCGGCGTCTATGCTGCCGAACTTGCTCCGGGCGGGCGCAGTGACCAGCTGCACGTGACCGGCACCGCCACCCTCGGCGGCACCCTGATCGCACTGCCGGAGCCGGGTACCTACTACCTCGGCGAGCAGTTCAATTTCATCCGCGCCGACGGCGGTGTCAGCGGCCAGTTCGCGAAAACCGACTTCAGCGCGTTCTCGCCGTTCCTGCAGTTCAGCCTGGCTTACGGTGCCAATGGCACCCGCATCGACGTGGCCCGTGGTGCGTCGCTCGCCAGTGCCGCCGCCACGCCGAACCAGCGTGCGGCCGCGGCGGCGGCCGATGGACTGGCAATCAACCAGGGCCTGCCCAAGCCGCTGACCCAACTGTTCCCGCAACAGGTCGGTGGCGTGCTCGATGGCCTCAGCGGCGAGCTGCATCCGGCCACGGCACTGGCCCTGGTCGAGGGCAGCCGCCATGTGCGCGATGCCGCACTGTCACGCCGTGCCGGTGCAGCCGCACCGGGATCCGATACGGGTGATGCCACCGGTGCCTGGGTGCAGGCGCTGGGCGGCAACAGCAAGCTGGATGGCAACAGCAACACCGCGCGCACTGACGCCAACAGCAATGGCCTGCTGGTCGGCATCGACCGCGAGTTCGGTGGCTGGCAGATCGGCGTGCTGGCCGGTACCGGCCGCACCGACGTGAAGCAGCAGGAGCGTCGTGCCAAGTCGAAGATCGACAACACGCACTTCGGCGCCTACGCCAGCCACACCTGGGGCGGGTTCGGCCTGCGCGGTGGCGTGGCATGGAGCCGCAATGAAGTGAAGAGCACGCGTGATGTTGCCTTCGCAGGCTTCAGCGACAGCCTGAGCGCGCGCTACAACGCACATACACGCCAGGCCTTCATCGAAGCGGGCTACCGTTTCGGCAATGCGGAAGGTGGGCTGGAGCCGTACCTGCAGGTCGCCCGCGTGGAAGTGGACCTGAAGCAGATCAACGAGCGTGGCGGCGCGGCGGCACTGCACGGCAAGGTGGACGACACCGGCACCACCATCGCCACCGCTGGTCTCCGCTTCGACAAGGGTCTGAAGGCATCGTTCCAGCAGGACAGCTGGTTGCACCTGCGTGGCGGTGTCGGCTACCGCCGTGCCTCCGGCGACCGCAGCCAGGTGGCCAACCTCGCCTTTGCCAACAGCAGCACCACGTTCGCGGTCGAGGGTGCTCCGATTGCCGACAACGCCGTCGTGGCCGAGCTGGGCCTGGCGGCGTGGCTGACCCCGCGGCAGCAGCTGGAGCTGGGCTACAGCGGTCAGTTCGGCAGTGAAAGCCGCGACCATGGCGCCACTGCACGCTGGTCCGTCCGCTTCTAAACACGTGTTCTCTTGACGGGTTGGGGCGGCCTCGCGGCCGCCCCCTTTTTTTTGCCCGCCATCCAGCGCTATGTGCGGTGCCGCAGCGCGGCGGTACCTGCCAGGCTGGCAAGTGGCAGCAGCAACCCGTAGGCCACCAGCGGCCACACGGTATCGCCGGGCAGCACCAGGGTAACCAGCGTGCCGATGCCTGCCACGATCAGGCTCTGCACCGCGTAGTACAGAGCCACCGCCGTACCCGACGCATCGGCGAAATCACGCAGCGCGCCGCTTGCGGCCACCGAAACCACCATCACCAGCCCCACCGCGATGCCCCACATGGGCAGCACCACCGCGATGAACGAGGGAGGCCACGCTGCGGCCAACGCCATCAGCAGCACCCCGGCCACCATCACCCACAGGCCGCGCAGGAAGGTACCGCGCACGTTCCAGCGGGCAATGCACACGTGCGCCATCCGCGCCGTGACGATCATCACCAGCGCCACCGTGGCGAAGGCAAGGCTGAACGACAGGGGCGAGTACTGCATGCGCCCGACCAGCAGCCGGGGCGCGACCGAGAAGAACACGAAGAACGTGCCCATGCCCGCACTGAAGCCCAGCGTGTAGACCCAGAACGCGCCGCTGCCGAGGATGCGTCGTACCGCCGGTCGCGACGCGTCATGGCACCGCGGGCGGGTTTCCTGCCAATGCCGTACCGCGCGCATGCCGGCGATCATGCCCAGTGCGCCGAGCAGAACGAAGATCGCGCGCCAGCCAACCGCGCCTGCCAGCAGTGCGCCGAGGATCGGTCCCAGTGCCGGCACGAAGGCCAGCATCGAGGCGAACAGCCCATACAGCGACGCACCTTCGGGTGTATCGGCATACACGTCACGGACCGTGGCAAAGGTCGCCACCAATGCCGCCGACGCCCCCACCGCCTGTACGGTCCGCCAGGCCAGGAATGCTGCGCCGCTGCTGGACATGGCCAGCGCAAACGACGAAAGCGCGAACAGCAACGCCCCCGGCAACAGGACCGGCCGCCGCCCGATGCGGTCGGACAACGGGCCGAACAGCAACTGGCCCAGGCCGAGCACCAGCAGGTAGATGCTCAACGTCAGCTGCACCACCGTCGGTGATGTCTGCAGTGCCCGCGGCATCACCGGCACCACAGGAAGATAGATATCCATGGCCAGCGAGGCCAGGAGGTCGAACGGCGCCATCAGCACAATGGCCGATGGCAGCGGGTGGGCCCAACGCGGGGCCTGTCGATTGAACATGGGGAGTCTCCGCCCAGAGTGAATCCGGCGGTGATCCATCCACTTCGCGTGCATCGCAGGGATGATCACCGCAACAACGTCTGCATCGTTGTTGCGGCTCAGCGAACTGTCTGCGGACCGTTCCCGTTGTTCATGATGTCCATCGAATGCGAATGCAGGTGGCGCAAGTGTAGCAATCGTCCACCTGCCGCGCGGCGCTCAGGCCAGGGGCAACATGTCGATGCGCCGGCACGGCGTCTCCTTCACCTGCTCGATCAGCCGTCGCACCACAGGCGAGGTCTCCGCCCGCCGGTACTGCACAGCGATGGTCGAGACGATGGTGGGGCCGGCCAGTGGCAGATAGATCATTCCGGGCAGCACCAGCGTGCGTTGCAGTACCGATGGCACGATCGCCACCGAACCAACGCCGACCGACACCTCGGCCAACACCGCCGCCAGATGCCCGGGCTGGGAACGGATACGTGGAATGAACCCGCCGCGGCGCCCGACTTCCATTGCGCCCACCGGCTGCTCCGGCATGACGAAGCTTTCCCGGGCCAATGACGCCGGCTGTACCGGCGCGCGGGCCTGCGCCAGCGGATGGGTTTCCGGCAGGGCCACGCAGAACTGGTCTTCGACCAGGGTGTGTTCGCCGAAACTGTCGGGTACATCCATCGGAGGCCGGCAGAACACCACATCCACCCGACCTTCCTGCAGCAGCTGCGGGAGCTCGCCCATCGGCCATTCGCTCACCTGCAGTTCCACGCCCGGGTAGCGGCTGCGGAACCGGCTGAGCTGATCCTGCAACGCACCGGCATACAGCGCCGAGCCGACGTAGCCGATCTCGATCTTGCCGATCTCACCCCGCCCGGCGCGCCGGCCCAGGGTTTCGGCCTGTTCGAACCGGCGCAGCACATCGCGGGCTTCCGCCAGGAACACCTCGCCTGCGGAG
Organism: Stenotrophomonas sp. YJH_SMC_43; assembly: GCF_059372535.1. NCBI lineage: Bacteria > Pseudomonadati > Pseudomonadota > Gammaproteobacteria > Lysobacterales > Lysobacteraceae > Stenotrophomonas > Stenotrophomonas sp. YJH_SMC_43. The sequence goes on from NZ_JCAFVQ010000003.1 coordinate 566,478, forward strand.
GTCAGCAGCACTTCGCGCCGGCTGCGGTCGAACAGGCGCGTGCCGAGGCGACGCTCGATGTCCTGGATCTGCACGCTCAGCGTGGGAGTGGCGATCCCCAGCCGCAGGGCCGCGCGACCGAAGTGCAGTTCCTCGGCCAAGGTGACGAAGTACTCCAGGTGACGGCGTTCCATGGGCGGCATTTCGTTAGGTTCAAGCTAACGTAACCAGAAAACACCGAGAATGAAACAAACACCTATCATTGCTGGAATGGCGGTCCTCTCTTCGTGCGAGTGACCGGTGCCGCCCTCCCCTCCCTCTTCGCCTGCACGGCACACGCTGCCTGACGCGATCCTGCTGGTGGCCTCGCTGGGCTGCACGATGACCGTGCTGGAGACCAATGCCGTGGCGGTCGCACTGCCCAGCATCGCGCGCGACCTGCACGCCGGATTCGCCGATATCGAGTGGGTGATCAGTGCCTACATCCTGTCCTTCACCTCACTGCTGCTGCCCGCCGGTGCTGTCGCCGACCGCTACGGCCGCCGCCGGGTGCTGCTGATCGGCATCAGCCTGTTCGCCCTCACTTCTCTGCTCTGTGCACTGGCGCCCGGTGCCACCCTGCTCTACCTGGCGCGGGCACTGCAGGGCATCGGTGCTGCTTTCCTGCTGGCGCCCTCGCTGTCGATCATCGGCCACACCTACCACCAGGGGGCCGCCAAAGACACTGCATGGGCGTTCTGGGGCACAGCCATGGGCGTGATGATGGTGCTCTCGCCACTGATCGGCGGCCTGCTGTCCGCGCTCTGGGGCTGGCGCGCGGTGTTCATTGCGATCCTGCCGTTCCTGGGCCTGCTCGGCTACGGCACGCTGCGCTGGATACCCGAGTCGTCCGACAGCGCGGTCCGCCCGCTCGACCCGCCCGGCATCATCACCTTCAGCGTTGCCATCTTCGGCATCGTGTTCTTCCTGGTCGAAGGACTGGCAAAAGGATGGTCATCGGCGCCGGCGCTGAGCGGGCTGGGCCTGGCCATCATCATGGCCGCCGCCTTCGTCCTCGTTGAACGGGCACGGTCACATCCCATGGTCGATCTCGGGCTGCTGGCCAGTCCACGTTTCGTCGGCGCACTCATTGCCATGGTCGGCTATTCGGTCAGCGCACAGGTGATGGCGTCGATGCTGCCGCAGTACCTGCAGAACGGCATCGGCTTGGGCGTACTGGCTGCGGGTGCCGGCATGCTCCCGTTCGCTGCGGCGATGCTGCTGTTTCCCAGCGTGGGCCGCCGGCTCGGTCGCCATCTGAACAGTCCGGCGGTGCTGGCGATCGGGCTGTCGATCACTGCCGCGGGCAATGCCGTGGCCGGACTGGCCGCGTGGCAGCATCTGCCCTGGCTGGCATTCGTCGCAATGGTGGTGATCGGTGCCGGCGGCGGCATCCTCAATGGCGAGACATCCAAAGCCATCATCGGCGCGGCACCGCGCGAGCGGGCCGGCATGGCCTCCGGCATCAGCGCGACCACGCGCTTTGTCGGTATCCTGCTCGGATTCACCATGCTGTCCAGCGCCTTGACCTTGGGCGTCCGCAACGCACTGTCGGCTGTGGTTCCCGCGCGCGATGTACTGTCGATGGCCGATGCGATCGCTACCGGCACCTTCACCGGTGCGCGCAACATGGCCTTCGCACAGGCGATCTACAGCCACGGATTTGCCAGTGCACTGTGGACGTCGGCCATTACCGCGCTGCTGGCCAGCCTTGCGGTGTTGCTGCTGGGCCGTAGTCCCGCACAGCGATGACGCTGGAGCGCGGATTACGAAGTTGGCCGGGGCAGCCACGCTGCCCCGACCGTGGCGGCCCCGGGGAGAAGGCCGCCGATGATCGTCAGGCCGCCTTCATGGCGTGCTTGCGCGCCCGCATCACGTTGTGGCATTCCTGCACTTCGGGCAGCAGCTGGGTGACTTCCTGGCGCACGGCCGGCGGCAGTTCGTTGTCCTTCAGCACGTCCTTGAACGCGCCAAGCAGCCTGTCTTCCGACTCTTCCAGCTCGGCCACGTAACCATAGTTGGTGTCGCCGAATGCAGCGCGCACCTTGCCGTAGAACTGCTGCATCGACCCGACCATGGTGCCGTGCTCGGCGGGCTTGCCGCCGCTGGCGGCGACCGAACTGCTCAACGCGGCGACGATGCGGCCCTTGACGCCGGCAATGCGGGTGAACAGGGCCGACAGTTCGGCATCCTTCACCTTGGTCGCAGCTTCTTCGTAGAACGACTTTCCGTCCCGGGCAATCTCGATCAGGTCGTTGAGGCGATGTTCGATGGTGGACTGGGTGCTCATGGAATCGCTCCTGTGTGCTCGATGGTCTATGGAGAATGACAGCGCGAGTGCGTTGCCTTCGGGATCACTGTGGAGGTTTGAATGTGCCGGTTGGGTGAGTACGAATTGATGCATGCATCACCACCCTCAACGCGTCCTGACTCCTTCATCCCATCGCATTTCCGCGTTCACGGCGTCTGAGCAGAACGCCTACGATTCACCAGGGCGCGATGACGATGATCAGCGCCACCAGCAGTGCGATGGCAAGCACCAGCAACAGCACATGCCACTGCTTCCACGTGGGTTTTGGTTTACCGGGGGTATTCATCGGATGTCTCCTGGAGTCTGTCATCGGCCCGCAGCCAGACTGAAGCAGGGCACCCCCGGTGCGCGTCGCGGTTTCGTGCATGGCTTGTGCATGAACGCTGTATCCAGCGCGCGACGATAACGCGTCCATAACGTAATCGAGTTGTAAACGGAATGTTAGGTTCCTTCCGATTCCGCACAGCGGAGTTTCAGATCGGTTTCCACGCAGCTATGCGGAAACCCATTCAACTGGATTTGGAGAGAGCCAAATGCATTACAAGTACACCCTGCTTTCCCTGGCAGTGGGCACGGCCCTGGCCGCCGCCTGGTCACCGGCCGCGCATGCGCAGGATGACGGCGACAAGACGCCGAAGAACCTCGATCGCATCCAGGTTACCGGCTCTGCCATCCGCAGCGTGGATATCGAAACGCAGCAGCCGATCATCGCCATCACCCGCACGATGATCGAGCAGCAGGGCTTCACCACGATCGCCGACCTGCTGCAGAACTTGACGTCTACGGGCGCGCCGGCGATCTCCCGCGCACGCGCATTGTCGTCCGGTGAAAATGTCGGCGGTTACTACGTCGACATCCGCAATCTGGGCGCCACGCGCACGCTGGTGCTGGTCAATGGCAAGCGCCTCGGTGCGACCACCAGCGGCCTGCAGGATCTCAGCCAGATTCCGATGAGCGCGGTGGAACGCATCGATGTCCTGAAGGACGGCGCCTCCTCGCTGTACGGTTCGGATGCGATTGCTGGCGTGGTCAACATCATCACCCGCAAGAACTACGAAGGGCTGGAAGTGTCCATGCAGCACGGGCAGTTCAGCCAGGGCGATGGCAAGGACAGCACGTTTTCGCTGGTGACCGGCGCCCGTGGAGAACGTGGCGGATACACCCTCGCACTGGAATACCAGAAGTCGGACCCGGTATTTGCCCGCGACCGCGAGTTCTCCCGGTACGGCGGCGCCGGCCCCAACTACCCGGGCGCAGACTGGAGCAACATCAGCCAGAACGGTTCGTGGTGCGACCCGGCGCTCTACAAGTGCAACACCGGTGACGCGGTGTTCAAGACGCTCAACCGTGGCGGCGACCCGAAGAATCCGAACGACTACCACCCGATCACGCCGGCCGAGTTCGCCAACGGCAGCGACCAGATGCACCTGCAGACCGGCATCGAGCGTCGCTCGCTGTTCCTCAGCACGGACTACGCGCTGACCGACCAGATCAAGTTCGCCGCCGACATCGGCTACAACGAGCGCACCACCGACCAGCAGATCGCGGGCTACCCGTACCAGTCGACCAAGTTCGGCACGCCCCTGGACGCAGCCAGCGTATTCAATCCGCTCGACCATGGCATCGCGTTCAATCGCCGCCTGTGGGAAGTGCCGCGCACGACCGAAAGCAAGCTGAAGTCGCTGCGCATTGCACCAAGCCTGTCCGGCTACTTCGAACTGGGCGCCAAGACGTACGACTGGGAAGTCGGTGCGCTGTTCAACCGCAATGAAGTCACAAAAACAGGCCGTGGCGACATGAGCCTGATCGCTTCCCGGCAGGCATTGGGGCCCTCCTACCTCGATGCCAACGGTGTGGCCCGGTGTGGCACGGCGGCATCGCCGGTCACGGGCTGCCTGGCCTGGAATCCTTTGCTGCCATACGGTGTCGCGGGGGCTGGCTCTCTCTCCGATCCCGAACTGCAGCGCTTCTTGTTCCCGACGTTCAACGATACCGGCATCACCAAGACCCGCAGCTATTTCGCCAATATCTCCGGGCCAGTGATCGAACTGCCTGCCGGTGACCTGTCCGTCGCTCTGGGTTACCAGTACCGCAAGGAAGAAGGCCGCTTCGTGCCCGACGCCTTTGCCCAGTCGCGCCAGAGCACGGCACTGGGCGCATCCACCACCTCGGGTGAGTACAGTCTCAATGAGTTCTTCGCCGAAGTGAACGTGCCGGTGCTGCGTGACCTGCCGTTCGCCAAGGAACTGACCGTGAACCTGGCCACGCGCTATTCCGACTACAGCAACTTCGGCAACACCACCAATTCCAAGGCCAGCTTCGCCTGGCGCCCGATCGAGGAATTGATGATCCGCGGCACTTTCGCCGAAGGCTTCCGCGCCCCGAGCATCTCCGACCTGTATGGTGGAATGGGGACCAGCTTCGAAACCTATGTCGATCCCTGCGGCACCGGCGCCACCAACAGCGTCAACGGCAACGCTGCCTGCAACGCTGCCGGCGTCCCGCTGGGCTACCAGCAGCTGAACCAGAGCCTGAAGCCCTGTGCCAGCTATCCGTGTGCCACGCCCGACGAATTCACCACCGGCTCCAACGCGAAGCTGCGACCGGAAGAGTCCAAGAGCAAGACCGTGGGCGTGGTCTGGAGCCCGCGCTGGGTCGATGGCCTGGACATCAACCTCGACTGGTACAGCTACAAGATCACCAACATGATCATCGAGGACAGCGTCGACCGCATCCTGCGTGACTGCTACGTGCTGGGCAATTCCTCGCGCTGTGGCAGCATCAAGCGCGCTGGCGATGGCCACATCACCAGCATGTTCTACGGCCTGGCCAACCTGGGCTCGATGGAAACCGAAGGCTGGGACTTGGGCATCCACTACCGCCTGCCCGAGTTCTCGTTCGGCCGCTTCACCATCGACCTGCAGAACAGCTATGTCTCCAAGTACGACGAGGAGAACCAGAACTCGGCCGGCGACACCATCATGATGGGCCGGATCGGCCGGCCGGGCATCTTCCGCTTGCGCTCGAACCTGGGTGTGAACTGGCAGCTTGGCAACTTCAGCACGCAGTACACGGTGCGCTACTACTCCGGCATGGCCGAAAGCTGCGTGCCGAACCGTCCGTGCTCGCTGCCCGATCGCTACGCCTACGGAGAACCGGATGCTCTGCGCAAGGTGGGCTCCAATGCCTTCCATGACATCCAGGTCAGCTACAGGCTGCCTTGGGACGGTACCGTGGCGCTGGGTTCGAACAACGTGTTCAACCACCAGGGCCCGATCATGTTCTCCAAGCCGTCCAGCTCCTTCCCCTACTACGGCGGCTTCGATATCGGCCGCACCGTGTACGTGAAGTACTCCCAGCGCTTCTGACGGGCATGTCCGTGCTCGTGGCCGGCGGAAGGGGAGTCCGCCGGCCACGATGCACACCACCTCCACCCAATCTCCATCGTTTTTCGACGGAATCTCCAAGGTTCCCGGCAACACTTGATGTCATGACGGCTAAGGAGCAGGACCGCATGGATCGCCACGCGCCCCGACGCTGCACACCCGTCTCCAGGTTCACCACTGAATGTGGCGATGTGGCCGGGTTCCGACCCTCCGGACGTGCCGCCGCAAGGGAAGTACGAGATGACGACGGCAGTTCGCACCGGCCTGACCGACCTGGTCGCTGACGCGCAGCGGTACCTGCGCAGGATTCTCCCCGGGCTGGCCTCGGCAGTGCATCCACTTGCTTCATTGCACGCCATTCCCCACGCAATGGCATCGCGCTACCACCTCGCCGGACTGATGCTGTACGGGGAAACCCCCGCCATGCTCGCCGTGGCCCGCGAGCCCGGCGAATCCAGCACCCGTGTGATCCAGGATGTACGCTGCCTGCGCTCTGCTGCGAATGCACTGGTGCTGTACGTCTCGCCCTATCTCACGCCGACCCAGCGCCGCTTCCTGGTCGAGAACCACATCGACTTCGTCGTCCCGCACACCCAGTTGTTCGCGCCCAGCCTGGCCATTGAGTTCCGCGACGACCCTGATCATGAGAAGAAGGCCATCTCGCTGCTGCCTTCGGCGCAGGCCGTGCTGATCCACGTGCTGCTGAGCGGCCAGTCGCGCTGGTGGTCGCCGCGCGAGATCAGTGCTGCCGCCGGCTACACCTCGATGACGGCGTCGCGCCTGTCTGCCGAACTGGTTGGTCGCGGCCTGGTTGAACGCTCCACCGGTGGCCGCGAGCGCTTCCTGAAGCTGGCCGGCAACCGCGACGAGGTCTGGGCCAGGGCGCAGCCGTTCCTGCGTTCCCCCATCCTGAAGGAAGTGGATGTCTGCTGGGGCCCGACCGCCGAGGCGCTCCGCGATGCCGGGCACCCGGCGCCGACGGCGGGCCTCGATGCGCTTGCTGACACGTCACCGCCCGCGATCGGCGGCACCCGCGCGCTGCACATCGATGCGTGGCGGTTGCTGGGTGCACTTCCCATGCCCGGCCCGGACTGCGTCCAGAGCGCACGGCTGCAGATCTGGGCCTATCCGCCGGCATTCACCAGCATCGGCGATGTGGTTGACCCCCTTTCGCTGTATCTCAGCCTGCAGGGCAAACGCGGCCATGATGCAGACGCGCTGGAACAGCGGGTGGAACAGGCGCTGAGCGGGAACACATACCCCGCATGACCGAAGCCCTAGGCGGGCTGCTCGCTCGGCACCGCAGCAGCGCGCCTGGCGCTGTACTCGGCGAACACCACGCCGGACACCGCCAGCAGGCCACCGCCCAGTACCCAGCCACTGAGCGATTCGCCCAACAGCAGCACGGCCAGCGCGGCGGTCACGATCGGCACCAGGTTGAAGAAGCCAGAGACGCGCGCAGCGCCCAGACGTGAAAGTCCGGTCATCCAGGTCAGCGGCGCCAGGATCGAGGCACAGACCGCCGCGAAGCCGATGCAACCGACGGCGGTCAGATTGCTCACCCCGGTACCGACCAGCAACTGCAGTGGCAGCAGGATCAGCGAGGCCGCCGTGGCCTGCAGGAACAGCGACTCCAGCACCGACAGCGGAATCTTCCAGCGCTGCATCAGCACGTTATAGGCGGCGAAGGCCAATGCGCCGATCAGCATGATCGCGTCTCCGCGGTTCAGGCCCTGCGCCGCCAACCGTGCCAGGTCGCCCTGCGATACCACCGCCACTACGCCGGCGGTGGAGATCACCGCGCCAAGAATGGAAGTACCACGCACCGGATGGCCCATGAACACGCGTGACAGCGCCAGCGCGATCAACGGAATCAGCGCCTGGATCACCCCCATGTTGGTGGCCGAGGTGAAGTGCGCCGCATAGTAGGCCAGGCACTGGTACATCACCCCACCCAGGCAGCCCAGCACCAGGAAGCGCCCGAGGTTGGCGCGCACGGTCGGCAGATTGCCGCGCAGCCGCGGCAGCGCGAATGGCAGCAGGACCACCGCCGCGACCAGCCAGCGGAAGAAGCCGATATCGATGGGACCGACCGAGCCCGAAGCAAGCTTGGTCACGATGGTGTTCGCGCCCCACAGCAGGCAGGCGAGGATCGGGAAGAGATAGTTCACGCGTGCAGGTGTACGTGGGGGAATGGCCAGCGTACGCTTGGCGTATATTGAGGACATCCCGAAGATGCGCCACCCCGACCCCGGCTTGCGGCAATCGATGGAGCCGATCCCCACCTTCCGCCAGCTGCCCGGCCCGATCTACTTCCGGCAGGGCGCGATGGAGCCCACGGACTGGGGCACGCACAGCCATCCGTGGGGTCAGTTCAACTTCGTCGCGCAGGGGGTGATGGAGATGAAGATCGACGGCGAGTGGATGGTGTCGCCGCCGCACTACGCGATCTGGATTCCACCAGGAATGGCGCACTATTCACGCAACCGCTCGCAGCTGGCCTACCGCTCGGCCTATCTGTCGGCGGCGCTTTCACGCCGGCTGCCCACGCGTTGCAGTGCGCTGGAAGTCAGCCCGCTGCTGCGCGAACTGCTGCATGAACTGGCACGACAGGGCGTGACCGATCCGCAGACACCGGTCCAGCGGCGCATGGCCGCCGTGGTGATCGACCAGATCGTCAATGCCGCTGTGCTGCCCAGTTTCCTGCCGATCGCCAGCAGCGATGCCTTGAAGCTGGTGATGGCGTACATGGAGAAACACCTGTCGGCGGCCGAATCGGTTGCCGAGATCGCGCGGCGGCACCACATGAGCGTGCGCAAGCTGGAGCGCCTGGCACGCAGCGAACTGGGCATGTCGCTGGGCGACTGGCGTGGGCGGGTGAAGTTCGTGCGCGCCACCGAGGCGCTGTGTACACGCCGGCCGATCAGCCGGATCGCCGAAGAGCTGGGCTATTCCGGCGTCAGCGCCTTCGCCGAGATGTTCAAGCGGCACGCGCAGTGCACGCCGGATCAGTACAGGAAGCTGCATCGGGCGGGGTGAGCGCGGCCTAGAGAGCGACCAGCAGGTCCACAAGCAGCCTCGGCAGGAACAAGGCGGCCAGAACGCTGGCCAACAGGATCAGCAGGACCTTCGCCGTCAAGGGGCGACGGCGCGGATTGCTGAAGTACAGGTGCAGATCGCGCAGTTCGTCTTCCAGCTCCTTCCGCACGCCTGCGCTCTGTGCACCGGGTTCGAGCAGCTGTCGCTCAAGCGCCTTCAGGCGCTTCATCAGTTCACGCGGCGGTGTAGCCCGCAGGATCAGCTGATTGAGCTCTTGGAGCCGGCGCGCCTGCGGCATCAGCGCTGCCACGAGATCATCCGGCGGAAGCCGTGAGACCCGTCGCAGGGCGTCCGCATCCATCTCAGCCTGCAGCACATCGCGTTGCCGCTGCAGTTCGGCCAGGGAGGTGCGGCGCTGCCACATGAGGAGGCACAGGATTGATGGGTGGCGGGCAGTGTATCGCCCGGCGCCCCGGGAAGGGTGTCGATTTCCCGCCCCATCGTTCGTCGGAGAAGGAAAGGCGGGTCTTTCAGCCTGCAGGAGTGCCCCGATGTGCCCGATCCTCACCGCCTTCGCCACCTCTCCCGACCGCGGCCAGGGCCTGGCCCGTGACATGCGCGTACGCTGGGCGCTGGAGGAACTGGCCGTGCCCTATGACGTGCAGCTGCTCAGCTTTGCCGAGCTGAAGCAGCCCGTCCACCTGGCGCGCAACCCCTTCGGGCAGATCCCCACCTGGCAGGACGGCGACCAGGTCCTGTTCGAATCCGGCGCAATCGTCCTGCACCTGGCCGAACAGCATGCCGGCCTGCTCCCCGCTGATCCGGACGCACGCATGCGCGCGATCATGTGGGTTTTCGCTGCGTTGAACACGGTGGAACCGCCCATCGTCGAACGCTCGATGGCCTGGGTGCTGGAACGCGAACTACCTTGGTATTCACAGCGGCTGGTGATGCTGGACGAGCGCGTGCGGATGCGTCTCTCGCAGCTGTCTGCGTGGCTGGGCACGGCGGCGTGGCTGGATGGCGACTTCAGCGTGGGCGACCTGATGATGGTCTCGGTGCTGCTGCGCCTGAAGAGCAGCGGCCTCCTCGACGAATACCCGAAGGTGGCTGCCTATGTGGGCCGTGCAACGCAACGCCCCGCCTACCAGCGTGCATTTGCCGCGCAGCTGCAGGTGTTCCTGCAAAGCACAGACGCGCCATCACCAAAGGATGACTGAGGCAGCCTCCTTCGGCATTCGAAGGTCCCCGGCCGCGCGGGAAACCGGAAGGCAGCCGTGTGGTGTATACACGGGCTTCACTGCCTGTGGGCTCCGATCGCGGGGGTCGGACACCCTCAAGGACTTCACTGTGAGCACTTCCTCGCACTCGCTCGCTTTCCTGCTTGCGCGCATCCTGCTGATGGCACTGTTCCTGGTCTCCGGCCTGGGCAAGCTTGGCGACCTCAGTGGTACCCAGGGCTACATGGAAGCAATGGGAGTGCCCGGCATCCTGCTGTGGCCGACCATCGCCTTCGAGATCGGCAGCGGCCTGTGCATCCTGCTCGGCTTCCAGACCCGGCTGGTATCGATCGTCCTGGTGGGCTTCAGCCTGGTCACCGCCTTCATCTTCCACCACAACTTCGGCGACCAGACCCAGCAGATCATGTTCCTGAAGAATCTGGGCCTGGCCGGTGGCTTCCTGTTGCTGGCCTGCACTGGAGCCGGGCGCTACAGCATCGACGGCCGGGGACGCGGCGCATAGGTACCGGCCAGCAGGCTCGCCACGCTAGCGACGGAGCTCCGCCTCCGGCGCCAGCGTGTGGACCACCTTGCCCTGCGCATCGAGGAACTCGATTGCCCCGTAGCCCTCCGGCGTGACGGTCAACCGCAGTCGCGGCCGATCCGCCTTGTCATTCAGTGCAATGGCCGGCGTTCCATCGGCGCCGACCACCAGGCCGATGCGGGTCGGCGCCTGCACACCGGGAATCAACGCATTCCCGAGCGCGGGTTCGCGTATCAGCTTCGGTGCCTGGTTGATCGAGAAGCTCACTTGGCCATCGGGAGACACCCGCCATCCGATCGCATCCATCGCCGGATGATCCAGCGCCAGCACCGCCATGCCGCCGTCGACATCAGCGGTGCCGAAACCACCGCGCTCGCTGCCCTTGTCGTCGTACAGCACCATGCCGGCCACGTTGAAGGCGCGCTTGTACTGGATGCCATCGATGATCGGCGCCGGCGTCTTCCCGGACAGCGTCATGCGGATCACGCCCTGGTCATCGACGATATCGATGCGACGCGCGGTGATGCGCTCGTTGTCGGGCGTCCCGATCCGCGTCTGCGGAGCCTTGTCCACGATCAGGCGCTGCAGGGTTTCCACCGAAGGCCGCTTGGGCGCTCCGGCATCTTCGGCCGCACGCGCCGGAATGCTGTGGAATGCAATCAGCAGGACCAGCGCGCAGGCAGGGCGCATCATGCGGCCTCCAGAGCGGCGTGCACCGGGCGCCGGCAGGCGGCCTGCACCAGCATCAGCTGTGCCACCAGGATCAGCATCGCGCAGCCGGACAGCAGCCATGGGTCGATGTACCACTGGGCATTGAAGCTGAATTCGCCGGCGGAGATTCGCTTCCAGCCGTTGAAGTGCTGCATCGCCGCGACCACGAACGCGAAACCACCCATCGCGTTCGAAAGCCACGGCACGACGATGCCACCCGGCCGTGCAGACATCATCAGTAGACCCAGCACGCCGATGACGGTGCGCTGCACGCGGCAGTAAGGGCAGACATAGGCCAGCCCACTCCATTCCACCGACCAGGCCAACAGGCTGATCAGCACCGCTGCCGCCCCCGCGACGTACAGGACCCTCGGCGCGATCGCCGTGCTGCCGTTATGTGCCATGCTGTGGCTCTCTGCGGTAAGGACCCGCGCAGGGTAGCGCGGTTGGCCCTCGTACGGTTCAGCGCAGCGGATCGGCGGCCACACCCTCGCGGGTGATCTTCACCGGCAGGATGTTCCCCTGCGCATCGAATTCCAGGCGTTCTATGGCGGTCTGCCGATGGTCGCGCGTGGTGTCACCCAGCGGCCGGCGATGGTAGACGATGTACCAGCGGTCGCTATTTGGCACCTTGATCACCGAGTTGTGGCCGGCACTGGTGGCGATGGCCTCGTCCTGCTGCAGCACCTTGCCGATGCGCTTGAAGGGCCCGGTGGGTGTATCGGCGATGGCGTAGGCCACCGAGTAATCCGGGCCACCCCAACCGCCTTCGGACCACATGAAGTAGTAGCGGCCTCCGCGCCTGAACATCAGCGGGCCCTCCACGTATTCCGGCGCCGGGGTGATCTCCTTGAACAGCAAACCATCGGTCAGCGGCAGCACGCCGGTGAAATCATCCTTCAGGCGCACGATGTTGGCGCGCTTCCAACCGCCGTAGATCATGTACCAGGCGCCATCGTCATCCTTGAAGACGAACTGGTCGATGGGCTGCGCACCATTATGGAAAGCGCCGACCAGCGGCTTGCCCAGCAGGTCTTTGTAGGGCCCTTCCGGGCGGTCGGCCACCGCCACGCCGATGCCACCCAGCTCGCTATCGGTCTTGATGTCGTTGGCGGCGAAGAAGAAGTAGTACTTGCCGTTGTTTTCCACGACGGACGGCGCCCACATCGCGCGCTTCGCCCAGGGCACGTTCCTGGCGTTCAGGACGTCGGCATGCTTTGTCCAATGCACCAGATCAGGCGACGAGAAGGCATCGAACGTAATCTGCGCATCGTAGTCCGCCGAGGTGGTTGGAAATATCCAGTAGCGGCCTGCAAATACCGCCGCTTCCGGGTCGGCATACCACCCCTGCAGGATCGGATTACCCGAGGTGGCCGGCGGCGCGGCGTGCGCGCCCGTTGCCAGTGCCGCTGCCGTGCAGGCGGCCATCATCCACTTGCTCAACGCCATGCCGTGCGCTCCCGTGCTGGATGGATGGGAGCATATTAGATCGATTCAGATGCGGATTGCGAAGGCAGCCTCACCCCATGGGCGGGAATGGGACGAAGGCCTCAGGCTTTCTTGATGACGGTGCGCTTGCCGATGCTGCTGGTCTTGCCCGCTGTCGGCCTGGCCAGGCCAGGAATCAGGAAATCGGTGACCTTGTGGCCCATCGATACCTTGGCGGCCAGCCAGCGCGGCATGCGGCCACGGCCGGTCCAGGTCAGGCGCTTGTATTCCGGATCGCGGTATTTGGCCGCGACCTTGCCGGTTTTACGGCGGGCGGACTTGCGCGCAGGTGCGGCGGTTTCTGCGGCTTCATCGCCGAAGAGCTCTTCGATGGTGTAACCAGCTTCGGCGGCAGCGGCCTTCAGCAGGCGGCGCACGGCCGCGGCCGGGCGGCGGGTGGTGATGAGCGCTTTGCGCTGTTCGGCCGCAGCCACCAGTGCGCCCAGCTCCCGAAGGCTGAGCGATTCGATATCGATAGTCATGCGGGGAAAGGTCTACTGCGGCGGGCTGGGTGTCAAGTTTGGTTTATAGGTGCAGCAACTTGCCGACGGCCACCCTCTGCAGCCTGCCGGCATGAGATCGGGATAATTTGATTAGTTTCATTCTCGGCCATCCCACGGAATGACAGAATGTCATGAATCCGATCCCCCCTAAATGATGATGCGTCAAGGATTAGCCGGATTCAGGAACGTCTCGATTCATGGCGATACCACAAGGAAAGAAGGATGATCTCCGGAACGCTTACTCAAGAGCATCATCTCCACGCACTTCGCCTGCACCGGCGGAAGGCGGTAAAGGTACTGGTAGGGGTCCTGCTGGCATGTGCGGTGATCGGCGTTGTCGCTCTTGCCACGGACCATCACTTCTCTGGCCTTATCCTGGTCTGCGGCGGCGTCGGTGGCGCGATCAGTGCGTTCGCCCAGTCCAGGCTGACCCTGCCCCGTCAGGTGGCCAAGATCCACCGTCAACAGGCGAGTCTGCACGCCCACTACACCTATAGCTGGGACGAAGAGTGGCTCAACGTTGCGTCCGAGCATGTGCAGGCCAAACGGCGGTGGTCGGATTACGCCAAGGTGCGGGAGAACGAGGAAGTGCTGCTCCTCTACCACTCGGACGTCATGTTCGAGGTTCTCCCGAAAGCATGGTTCAACGGCCAGGCGCAGATGGATGAATTCCGGAGATTGGCCTCGCGCGCAGCGGGCTGAGCGTATCTACCGAACGTTTGAAACATTGCAGCTCTCCAATGAACACGTCACAGTTCGTTGCGTATAACGGAGACAGCGCATGCAAGAGAAGACTCATCACCTCAGGATGGCAGCGACAGGAATCACATTGCTACTGGCCGCCTGTACCTCCGTCGGCGACATGCGACGCACTGGACACGTCGCGACATTCTCGTCCGATCAGAATCCCTTGGCTGCGGCCACTTGCGTACGCGATGCGTGGGGAGAGGTGAGCATTGGGGGATCGCACTGGCAGTACGTCATTGAGCCCCGTTCCGATGGCTACTCCGTGTCCACTTCCAACGGCGGCGTCCCGGCAGAGTTTGTTGAGATCACCCCTCAGGCTGGAGGAGGAAGCGAGATCAAGTTCTACAGCAAGTTCCTGAAGCGCCGGCAGGCACGCTACATCGAGGCCGCCACGCAATGCGGTGCCCGCACGAAGTAGATCGAGCCCGGCGAACATCCCCGATTTCATGAGTCCTGATGGAAAGCCATCTCGCCATGACCAGCGCTCACTCACCTTCTTCGTGGATGCCACTGAACATCAATAGACGCAATAACTGCTCCAAATCCAGCATCAATAACCCTTGCTAGACGCTCTTGGACTCCGCCGGAGATCAGTGTGGTGGGCCCATCAGGATTCGAACCTGAAACCAAGGGATTATGAGTCCCCTGCTCTAACCGTTGAGCTATAGGCCCTGCGCAGCGCCACAGTGTAGTGGACCGCCCCCCCGCCCGGCTACTCAGGCATCACTGCCAACGCATTGGCCACCTGCTCCAGCCGCACCTCCGCAATCTCCGCGAAGTGCTGCATCTGGCGTAGATGCGCCTGAAAGAGCGCGACGGTTCTTCGCGCCCCTTCCAGCCCCGACTGCTTACTGCCACCAAACCCATCAACCAGTTCCGAGCCAGAAAGCGTCAGCAGCGCATCGTGCGCCGGGCGAACCCAAGTCGATCCTCGCGCTCATCCTGCAGTACCTCATCCCGGTCCAGCAGCGGCGTGAAATCGTCTCGCGGGGAATCGGGCGCGTCGTTCTCTACATCGTTCATGGCGTAGCTCCAGATACAGGACTAACCAGAGCAGCAGTGCGTACATGGCGCCTACGACCTGCTGCGCGTCTGCATCGGTGCCGGTGATGTCCGGCCCGCCCACGTGATGTGTTGAGCATCTGCCCGGCCAGACTGCGGCCGCCATTGAGTGAATTCAAATGGCATATGCGACAGGCGGCAGTTCCCCGGGGCATTGCCCGGTTCTACCGAGTGGTGAATTATGGGACGAATAGTGTTACGTAATTCCGGCACTCACCGCGTCCCAATCGCCGACGGCATTCCGCAAATCATTGTTTGGAGATGAATTCCACGCGACCTTGGAGGCTCGGTCGCCGGAATAGTGTTACGTAATCAATACGAATCCCGTTACGAATCCGCCGGCCACGCCCCACCGCCACCAAAGAAAAACCCCGCCGAAGCGGGGGTTCTTCTTGACAGAACCACTTGCCGAGCATGGGCTCGGCACTACCTGGAAATCAATCGATATCCAGGAAGCTGCGCAGCTGCTCCGAACGGCTCGGGTGACGCAGCTTGCGCAGGGCCTTCGCTTCAATCTGGCGGATGCGCTCGCGGGTCACGTCGAACTGCTTGCCGACTTCCTCAAGGGTGTGGTCGGTGTTCATGTCGATGCCGAAGCGCATGCGCAGCACCTTGGCTTCCCTCGGGGTGAGGCCGGCCAGCACGTCGCGCACGGTTTCAGACAAGTTGATGTTGGTGGTGTTCTCGATCGGGGACTCCACGTTGGTGTCCTCGATGAAGTCGCCCAGATGGGAATCCTCGTCGTCGCCGATCGGGGTTTCCATCGAGATCGGCTCCTTGGCGATCTTCATCACCTTGCGGATCTTGTCTTCCGGCATGTCCATTTCCTTGGCCAGCTCCTCCGGCGTAGCCTCGCGGCCGTACTGCTGGAGCATCTGGCGGGAAATGCGGTTCAACTTGTTGATCGTCTCGATCATGTGCACCGGAATACGGATGGTGCGCGCCTGGTCGGCAATCGAGCGGGTGATCGCCTGGCGGATCCACCAGGTGGCGTAGGTCGAGAACTTGTAACCGCGGCGGTACTCGAACTTGTCCACGGCCTTCATCAGGCCGATGTTGCCTTCCTGGATCAGGTCCAGGAACTGCAGGCCGCGGTTGGTGTACTTCTTGGCGATCGAGATCACCAGGCGCAGGTTGGCCTCGACCATTTCCTTCTTGGCCTTGCGCGCCTTGGCTTCACCGTAGGCCATGGCACGGCTGATTTCCTTCAGCTCTTCCAGGTCCAGCTGGGTCAGCTTCTCGATGTCGATCGTCGCCTGCTGTTCGGCGATGATCTGGTCCTTCACTTCGCGCAGGGCCGACGACCACTTCTGCTTGCGCTTCAGTGCGTCTTCCACCCACTCCAGGTTGGTCTGGTTGCCTTCCCAGGAACGGATGAAGTCCTTGCGCGGCATGCGTGCAGTGACGGTGGCCAGGTTCAGCACGCGGCGCTCATGGGCCTTGATCGACGCCATGGTGTCGCGCAGCTGCTTGGTCAGCACATCGGTCAGCGGCAGCGGCAGCTTCAGGGTGACGAACACCGCCGACATTTCTTCGCGCAGGCGCGGCAGGTTCTTCTTGTCGCCCTTGGTCGCGGCCTTCTTGAAGGCGTTGAAGGCATCGCTCAGCGCCTGCATGCGCGCGGCGACTTCCTCCGGATCCGGACCGGTCGGTGCGGCTTCTTCATCGCCACCGTCGACATCGTCGTCCTCGTCCTCGTCGCCTTCGGCGTCGGCATCGGCGCTGTCATCGGCAGCGGCCGCCGGCGGTGCCGGCTCTTCATCGGTCAGATCGTTGAAGCCGACGATCACTTCGGCCAGGCGCTTCTTGCCTTCCTTGTGGGCTTCGTAGTCGGTCAGCAGCGACTCGACCGAGACCGGGAACTGGCCCAGGGCCGCCTGGACCTGCGAAAGGCCTTCCTCGATGCGCTTGGCGATGGCGATTTCGCCTTCGCGGGTCAGCAGCTCGACGGTGCCCATTTCGCGCATGTACATGCGCACCGGGTCGGTGGTACGGCCACCTTCGGTGTCGAGCGCGCTCAGTGCGGCGGCGGCTTCTTCGGCCGCGGTGTCATCGACTTCGCGGTTACCGGTGTTGCCGTCGTTGAGAAGCAGGGTTTCCACATCCGGCGCAACTTCATGGACATCGATGCCCATGCCGTTGATCATGCCGATGATGTCTTCGATCTGTTCCGGGTCGACCATGTCGTCCGGCAGATGGTCATTGACTTCGGCGTAGGTCAGGTAGCCCTGTTCCAGGCCCTTGCTGATCAGTTGCTTGATTTCGGATTGGGCAGGACGTTCGTTGGCCATGTAGTGCTCGCGCCACCGGCTAGGGAGAAATAGGGAACGTAGCATTATACCAGCCCGGGGCCCGGACTGCCGGGCGGTGGTCCCGGCGGCCTAGGGCCTGAGAAGGAAGGTCACAGGACCGTCATTGACCAGGCTGACGACCATATGGGCACCAAATCGGCCCGTTTCCACCCCTGGCGCGTGATTTTCACGACAGATCTCGACAAATCGATTGAACCCGCGTTCAGCCTCGTCCGGCGGCGCGGCGCTGGTGAAGCTGGGGCGCATGCCCGACCGGGTGTCGGCGGCGAGGGTGAACTGGCTGACCAGCAGCAGGCCGCCGCCGGTGTCGCGCAGCGACCGGTTCATCTTCCCGGCCTCGTCGGCGAATACCCGGTAGCCCAGCAGGCGCTCGGCCATTCGCTGCAGCTGGGCCTCGCTGTCGCCCGGCTCCATGCCGACCAGCGCCAGCAGGCCGGGGCCGATCTGCCCCACCGCTTCGCCCTCGACGTGGACGGCGGCCTGGCTGACGCGCTGGATCAGGACGAGCATGCGGGGGCTTCCAATGAACACGGCCGGCCACGATAGCAGCGCCCTTGGCTAAACTGGCGCCGATGAATCCGCAACGCAAAGCCCGGCTGGTCTACCGCGCCACCACCCTGTTCGCCCGCCTGCCCTGGCCGCTGCTGCGGGGAATCGCCCGTGCCCTGTCCTGGACCTGGATCAGTCTCAACGCCCGTGAGAGCCGCGTCACCCGGCGCAATCTGGAGCTGGCCTACCCGGACCTGGAGGGCGCCGCCCGCGACCGCCTGCACCGGGAGCTGCTGCGCTCCACCGCCCTGCAGGCCATCGAAACCCTGCGCCTGTGGAGCCAGGCGCCGGCCGACAACCTGCGCCTGCACCTGAAGCAGCGCCACGGCGAGGCCCTGTACGACGCAGCGCTGGCCAGCGGCAAGGGCGTGATCGTGGCGGCTCCGCACTTCGGCAACTGGGAACTGCTGAACCAGTGGCTGGCCTCGCGCGGGCAGATCGCCATCGTCTACAAACCACCGGAAGACGAGGCCAGCGATGCCTTCCTGCAGCTGGTGCGGGGCGGCCAGAACGTAAAGCAGGTGCGTGCCGAAGGCCCGGCCGTGCGCCAGCTGTTCAAGGTGCTCAAGGACGGCGGTGCCACCGGCATCCTGCCCGACCAGCAGCCCAAGGCCGGCGATGGGGTGTTCGTGCCGTTCTTCGGCGTGCAGGCGCTGACCATGACCCTGGTCAACCGGCTGGCCGAGCGTACCGGCGCCACCGTGCTGTATGGCTGGTGCGAGCGCATCGGGCCGGACATGGAGTTCGCCCTGCACATCGAACCGACCGACCCCGCCGTGGCCGACCCGGACCCGCAGGTGGCCGCTACCGCGCTCAACGCAGGCATCGAGCGCATCGCCCGCCGCGACCCTGCGCAGTACCAGTGGACCTACAAGCGCTATACGCTGCGACCATCGGGCAGTGGCGAGGAAGACCCCTACGCGACCGAGGAACACCCGCACTGACGGCCGCTCCACTCAGGCCACCGGCCCCTGCGACCGGCGGCCGCACCACGTTGAATACGACGCCGGCGCCCCCATAGAGACTGCGATGTCCGCCTCCCCCGGTCCTGCCATGCCTGCTGCTTCTTCCCTGTTCGGCGATCCGGCCGCGATCCGCTGCGAGCGCGCGGTTTCCGAACTGCGTGCCGGTCGCCCGGTGCTGCTCCACGATGGCCAGGGCCAGCGCCTGGCGGTGATCGCGCTGGACAGCGCCACGGCCAGCAGCTTCGCTGCCTTCGCCAATGCCGCCCACGAGCGGCATTACCTGTTCCTGACCGCCACCCGCGCCCGCGTGCTTGGCGTGGAGGCCCCGCAAGGTGCGCGCCTGCCGCTGGCCGGCGTTGCCTTCGACGCCCTGCCCTCGCTGGGCTATCTGCGCGAACCGGGCCCGATGCCGGACGGCTGGAGTGCCGGTGACGCCTTCGATGCAGGCGCCGTGGAACTGGCCCGCCTTGGCCTGTTGCTGCCGGCCATGGTGGCGGTGCGCTTGGACGCCGAAGACCGCACCTTCGATGGCGCTTCCGAGGTGGCGCTGTGCGACCTCGCCGAAGGCGCAGCACATGCGGCCCACGACTACGAACTGGTGGCGCGTTCACCGGTACCGTTGCGCGACGTCGGCATGACCACGTTCGCGGTGTTCCGCGGCGGCGTCGCCCAGCGTGACCAGGTCGCGATCATCGTCGGCGAACCCGACCTGTCGGCGGTGGTGCCGGTGCGCGTGCACTCCTCGTGCCTGACCGGTGACCTGTTCGGCTCGCTCAAGTGCGACTGCGGCGACCAGCTGCGGCGCGGCCTGCGCAAGCTGAAGGAACTGGGGGGCGGCGTGCTGCTGTACCTGGACCAGGAAGGCCGTGGCACCGGCATCGCGGCCAAGATGCGCGCCTACGGCTACCAGCACGACGGCCTGGACACCATCGACGCCGACGCACAGCTGGGCTTCGGTGCCGACGAGCGCCGCTACGGCAGCGCGGTGGCCATGCTGCGTGGCCTGGGCATTTCGCGCGTGGCCCTGCTCAGCAACAACCCGACCAAGGCGCAGCGCCTGCGCAATGCCGGCATCGAAGTGCTGGACTGCATTCCGGTCACCGGCGAAATCACCGCCGAGAACGAACACTACCTGCGCACCAAGGCCGATCGTGCCGGCCACCTGCTGGATGTGGACGCGCTGATCCAGGCTGCCCAGTAACGCAGCCGACCTGCTACCGTCTGCGCGGTGCGGCCACGGCCGCCACCGCCCGCCCTGCCACCTGACGGAGCCCGCGTGACCGACGTTCCCCTTACTGCTCCGCCCACCGATGCCTGGCAGTCGCTGCCGCGCCGCGCCTCGCGGCTGGCCGCACTGGAAGGTGCCTTCGGTGGCCTGTTTGTGCCAGGCCTGCCGCTGGCCGCTGCATGGTGGTTCTTCGATCTGCCCGGTGGCGTATGGGTCGCAGCCCTCGGGCTGCTGGTGGGGGCTGCATGTGGTGCGTGGCTCGGCCACCGCCGCCTGGTCCGCACCCGTTGGCGGCTGGACGCACAGGGCCTGGGGCTGCGCCGCGACCTCATGTGGCAGCTGGAAACGCGAATCCCCCTGTCGCGCGTGCAGCACCTGGACCTGCGCCGCGGGCCACTGGAACGCCGCGCCGGTCTGGCCACGCTGATCGTGCACACCGCCGGCACCCGCATGAGCGCGGTGACCGTGAGCGGCCTGGACGAGGCGGATGCCGAGCGCCTGCGCGACACCCTGTCCCATCAGCTCGACCAGGACGCCGACGCCCTGTGAGCCTGCCACCACCTCTGCCTGCAGCGCTGCCCACCGGTGGCGAGGACCACCGCCTGCATCCGTGGTCATGGTTGTTCGTACTGTTGATGCAGCTGCGCCATTACTTCCTGCCGCTGGTCGCGCTGCTGGTGTTCGGCCAGCGGGGTGACCGCGACCCGATGTGGGCGCAGCTGATTCCGCTGACGGCAATTGCCGCACTGGTACTGGTGTCGGTGCTGCAGTACCTCAGCTACCGCTACCGTATCGGCAGTGATGCGATTACCGTGCGCAGCGGTCTGCTGGCGCGCAACCGGCGCGAGATTCCGTTTGCGCGCATCCACAACGTGGAAGTCCGGCAGAACCCGCTGCACCGCCTGTTCGGTGTGGCCGAGCTGCGCCTGGAATCGGCCGGCGGCGTGCGTCCAGAAGCCGAAATGCGGGTGCTGCAGCTGGACCAGGCGCTGGCGCTGGAACGACTGGTGCGCCAGCGCGGGCAGGCGCCGCAGGCCGCCGACGTTGTCGCCGCCGCCTCGATCACCGAGGCCGACACCGAACAGGTACTGCTGCGCCTGTCGAGCTGGGACGTGGTGCGCATGGGGCTGCTCTCCAACCGTGGCTGGGCGCTGGCGATCGCCGCGTTCGGTGTTCTGTTCCAGACCGTGCCGCGACCGGTGATGGACGATGCCCTCCAGCGCGGTGGCCGCGAGGCCTTCGGCTACGCCAGCCACCTGCACCCCGGCGTGGCTGGCGCGTTCCTGCTGCTGGCTGCGGCTCTGTTGCTGGGCTGGCTGGCGCTGCGCGTGTTGTCGGTGGTGCTGACCCTGCTGCGCTACCACGGCTTCACCCTCAGCGAGCAGGATCGCCGCCTGACCGTTTCGGCTGGCCTGCTCAGCCGCACCCGCAGCAGCGTGGCGCGCCGGCGCATCCAGGCCTGGACGCTGCGCGAAGGTACGTTGCAGCGCTGGTTCGGGCTGCGCCAGCTGCGCATCGACAGCGCCGCCGGTGGCCCTGCGCGCGATGAGGACCGCGCCCTGCGCGAACTGGCACCGCTGGCGTCAAGTACGCGTTGCGAGCAGCTGGTGCAGCACCTGCTGCCACAGTTGCAGTGGCCACCGGCGCAGTGGCAGTCCATTCCGCAGCGCGGCTGGTGGCGGCTGTGCCTGGGCGCGCTGCTGCTGGTGCCGCTGCTGGCTGCGGCCGCGTACTGGCGCTGGGGCCCATGGGGCCTGCTGGTGCTGGCGTGGCTGCCGGTGGCGCTGCTGGTCGCGCACCGGCAGATGGCGCGCATGGGCTGGTCCCTGGACGAGCACTATGTGGCGGTGCGCGGCGGCTGGTGGAAGCGCTGGTGGCGCTGGGCCGAGCTGGACAAGGTGCAGGGCCTGCGCCTGCAGCGCTCGCCGCTGGACAGGCTGCTGGGCACCAGCAGCCTGCAGCTGGATACCGCCGGCGCGCATGGCGATGTGGCGCTGACCCTGCACCATCTGCCGCAGGCACAGGCGCAACAGGTGATGGAGCAGCTGGCCGCAGCACTCGCGCGGCGCAAGCTGCGCTGGTGACGGCGGGGCCGGATCCCGGCCGCGCATCCACGCATGGCGTGGATCTACTGTAGCGCCGAGACCACGCTCGGCTTGACGCAGCCGAGCATGGGCTCGGCGCTACATCACCCCCGTTACCGCTGCGAGGGGCCCCAATAGCCCAGGTCCTTGCGGATCTGCAGATCGCGCACCCAGCTGCCGAACGGCTTGCGCCGCAGCGCGCCCATTTCACCCGACAGGAAATCCTCGGTGGCCGCGATCACGCGCTCGCTGGACAGGCCATCGCGGTACGGGTGGATGGCATCGGCGTAGCGCACGATTTCCGCCTGCAGCGCCGCGTCCGGGTGCAGCGCGCGCTGCAGCATCGCCTGCAGCTGCGCAGGATCATCGAAGTCGATCATGTGCGGCTTGGGCACGCGGTTGCGGAAGGTCACCACCGGCTTGTGCTGGACAATGAACTCCGAAACGATCGACGAGGTATCCGATACCAGCACATCGGCGGCGCGCTGTGCGGCCATCACCTGCTCGGGCTCGATGAAGCGGGCATTGGCACCGGCCAGCGCGCGGTAGCGTTCGAACAGTTCCGGCGGGCACTTCGGGTGCAGGGTCAGCAGCCAGTAGTGATCACCAGCAGCGATATCGGCGGCGATCTGCGCGTGCAGGTGCGGGGCCGCGCTCAACCGTTCAGTGAAGGTCGAGCCGAACAGGATCACCGGGCGCTCGCCGGCCGGAGCACGCAACGCGGCGCTCTCGCCACCGTCATCGCGGAACAGCGGGTCCAGCTTCGGCCAGCCGGTCTCTGCCACCGCGAAATGGCCCTGCAGGGCAGCGATCTCACGGAACGGCGCAGTGGTGGCCGGCCCCTGCGTGCAGTACAGGTCGAACATGCCGCGCACCCGGAAGTGGCCGCGCGCACTGTCGCGCTTTTCCACGTTGAAGCCATGGAACAGCTGCACCTTGGCCCCCGAAAGGAACGTCGGCACCCAGTTGGCCGCACTGAATACCGCCCGCGGACGCATTGCCAGGGCCTGCTTCAGGCCCAGGTTGGGCACCCCCGGCAGGCTGCTGCCGGCCGCGCCATCCTCGAACCAGGCTGCTACCTCCTGCCCGGACGCGTGCAAGGCCTGCGCCAACGGGGCGAGAATAGGCAGCGCATAGCGCTCCGTCGCAAACAACAGGTACCCGGCCATCATGTCCTCCACGACCGCTCCCATCGAACGGCCTTGCATCTCGGCGTGCATTATCGCGTTCAACGAGGCCGGGCGCATCGGCGACTGCCTGGCCTCGCTGGCCTTCTGCGATGAGATTGTGGTGGTGGACTCGCAGTCCACTGACGCCACCGTAGCCATCGCCGAGGCCGCCGGTGCCCGCGTGCTGCAGCGCCGGTTCGAGGGTTTCCGCAGCCAGAAGGCGTTCTGCGTCGAGCAGGCCAGCCATGACTGGGTGCTGTGCCTGGATGCCGATGAACGGATCAGCCCGGAACTGCGCGCGGCCATCGAACAGGCCCGCGACGGCGGCTTCAGCGGCCACGCCGGCTACCGATTCGCCCGCCTCTCGGAGTATTTCGGCAGGTTCCTGCGCCACGGCAACGCCTATCCGGACCGGGTGATGCGGCTGTTCGACCGCCGCCAGGGCGGCTGGCGCGGCAAGCGCGAGATCCACGAGGCGGCCAGCGTCGACGGCAGCGTCGGTACGCTGCGCGGCGACCTGATCCACTATCCGTACCGGTCATTGCAGCAGCAGCTGGCCAAGACCGAGAAGTATGCGCGGATGATGGCCGAGCACGAGTTCGCACGGGGCAAGCGGGCCACCCTGGGCAAGCTGGTACTGGCGCCGGCCTGGCGGTTCTGGCGCGGCTTCCTGTTCCGTGGCGGCTTCCGCGATGGCTGGCATGGCCTGGTCTACGCCTACGTACGCGCCAACTACGTGCGGCAGAAGACCATCATGCTGTGGATGCTGGGCAATGGACAGGCGGTGGCCGACCCGGCGCCTTCCGCGGACCGGCCGTGACCACGCTGTGTCACACTTCGCGGGCGTTGCCTGAAGATCCCCCATGAAAATCCTGTACACCAACTTCCACTATGGCGACGGTGGCGGCCACACCACGTACATCGTCTCGTTGGCGCGTGCGTTGCACGGCCAGCATACGCTCCATGTCGCCGCGCCGGCCGACAGCCGGCTGCTGCGGACCATGGCCGATGAAGGCCTTGCCCGCACACTGCCGATTGCGTTCGGCAGCGGCCTGCCAACGCTGCCCCGGCAGCTGGCCGAACAGCGTGCGCTGCGCAGGCTGGTGCGCGATGAAGGCATCGACCTGATCCACGTCAACGGTGCGCGCGACCACCGCTTCGTGATGCAGGGGCTGCTTGGCATGCGCCGCCCGCCGATCGTGCTGACCAAGCACAACAGCAAACCCACCGATACCTTCGGCAATGTGCTGCGCGCGCGCTGGGCCACCGATCGGCTGATCGCAGTCTCGGCCGACACCAAGCGCCTGCTGGAACAGGGCCCATACCGTCGCTGCCCGATCGACGTGGTCCGCAACGGCGTGGACCTGGAGCGCTACTCGCCACAGCCGGCCGGCACCGGCAGCGCGCTGCGCCAGCAATGGACGCAGGATCCACAGGCGCTGGTGCTGGTCAGCAATGCCGGCACCGACGATTACAAGGGCTGGATCGACCTGGCCCAGGCCATCGCGCGGCTGCCCGATGCGGTACGCCCGCACGTGCACATGGCCGTGGCCGGCCACCTGCCCACCGCGCAGCAGCGCGAACAGGTGCAGGCGCTGGGCGAGGTGGCCGCGCAGGTGCACTTCACCGGCCTGCTGGCCGATACCCGCGTACTGATCGCGGCCGGCGATGCTGGCTTCGTGCTGTCCCATGACGTCGAGACGATCTCCTTCGCCTGCCGCGAGATGATGGCCAGCGCCAAGCCGATGCTGGTCAGCGATTACGCGGGCCTGCCGGAAAACATCGAACAAGGCGTCGATGGCTGGGTCGTTGCCACCCGCGACATCGACGCCATCGCCGCACAGGTGCAGGCGCTGTACGCACAGCGCAATGCGCTGCCGGAACATGGCCGGGCAGCACGCCGCCATGCACAGCGGGAGTTCGGCCTGCAGACATTCGCCGACGCCACGCTGGCCAGCTACCACGCCGCCCTGGCCAGCCCCTGAGCCAGGTTGCCCGAACGCTCAATCGGTGATGCTGGGCCCCTGCAGGCGGCGCTCGTGCTCGAGTTCCGCCGCCGACGGCCGGCAGGTGCCGGCGACCGCGTCGGCAGGCACCAGCCACCAGCGGCGACGATTGGAAATGCCCGCCATTTCGGCCTGCGCACGATCAATGCAGGCCTGCATCGCATCTTCGTTCACCAGCAGCCAGCGGTGCTGCGGAACCAGCCGCTGCCAGCGCACGGCTGCCTGCAGCTGTTGATGCCAACGCGCTTCGAATCCAAAGGTGGCCGCAGGACGATCGGCCATCAGCAGGTTCTGCTCTTTCCATGCCACCAGTCCCAGCTCGGCCTGCGGGCCGATGCGTGCGCTGACCTCGCGCATCAGGCCACGGGCCGAGCTGGAATCGTTCAACACCGGATAGCCGACCAGGCTGTACAGCACCCAGACCCCGGCCAGAGTAGCGACCAGGGCAACGTGCCTGCGCCGGCGCCCGCACACCCACAGGCTCAAGGCCGACCAGGCCGCCATCGCCAGCGCCGCCCAGGCCAGCGCATCGGTGGCACCGGGAAGCAACCCGCGGCCATGGGTAAGGCGCACTTCGAAATCCGGATCACCCAGCAGCGCCAGCGCACCGACCAGGCCCAGCGCCAGTGCCAGCAACGCGGTGAATGCGCCCAGCACACGCTGCACATCGCGCCGCCTCAGCAGCCCCGGCAGCAACGGCGCCAACGCCAGGCAGAACATCGGCAATGCCGGCAGGATGTAGACGTCGCGCTTGCCGTGCGGAATGGAGAAGAACAGCACGACCAGCAGCCACCAGGCCAACGGCAGCAGGTAGCGCGCATCGCGCCGGCGCAGCCGCCGGAACCAGGCCGGAAGCGCCCACGGCAGCAGCAGGAACGCGGGGATCCACATCGACGGCATGATCGCCAGGAAGTACCACCACGGCTGGTGATGGTCCCAGGACTGCGTATAGCGCCGTGCGGTCTGCCGGAACAGGATGTCGTCCATGTAGGCGCGATACGGCTCCGAGCCGGTGGCCAGGCCGGCCAGCAGCATCGGCACCAGCCACAACGACACCGCCAGCAGGAAGGCCAGCGGTGCCAGCCAGAAGCGCAGGTCACGCACGTGCAGGCTCACCCGCGGCCAATGCAGCATGGATGCGACTGCGGCCGGCACGATCATCATCAGCGCCAGCACGCCTACGCCCTTGGTGATCACCCCGATGCCGGCGAAGAACCAGCCCATCCACCACCAGCGCCAGGCCGGGCCCAGCAGCAGATGGCGCAGCAGGCCGTAGTTGGCCAGGGTGATGAACAGCACCACCAGCGGATCGATCTGCGCCTTCTTCGCCTGGAAGGTGAAGTGCAGCGCGAACAGCAGTGCCCAACCCGCGTACAGCCCCACCTGCCGCGTCCACAGGCGGCGGCCGAGATCGACCACGCACCACAGCGTGCCCAGCGCGGCCAGCAGCGAGGGCAGCAGGAACGCCATCCGCCAGTGGCCGACCAGGCTGTACAGCGCGGCCTGCCACCACATCAGCATCGGCGGCTTGTCCGAATAGAGTTCGGGGCCGCGATGCGGGAACAACCAGTAACCACTGTCGACCATCTGCTTGGCCACCAGCGCGAAACGTGGCTCATCCGATGGCCACGGATCACGGAGGCCCAGGCCGGCCCCCAGCACCAGCAGGGCCATCACCACCAACAACCACGTCTGGCGCGACGCGTGGGTTTTCAGCATGGGACTCGAAACGGCAGCGGGGGTCAGGCTGCTTTTAACAGACGCGCGTAGAAGAAACCGTCAGCATCGTTTTCACCCGGCAGCCGCTGGCGTGCCACCCCTTCGCAATCGACGCCGAACGCGTCGCCCAGTGGCTGCGCCACGGCATCCGGATGCCACTTCAGGAACGCGCGCACCTGATCGATGTTCTCGGCGCGCAGGATCGAACAGGTGGCATACAGCAGCACGCCACCCGGGCGCAGCATCGACCAGCAGGCTTCCAGCAGGCGCGCCTGCACGCCAACCAGTGCATCGATATCTTCAGCGCGACGGTGGAACATCACATCCGGCTGGCGGCGGATCACGCCAGTCGCCGAGCACGGCGCATCCAGCAGGATCGCGTCGAACGGCACGCCATCCCACCAGGCACCGGGATCACTGGCATCGGCAGCCAGGGTCTGCGCATGTTCGCCCACGCCGGTGCGGGTGTAGGTATCGCGTGCGCGGGCCAGACGGCGCGCGTCGATATCCAGCGCCAGCAGGCGCAGGCTGGGGTCGCGCTCCAGCAGGTGCGCCGACTTGCCGCCGGGTGCCGCGCAGGCGTCCAGCACGCGGGCACCGGCCACCGGGGCCAGCGCATCGGCCGCACACTGCGCCGACAGGTCCTGCACCGAGATCGCGCCCTCGGCGAAGCCGGGCAGCTGATTCACGGCAACCGGAGAGGCCAGCCGCAACGCGTCGGCGCTGAGCGGACTGGCTTCCGCGGCGATGCCGGCTTCGGCCAGCGCTGCCAGTGCCTTGTCACGGCCGCCCTGCTGGCGGTTGGCGCGCAACCACAGTGGCGCCGGTTGCAGGCTGGCGCTGAAGATCGCGTCGGCCTGCGCCGGCCAATCGCGTTCCACCGCATCGGCCAGCCATTCCGGGAAGGCATCGCGCGCGGGCTGTTCCGGGAAACCTTCGCGCTGCGCGCGGCGCAGGATCGCATTGACCAGGCCTGCCTGGCGCTCACGGCCCAGTGCACGCGCGGCATCGACCGTGGCCGACAGCGCCGCGTGCGCCGGCAGCTCGAGCACGTCCAGCTGGGCGAACCCGACCATCAGCAGCGTGCGCAGGTCGGCATCACGCGCCGACAGCGGCTTCTGCATCCACGACTGCAGCGCCGCGTCATAGGTGCTGCGACGACGCAGGACGGCAAAACACAGGGCTTCCAGCAGCGCGCGGTCGCGGCTGTCGGCCAGCTTCGGCAGCGCCCAGGCCAGCTCGGCCTTCAGCGAACGGCCACGGGTGAACACCTGTGCCAGCACACGTGCGGCCAGCATGCGCGTGGCCGCGCCCGGCGCCGCCTTGGCGACGGAGAAATCGTTCTGCTTCGACACCGCTTATGCCCCCACGCGCAGATCGCGGCGGGCGTTGAGGTAGTCGGCCGCAGTAATCGCCTTGCCACCTTCCCGCTGCAGCACTCGCAGGCGCAGCGCGCCCTGGCCACAGGCGATGTCGATGCCATCGCGGCTGGCGGCCAGTACGGTGCCCGGTGCCTGGCCGTGGTCCGCCTCCAGCGCCACCGCACCATGGATGCGCACGCGTTCACCGGCCAGCGTCGCCTCGGCGATCGGCCACGGATTGAACGCGCGCACGGTACGCGCCAGCGCGCCGGCGTCCTGCGCCCAATCCAGCTTCGCTTCGGCCTTGTCCAGCTTGTGCGCGTAGGTCACGCCCTGCTCCGGCTGCGGCCGCGCGATCGGCTTGATGCCGGCACGCAGCAGGCCCAGGCCATCGGACAGCACCTGTGCGCCCAGCTCGGCCAGCTTGTCATGCAGCTGGCCACCGGTATCGGTGGCCGCGATCGGCAGTTCCTGGTGCAGCAGCACCGGGCCGGTGTCCAGGCCGGCCTCCATCTGCATCAGGCAGACGCCGGTCTTGGCGTCGCCGGCCTGGATCGCGCGCTGGATCGGCGCGGCACCGCGCCAGCGCGGCAGCAGCGAGGCATGCACGTTCCAGCAGCCGTGGGTCGGAATGGCCAGCACCGCCTTGGGCAGGATCAGGCCATAGGCCACTACCACCATCAGATCCGGCTGCAGGTCGTGCAGCTGCTGCTGGGCGGCCGCGTCCTTCAGCGACTCCGGCTGGTAGACCGGAATGCCACGGGCCACGGCTTCCAGCTTGACCGGCGACGGCGCCAGGCCACGGCCACGGCCGGCCGGACGATCAGGCTGGGTGTAGACGGCCACGACCTCATGATGGCGCGCAGCCGCGCGCAGCGATGACACCGCGAATTCCGGCGTACCGGCAAAGACAATCCTCATGGCTACCCCACTTGCAGGATGGATTCGTGCAGGAAAGAAAACGGCGCCGTCGGCCGGCGCCGTACAGCCCGCGCGTGCCGCGCAGGCGCGGGCCACCCGAAGGGTGGCCCGGATTGGCGATCACGCCACGTGCTTGCGCTGCTTGGCCAGCTTCTTGCGCACCATCTCGCGCTTGAGCGGCGACAGATAGTCGATGAACAGCTTGCCGTCCAGGTGATCCATCTCATGCTGGATGCAGGTGGCCAGCACTTCGCCGGCTTCCATCTGCTGTTCCTGGCCGTTGCGGTCCAGGTACTTCACGGTGATGGTATCGGCACGGGTGACGTCAGCGAAGATGCCCGGAACCGACAGGCAGCCTTCCTGGTACACCCGGCCCCCGTCCTTGGCGACGATTTCCGGGTTGATGAACACATGCGGTTCATTCTTTTCTTCGCTGACGTCGATGACCATGAAGCGCTTGTGCACGTCCACCTGGGTGGCGGCCAGGCCGATGCCCGGGGCGTCGTACATGGTCAGGAACATGTTGTCGATCAGTTCCTGGAAGGCCGGCGTGGTGACTTCGGCGGCTTCGATCAACGCAGCCTTGGTACGCAGGCGCGGATCGGGGAACTCGAGAATGGGGAGAAGGGCCATGGCTGTTTCCGGATAGGGGGCCGGCACGCCGGCATACGTCGCAGATTCTAGCTCCAACGCTTGCCTTGCGCCCCGGTTTCTGGACTATAGTGCGCGAACCTGTTGGGGAATCAGGGCTTCACACCTATGTTGCTTCGTTTTCGTACGGTCGTCGCCGCGGCGATGCTGACCGTGGCTGCCTATGCTACCGCCGTGGAAGTGAATGGCGGGCACCCGGACACCTATGTGGTCCGAAAAGGGGATACGTTGTGGGATATCGCCGCACGTTTCCTGCAGAAGCCGTGGCTGTGGCCGGAGATCTGGCAGGCCAATCCGCAGATCGCCAATCCGCACCTGATCTATCCCGGTGACGTGCTCAGCCTGGCCTATCTGGACCGGGTGACCGTCGCTGCCAAGCCCGGCCCGCGCCAGGAAGCCCCGATCGATGCCATTCCGCTGGCCCAGGTCGAGCCGTTCCTGAAGCAGCTGAGCGTGGTCGACAGCATCGAGCAGCTGCCCTACGTGGCCGGCCTGGAGGAAGAACGCCTGCGCGTCACCAGCGGCAGCGCGGTGTACGTACGCCTGGCTGACGCCCAGCTGGGCCAGCGCTGGGCCGTGGTCCGCCCGACCGTGCGCTATGCCCAGCCCAAGCCGACCGAGGACCTGACCGCCAACGGCGACGTCACCCCGGGCAGCGGCAACCTGTGGCGGGCCTACAACGCCCCCAACCACCGCCGCGGCGTGCTCGGCTATGAGCTGGCCCAGGTCGCCACCGGCACCATCACCCATGTCGCCGGCGGCAAGGTCGAGGCGTCCACCCTGGTGCTGGACAAGAACGAGGGCGGCCGCGAGGTGCGTGCCGGCGACCGCCTGGTCCCGGTCGAGGCCAAGCCGTACGACCTGCAGTTCATTCCCCATGTCCCGGCCGCCGGTGTGGAGGGCGTCGACGTGCGCGTGCTGGCCGTCACCGACATGTTCACCGCCGCCGGCCCGCGCGATGTGATCGCGATCTCGGCAGGCCGCGCGCAGGGCGTGGACAACGGCACCGTGTTCTCGTTGTGGCGCCCAGGCCGCCACGTGGCGCACCGCATGAAGTACCCGACCTCGTCGCGCATGGACGATTCGCTCAGCACCGGCGCAGGCCGGGTCTCGCTGCCGGACGAATATGCCGCGCACGCCATGGTGTTCCGTACCTTCGACAACGTCAGCTACGCGCTGGTGATGCAGGGCGTGAAGCCGGTGCGCGTGGGGTTCAACGCACTGCACCCGGACGCGAAGTAGCCATCGCCAGGCGGCCCGGCCACTGCGTGTAGTGCCGGCCTCTGGCGGGCAGGCACCTCCGGCAAAGTCTGACAGCCACATGCGAAGGCGCCCTAGGGCGCCTTTGTTGTATGCGCTCGATAGTGGGGGGATGACCAACCCAACTGACGAGGCGCTGCTGCGCCTGTTGATGGCAGGCGGCGCGCTGGCACCACGTCGGGCGCTGCTGGAGGCCGCAGGCAATGCGGAAATCGCGATCGCGCAGGGCGCCGCGAACTGGCGCGCCCACGGCTGCACGCCAGAGCAGTGCGCCGCACTGGAACGCCCGGACGCCCGGGCCTCGGCCGTGGCACGGCGCTGGCTGGAAGACGACAACCAGCACCTGCTGGCCTTCACCGATCCGGCATTCCCCCCGGCCCTGCTGGATGTTCCCAACCCACCCCTTGCGCTGTTCATCGCCGGTGACCCCAGCCTGGCCTGGCGCCCGTCGGTGGCGCTGGTCGGCAGCCGCTCGCCAACGCCGGGCGGACGCGCGCTGGCAGCCCGCTTTGCCGGCTGTTTCGTCGAAGCCGGACTGACGGTGACCAGCGGGCTGGCGGCGGGCATCGACGCCGCCGCCCACCAGGCGACACTCGACGCCGGTGGTTGCACCGTGGCGGTCATCGGCACCGGCCCGGACCGGGCCTACCCGGACAGCCACGCCCGCCTGCAGGCCCGGATCGCTACCGAAGGCGCGGTGCTCAGCGAGTACCTGCCAGGCACGCCGGCACGCCCCGGCCACTTTCCCGCCCGCAACCGGCTGGTGGCCGGGCTGGCACTGGCGACGGTGGTGGTCGAGGCCGCCCAGCGCTCCGGCGCCCTGATCACCGCACGCCTGGCCGCCGAGGCCGGCCGCGAGGTCTGCGCCCTGCCCGGCTCGGTGCTCAATCCACGCGCGGCGGGCTGCCATCGGCTGATCCGTGAGGGTGCTGCATTGATCGAGCGCCCGGAGGAGGTCCTGGAACTGCTGGCCCCCGCCCTCCGCCAGCAGCTGCCGGGCTTGCAATCACGGTTGGCCACCCCCACTGAACAGGCACCGCCGGTACTCCTGCCGGCGCGCTGGGCCGACGACCCTGACTACCAGTGCTTGTGGCGGGCCCTGGACCACAACCCAAGCAGTATGGATTCACTGATCACGCGCTGTGGATTGACGGCGCCCCAGGTGTCCTCCATGCTGCTGGCCATGGAACTGGCGGGAATCGTGGTGTGCGTACACGGCCGCTACTGTCGAACTCCCTAGTTTCTTCACCTCCACAGCGTCGCGCGACGCAGGCCGAGGGGCAATGAAAGAGAGCATCCTGGACGTACTGCTGTACCTGTTTGAACACTATTTCAGCGAAGATGCGGACCTGATCCGTGACCGCGATTCGCTCCAGAACGGCCTGATCCAGGCCGGTTTCAGCCCAACCGAGATCAACAAGGCATTCGACTGGCTCGATGCCCTGGCCGCGCAGCGGCCGAGCGTGGCCCAGGCACGGGTCGATGGCCCCGTGCGCGTCTACCACGGTCCCGAGCTGGACAAGCTGGACGTGGAATGCCGCGGCTTCCTGCTGTACCTGGAACAGCACGGCATCCTCGACGCCGACCAGCGCGAGCTGGTGCTGGACCGGGCGATGGCCCTGGACCAGGACGAACTGGACCTGGACGACCTGAAGTGGGTCGTACTGATGGTGCTGTTCAACCAGCCTGGCTCCGAGGCGGCGTATGCCTGGATGGAGACGCAGATGTTCATGGACGAGCCAGAACCCCTGCACTGACCGTACACTTGGGGGCATAGCGCATTCAGGAGCGTCCCCGTGAGCGAGTGGTTCCATGCAGAAGGCAACCGGCAGCAGGGTCCGCTGCCAGCGGAACAGTTGGTCGAGTTGTTCCGCAACAACCAGATCTCCCTGGACACCCTGGTCTGGCGCGACGGCCTGCCGCAATGGCAGCCGTTGCGCACCGTGGTCGACGAACTCGGCCTGATCGTGCCGGCGCTGGACGCTGCCACGCCACCCGTGGAACCCGAGCCCGAACCGGAACCGGTGGCACCGCCTCCGCCGCAGCCGCCGGTACTGCCGCCGTCCACCCCCTACACCACCAGTGCATCGGCCACCGCCCTGCCGGCGCCGAAGAAGAAGCTGTCCGGTTGCGCACTGACCGCCATCATCGGCGGCGGCCTGCTGCTGGTGCTGGTACCGATCGTGGCCATCCTGGCCGCCATCGCGCTGCCTGCCTACAACGACTACACCGTGCGCGCCAAGGTCGCCGGCGCAGTGACCGCACTGCAGCCGTTGAAGGACCAGGTGCAGCATTTCGC
Organism: Stenotrophomonas sp. YJH_SMC_43; assembly: GCF_059372535.1. Taxonomy (NCBI): domain Bacteria; kingdom Pseudomonadati; phylum Pseudomonadota; class Gammaproteobacteria; order Lysobacterales; family Lysobacteraceae; genus Stenotrophomonas; species Stenotrophomonas sp. YJH_SMC_43. The sequence goes on from NZ_JCAFVQ010000003.1 coordinate 600,031, forward strand.
CGATGACGAAGGCCGTTGCCCCGGTGCCAACGACGCCGGCTTCCCGGCCCCGGGTGACTTCGCCCATGCAGGGCTGTCGGCGGTGAACATCGGTCGCTTCAACAATGGCCACTGTGGCATCGAAGCCACCCTGGCGCTGCCCGGCAAGAGCCTCGATGGCGACCTGCTGTGGCTGGAATACGATCGCGACAGCGGCCGCTGGGAATGCAGTGGCGAAAGCAACGACAAGTACCTGCCGCCGTCGTGCCGCGGCTGAGCCACGCGCACGCCAGCACCTCCAAGGATGATTCAACAGGGAACATGCAATGACTGAGTGGTACTACGCCGAAGGACAGCAACGCCAGGGCCCGCTGCCGGTCCAGGAGATCCGCCAGCGCTTCCAGCGTGGCCAGCTCAACCTGGACACCCTGGTCTGGCGCGAGGGCATGGCCCAGTGGGCTGCACTGCGCCAGGTGGTCGACGAGCTCGGCCTGCAGACGCTGGCCGATGCCAGCACTGCCACCAGCAGCGGCGGCTTCGACCTGCGTGGCGACTATGCCGCCATCGACAACGGCAGCGCCCCGCTGCCCGGCACCGGCGCACTCAGCAGCTCGCCCTACAGCGCTCCAGCCGCCGCCGGCGGCGGTGGCCACGCACAGCCGGTGGTTGGCGGTGAAGTGGTCTACGCAGGCTTCTGGAAGCGTGTGGCGGCCTACATGATCGACTACTTCGTGCTGGTCATCCCCGGCAGCATCATCGGTGCCATCCTCGGTGCGATCCTCGGCGCCAGCATGGGCGCGGTGGGCAGTGGCGAATCGGCCATCGAGATCGTGGCGCAGCTGGCCAGTGCCCTGATCAACCTCTGCATCGGCATGGCCTACTACACCTGGTTCCACGCCTCGCAGGGCGGCGCCACGCTCGGCAAGATGGCGGTCGGCATCAAGGTCGTGCGTGGCAACGGCGAGCGCCTGACCAAGGCGCGCGCATTTGGCCGCTACTGGGCCATGCTGCTGAGCAGCTTCACCCTCGGCATCGGTTTCCTGATGGCGGCCTTCACCGAGCGCAAGCAGGGCCTGCACGACATGATCTGCGACACCCTGGTGGTCGACCGCTGGGCCTACACCGACCAGCCGCAGCTGCAGCGCCGCGAGCTGGGCACGGTGACCGTGCTGGTGCTCGTGCTGACCGGCCTGCTGTCGCTGGCGGGCGTGGTCCTGCTGGTGTTCGCGGTCGGCTTCATCGCCAAGATGGCCTCATGAACGGCCATCCTCACGCCTGGCTGCTTGACATGGGCTGGCCGGGCGTGATTCCTCTAATAAGGTGAAACCTGAACGCCCGGCACATTACCGGGCGTTCAGTTTATGGATTTGCCCGTGGCCGCTTCACTAATGCGGCCGTTTGCTCCACCCTAGCGGCCCCTCTCCCCCGGTCCGCCCACAGACCTTTCCTGACATGCCCAAGCACCTGCTCATCGTCGAATCGCCGGCCAAGGCCAAGACGATCAACAAATACCTCGGCAAGGACTACACGGTCCTGGCCTCGTATGGGCACGTGCGCGACCTGATCCCGAAGGAAGGCGCGGTCGACCCGGACAACGGGTTCGCCATGCACTACGACGTGATCGACAAGAACGAGAAGCACGTCGATGCGATCGCCAAGGCCGCCAAGGGCGCCGACGACATCCTGCTGGCCACCGACCCGGATCGCGAGGGTGAGGCGATCAGCTGGCACATCGCCGAAATCCTGAAGGAACGCGGGCTGGTCAAGGACAAGCCGATGCAGCGCGTGGTGTTCACCGAGATCACGCCGCGCGCCATCAAGGAGGCCATCAGCCAGCCGCGCGCGATTGCCAGCGACCTGGTCGATGCCCAGCAGGCGCGCCGCGCGCTGGACTACCTCGTCGGCTTCAACCTGTCGCCGGTGCTGTGGCGCAAGGTCCAGCGTGGCCTGTCCGCCGGCCGCGTGCAGAGCCCGGCACTGCGCATGATCGTCGAGCGCGAGGAAGAGATCGAAGCCTTCATCGCCCGCGAATACTGGTCGATCGCCGCCGAATGCGCGCACCCGTCGCAGCACTTCAACGCCAAGCTGATCAAGCTGGACGGGCAGAAGTTCGAGCAGTTCACCATCACCGACGGCGACACCGCTGAAGCGGCACGCATGCGCATCCAGCAGGCCGCGCAGGGCTCGCTGCATGTCACCGATGTGGCCAGCAAGGAGCGCAAGCGCCGCCCGGCGCCGCCGTTCACCACCTCCACCCTGCAGCAGGAAGCCTCACGCAAGCTCGGCTTCACCACCCGCAAGACCATGCAGGTGGCGCAGAAGCTGTATGAAGGCGTGGCGATTGGCGACGAAGGCACCGTCGGCCTGATTTCTTACATGCGTACCGACTCGGTGAACCTGTCGCAGGACGCGCTGGCCGAAATCCGCGACGTGATCGCCCGCGACTACGGCATCGCCTCGCTGCCGGACCAGCCGAACACCTACCAGACCAAGTCCAAGAACGCCCAGGAGGCGCACGAAGCGGTGCGCCCGACCTCGGCCCTGCGCACTCCGTCCCAAGTGGCGCGCTTCCTGACCGACGACGAGCGCCGCCTGTACGAGCTGATCTGGAAGCGTGCGGTGGCCTGCCAGATGATCCCGGCCACGCTCAACACCGTCAGCGTCGACCTCTCGGCCGGCAGCGAGCACGTGTTCCGTGCCAGCGGCACCACCGTGGTGGTGCCCGGCTTCCTGGCCGTGTACGAAGAAGGCAAGGACAACAAGAGCGCCGAGGACGAGGACGAAGGCCGCAAGCTGCCGGCGATGAAGCCCGGCGACCGCGTGCCGCTGGAACGCATCCAGGCCGAACAGCATTTCACCCAGCCGCCGCCGCGCTACACCGAAGCGGCGCTGGTGAAGGCGCTGGAAGAGTACGGCATCGGCCGTCCCTCGACCTACGCTTCGATCATCCAGACCCTGCTGTTCCGCAAGTACGTGGAAATGGAAGGCCGCAGCTTCCGCCCGTCCGACGTCGGCCGCGCAGTGTCCAAGTTCCTGTCCAGCCACTTCACCCGGTACGTGGACTACGACTTCACCGCCAAGCTCGAAGACGAGCTCGACGCCGTCTCGCGTGGCGAAGAAGAGTGGATCCCGCTGATGGCCCGCTTCTGGGAGCCGTTCAAGGAGCTGGTGGAAGACAAGAAGGAATCGGTCGACCGTGCCGAGGCCAGTGGCGCGCGCGAGCTCGGCACCGACCCGAAGACCGGCAAGCCGGTCAGCGTGCGCCTGGGCCGCTTCGGGCCATACGCCGCCATCGGCAGCACCGCCGAAGATGCCGAGGAGAAGCCCAAGTTCGCCTCGCTGCGCCCCGGCCAGTCGATGCACACCATCTCCCTGGAAGACGCGCTGGAGCTGTTCCTGATGCCGCGCGCGCTGGGTGAGGACAAGGGCGAGCCGGTCAGCGTCGGCATCGGCCGCTTCGGCCCGTTTGCCAAGCGCGGCAGCACCTATGCCTCGCTGAAGAAGGAAGACGACCCGTACACCATCGACCTGGCCCGCGCCGTGTTCCTGATCGAAGAGAAGGAAGAGATCGCGCGCAACCGGATCATCAAGGAATTCGAGGGCAGCGACATTCAGGTGCTGAACGGCCGTTTCGGCCCGTACATCAGCGACGGCAAGATGAACGGCAAGATCCCCAAGGATCGCGAGCCGGCATCGCTGACCCTGGCCGAAGTGCAGCAGCTGATGGAAGAAACCGGCAAGCCGGTGCGCAAGGGCTTTGGCGCCAAGAAGGCCGCCGCGAAGAAGGCCCCGGCCAAGAAAGCAGCGGTGAAGAAGGAAGCGGCGCCAAAGAAGGCCGCTGCAAAGAAAGCGCCTGCCAAGAAGGCCCCGGCGAAGAAAGCAGTAAAGAAGGCCGCCGCCAAGAAGGCCCCGGCGAAGAAGGCCGCTGCAAAGAAGTAGATCCATGCCATGCGTGGATGAGGGGCAAGGTGTGCGGACCAGCGGTCCGCACCTACCGTCCGCGCCGACCACCCCTTCTGCACGCAGCCGGGGGATAATGAAGGCCCACGCCGGGCCGGTCGCCGCCATGAAAGAACTCACCCTGGACTCTGCTGTCGCCACGCTCCGCGCGGGCGGCGTGATCGCCTACCCGACCGAAGCGGTCTGGGGCCTGGGCTGTGATCCCTCGCACGAAGCTGCGGTGCACATGGTGCTGCGGCTGAAGCAGCGCCCGATCGAAAAAGGCATGATCCTGGTCGCGGCCGAGCTGGCGCAGCTGGAAGGCTGGGTGCGCCTGCAGGCGCTGCCCGACGCCCGCCAGCGCGCAGTACTGGCCAGCTGGCCCGGCGCCAACACCTGGATCCTGCCCGCCGGCCCGCGCGCGCAGCCCTGGGTCACCGGCGAACACAGCGGGATTGCGGTGCGCATCAGCGCACACCCGCTGGTGGCCGAACTCTGCCGCGCCTGGGGTGGCCCGCTGGTCTCCACCAGCGCCAATCTGGCCGGCGAACCACCGGCGCGCAGCCGCGAAGAGCTGGATCCCCGCCTGCTGCGCCTGCTTGACGGCATCCTTGACGGACAGACCGGTGGCCTGGCCCAACCCACCCCCATACGCGACGCGCTCAGCGGCAACGTGCTGCGCTCCTGAGCTGCCGATTGCACTGCCGCGGACAATCACGCACGCTGCCGCCATGAGCCTGCTGCGCGCCACCTTCAGCCTGTGCCTGCTGCTGCCGTGGACGGCGTCCGCCGCCGGGGCCGAGGACGTGCGGGTGTACCGCTGCGTTGCCAGCAACGGCGCCGTTGCCCTGCAGGACACGCCCTGCAACAGCGGCCGCCAGCAGGTACGCGACCTGCAGCGCCCGCGCGATCCCGCTCCACGGGTGGTGCGCAGTGATGCCACGCCTCCGCCGCCCAGCGAAACCCCGGTCATCCGCGAGCGCGAAGTCCGCCACGTCTACATCCAGCCGCCGCAGCCGATGTACGAATGCGTGAGCGAGGATGGCCGCCGCTATACCAGCGACAACAACGAAGGCAATCCGCGCTGGGTGCCGCTGTGGACCAGTGTCTGGCTGCCACACGGGCATCGGGGCCCGGCCTACCCGGGTCCGCGCCCGGCCATCGGCACGCCGATCGGCGAAGGCGCGGGTTATCGCCCTCCCTCGATCGGCATGGGCGTGCAGGTTCCGGCCGGCAGCGTGCTGGTTCGCGACAGCTGCCATGCGTTGCCGCCGCAGGAAGTCTGCGCGCGACTGAGTGACCGCCGCTGGGAGCTGGATCGCCGTTACAACAGCGCGCTGCAGAGTGAACGCACCGCCATCAGCAACGAACAGCGCGGCATCGATGCGCGCCTGTCGCGCGATTGCGAACGCTGAGCGCAGCACGCCGTCGCAGCCTGTACGCTGTGCGCATGAACCGAGTGATCTGGCTGCTTCTGGTGCTGCTACCCGGAAGCGCGTTGGCTGAAGAGGGCGTGATCTACCGCTGTACCTCCAGCAGCAGTGACGTCCCTACCCTCCAGCGCACGCCGTGCCCCACCGGCAGCAAGCAGCAGGTGCTGCGCATACCCGACCCGGCCAACTCGCAGCCGGCCGCCGCTGCACCTGTGGCGGCCGAACCTCCACCCGCCCCCGTCGAAATTCCCGCGCCGGTACCGGCCGGAGCGGCCGTTGCCCCTGCGGCCCCAGCGAAACCACGACGCGCGGATGAAGGACGCACGATCATGGAAGCAGGCATGGTCGAACACGAAGGAGACGACCAGATCCTCGACAGCGCGACGCTGCGCCGCGATGCCGAGGCCCGCGCCACCGCAGGTGACGGTCCACCGAAGCCGCCGCTTCCTCCGATCTTCCAGTGCACCGACAGCCAGGGCGGCGGCTACCTGTACGAGTACGAGGCCGCGCCCGGCCGCTGCGAGCTGATGACGGTACAGGGCCTTGGCGGAGTGACGCCGGTGAATGCCGCCAGCTGTGAAGTGGTGCGCGACCACTGCGAAGCGCTTCCCGAAGCGCAGCGCTGCGGTGGTTGGCAGCAGCGCTTCCGCGATGCCCGCGGCCGTGAGCGCTTCGCCGCGCCGGAGAACCGCGATACCGCGCGCGGTGAACGCAAGCGGCTGCAGGACGTGCTGGAAGCCAGCAACTGCCCGGTACCGGGGTGACAGCGGCGGCATGGCCGCACCTGCCCATGGGGTGGATCTGTTGTAGAGCCGAGCCATGCTCGGCTGCCGTTGGCGGAGTGCAGCCGAGCAAGGCTCGGCTCTACAGCAGAGCGATCAGAACCCGTAGCGCAGGAATCCACCATCCACTGCGATGCACTCGCCGGTGACATAGCTGGCCGCCGGCAGGCACAGGAAGCCCACGGCTGCAGCCACTTCCTCCGGCTCGCCGATGCGGCGCATGGGGGTGCGGTTGATCACTTCCTCGTAGTAGTCCGGGTCCGCCAACGGCCCGGACGTGCGCCGCGTGCGGATGTACCACGGCGCCACCGCGTTGACCCGGATGCCATCCTCGGCCCACTCGACGGCCAGGTTGCGGGTCATCTGGTGCATCGCCGCCTTGGTCATGCCGTAGACCACGCCGCTGCGCACATGGGTCAGGCCGGACACGCTGCCGACGTTGACGATGGACGACGACGCGTGGCGGGCCAGCAACGGATGCGCGTAGCGCGACAGCTCGAATGCCGAGAACAGGTTGGTCTCGAAGATCTTCCGCCATTCATCCTCGGAATACTCGGTGGCCGCCTTGGTGACGTTGCCGCCGGCGTTGTTGACCAGGATGTGCAGGCCATCGCTGTGGTCCTCCACCCAGTCCAGGATCTGGCGGCGGTCCTCGTCGTCGGAGACATCGGCAGCCAGTGCATGCACCTGCATCTGCGGATACACGTCCAGCAGTTCGTCACGCGCCGTCTCCAGCATGTCGATATCACGGCCGACGATCATCAGATCGGCGCCGAAGCCGGCCAGTTCATGCGCGATGGCAAGGCCGATGCCGGCGCTGGCGCCGGTGATCAGGGCGGTCTGGCCGTCCAGGCGCCACCGTTGCTGGGTCATGTGCTCTCCGGGGCCGCGCCCGCTGTGTTTCGATGCGGCAAGGATACGCGCTCACGGCCGCCCCCTGCCGAGGATGCGACACTGCCCGCACGCCCATCACGGAGTGCCGCCATGCGCATCCTGATCCTGTCCACGTCCCTGCTGGCCACCGTGCTGCTGTCCGCTTGCCAGCGCCCGCCCACGCCGAATCCGGAGAAGCCGCCGGAACCGCAGGCCATGGCCCGTGCGATCCAGCAGCCACTGGACCGCGCCAAGCGCGTGCAGAAAACCGTCGATGACGCCGCTGCGAGCGAGCGCAAGGCCGAGGCTGACGCCACGCAGTAAGCCCGCGAACGAAAACGCCCGGCCAAGGCCGGGCGTTTCCAGTCGATCCACGCCATGCGTGGATGGCTTCCGGTCAGAACCCGCAGAAGCAGTACGCCAGCGCCTTCACCGGCGTGCCGTTGCCCTTCTCGCGGGCCGCGTTCTCGACAAAGCGCAGCTGCGTATCCACTTCCGGCATCGTGCGCGCCAGCACCATCCGTGCCATGCCCGAGTCGGACAGCATCCAGGCACCGGCACGGCTGCCGGCGAAACCGCTGACGAACTGCGCGAACGGCGTTGCCGCCTTCTCGATGTAGCGCACGCGATAGGCATCGGCCTTGCCCAGCTTGGCGCGGCTGGCGGCATCGGCCACGGCATCCTTCAAGCCACCGAAGGCATCGACCAGGCCTCGTTCCTTTGCCTGCGCACCGCTCCACACGCGGCCACGGGCCACTTCGTCGACGGCCTCGACCGGCTTCTTGCGGGCGTCGGCGACGCGACCGGTGAAGTCGGCGTAACCCTTGTTGATCACCGACTGGATGACCTGGCCCACAGCCGGATCCATCGGGCGGGTGACATCGAACGCCCCGGCGAAACGGGTGGTGCCGACACCATCGGTGTGCACGCCGATCTTGTCCAGCGCGCGGCTGAAGTTCGGCACCATGCCGAAGATGCCGATCGAACCGGTGATGGTCGACGGATCGGCATAGATGCGATCGGCGTTCATGCTGATCCAGTAGCCACCGGAGGCGGCCAGGTCGCCCATCGACACCACCACCGGCTTGCCGGCGGCCTGCAGGGCCACCACTTCACGGCGGATCTGCTCGGAGGCGAACACTTCACCACCCGGCGAATTGACACGCAGCACCACGGACTTCACGTTCTCATCATCACGCGCGGCACGCAGCAGCGCCGAGGTCGATTCGCCACCGATGCGGCCGGCCGGGAGATCGCCGCCGCTGATTTCGCCGGCGGCCACCACCACCGCCACCTGCGGACGGTTGTCGACCGGGTTGCGGCGCGCATCGAGCTGTCCCAGGTAGGTGCCGAAGTCGACGTTGCGGAAACCACCGTCGGCATCGTCGTCGGCCACGCCGCGCTCGATCATCAGATCCTCGAATTCCTCGCGGGTCTTCAGTGAAGTCACCAGCTTCTGCTGCAGGGCGAACTTGGCCAGGTCACCACCGGCAGCGGCGATGCCTTCCGGCAGCGTGTCGATGCCGGCGGCCAGCTGTGCCGGGTCCAGGCGACGGGCCTTGGCAATGTCGCCCAGGTAGCGCTGCCACACGTCGTTCATCCAGAACAGGTCGGCTTCCTTGGAGGCCGGCGACGCAGCATCGAGCACGTACGGCTCGGCCGCGGACTTGTACTCGCCCACCTTGAACAGGTGCACGTCCACGCCGAGCTTGTCCTGCAGGCCGGAGCGGAAATACTGCCGGTAGCGGCCCAGGCCCTCGAGCACCACCGACCCCATCGGATCCAGGTAGACCTCGTCGGCCTGCGCGGCCAGCAGGTACTGCGACTGGCCCATGCTCTCGCTGTAAGCCACCAGCTGCTTGCCGGAGGCGCGCAGGTCCTGCAGTGCGGCGGCGACTTCACGCAGCGAGGCGAAGCCCGACGGCTGCAGCTTGTCCAGCTCCAGCACCACGCGTTCGATCTTCTTGTCTTCCTTGGCCGACTCGATCACCCGCAGCAGGTCGCGCAGCTGGATCTCTTCGGCACCGTTGTCGCCCACCGCCTTGGCCAGCGCACGGCTGACCGGATCAGCGCTGAACTGCTCGACCAGGCGGCCTTCCGGCGCGATCACCAGGGTGGTGCGGTCCTGCAGCGATTTGCTGGCACCGGCGCCCATGCCGGCAGCGATGACGAACATCACCAGCAGCAGGAACAGCAGGCCGAAGAACACCAGGTTGAGGATCAACCGGCGGGTGAAGTTCATGACGTCCCACAGCCCGATGAAGAAACTGGCGACGGGGTTGCGACGCGCCGGGGGCAACGGGGGCACGGGTTGATTCATGGAACGCTCCGGATGGCTTCTTGCCGTGGTGCCAGCATAGCCGGTGCCGCGTGATGCGGCATCGGACACAAGTCAGGGGATCGCCCGCCACGGGTCATCGCGGCGGGCGGGGCAAATCAGGACAGTACGGACTGGCCGATGCGCAGGCTGCTGCGCCGCAGGCGCCAGCCCATCAGGATGGCGGCGGCGGTCAGGCCGACGATCAGGCCGATCCACATGCCCTGCGGGCCCATGCCCAGCCCCAGGCCGAGCCCGGCGCCGAGCGGCATGCCCAGGCCCCAGTACGCGAACATGGCGATGAACATCGGCACGCGGGTGTCCTTCAGGCCGCGCAGTGCGCCGGCGGACAGTACCTGGATGCCATCCGGGAACTGGAAGGTGGCCGCGTACAGCAGCAGGGTGGAGGCCAGGCCGGCCACCGCCAGGTCGTTGGTGTAGACACCGACGATGGCATCGTGGCCGAACAGCAGCACCGCCGCCGACAACGTCTGCGTGCCCATGATGATCGCGTAGCCAGCCCACGCCGCACGGCGCACGCCGAAGCCATCGCCACGGCCGACTGCATGGCCGACCCGCACGGTGGTGGCTTCGGCCACGCCCATCGGGATCATGAAGCACAGCTGCGCCACGTTGATCGCGATCTGGTGCGCGGCCGCTTCATTGGCACCGAGGCGGCCGATCAGCAGCGCGGTGACGATGAACAGGCCGCCCTCCATCAGCACGGTGATGCCGATCGGCAGGCCGGTGCGCAGCAGATCCCAGATCGCCTTCCAGCGCGGCCCTTCGAAGTGCGAGAACAGCTGCAGGTGGGCGAAGCGCTTGGTGAACCACAGGTAGGTGGCGAAGGCGATCGCCTGCAGCCACATCATCACCGCCGAGGCGATGCCCAGGCCCTCGGCACCCATTTCCGGGAAGCCCAGCTTGCCGTTGGCCAGCACGTAGCCCATCGGCGCCAGCACCAGCAGGCCGCCGAAGCCGAGCAGCATGGTCGGCAACGTCCAGTGCATGCCCTCGCTCAGATAGCGCATGCAGAAATACAGCGTCAGCGCCGGGCCGCCCCAACGCACCGCATGCAGGAACGCGGTGGCGCCCGGCACGATGTCCGGCGCGATGCCGAAGGCCGGCAGCAGCGGCGGCACCACGGTGAGGAAGGTGAACATGATCAGGCCCAGGCCCAACGCCAGCCACAGTGCCTGGCGGAACAGCGGGCCGATCTCGCGCTCGCGGCCGGCGCCATGCAGCTGCGACACCGAGGCCGTGAGCGAGATCAGGGTGCCGATCGGGATCAGCATCGGCAGCCACAACAGCGCCGTGCCGATGGTCACCGCGGCCAGGGTCGCGGTGGCGTGGTGGCCGGCAATGACGTTGTCGACGAAGGAGATCAGACCGGTGGATACATGCCCGAGCACAAGCGGCAGGGCGAGCAGACCGGTGGCGCCGACTTCCTTGCTGAAGCGCGGCGTGGAGGTTGCAGTAGACATAAGGTGCTTGACGCGAACTGCGGTTGCGCGCGAAGGGCACAGGCACCGGGTTGCGGCCGGTCATCTTACGCGTGCAGCGCGCGCATTCCCATGACATGGCGTGAATGCTGGGTTCCGGCAGGCCCCAGCATCACGCGTTGCGATCGCGTTACGAACAGGAAAGGGGACGGAGGGGATTAAGTCGTTTCCAGCCCGACTGTGCCGAACACGACTTAATCCCCTCCGTCCCCTTTGTTTACTGACCCGCCTGGCGCTTGAGCCAGGTGTCGCGCTCGGCGGCCGGCACCGCGAGGAACGCGCTGCGAACCGTGTCGCGCTCCTGCGGCGGCGTGCGCTGCGCGACCAGGGTGAGCTGGGCCAGCTGCGCCGGGCTGAGCTGGCGCAGCACGGCCAGCGCGGCCTCGCGCTGTTGCGGCGGCACGAACCCGAACAGGCCGTGCAGCTTGGGGAACTCCAGGCCCAGCTGCGGGCCCAACCGCCAGCCTTCGCGGAACGCCTGGTCCTGCGCCTGGAACTGCTGGCGCAGGCGCTGCTGCTGGTCGGCTGGCAGTGCATTGAATCGCGCAGCGGCCTGACGGATCCGCTCGCGCTCGCCCTCCGGCAGGGCGCGCCAGGCCGCGTAATCGGCCCGACGCTGGCGCTGCTGCGGGGCGTCAAGCTGGGCGAACGCGGCGGGTGTCGTGCTTGTGGTTGCCGGGGCCGTAGCCGCCGGTGAACTGCCAGGCACTGGCGGCGGCAGCGGCACGTTCAAGGTCTGCGGCGCGGCGGACAGCGACAACGGCAGGGCCAGCAACAGGCTGGCGAGCAGGGTCTTATTCATCGGCGGCAGCGGTTTCCAGCGTGGCACTGGCCGGCTCGGGCCGGCTCGGCTTGGATTGTGATTCGTCCACCGGCAGCGGGCCGCCAGCAGCGGTCCACGCATACAAATCAGCATCGGCCACCAGCGGATAGTCGCGGTCGGCCAGCATGGTGGCGTCGTCCGTAGCCTGCGCAGGGGTCGCGTCCGGCGTGGCGTTGACCTTGCTTGGCGGCAGTGCTTCCACCGTGACGGGGCCCGCCTCACCGACCACGCCTTCCGGCAGCGGTGCGTCGCTGCCAGACGAATGGCCCTGCCAATAGCGCCAGCCCAGCGCGGCTGCCAACAGCACAACCACGGTCACCAGCAGGATCAATGGACCGCGCCAGCGCGGCTTTGCGTTCGAACGGCGGCGCTTGCCATTGGCAGCCGTGCGATCTTCACGCTGCGGCGCACGCCAGCCGGAGGTCGGGGCTTCATTGTTGGCCGCCGGCGCGGCCGGCTGCTGCAGCTGCTGCAGGCGTTTGGCGGGCAGGTCGCGGATGCGCAACTGCACCTGTTCGGCCAGCTGGCGCCAGGCCGAGGCATCGGGTTGGCCGTGCGCGTCACGCGGGCAGGCCTCGGCCAGCAGGTGCTGGTAGCCGGCTTCATCCTGGTCAAGCACGCGCATGGCGATACCTTCATCCAGGCTGCCGCCCACCCGCAGCAACAGCGCCAGGCGCGGCAACGGTCCCATCTCGCCCAGCGCGGCCAGCGGCGGTTCCCACTGGCCGCCCACCGGCTCGCGCAGCGCCTGGCGCTGGCCCAGCAGGGTCCAGAAGCGGGTCGGCCACTGCGCCATCGGCAGGTCACTGGCGACCGCGGCAAAGGCACGCATCACCGCCACCAGGGTCTGCTCGGCACGCGCGGCATCGCCGCACTGCAGCTCAGCCACCACCAGGGCGCGGCGCTCGACGCCACGCAGGAACGCCGACAGCGCGCCGGCCGCGGTCGAGGAAACAGGGGCGGGCACAGCCGTCATCGGTCACTCCAAAGGTCTGCGGGAATGATAGCGGCAGGCAATCGACGCCCGTAGGACTTGCGCCCACGGATACTTCGTGCTGCAGGTTGTGCACAGCACCACGCTCCCGGCGCGGGAAACTGCGGCATGCAGCTGAATTCACTCTGTTTCAGCAATGTTTCACACTTAAGTCCTTGATTTTGAATTCCTTTTAAGTGTGGCGATTTTTTGACCAACCCAAGCGTGAGCTCGTCGCCATCGGCCTCCTGCGTTCCCGTCGACCGGTAACGCACAACGTTATCCACAGAACATGTGGATAAGCCTGAATCTCCAATGGACACCGATATTTAGGTGACATTTATGATTCAACGGGCGCCGCTCCGCCGTCTCCCACCCCGCCATTCGCGCGCGCATGGCCCGGTACACTGGCCCGATGCTTTCACCGATTCCGACCCTGCAGGTTGCCCTGCCCGTCCCCCTGCCCCGTCTGTTCGACTACCTGCCGCCGGAGGGCGATGGCCCCACGGTTGCGGTCGGCTGCCGCCTGAAGGTGCCGTTCGGCAACCGCGAGCTGGTCGGGGTGGTGGTGGGGCACGGCCAGACCGACGACGGCCAGGGACTGCGCCAGGCGTTGGCCTGGTGCGACCCGCAGCCGCTGCTGCAGGGGGAGCTGTGGCAGAGCCTGCAATGGCTGGCGCGTTACACCCACGCACCGCTGGGCGAAGTACTCAGCACCGCCCTGCCCGGCCCACTGCGCCATGGCGACACCCTGCCTGACACCCATCACTGGGGCTGGCAGCTGACCCCCGAAGGCCATGCCCAGCGCGGGAAGCTGCGCGCCGGCAGCCGCCCGCGACAGTTGGCAGAACTGCTGGCCGAAGCCGTCGTGGACGAGGACGTGCTGGGCGAACGCATGGAGGACTGGCGGACCGCCGCGCGCAGCCTGGCCAAGCGTGCGCTGGCCGAGCGCGTGGCGATGACGGTGGCACCGCAGCATGCGCAGCCACTGCCCGGCCCCACGCTCAACCCGGACCAGGCCGAGGCCGTGGCCGCGATCAACGCTGCCGAAGGCTTCCAACCCTTCCTGCTGGATGGCGTGACCGGCAGCGGCAAGACCGAGGTCTACCTGCAGGCCATCATCCACTGCCTGGCACAGGGCAGGCAGGCGCTGGTGCTGGTGCCGGAAATCGGCCTGACCCCGCAGACCCTGGCACGCTTCCGCGGCCGCCTCGGCATCGCCGTGCATGCACTGCATTCGGGGTTGAACGACAACGAGCGCGCGCGCGTCTGGGCTGCGGCTTCGCGTGGCGAGGCACGGGTCATCGTCGGCACCCGCTCGGCGGTGTTCACGCCATTGCCGCAGGCCGGGCTGCTGATCATCGACGAGGAACACGACGGCAGCTACAAGCAGCAGGACGGCATCCGCTATCACGCGCGCGATTTCGCTCTGGTGCGCGCCAAGGCACTCGGCATCCCGGTGCTGCTGGGCAGCGCCACCCCCTCGCTGGAAACGCTGCACAACGCCTATGCCGGGCGCTACACCCACCTGCGCCTGAAGCAGCGTGCCGGTGATGCACGGCCACCGCGCGTGCGCATCCTCGATGTGCGCAAGCGGCCGCTCCACGATGGCCTCTCGGCCGATGTGCTGGCCGGCATCGGCGAGCACCTGCAGCGCGGCCAGCAGGTGCTGGTGTTCAAGAACCGCCGTGGCTACGCGCCGGTACTGCTGTGCCACGACTGCGGCTGGACCGCACCGTGTAACCGCTGCGATGCACCGATGACCGTGCATGGCGGCGGCCGTCGCCTGCAGTGCCATCACTGCGGCGCGCGGCAACCGGCGCCGCTGGCATGCCCGGCCTGCGGCAGCCTGGCGCTGCAGCCGCAGGGCATCGGTACCGAACGCCTGGAAGAGCATCTCACCGCGGCCTTCGCCGATTTCCCGGTGGTGCGCATCGACCGCGGTACCACGTCGCGACGTGACGCGCTGGAACAGCAGCTGGCGAAGCTGGGCGACCAGCCCGGCATCCTGGTCGGCACGCAGATCCTGGCCAAGGGCCACGACCTGCCGAAGCTGACGCTGGTAGTGGTGGTCGGCATCGACGAGGGCCTGTTCTCGGCCGATTTCCGCGCCAGCGAGAAGCTGGCGCAGCAGCTGATCCAGGTGGCGGGCCGTGCGGGCCGTGCACGTGATCCCGGCGAGGTCTGGCTGCAGACCCATCACCCCGGGCACCCGTTGCTGGAAACCCTGGTGAGTGGTGGCTACCACCCGTTCGCGCAGGCCGAGTTGAACCAGCGACAGGCCGCCGGATTCCCGCCGTTCGCGCATCTGGCGCTGATGCGCGCCGAGGCGCAGCAGGTGGAGCATGCCAATGCATTCCTGCTGGCAGCGCGTCAGCTGCTGGGCGAGCAGAATGTGGTGGAGGCGTATGGGCCGATGCCGGCGCCGATGCCGCGGCGGGCCGGTTACCAGCGCACGCAACTGCTGCTGTCTGCCGTGCCGCGGCCGCCATTGCACGGTGTGCTCGGGCAACTGGTTCCGCAGCTGTATGCGCTGCCGGAAGCACGCAAAGTGCGCTGGTCGCTGGATGTGGATCCGACGGACCTGTATTGATCCGGTAGGTGCTGCCGGGCACGGCTCGGCACTACGGTAGAGCCGAGCCATGCTCGGCTGCTTCTCTTTCCAGGAAAAGACCCGTCCCCGCTTACGTCAGCGGCGACATCACGCCGCGCTGGTAGGCCGGCCGCTCGCGCAGGCGCGCATACCAGTCGGCCAGGTGCGGCAGTTCCGGGCGCTGGATCGGCAGTTCGAACCAGGCATAGATCAGCGAGCCCAGCGGGATGTCACCCATCGCGAATTTCTCACCCGACAGCCACGGCTGTTTGGCCAGCGTGGCATCGGCCATCGCCAGGTAGTCACCGGCACGCACGATGGCGGCATTGATGCGCGATTCGTCACGGTCGGCCGGGGCGGTGCGCATGATGCCCCAGATCAGGTCGGTGTACAGCGGCGCCATGCGCGAGGTGCTCCAGTCCATCCATTTCTCGGCCTGGGCACGCTCCATCGGGTCTTCGGCGTACAGCGTGCCCAATGCGTAGCGTGCGCTCAGGTAGCGCACGATGGCGTTCGATTCCCACAGCGGCAGGCCGTGGTCTTCGATCACCGGCACCAGGCTGTTGGGATTCATCGCCTGGTACTCCGGCGTCTGCGTGCCGCCGTGGCTGCCACCAACTTCGATGGATTCATACGGCAGGCCGATCTCCTCGGCGCACCACAGCACCTTGCGGACGTTACTGGAATTGCGGCGGCCCCAGATCTTCAACATGCGGGTTTTTCCTTGCTGGCAATGCGAGCGGCAACGATACGCCTGATCGGGTGGGGTGTGTGCGTGCCGGATGCGGGATCTTGCATCCGGCGTTGCCGGCCAGCGGCCGGCACTACCGGTTCTTCTTCGGCAGCGCGCGCACGTAGGATGACTTGCCGTCCTTCTTCAGCTCGAACAGCCCGATCGCTGCCAGCAGGTCACTGAGCTTGCCGTAACCGTAGTTGCGCGGATCGAACGAAGCCTGGTTGCCGATCTGGCTGCCAACCGGCCCCAGATGCGACCAGCCATCCTCGCCCTCGGCCGAGGACACCGCGCGGCGCAGCATCTTCACCAGCCGGGTGTCGCTGCGCATTTCCGCACCGCTCTTGCGCGGCCGCGCATCGTCGTTGGCTACCGGCTCGTTCGAGGCCTGTTCGCTGGAGGCCTGTTCGGTATCCGGCACGCTGGCGTGGGTCTGGCCCAGCGCTTCCAGATAGGTGAACTTCGAGCACGCGTTGACGAACGGTTCCGGCGTTTTCTTCTCGCCAAAACCATACACCTTCACGCCATCGGTCAGCAGGCGCATCACCATCGGGGTGAAATCGGCATCGCTGGAGACGATGGCGAAACCATCGAGGTTGCGCGCGTACAGCAGATCCATGGCGTCGATCACCATCGCCATGTCCGAGGCATTCTTGCCCTTGCTGTAGGCGAACTGCTGGATCGGACGGATCGCGTACTCGTGCAGCACCGCCTCCCAGCCCTTCAACCGCGGACTCTTCCAGTTGCCATAGGCGCGGCGTACGTTGGCCACACCGTAGCGGGCGACTTCGGCCAGGACCTCGTCGATCTTCGAGGCCGGCGCGTTGTCGGCGTCGATCAACAGGGCGATGCGCTTTTCCGGTTCGCTCATGGGCTCCTCACGGGCCGTTGCCTGAACCCGAGTATCGCCGATCCACGCGGGCGCTGACGTGACAGGGGGCCATCATGCGAAGATGCCAGGCGCTTCCCCCAATGCCCCCACTGGAGTAAGTCGATGAGTCGCGAGCGCGTTCCCCACCTGGTTGTTGTCGGCGGCGGTTTTGCCGGTCTCTGGGCCACCCGCGCCCTGGCCCGCGAGCGCATACGCATCACCCTGGTCGACCGCCGCAACCATCACCTCTTCCAGCCGCTGCTGTACCAGGTGGCCACCGCCGGCCTGTCCGCCCCGGATATCGCCGCACCGCTGCGCCACATCCTCGGCCACCAGCGCAATGTGGAAGTCCGCCTCGGCGAAGTGGTGGCCATCGACAAGCAGGCCCGGCAGATCCGCATGGCCGATGGCAGCACGCTGGACTACGACAGCCTGCTGCTGGCCACCGGCGCCACCCACGCCTACTTCGGCAACGACCAATGGGCCGATGATGCGCCCGGGCTGAAGACGCTGGACGATGCCATCGCGCTGCGCCGCAAGCTGCTGCTGGCGTTCGAGCGCGCCGAAGCAGAACCGGACCCGGCGAAGAAGGCCGCATGGTTGAGCTTCGCCGTGGTTGGCGGTGGACCTACCGGCGTCGAACTGGCCGGCACGCTGGCCGAGATCGCGCGCCATACCCTGCGCAACGAGTTCCGCCACATCGACCCGGCCAGCGCCAAGGTGCGGCTGGTCGAAGCCGGGCCGCGCGTACTGTCGTCGTTCCCGGAAGTGCTTTCGCTGAAGGCGCGCCGGCAGCTGGAAAAGCTGGGCGTGGAAGTGCTGACCGGCACCCCGGTGAGCGACATCGACAGCCAGGGCTTCAGGCTCGGCGATCAGTTCGTGCCGGCACGCACGGTGGTGTGGGCCGCCGGTGTGGCCGCTTCACCGCTGGCGCGCACGCTGGAGGTGCCGCTGGACCGCGCCGGGCGCGTGCAGGTGCAACCCGACCTCACCCTCTCTGGCCACCCGGAACTGTTCGTGGCTGGCGATCTGGCCGTATTGAACCAGGCCAACGGCAAGCCGGTGCCTGGCGTGGCGCCCGCGGCCAAGCAGATGGGCAAGTACGTGGCCGAGGTGATCCGCGCGCGCCTGCACGGCAAGCCCGAACCCGGCCCGTTCAAGTACGCAGACTTCGGCAACCTGGCCACGATCGGCCGCATGGCTGCGATCGTGCATCTGGGCCGGCTGCAGCTGTCCGGTGTGCTGGCGTGGTGGTTCTGGCTGGCCGCGCACGTGTTCTTCCTGATCGGCTTCCGCAACCGCATCGTGGTGCTGCTGAACTGGGCCGTGGCGTACTGGAGCTACCAGCGCAGCGCGCGCATCATCTTCGGTGATGACCAGGACGACCGGCGACCGAAGCGGTAGGAGCGCACGCAACGGGGTCGGCTCCCTTTCCGCAGGAAAGGGCTCTGACCCGGTCAACACCCTCCACGCATGGCGTGGATCTACCGGTTCATCGGGCCACCGGACATCCGTCGTTTCGACCAGGTCCGGCAGAAGTCCTCCTTCCTTGCGGTGTCGGCAATCTGCGCGGTACTCCAATGCCGGGTGATCCAGATCGTCAATGCGGTACTGCTGAGCTGCCAGCGCAGCACGCCGCGCTGCGGTTGCCGCCACAGATAGCGCCGGGCAATCCAGAAGGCCTCCCGCTCCACTTCAGGCACCTTCTTCATCGCGTCGTTGTCGAAGAACTGGGCGGTGAAGCGCCAGGGGTTCATCGGCCGATACCCCGCCCGTGGCTCACTGCTGCACGCAGCCACACCACTGAGCGCACGGTCGGCCGGCTTCGGCCGACCGCCTGCTAATACCAGCCCGAGCAGGTACAGCAGTCCAGGCAGCAGCGCGATGCCGGCGACCAGCACGACGACGGAGATCCATGCCTTGCCGGCGGCACGCATCGCTCACTGCGCCTTCGGTTTCGGGTACCACAGCGCGTTGACGATGACCCAGCGCTGGTCGAAGCGCCCCATGTGGAAGTAATCGACGAACCACGGGGTCTCCAGCCGTACCGAGGCCGCGTTGCCGGTCACGTCCAGCACCGTGCAGCGACGATCCCATTGATCCTTCGGGGTCTTCAACGCGCCCTGCTTCGTCAGCAAGACCAGCTCCTCCTTCGACATCCGGCGCAGGCCCAGGCGTTCGTCAGGTGTATCGCCGAGCACAGCGCGCTTGGCCAGGTCCGGATGCAGGGAGCGGGCGACGCGCTGCGGGTCGGCTTCCAGCTGGCCATCGACATAGTCGTGGCAGGTGGCTTCGATGGCCGCGAGGGTGGCCGGGGCGGCGGCGGGGCTTGTGCCTGCGGAAAGAGCGAACAGCAGGGCGATCGTGGACATCCGGGTCTCCAGCTCTGGGCGCGAGGCGATCATCGCACGGGCCGGGTAGCCCATCCACGCGTGGCGTGGATCTACAGGACCGGCGCCTGCAGCCAAGCCAGCTTGCGTTCGCGGGGCTGCTGCTTGAGCTGCCACTCGGCGCGGGAGGCGGCGGCCCGGTCCGGGTATTCGCGCACGGCCAGCACGCGCAGCGGCGGCCGGGCCCGGGTGTAGCGCGCGCCCTTGCCGGCCTGGTGGGCGGCGAAACGCGCCTCCACATCGGTGCTGATGCCGGCGTAATAGCTGCCATCGCGGCATTCGAGCAGGTACAGGAACCACGGGCGGAGGGACGGGGCCATGCCTGGATTATGCCGTGCTGCACTGCAGCGGATATACTGGCGCCCGAATGCAGGAGAGAGGCGCCGCGCTGGCGCCCGCCGAAGGCGCAGGCTCCCATGATCGCTCAGGCCGGTGGGCTGGAATCCCACCAACCATGCATTCGACTCGCCGAGCTGGAGAGAGGTCACCGGGCACGCCCGGGACGATCCGCCGAAGGGGCACGCGGCCCATGCCGCTGAACTCTCAGGCAAAAGGACAGCGGGAGCGGCACCGGTCATCGTCATCCCGTCATTGCGCAGGCTGTGGCGGTAGTCGCGCATGGCCGGCCCCACCGCGCCCGGAGCCTGTCCCATGCTGCTGTCCATCATCTACCTGATTGCCATTTCCGCCGAGGCCATGACTGGCGCACTGTCCGCAGGCCGCCGCCGCATGGACCTGTTCGGCGTGGTCATGATCGCCTGCGTCACCGCACTCGGTGGCGGTTCGCTGCGCGACATCCTGCTCGGCCACTACCCGCTGGGCTGGGTCAAACATCCCGAGTACCTCGGCTTCACCGTGTGTGCGGCGCTGATCGCCACCTGGGTGGCGCGCTGGATGCACCACTTCCGCCGCACCTTCCTGGTGCTCGACGGCCTGGGCCTGATCGCCTTCACCCTGATCGGCTGCTCGATCGCGCGCGAAGCCGGCCATGCGATGCCGATCGTGCTGATCGCCGGCATGCTGACCGGCGCGTTCGGCGGCGTGCTGCGCGACATCCTCTGCAACGAGGTACCACTCATCTTCCAGAAGGAGCTGTACGCGATCATCGCGCTGCTGACCGGCGCGGCCTACCTGTTGCTGCTGCACTGGGGCGTGGCCGATGCCACCGCAATCCTGTGCTGCCTCGGCGGCGGCTTCGCGCTGCGCCTGCTGGCGATCCACTACCGCTGGGAAATGCCGAAGTTCGTGTACCACGACGAAGTGCATTGAAGTTCGCGTTCTCCACGTCGCCCAGCGCTTGTTGCCGTGTTGCGTTGGGACGCTGTCTCCAGCGCCGCGGCGCCCATCTGGTCCCTCAGTGGCGGACCACGAATCCCCCCGAGCGCCCACTGGACGGCGCCCGCAGCTCTTCATCGAATGCATCCTTGATCGCGTTGATCGCCGCGCCGCGGTCCATCCCGCCACTCACGACCAGAGCATCTGCGACATGCTGGGCGACGTCTGCCAGGATGCGTCCCCACGCATGCTCCTCTCGAATGCCAGGACGATCTCCATACAGGCCAACGTTCAGCGAAGCATGCAATCCCCGTTCGGCAATCCACACGCGGATCATCTCGATGGAATCCTCATCGCGCTGTGCGGCTTCTGGAATGATCAGTTCTTTCATGGCTGCGGCCACCAAACAGGAAGTGGCATTGTGACGTGACCTGGAGCGTACGTGGAGCGGATCTTCTACAAAGCCCCGCGCTTCGCGGGCTCGACGCTACATGAAGGCCCCATCCATCGTTCTCACCACCCCGGCGATGTACCTGGCGCTGTCGCTCATGCGCAGCGCCAGGCGCATCGCCGGTGCAGATGGGCCGGTCTCCAACTCCGACCGGCCCTGATCGCGGCCGCACCCCCGCAGGCGCTGGCCGCCATCCACACACGTGCCGCACTCAAGCGGCTTCCATCAGGCGGCTTCGGACACCTTCACTTCACGGCGGGCGCGCACGGCCGCGGCCAGCCGCTCCAGCACCGTCACGGTGGTGTCCCAGTCGATGCAGCCATCGGTGATGCTCTGCCCGTAGACCAGCGGTTGGCCTTCCACCAGTTCCTGGCGACCACCAACCAGATGGCTCTCGATCATCACGCCAACGATGCGTTGTTCGCCGTCTTCCAGCTGAACGGCGATGTCGTCGATCACCTTCGGCTGGTTCTCCGGATTCTTCAGGCTGTTGGCATGGCTGGCGTCGATCATCAGGCGCGCTGGCAGCTTGGCCTTGGCCAGCACCTGGCAGGCCTCGGCAACACTGCCTGCGTCGTAGTTCGGCTGCTTGCCGCCGCGCAGGATCACATGGCAATCCGGGTTGCCGGTGGTCGACACGATGGCGGTTCCGCCCTGCTTGGTGACCGACAGGAAGTGATGCGGATTGGACGCCGCACCCACTGCGTCAGCGGCGATCTTCACGTTGCCATCGGTGCCGTTCTTGAAGCCGACCGGGCACGACAACCCCGAGGCCAGCTCGCGATGCACCTGGCTTTCAGTGGTGCGTGCGCCGATCGCGCCCCATGCCACCAGGTCGGCGATGTACTGCGGCGAGATCACGTCAAGGAACTCGACACCGGCCGGCAGGCCCAGCTTGTTGATGTCGCGCAGCAGGCCGCGTGCGATGCGCAGGCCCTTGTCGATCCTGAAGCTGCCGTCCAGGTCCGGATCGTTGATCAGGCCCTTCCAGCCCACCGTGGTGCGCGGCTTCTCGAAGTACACGCGCATGACGATTTCCAGTTCGCCGGCCAGCGCGTCGCGCAGCGGCTTCAGGCGCTGGGCGTACTCGATGGCGGCCTTCGGGTCGTGGATCGAGCACGGGCCTACCACCACTGCCAGGCGGTCGTCGCGGCCATGCAGGATCTGGTGCAGGGCCGCGCGCGAGGCGCTGACGGTGTCGGAGGCTTCATCGTCACAGGGCAGCATCGCCAGCAGCTGGGCAGGCGGTGTCAGCGGTTCGATGGTGCGGATACGCAGGTCGTCGGTGTGCGGGGGCATTGCGGGAGATCTCCGGAACGTTGGGGGTCCCCAGCGTGGCGGCATGAAAAAAGCCGCCAGGTTCGCTGGCGGCTTTCGGGAATGCGTCTGAAGCTTTCTTCAGGGTGAGCGCAATCCTTCCTCCGCCGGTGGCTTCGGAAAGTAATACCAGTAAAAGCTGGTGGGGGCTGCGTTCATGGGATCTATTGATAGCACAGCTTTTGCGCAGTGCAAAATGTTTCATACGCAACTGGGGACGCGGTTCAGCGAGATGCGCGCCAGCCCGGCCTACGCGGCGGCAACCACGCAAAGTCGCTCATTTGCCATGCACTTCCACGTCCAGCAGCAGGCCCTCATGGATGTCGGCCCAGCGTTCCAGCACGCGATCCAGTTCCCGCCGGGCCTCGTCCAGCTGCTCGGGGTTGAGCAGGGAACGCGCGGTGTAGAGGTCGGAAACCAACCGCCGCAGGGCCGATTCCTGGATGGCCACCGACGGCCCCTCCAGCCCCGGCAACTGCAACGCCGGGCTGTCGCCAAGAGGGCCGAACAACGTGACCTGGAGCGTGCTCTGCATGATCGACTTCCCTGCGGATGGACATGGGCAATGTCCTGTTTACCGCGTCCGGGTGACAGGCGCATGTGCCACCCATGCCGAGGACCGGGATCTGCCGGCGTCTGCCGCCCCGCTACAAGGCGGCCAGGTCGGCCAAGTGCTGGGCCATGCTGTCCATCGCGCCTACCGCATGGGTGGTGGTGAAGTACTCATGCCAGCCGGTAGCGGCAATGCCAGCCACCAGCGCATCGACCTCCTCGCGGCTCGCGCAGCGCCAGACCGCATAGAACTGTTCATCGCTGCTATGCGGTACGTCCCTGGCAATGCGGCCCATCGCCAGCGGCGTGATGCGGGCTGGATCGAACTGCTGCATGCCGGCGCCAATACGGGCGAAGAAGGCATTCCGCTGCTCGGGCGGCAGTGTGGTCCAGGCCGGCGTGGCGGTATAGAGCTCGATGAAGGTGTGCGACATGGTGGTTCTTCCTTGAGGTTGACGGGGTTGCGGGTTTGTCGGCCAGCATCCGGCACTACCGGAGCGAGCGCAGTGCGCGTTTGCGGATGTAGGCGTTGGCGTCGCTGTGGCGCTCGTGCTGCCAACGCGTGCACAGCACGCGCAGCCACTTCGGCTGAGTCTTGCCGGCATCATTGAGCCAGTTGCCGACCGAATCCTGCACGTAGCGTTCCGGGTCGTCAGCCAGTGCTTCCAGCATCGGCAATGCATGTTCAGGGTGCTGCTTGAACAGCGCGATATGTGTGGCCCAGACACCGCGCGGACGCAGTGCTTCGCAGGCGAAGCGGCGCAGGTACGGCGAAGTTTCCTGTGTCCACGGTTGCAGGTACTCAAGCGCCTGCATCGGCGCGGCAACGATGTCCGTGCGTAGCGCCAGCCACGCCCATTCGCGCACACCGAAGTGTGGATCGTCGGCCAGCGTGCGCATCTGCTGCAGCTTCTCTGCCAACGTCGCGCGGGCATCGCTGCCGATCAGGTAGCAGGCCCAGCCGCGCACGGTGTCGGACGCATGGTCCTGCCATTGCACGGGATCGCCCTGCCCCGCCTCACGCAGCAGTTGCGCAGCCAAGGCCATGCGCAGTGTGATGCCCTTGCCTGAGGCATCCTGCATGCGTTGCAGCGCTTCCGGTGCAAGCGCAGGCGCCACCACCTGCAGCAGCGCGGCGAAATCCACTGCCAGGCATTCGGCCAGATGGGTGGTGGGGGCATGGCCGGTGTTGAGTGCATGCAGCCGTTGCGCCGCGATCGCCGGGCTCATGCTGCAGGCTCTCGTCCGGCATCGGTGTGCTGCCAGACCTTATGCAGCAATCGCGACAGGTGCTGCTGTTCTTCCGCGTCCAACCCGCTGAACAAGCCCCCTATCCATTGCGTGTGCTGGTTGAACAGCGTCTCGGCCAGGCACTTCCCCTGTGTGGTCAGCACGATCTGCAGGCGCCTGCCGTCTTCGGCGTCACTGCGCCGCTGCAGCAGCCCTTCGCGCTGCAGGCCATCAATCAGGCCACTGATCGTGGCGCGGGTGACACCTGCGCGCTCGGCCAGTTCATGCGGAGGCAGCGTGCCACCCGCGCCGTGCAGCAGGAAAAGCACGATGAAACGCCCTTCACTGAGCCCGTGCGGCGCCAGGCGCGTGGCGCAGTCGCGGTCGATGGCCGATGACAGCGACAGCAGCTGGAAACACAGGCGCAGCTGCGCGACGCCGGTATGGCCGCGTCGTTGCGCTTCATCCAGAAGGGCACTGTGCTTGGCTTCCAGCATGGCTCTCTCCAACATGATTAGGCGCCTAATCATATTGCAAAACAAGGCTCCAACGCCAGTATCAAGGCGATATCAGGAAACCGGCCCCAGCAGCAGGCGTGCGATCAGTCCGCCGCCGTCACGCTGCAGCAGCAGAAGCTCGCCCCCATGCCGTCGTGCGACGTTGGCCGCCACCGCCAGGCCCAGGCCGGTCCCTCCTGTGGCGCGGCTGCGCGAGCTCTCGCTGCGTTGGAAGGGTTGCAGCAGGCGTGCGCGGTCGTCCTCGGCGATGCCCGGACCGCGGTCCATCACATCCAGCTGCATGCGACTGCCTTCCATGGCGATGTGCAGGTCTACGGCACCGGCGTAGCGGTCTGCGTTGTCGATGAGGTTGTCGATCGCCCGCCGCAGCAGGAGCGCGTCGCCCTGCCACGGCAAGGTGTCCGGTCCCTCGATGGAGATCTCGACGCCGCGCAGCAGGGCACCCTGCACGCATTCCTCCAGCAACGCGGCAAGGTCCAGCGGCCGTAACTGCAGTGGTTGCAGTTCGCCGCGTGCGTAGTCGAGCACCTGCTCGATCATCGTATCCATGCGTTCGATGTCGGCCACCATCCGCGCCGCCTGCGGTGGCGGTGCGAACTCCGCACGCAGACGCAGGCCGGTCAACGGCGTGCGCAGGTCGTGCGCTACTGCGGCCAGCATGCGCGTCATGTCCTGGGCCTGTTCGCGCAGGCGCACGCGCCCGGTGCTGATCGCTGCAGCCAATATCTGTACTTCGCGTGGGCCGTCGTCCGGCAATGGTGTTTCGGCCTGCAGGTCCACACGTGCACTGGCATCGGCCAAGCGTCGTAGTGGACGCACCAGCCGGATCGATGCCCACGCCGCCAGCGGCGCCAACAATAAGGCACCGCCCAGCAGCGCCAGCACGACCTGCCGGCGCCACGCCGCCAGATCGCTGTGGTCACTACCCACCACCTGCCATCGGCCATCGGCCTGGCGCATGCCCAGTTCAAACGGCGGCCATTGCATCGCGGTCAGCAGCGCGGCCTGCGCCTTCAGTACACCGACCCGCGCCGTGGCGTCGAGCACAGCGCCGCCTTCGATGACCTGCACATCAGGCGCCTTGCCCTGTCCGCTCCAGACCAGGCGCACCTCCTTCGCCGGCAAACCCATCTGCAGCGCCGCCAACTGGGTGAGCCAGTCACTGGCACTGCCCTGTGGTGGCGCATCCTGCGTCGCCAGATGCAGGCCCAGTGGTGCCGCGGCCTGTTCCCCTCGCAGCACCTGCACGGCCTGGTCCAACCGCATCGGTGGCGGCGCGGGCCGAGGCATCCACCCAACCACCGCCACGCTGACCAGCGTCGCCAGCAGCAGGCTGGCCAGGGCCAGCATCGTGATCCAACGCGCGGTCGGCCACCGGCTGCTCACAGCAGCTGTACCTCGGCGTCGAAGCGATAGCCTTCGCCACGCGATGTCTGCACCAGCGATTCCGCACCGGGTGAAGCCTGCCCGAGCTTGCGGCGCAGGCGGCTGATCGCCAGGTCGACCGCGCGGTCGACGCTGTCACTGGGCTCGCCACGGCTCAGCTGCAGCAGCTGCTCGCGCCCCAGCACCCGCCCGGGGCGTTCGGCCAGCGCCAGCAACAAGCTGAATTCACCACGGCTGAGCACCAGCTCGTTGCCATCCGGGGCCAGCAGGCGACGTTGTTCCGGCAGCAACCGCCAACCAGAAAAGCGCAGTTCACTGGCGACCTGCGCGCGCAGCTTGTCCTGCCGGCGCAGCAGCGCACGTACCCGCGCCAGCAGCTCGCGCGGATCGAACGGTTTGGCCAGATAGTCGTCCGCGCCCATCTCCAGGCCGATCACCCTGTCCGGTGCGCTGCCCATCGCCGACAACATCAGGATCGGGATCGCCCGCGCCTGCAATCGGCGGCAGACCGAAAGTCCATCCTCGCCGGGCATCATCCAGTCAAGCACGATCAGGTCCGGACGTTCGACCTGCAGCAGCACATCCAGCGCCGCTGCGTCGGCAGCCACTCGCACCTGGTAGCCGTGCAGCAGCAGGCAATCGGCGATGGCATCACGGATGCTGGCGTCGTCATCGACAACGAAGACACGGGCGGGAGTCGTCATGCGGGCAGTATCAGGCAGGTCTGTATCAGGACGGTATCAACGCCGATATTCCCGCGATACGCCGCTGCGCGCCAATGGTCACCCATGATCACTGCGGAGACTTCCCTTGCGCCTCATCCCATTCTTCCTGCTTGCTGCCCCGCTGCCTGCGCTGGCGTCCGATCCCCCCGAACACATCCTGCCGATGTGGATGCAGGGCGGTCATCCGGCCGTGGCCGTGTCGCTGGACGGGCGTGCCGAACCGCTGCGCTTCGTGGTCGACAGCGCGGCAGGCGCCACTCTGGTCGATGACCGCGTCGTGCGGCGCTATGGTCTGGAGGATGCGGATGCAGAGGTATCACAGGCCCAAGGGGCAAGTGCAGCTTCCGCGCGGCTGCAGCGCATACGCAGCACGTCCTGGCAGCTGGGCAGCTGGCAGCTGCAGGCCCAAGCCATGAAGGTCGATCTATCGTCGTTGCCGAAGGGCGATGATCCGGCCATTGACGGCTTGATCGGCAACGATCTGACCGGACGCTGGGACACCCGTTGGGACTTCGGCCGCAATCAACTGGCGCTGTGGACACCCGGTGGATTGAACCTGGAAGGACCGGGTTGCCAGCCCAATGCGCTGCCCGGCCGCACTGACGGCCTGCGCCAGTTCGGCTTCATCAGGCTTGCACTGGGCGCGCCCGCGGTGGACGCCATCGCCGTGGTCGACACCGGTGCCGCGCAGACCATCCTCAACGCCGAAGCAGCCCGCGCACTGGGGCTGCGCACCGACGGCAGCGACGCGCGGGTGCGGGTGCGTGAAAAGGGCACCGAAGGCCTGGGCGGCGGAAAGCAGGCAACCTGGCTGTACACCCTGCCCGGCATGACCGGCAGCGGCTGGCAGCACCCGTCGATGGAGGTCCGCATCAGCGAACTGCCAGTGTTCAAGGCGATCGGCCTGGAGGGTCGGCCGGCGCTGATCCTTGGTGCGGATGCAATGCGTGGCGGCCAGGTGGACATCGGTGCCGGCGCGGCCCGGATCTGCCTGCGCCGGCCGCAGGCCAGCTGACATCTGGCAATGACGCCAGCGGCAGCCTGGCGTAGCATCACCGTGCGCCCCACCAGGAGTTCCACGCATGTGCCGTGCCACCCTGATGTTGCTGACGCTGCTCCCGCTGGCGGTACTGGCCGCGCCGCCACCCGTGCCCTCGCCCACTCGCATCGATGCCGAAGCACAGCGGCTGATGCAGGCGGCCCACGCGCGCGGCATGGCGCTGGCGGTGATCGATGGCGGCAAGGTGGTGCATGTGGCCGCCTACGGTGAACGCAACGCCGCAGGCGAGCCGCTGCGCACCGACACCGTGATGTACGCTGCGTCACTGACCAAGATGGCTTTCGGCCACCTGGTCGCACAGCTGGCGCAGGACGCGCGGATCGATCTGGATGCGAGCATCGCTACCGCCCTGGACAAACCGCTGCCGGACTATCCACCGGAACCGAAGAAGTACGCCGACTACAGCGTGCTGGCCGGCGATGCCCGCTGGCGCCAGCTCACCCCGCGCCTGCTGCTCAACCATTCCAGTGGCTTTGCCAACTTCGGCTTCCTGGAGCCCGATGGGCGCCTGAAGTTCCACTTTGATCCGGGTAGTCGATATGGGTATTCCGGAGAGGGACTGATCCTGCTGCAGTTCGTGATCGAACGCGGGCGGCTGGGCGAGGATGTGGGCGCGTTGATGCAGCAGCGGGTGTTCGACCGCTTCGGCATGACCCGCACCAGCATGATGTGGCGCGAGGATTTCGCCGCCAACCTGGCCGATGGCTGGACGGCGGAAGGTGTGGCCGAACCGCATGATGAGCGCAGCCGCGTACGTGCGGCAGGGTCCATGGATACCACCATTGCCGACATGGCCCGCTTCGCCGCCGGTTACGTGCGTGGCGACGGGCTATCCGCACCGATGCGCAGGGAGCTGGTGCGGCCGCAGCTGCCCATCACCACGGCCAGCCAGTTCCCCACCCTGCAACCGGAGTTGCCGAAGGCGCAGCAACGCAAGGACCTGGCGGCAGGTCTGGGCGTGGTGACGTTTCTCGGCCCGCAGGGCGCAGGCTTCTACAAGGGCGGCCACGACGATGCAGTGGGCAACACGCTGGTATGCGTGGAGCAGCACCAGCGCTGCGTGGTGATCCTGGGCAACGATGTGCGGGCAGAGGCGGCCTTCCCGGCCCTGGTAGCGTTTGTGCTGGGCGACACCGGCGTGCCGTGGCAGTGGGAGTACGGCGCGGCGAAGGCGTTCGTCAGATGATCGAAGCGTTGCCGTTGCACACAGGTCCCGCAGTCGTGCAGCATGCAGACACGGACGCAATGCAGGAGACAGGATGAATCGCCCAGAGATCGATGCCATTGCCGAAGCGGTGTTGCAGCCGGATGCACGGCGCCTGCGCATCGCCGCACGCCATCGCCAGGCTGCACATCGGCAGCGGCGGCAGCGGGTGGGCGCCGGCGCCAGCCTGATCGGCATGGCGGCGGGCCTGCTGCTTGCGCCGATCACGGAGCTGCCGTGGGTACAGGGCATGATCGCGGGTGGCGCGCTGGCCCTGCTGGCGGCCCACCTGTGGCTGCAGCGGCGCGAGGGCCGCGCGTAGATACCCGCCTGGGAGCGGTATCCACGCATGGCGTGGATCTGATTCGATTCCGACCGGCCCCAAAAAAAAACCCCGCCTTCCGGCGGGGTTTTTCATTGCATCGGTAACGCGGGGACTTAGAAGTCCATGCCGCCCATGCCACCCATGCCGCCCATGCCACCGGCGCCGCCCATGGCCGGCTCGTCCTTCTTCGGAGCTTCGGCAACCATGGCTTCGGTCGTGATCATCAGGCCAGCGATCGAGGCCGCGTTCTGCAGCGCCGAACGGGTCACCTTGGTCGGGTCCAGGATGCCGAACTGCAGCATGTCGCCGAACTCGCCGGTGGCGGCGTTGTAGCCGAAGCTGCCGGTGCCTTCCTTGACCTTGTTGATGATGACCGACGGTTCTTCACCGGCGTTGGCCACGATTTCGCGCAGCGGGGCTTCCATCGCGCGCAGGGCGATCTGGATGCCGTGGTTCTGGTCTTCGTTGGTACCCTTCAGGCCGGCCAGCGCGGTGACCGCACGGACCAGGGCAACGCCGCCGCCCGGGACCACGCCTTCTTCAACGGCTGCACGGGTCGCGTGCAGGGCGTCGTCGACGCGATCCTTCTTTTCCTTCATTTCGATTTCGGTCGAAGCGCCGACCTTGATCACGGCAACGCCGCCGGCCAGCTTGGCCACGCGTTCCTGCAGCTTCTCGCGATCGTAATCGGAGGAGGTGTCCTGGATCTGGGTCTTGATCTGCGCCACGCGTGCATCAACGTTGGCCTTGTCACCCACGCCATCGA
The DNA here is from genome assembly GCF_059372535.1 of Stenotrophomonas sp. YJH_SMC_43. Taxonomy (NCBI): domain Bacteria; kingdom Pseudomonadati; phylum Pseudomonadota; class Gammaproteobacteria; order Lysobacterales; family Lysobacteraceae; genus Stenotrophomonas; species Stenotrophomonas sp. YJH_SMC_43. The sequence goes on from NZ_JCAFVQ010000003.1 coordinate 630,048, forward strand.
TGATGGTGGTGTTTTCCTTGGAGACCTGCACCTTCTTGGCGCGGCCCAGGTCCTTGATGGTGGCCTTTTCCAGCGACAGGCCAACTTCTTCGGAGATCACGGTGCCGCCGGTAAGCACGGCCATGTCTTCCAGCATCGCCTTGCGACGGTCGCCGAAGCCCGGAGCCTTGACGGCCACGACCTTGACGATGCCACGGATGGTGTTGACCACCAGGGTCGCCAGCGCTTCGCCTTCGACTTCTTCGGCAACGATCAGCAGCGGCTTGCCGGCCTTGGCGACGCCTTCCAGCACCGGCAGCAGGTCACGGACGTTGGAGATCTTCTTGTCGTGCAGCAGGATGAACGGGTCATCCAGGTCAGCAGTCTGCGACTGCTGGTTGTTGATGAAGTACGGGGACAGGTAGCCGCGGTCGAACTGCATGCCCTTGACCACGTCCAGCTCGTTGTCCAGGCCCGAGCCTTCTTCAACGGTGATCACGCCTTCCTTGCCGACTTCCTTCATCGCGTCAGCGATGATCTGGCCGATCGACTCGTCCGAGTTGGCCGAGATGGTGCCGACCTGGGCAATCGCCTTGTCGTCGGCGGTCGGCTTGGAGATGGTCTTCAGCTCGGCAACGGCGGCCACGACGGCCTTGTCGATACCGCGCTTGAGGTCCATCGGGTTCATGCCGGCGGCAACAGCCTTGGCACCTTCGCGGATCAGGGCCTGGGCCAGCACGGTGGCGGTGGTGGTGCCGTCGCCGGCGTCGTCGTTGGTGCGCGAAGCAACTTCCTTCACCATCTGCGCGCCCATGTTCTCGAACTTGTCAGCCAGTTCGATTTCCTTGGCGACGGAGACGCCGTCCTTGGTGATGGTCGGCGCGCCGAAGCTCTTTTCCAGCACGACGTTGCGGCCCTTCGGGCCCAGGGTGGCCTTGACGGCATTGGCGAGAACGTTGACGCCGCGCACCATGCGCGAACGGGCGTCTTCACCGAAACGAATATCCTTGGCAGCCATTGCGATTACCTCGATGTTTGCGCCGGGCCGGGCCCGGCGACGAAAAGGGATGTCTTACAGAAAAGCAGGTCGCGCCGAGGCTCAGCCGATGATGGCGAGCACGTCGTCTTCGCGCAGGACCTTGTACTCGACGCCTTCGCTCTTGTACGAGCTGCCGGCGTACTGGCCGTAGATGACCTTGTCGCCAACCTTCAGCGACGGCGCGCGCACGTTGCCGTTGTCCAGCGGCTTGCCCGGGCCGACGGCCACAACTTCACCCTTGGTGGACTTTTCCTTGGCCGAGTCGGGGATGACGATGCCACCGGCGGAGATTTCGTCGGCTTCGATCGGCTTGACCACAACGCGGTCGTGCAGCGGCTTGATGCTCATGAGAGACCTCTTAAGTTATTGATTGGTCTGAAAAAGTCCGGCGATGTTAGCAGTCACACCAGGCGAGTGCCAGCAACGCGCGTGAAAAAGCCCGACAAGTCGGGAGCACGACAGAGATGGAGACCTCCACAGGCCTTTCAAGGGCCGATCCCGAAATTTTTCTCCGGACCCGGAAACCTCCTTCCCTGCGTGGACGCCTGTATAGGGATGCAACGCGGCAAGCCAAGGGGGGAACGGGTGACATTTGGTGACCAATGTCCCACTGTCAGATATCTGACGTTCATTTACGACAAAGTGTCACTGGATCGGCCTTAGGCTCGGCCGCGCATTCCCAATCACAAGGAGTTGTCGATGCGATTGCTGTCCCCGCTTGCCGCCGCCTGCCTGCTGGCGCTGGCCGCCGCGCCGGCCCAGGCCGAGGTCTTCATCAACGAACTGCACTACGACGACAGCACCGCCGCCGGTGACGTCGGCGAAGCGATCGAGGTCGTAGCCACCGCCGGTGAGGATCTGTCCGGCTACCGCCTCTACCTCTACAACGGCAGCAACCCTTCTGCCGCCACGGTTTACGCCAACAACCCGGTTCCGGCCGGCACCGCCGCCGGTTGCGGCAGCGCCACCCTGGCCGTGGTCAGCTACCCGACCAACGGCCTCCAGAACGGCCCGAACGACGGCATCGCCCTGGTCGATGCCAGCGGCAAGGTGGTCCAGTTCCTCAGCTACGAGGGCGCCATCACCGCCTCCGGTGGCCCTGCCGCCGGCATGACCAGCCAGAACATTCCGGTGGCCGAGACCAACAGCACAGCGCCGGGCACCTCGCTGCAGCTGACCGGCAGCGGCAGCCAGTACGCCCACTTCACCTGGGCCGAGTCGGCCAGGCAGACCTTCGGCAGCTGCAACAACGGCCAGACCTTCAGCGGTGGTGGCACCCCGGGTCCGAACACGCCGCCGTCGGTGTCTACCACCACCCCGGCACAGGGCAGCAGCACCTTCCCGGCCGCCGCCGACCTGGAAGTGGTGTTCAGCGAGACGGTGAACCTGGCCAGCGGCGCCTTCGCCCTGAGCTGCGGCACTTCCGGCAGCGTGCCGCTGACCTACCCGGCCAGCGGTCGCAACGTGAAGCTGTCCACCAATACCGCGCTGGTGGCCGGTGAAGCCTGCCGCTTCGATATCCGCGCCGCGCGCATCACCGACCTGCAGGGCGCACACCCGGCCGCCGACAGCCGTATCGCCTTCACCGTGGCCAGCACCGGCGGCAACCCCGACCCGGGCAATCCGGGCGTACCGGCCGGCTACTACTCCAAGGTCAACACCAGCAGCCCCAGCCAGCTGCGCTGCTCGCTGCACGCCACCATCAAGGGCCACACCGCCTACCCGTACAGCGGCTCGGGCACCAGCACCTGGACCATCCTGGAAATCGCCGACGAGGATCCGAACAACAGCGGCAGAATCCTGGATGCGTACCGCAACCGCAGCTACGCCAAGGTGACCGACCGCGCCGGCAGCGGCGGCGGCCTGAAGTACAACCGCGAGCACACCTGGCCGAACTCGCTGGGCTTTGCCAGCACCACCGGCGACAAGGGCCTGCCGTACGCGCCGTACACCGACACCCACATGCTGTACCTGACCGATGCGCAGTGGAACGCCGACCGTGGCAACAAGCCGTTCGGCAAGTGCGACGCCAACTGCGGCGAGCGCGCCACCGAGGCCAACAACGGCCAGGGCGGCGGCAGCGGCGGTTACCCGGGCAACTCCAACTGGGTACGCACGCCGGACGGCAACACCGGCACCTTCGAGGTGTGGGGCAAGCGCAAGGGCGACATGGCGCGTGCGGTGCTGTACATGGCCATCCGCTACGAGGGCGGCAAGGATGCGGCGACCGGCCAGTCCGAGCCGGACCTGGAGCTGACCGACGACCGCAGCAAGATCGTCAAGACCAGCAGTTCGCCGGCCTACATGGGCCTGCTGTCCACGCTGATCGACTGGCACCTGTCCGATCCGCCGGATGATGCCGAACGTGCGCGCAATGACGTGATCTTCAGCTTCCAGGGCAACCGCAATCCGTTCATCGACCACCCCGAGTGGGCGACCCCGGGCCTGTTCACCTCGGCCAAGCCGGCTACCTGCCAGCTGGCCAACTGACCGCGCAACGCAGCGGTCCACTGCCGCCGCCGGGCCCTGACCCGGCGGCGGCCCTATACTCGACGGTCATGTCGACCGTCGATCCCGTGCTGCTGCTGTTGACCACCTGCCCGGACCGGGCCAGTGCCGAGCGCATCGCGCACGCGCTGGTCGGCGAGCGCCTGGCCGCGTGCGTGACCCGCCTCGATGGCGCGCAGTCGACCTACCGCTGGCAGGGCGAGGTGACCACCGACGCCGAGCTGCAACTGCTGGTGAAGACCACCGCAAGCCGCGTCGATGACGCGATTGCCCGGATCGTCGAACTGCATCCGTATGAACTCCCGGAGTGCATCGCGGTCGAAACCCGGGCCGGCCTGCCGGCGTATCTGGACTGGATCCGGGCACAGACCCGAGAGGACACTGATTGAAGACTCTGTTTGCGCGTGGCGCCGCCTTGTGCGCCCTGATGTGGCTCTCGCTGCCCGCCTTCGCCCTGGATGAGAAGGACCTGCTGCCGGTGGACCAGGCGTTCGCGCTGACCGCCACCGCCCCCGAACGCGGCCAGGTGCAACTGCAGTTCAAGATCGCACCCGGCTACTACCTGTATCGCCACCGCACCAGCGTCAAGGCTGATCCGGCGTTCAACGCCGGCGCGCTGCAGATGCCCAAGGGCGACAAGCACCACGACGATTTCTTCGGCGAAGTCGAAACCTATCGCGAACGCCTGCAGGCCACCCTGCCCGGCACGCCGACCGACGCCGCCGGCACCATCAGCCTGGAAGTGCGTTACCAGGGCTGCGCCGATGCCGGTGTCTGCTACCCGCCGCAGAAGCGCGTGGTGCAGGTCACCCTGCCCGGTAGCGGCGCACAGGCCGCGGCGCCGGCCACGCGTGCCGGCGCCACCAGCCCGTTCAACAACCCGCTGGCCGGTGCCGGCAACAGCGGTGGGCTGCGCCTGCCGGGTGCCGCCAGCAACAGCCAGGCGCTGCCGCTTCCTTCGGAGCAGGCGTTCGGCTTCGATGCCATCGCCAGTGACGGCAACACCCTGCTGCTGCGCTTCAGCCCGGCGCCGGGCTACTACCTGTATCGCGACCGCACTTCGGTGAAGCTGGACGGCAGCACCGGCGTGCTGGCCGACAAGCTGCGCTGGCCGGCCGCACAGTCGCATCGCGACGAGCATTTCGGCGATGTCTCGGTCTACTTCAACCAGGTGGAAGTGCCGCTGCCGCTGCGCCGCGCCGTCGCCGATGCGGTCGACAGCACCCTGGTGGTGACGTTCCAGGGCTGCCAGACCGATGGCATCTGCTACCCGCCGATGACCCGCCGGGTGAAGCTGTTGATCCCGGCCGGCAAGATCAACGCCAGCACCGATCAGTCGCCGCCGCGCAACGAGGTGATCAGTCCGCTGCCTACCGCCAGCGGCGCACCACGCGAAGCCGCCAACGGCGCCCCGTTGCGCCTGCTGCCGACGGTGCCCAATACGGATGCCAGCACCCCGGCCGTTGCAGGCGCCGAAAACGGCGATGAGTTCGCTGCCGATGCGCGCGGTGACAACGCCCTGCGCACGCGCCCACCGGCGACCACGCCGAATCCGGACCGTTCGTTCGTTTGGGTGCTGCTGCTGGCCCTGGCCGGTGGCCTGGTACTGAACCTGATGCCCTGCGTGCTGCCGATCCTCTCGCTGAAGGTGCTGAGCCTGGCGCAGAGTGGCGAAAGCCCGCAGCGCGCGCGCAGCCACGCCCTCTGGTACACGTTGGGCGTACTGGTCGCGTTCGCGGTGATCGGCGCGTTGATGGTCGGCCTGCGCGCGATCGGCAACGCCGTCGGCATCGGCTTCCAGCTGCAGCACCCGGGCGTGGTCGCGGTGCTGGCCTACATCATGTTCGCGGTGGGCCTGAGCCTGTCCGGCGTGTTCACCCTCGGCGGCGGCATCGGCAACCTCGGCCAGTCGCTGGCCAGCCGCAGTGGCCCGGCCGGTGATTTCTTCACCGGTGCGTTGGCCTGCGTGGTCGGCAGTGCCTGCGTCGGCCCGTTCATGGGCGGCGCGATTGCCTACGCGTTCATTGCCCCGCCGCTGAAGGCGATGACCGTGTTCCTGTTCCTCGGCCTGGGCCTGGCGCTGCCGTTCCTGCTGATCGGCTTCGTGCCGGCACTGGCGCGCCGCCTGCCCAAGCCGGGCCCGTGGATGGAGACGCTCAAGCACGTGCTGGCCTTCCCGATGTACGCCACCGCGCTGTGGCTGCTGTGGGTGCTGGGCAAGCAGCGTGGCGTGGACGGCATGGCGCTGGTGCTGGGTGGCCTGCTGCTGCTGGCCTTCGGCCTGTGGCTATTCGAGCGCAACCGCTGGACTGGTTCGCGTGCAGTGACCCTGCTCGGCGTGCTGCTGGCGATCGGTGCACTGGTTCCCGCCTGGGGCGTGACCCAGCTGGCACCGCCGGCACGCGCCGCACAGGCCGCCAGCGACAACGTGGTCGAGTACTCGCCGCAGTTGCTGGACCGCCTGCGCGCCGACAACCGCGTGGTGTTCGTGAACATGACCGCCGACTGGTGCGTGAGCTGCAAGGCCAACGAGCGCGCCGTGCTGTCGCGGCCGGAGTTCAAGGAACTGCTCAAGCGCACCAACGCGGTGTACATGCGCGGGGACTACACCAACGTCGATCCGCAGATCACCACGTTCCTGGAAGAGCACAAGGCCGTGGGCGTGCCGCTGTACGTCGTGTACGGCCCGGGCGCACCGCCGACCGTGCTGCCGACCCTGCTGACCCAGGCGGTGGTCGAGGAAGCGCTGCTGCGCACCGCACGATGAAGTGGCAACGGCCAGCGCTGCTGTGGACAGCGGTGCTGGCCGCCGGCCTTGGACTGTGGGCCGGGCATCGATTGGCTCCTGCGCCGGCTGCGCCTGAGGCCATGCCAGCGGCGCCCGCCGTTGCGGCTGCGGCACCCGCCTTGCAGGTTGGCGACAGCCTGCCCGCATTGTCGCTGCCCGATCTTGATGGCCGGCCGCTGGACCTGCGCCAGCACGCTGCCGGTCGCCCGCTGTTGATCAATGTCTGGGCCAGCTGGTGCGCTCCGTGCGTGGAAGAAATGCCGGAGCTTGCCCGCTTCGCCCATGCCCAGGGCGACAACGGCGTGCAGGTGCTGGGCCTGGCACTGGATACCCCGGAAGACGTGCGCGGTTTCCTGCAGCGTGTCCCGGTGGATTACCCGATCGTGATCGAGACCCCGGGGCTGCGCGATGCCAGCGTGCAGCTGGGCAATACACAGGGCCTGCTTCCCTACAGCGTGCTGTTCGATGCACAAGGGCGGCTGGTGAAGGCAAAGCTGGGACCATTCGCCCACGGCGAGATCGACAGCTGGGTGAAGTGAGGGGGCTTTTTGCAGGGCTTGCAGCCCTGCACCCGGCTCAATGCAACGCCAACAGCCAAAGCGGGCGTTCCGCGGGTTGGCGGGGCGATGTCGGAGTGCGGGGACGCTGCAAGTACGTCCCTGTAAGCTTGGCAGCCGCATCCATGCGGCTGACACCCCGCACTCCGACACCGCCCCACCTCTGACAGATCTTCGCGGCTGTTGGTAGGTGTCGACCTTGGTCGACACATCTGTCAGATATCGATATTCAGAACAGAATCAGACCCCGTGCCGACCAACGGTCGGCACCCACCAAAGCAGAACGCCGTTCCGACAGATCGCGGAAAACTGTCGAAGGCGGGGTGGGTCCGGTTGAGGGGGCGTGAGCCGCATGGGCCCGAGGCATGCCTCGGGCGGGTTGGGCAGGACGCCCAACCCTGGTCTTGCCGTGTGCGCAGGACAGCGCACACGAGCAAGCGGCGACCGAGCTTACATGGACGTACTTGCAGCGTCCCCCTCAACCGGACCCACCCCGCCAGCCCACGGAAAGCCAGCTTTTGACGTTGACGTTGCTCCGGCTTGTAGCGGGTGCAGGGCTGCAAAGCCCTGCAACAAAACCCTCCTTGACCGTAGCCCCTCCGCCACGGAGAATTCCGCGACTAATTCTCATTTGCTGTTGCGCAGGATGCGGGCGGCAGCCTTCCGGGCCCTCCTCCTTCGATGTTCAAGAACGTCCTGTTCCAACTGCACTGGCTGCTGGGCATCACCGCCGGTGCCGTACTGGCCGTAATGGGCCTCAGCGGCGCCGTACTGTCCTTCGAGGACGAGCTGTTGCGCGCCGCCAATCCCGGCTTCGCCGAGATTGCCGAGCACCATGCCGATGGCCAGCTTCCACTTGCACTGAGCGAACTGGTGCCGCTGCTGCAGGCCGGCAGTGAACGCCCGCTGCAGCGCCTGCGTGTGGATGCCACCGGGCAACGGCCCTCGGTGGCACGCTTCGCCGGCGGCAAGGAACACTGGGTCTACTTCGATCCGTACAGCGGCGAACGATTCAGCGCCCTGCGCGGGCAGGCGTTCTTCGATTTCGTCGAGGACCTGCATCGCCACCTCGCCGCCGGCGAGCGTGGCAAATGGATCACCGGCAGCTGCGCCATCGCGCTACTGTTCTTCACCCTGTCCGGACTCTATCTGCGCTGGCCGCGACGCTGGTGGCACTGGCGCAGCTGGTTGGCGGTGGAGTGGAAGCGCAGCGGCCGTGGCTTCCTGTGGAGCCTGCACTCGGTGGTCGGCACGTGGGTGCTGCTGATCTACCTGATGAGTGCGCTGACCGGCCTGTGGTGGTCCTTCGACTGGTATCGCAGCGCCGCCAACACCCTGCTTGGCGTCGCACCGGCCGCCAAGCACAAGATCGCCACCGGTGCCGCCCTGAACCTGGAACGCGTCGAAGCCACGCTGTACGCACTGCCCGGCGTGCGCACCGGCTACATCGACCTGCGCCTGCCGGAGAAGCCCGGGCAGGCACTGAATGTACGCGTGATGGCCGGTGATCCGTCGCAGCGCGGCGGCCAGCATGACCGCGCGCATGATCTGCTGCAGCTCGACCCGGGCACGGGTGCCACACTCGATGCCCGCCCCTATGCACGCCAGGGCGTCGGCGCGCAGCTGGCCACCAGCGTGTTCGCGCTCCACTCGGGCAGCTACTTCGGCGTGCCCGGGCGTGTCGTGGTGATGCTCAGCAGTTTGGGCATGAGCCTGTTCTTCATCACCGGCTGGATGCTCTATCTGGACCGCCGACGCAGCCAGCGCGCTGCGCGTGGCCTGCGCCAGTCGCTGCCAGCAACGCCTGCCGATGGCGGTGGCACGCCGTGGCTGGTGGTGCATGCCAGCCAGAGCGGACTGGGCGAACAACTCGCATGGCGCGCAGCCGCGCAGCTGCAGGCATCCGGTCATGCGGTGCAGGTGCTGCCGCTGGCCCGCGTCGATGCCGTGCAGCTGGCACGCACCGCGCAGGCGCTGTTGGTACTGAGCACCTTCGGCGATGGCGAACCACCGGATGCGGCGCGAGGTGCTGCACGACGGCTGATGGCACAGACACTCGACCTGTCAGGCCTGCAGTTTGGACTGCTGGCGCTGGGTGATCGACAGTACCCGCACTACTGCGGCTTCGGCCGCCAGGTTGATGGCTGGCTGCTCGGCAACGGCGCGCGCCCGTTGTTCGACCGCATCGAAGTCGATGCCGCCTCGGTCGCGGCGCTGCGCCAATGGCAGCTGCAGCTGGGCGCGCTGACCGGCATCGCCACCGATGACAGCGTGCTGCCGGCGGCCACGCAGATGCATGAGTGGCGGCTGCTCGGCCGCGACCGGCTCAACCCGGGCAGCGTGGGCGGCGCCATCTGGCGCATCTGTCTTGCGCCACCGGCCGAGGTGCAGTGGCAGGCGGGCGACATCCTGCATATCGCGCCCCGGCACAACGCGCGGCATGCCGGCGCGGTGCTGAAGGCACATGGGCTGGATCCCCTGCAGCCACTGCTGATCGACGGCCAGCCGCGCACGCTGTTGGCGCTGGCCAGCGAACGCGAACTGCCGGATGCCGATGCTGCGCTGGCGGTACAGGATCCGTGCCTGTGGCTGGCAGGGCTGCCGATGCTGCCCGGACGCGAATATTCCATCGCCTCGTGCACCGAGGATGGCGCGGTGGAACTGGTGGTACGACTGGTGCACGACGACACGGGCCGCGCCGGGCTCGGCTCGGGCTGGCTGTCGCTGCATGCACCGATCGGTGCCAGTCTCGTCGCCCGCGTGCACCGCAATCCCGGGTTCCACCGCGTCGCCGGTGCACCGATGGTGCTGATCGGCAACGGCACCGGCATCGCGGGCCTGCGCAGCCTGTTGCGCGAAGCCGCGCATGCAGGCGAGCACGGGCACTGGCTGCTGTTCGGCGAACGCCAGCGCGCGCATGACTTCCTGTTCGCCGACGAGATCGAGGCCTGGCAGGCCAATGGTCATCTCGCGCGGGTGGACCTGGCGTTCTCGCGCGATGGCGACGGTGGCTATGTACAGGATCGCCTGCGTGCGGCGGCCGATGCCCTGCGCAACTGGATGCAGCGTGGTGCAGTCATCCACGTGTGCGGTTCGCTGCAGGGCATGGCCGAAGGCGTGGACCAGGTACTGCGTGAAGCACTCGGTGATGAGGCGGTGGAAACACTGCTGGAGAACGGCCGCTACCGCCGCGACGTGTATTGATTCCTGCCAGCGCGCATTGGCCTGAGCCGAGCATGGGCTCGGCTCTACAGTGTGCCTGCAGCCGATGTAGAGCCGAGCCGACGCTCGGCTGATTCCCGGCCAGCCGACAAGGAACCGCAGGCTAGGCCGCCGCAGCGCGCGCCTCTGGCATCGACTGCAGACGGAACGCGCCCACCGCTTCCGCCAGCGCATGCACCTGCGCCTGCATCTGCGCTGTCGAAGCACCCGCCTCTTCCACCAGGCTGGCGTTGCGCTGGGTACTGGCTTCCATCTGCACGATGGTCTGGTTCACCTGGGCGATGCCGGCATGCTGGTCCTGCGACGCGCTGCGGATACCGGCCAGCAGATCCGCCAGTTGCTGCACGCTGCCGACAATCTCGCCCATCGTGGTGCCGGCCTGTTCGGCCTGCTGGTTGCCCTGGCCCACACGCGCCACCGAATCCTCGATCAGGCCCTTGATCTGTTTGGCCGCCTCCGCGCTGCGTTGTGCCAGCAGGCGCACTTCTGCGGCCACCACGGCGAAGCTGCGGCCCTGCTCGCCCGCGCGCGCGGCTTCCACCGCAGCATTCAGCGCGAGAATGTTGGTCTGGAAAGCGATGCCATCGATCAGCTGGGTGATGTCGCCGATCCGTCGCGAGGCCTCGCTGATGCCCTGCATGGTCGCGACCACCTGGCCAACGGCCTCGCCACCGCGCTGGGCCACTGCCGCCGCGCCCTTGACCAGCACGTCGGCACGGCCCGCGGCATCAGCATTGCGGCCAACGGTATCGGTCAGCTCGTGCATCGACGCCGCCGTCTCTTCCAGGTTGGCCGCCTGCTGTTCGGTACGCTGCGACAGGTCATGGTGACCGGCAACGATCTCGCCAACGCCGGCATCCAGGCTGGACGTGGCGTGCTGGATGCGGGTGACGATGCGGCCCAGTTGCGCGACGGTGGCGTTGGCATCGTCGCGCATGCGTGCGAACACGCCTTGCAGCTCACCTTCCATGCGCACGCTGAGGTCGCCGCGGGCCAGCGCGGCCAGAAGCGCCTGCAGATCGCCGAGGTTGGTCTCGAAGGTGGTCAACAGGCGATTGATGCTGGTCGACAACGTACGCACAAAGCCCTGCTTTCCCTCCAGCGCGATGCGCCCGTGCAGGTCGCCGTGCGCGGCGGCGTCGACCAGTGCGGCCACTTCGGTTTCCAACAGGGTTTCCAGCGCACGGCTGCGCCACTCCACCGCCACACCAAGGAAGTGACCTTCGTCGATGATGGCGTTGGCAATCAGCTGGTAGCGCACCCCTGCATGGCCGATCTCGCGCTCCTCGCGCTGGCGCACACCGGCCAGGCTGGCCAGTGCCGGATGCAGGCGCACCGCATCGCTCGCCACCAGATCTTCAACCTGGAGGTCAAGCTGCTCCAGCAGCGCCGGATTGGCGTAGGCGACCTGCCCTTCCGCATCAATCACCATCAGCCCGGTCTGCGCGCTGTCCAATGCCTGGCGCACCCGGGTATTGCCGCGCGCCACGGCACGCTCGGTCTCGATGCGCGCACGCAGGCGCTGCTGCATGTCGACCAGGCGCTGGGCCAGCTGGCCGATCTCATCATTGGCGTTGTAGACGCGCAGGGTGGTGTCGAGGCGGTCGTCAGCGATATCGCTGGCGAAACGCAGGGTGTCCTGGATCGGCTGGCGCACCGCACGGAGCACCAGCATCAGGCTGGTGATCAGCACGCCGGCCACCAGCAGCAGGGTCAGTGCGAACAGCACGCTCATCGTGCGTGCGCCGGCCTGCTGGCGCGCCTGCGCCGTGGCCAGCGCCGCCACCTGCGCCTGCTGGAAGGCGGCCAGCGCCGGTGCTACGCCCGCGGCGGTATCCAGCAGCGACTGCGCTTCCACATCCAGGCCGACGCGGGCAGCGGTATACCCCAGCAATGCGGCCTGATACGCATCCATCCCGGTGCGCAGGGTGTCCTGCGCATCTGCGGGAAGGCCCGCCAGCGCGAGGTCGAACGGCAGCTTTTCCTCGCTGGCGCGGTCGGCGTGAGTGGAGTCACCGTCGAGCAGCAGCAGTGCCTCCTGCCTTCGCATCTTCTGCAGTGACAACGCCAACGACGGCCGCTGCAGCGCATCCACCTGTACCTGCAGGGTATCGGCGGCCTGCTGCAGCTGCGCGGCGAGGCCGGCATCACCACGACCCATCTCGTCGACACGTTCGAACAGGGCGGCCACACCCTGCGAGAACGCGTCGGCGGCTTCGGTCAGCGCCTGCAGGGCCTTGCGCCGGCCAGTATCCATCGGCGTCGCGCGCAGCGCCTGCAGATCGACCTGCAGTGCCTTCTGCGTGGCCAGCAGCTGCGCGCGGTCGGCATCATCGAAACTGCGTGCATACTGGGTCTGCAGGCGACGCGCTTCGGCCACCCGCGTGGACAGGCTGGCTGCCAGATCGCTGCCGCGCTGGTAGCTGGCCTGGCTGCGCGCAGCCAGTGCGTTGGCATGGCCGGTCCAGGCGTAGACAGCGGCGATCGCGACCAGGCCCAGGCCACAGACCCACAGGGTCGCCTTGAGCTTGTTGGCCACGCTGAGCCGATGCGGCTGCAGCCAGCGCAGCAGGCCGGGGGACGCCGAGTGCAACGCGGCAAGGCGCGTGCGCAGGGACCGGAGGTGGGGGACAACGGCCGACATGACAGACTCCAGGCGGAAAGACGCACCTGTATCGGCCGGATTCAGGGCAACTTTAGCGCCTTCTTCGTCCGGGTCCCCCGGTCGCGGGTGGACGCGGCCTTTGTACAGGGTGCAAGCGACGGGGGCATGACACGGGCACCGCGCTTGACCTCAACCACGGTTGGGGGAGCACAGTGGACGTTCCTCCCCGCCCGGTGTCTCCATGACGACGCTCGATGTCCCCCGCTACCTGCAACGCCTGCAGCTGGATGCGCCGCCACCGCGGACCCTGGCCGGCCTGACCCTGCTGCAGCAGCGCCACAACGCACTGCTGCCCTTCGAGACCCTCAGCTGCCTGCTGCGCGACGCGGTGCCGATCGACCTGGACAGCGTGCAACGCAAGCTGCTTGACGACCGCCGCGGTGGTTACTGCTTCGAACTCAATGGCGGCCTGCTGGCCCTGCTGCAGGCACTGGGCTTTGATGCGCAGCCGCTGAGTGCGCGCGTGCTGCTGGCAGCGCATGACGGCGAACTGACCGCGCGTACCCATCTGCTGCTGCGCGTGCATGTGGATGGGGACGACTGGCTGGTGGATGCCGGTTTCGGCAGCCTGACCCCGACCGTGCCGCTGCGGCTGCACGATGCGCAGCCGCAGGCCACGCCGCATGAGCGCTACCTGCTGCAGCGTCTGCCTGACGAGGGCGACTTCGTGCTGTCAGCCGAATCCAGCGACGGCTGGCGGGCGATGTACCGCTTCGATCTGCAGGCGCCTGCACCGATCGACAACGTGGTGGGCAACTGGTACGTATGCACCCACCCCGATTCCAGCTTCCCGGGCCAGCTACGCGTGTCGCTGACCGGACCGGACTGGCGCCGTACCATCGGCAGCGGCAACTACACCGAGTACCGCCCCGGGCAGGCGCCGGACAAGCGACCGCTGCATGATGTGGGTGATGTGCGTGACGTGCTGCAGCAGCGCTTCGGCATGCAGCTGCCGGACGACCCGCGACTGGACCCGGCCATCAATGACTGGCTGCAGCGCTCGCGCGCCGCGACCTTGTAGGGCCGAGCCCATGCTCGGCTGAGCTGGAGCGGCTGGGCCAACAGCAGCCGAGCGTGGGCTCGGCTCTACAGAGCTGCGCGCGCCTGCAGCGCAATGCGGTTGCCTTCGCTGTCGCGGATCTCGGCCACACGCCAGTCACCCGCGTCGGCCGGGCCGAAGCGCAGCTCAGCTCCCGATTGCAGTGCACGGTCGAGGCTCGCATCCAGGTCATCGACGCCGATGTAGATGCGGGCGCCCTGCTCGGAGGGCCGGTAGTCCGCGCCGTGCACCAGCGCAATGCTGGCACCGGCGGCGTCATCGGAGAACGGCAGGTAGGCCATCCGGCAGTCGTGCAGCACGATAGGTTCGTCCACCGCGACCTGCAGCCACCGCTGGTAGAACGTGATGGCCCGGTCCAGGTCACTGGCCGGGATTTCCACATGCAGGATCGGGTTCACTGGCACGCCTTGCTCGGTCCACTCAGATGATGCGCAGGGTAATCGCCTTCAGCACTGCACGGGTGCGATCGCGAGTGCCCAGCTTGTCGAGTATGGCCGACACGTAGTTCTTCACCGTGCCTTCGGCCAGGAACAGGCTGCGCGCGATTTCCTTGTTGCTGTATCCCCCGGCCAGCAGGCGCAGGATCGCCACTTCGCGTTCCCCGAAGGTATCGGTGGGCGGTGCTTCGTCGTGGAAGCGGTAACGGGCGCGCACCGGCTCGGTGCTGACCGGCAACAGCAGGGTTTCACCCGCGGCGACGCGCTCGATCGCTTCACGCAGGTCTGCGGGCACGGCGTCCTTGAGCAGGAAGCCCTGTGCGCCGGCCTCGCTGGCACGCAGCAGCAGATCACTTTCATCGAAGGTGGTCAGCAGCAGGCACGGCGTGGCATCACCGCGCGCGCGCAGCTGGCGCAGTGCCTCGATGCCGTCCATCCCGGGCATGCGGATGTCACTGAGCACCACATCCACGCGCTGGGCAGCCAACGCGTCCAGCAGCGCCTGGCCCTCTTCGGCCTCCAGCACCACGTCTACCCCCAGGCCCTGCAGCAGCGCGCGCAGACCCGCACGCACCAGCGCCTGGTCATCGGCCAGGGCAACGCGGATCGCGGCGCCACTCATGCCGGCAACCATGCGGTCAGGTGCATGCCGCCCTGTGCGGTTCGCGCCAGCTCCAAACGCCCCTGTACGGCCGCCAGGCGCTCGCGCATGCCGGCGATGCCATTGCCCTCGCGGATGCGTTCGGCGCGCTGGCCGTCATCGCGGATATCGATACGCAACCGGGAATCCTCTTCACTGATCGTCAGCCAGACGGTGTCTGCATTGCCGTGGCGGGCGGCGTTGGTCAGGGCTTCCTGCACCAGCCGCAGCACGGTCTCGGCCATCAACGGGTCAGCCACGCGCACCCCGTCGCCGATCTGCAGCTGCAGCTTTGGTCGTGGGAAGGGTGCGGCCAGCGCATGCAGTGCGGTGGCCAGATCGAGGCCGCGATCATCGCGCATCGATTGCACCACCTGGCGGATGTCGGCCAGCAACTCGCCGGACAACCGTTCCACCAGCACCAGTCCCTCGCGGCCGGCCAGTGCTGGGTCAGCGGCCAGGGCGCGCAGGTTGAGCCGCATCGCGGTGAGCTTGTGCCCAGCCACATCGTGCAGCTCACGCGCCAGGCGCAGGCGCTCGGCATCGCGTGCGCTGTCGGCCAGCAGCGCGCGGGTAGCCAGCAGGTCGGCGTTGACCCGGGCCAGGTCATCGCGGGCCAGCGCCGTGCTGCGGGCATAGTGGGCGGTCAGTGCGGCGAAGGCCTGGAAGCCGCCATAGAGCAGCACGACCAGCAGCGGCTGGCTGAAGCCGCTGTGGCGCAGCGCGGCATACACCGCCAGGTTGGCCAGCAGCGCAACGCCCAGCACGAAGCGCGGCGGCCAGTGCTCGGCCAGCTGTGCGACCAGCACCACCAGCAGCACCGGAGCAGTTCCGGTACGCGGCTGCAGCGCAACCAGCGCAACCGCCAGCAGCGCCTGCAACACCGCAGCGACGGCGCGCACGCGGGATGGCATCGACGCCCAGCCGTGCACCACGAACAGCAACAGGAACACGGCAAGCAGCAGCAGGCTCAGCCCGGCACCGTTGCGCTGTACAGCGAACGACAGGCCCACCGCCAGCACGGTAACCAGGCCGGCAAGGCTGAGAGGACGCAAGAGATGGCGGAACAGGCTGGGCATGGCCAGATGCTGACCGCCGCACACGCCGGCGGCAATGGGTCCAGCGCAGAAAGTGACTTCTGGCACGTCGAATCGATGACCACTGGCCCTGAACCCCGTGCACCGCGCCACCCAGACTGGCGCCACACCGCCACACACACTTCCGGAGCCACTGCCATGATCCGCACCGCCCTGCTCAGCACCGCCCTGACTGCACTGGCCCTGGCCGCCAGTGCCCACGCCGCCGACCTGGCCGTGACCGTGCACGACGTCCACGCGCAGAGCGGCACCCTGCGCGTTGCGCTGGTCGACAGCGCTGCCGCCTGGGACGGCAAGGCCAAGCCGGTGCAGGCCCAGCAGGCGGCGCCCAGCGGCGACAGCGCTCACTTCACGTTCAAGGGTATACCGGCCGGCAGCTATGCCGTGCTGCTCACCCACGACGAGAACGACAACGGCAAGCTCGACACCAACCTGGTCGGCATGCCGGTGGAAGGCTACGGCTTCAGCAACAACCCGCAGGTGATGCGCAAGCCGACCTTCGACGAAGCACGCGTCAACGTGCCAGCCGCTGGCGCCGCCATCGACATCACCCTGCGCTGATTCCGCATCCAGACCCGAGGCCACCATGGACCGTCGCCGCTTCCTTCGTACCTTGCTCAGCAGCAGTGCCTGCCTGGCCCTGGGCGCCACCGCGCTGCGCAGCGCTCCCGCCTTCGCCGGCGACCCGGCGCGGTTCGCGCAGGGTATGCAGGAACACCCCTGGCTGCTCGGCTGGCGCAGCGTCGGCAGCGAAAGCCTCGGCCCGGCCACCGTGCAGCTGCAGGGAAAGCTGCCGTCAGGCCTGGCCGGTACGCTGTACCGCAACGGCCCGGCGTGGACCGAGCGCGATGGCTTCCGCTACGACCACTGGTTCGACGGCGACGGCATGGTGCATGGCTGGCGTTTCAATGGTGATGGCAGCCTGACCCATCACGGGCGCATGGTCGCCACGCCGAAATTCACCCGTGAACAGAAGGCCGGCCGCTTCCAGTATCCGGCTGCCGGCACCAGCGTTCCCGGTGCGCTGGCGGTACGCAACAACGATGATGCCAACGTGGCCAACACCTCGGTGACGATGATCAATGGCCGCCTGTTCGCGCTGTGCGAATCCGGTTCTGCGTTCGAAGTGGACCCCGATTCGCTGCAGACGCTCGGCCCGGTCACCTGGCGCCCGGACCTGGCCGCGCTGCCGTTCTCGGCGCACCCGCTGACCGATCGCGACGGCAGCCTCTGGAACTTCGGCTCGATCAGCCTGATGGGGGGCCATGGCCTGCTGGTCTGGCACATCGGTGCGGACGGCCAGCTGCGCAGCGCCAATGTGATCGAAACACCCGAGCATGGCTACCTGCATGCCTTCGCGATGACCGACCAGCACCTGGTGTTCGTCATGATGCCGTTCGATTTCACCGGCGCAGGTGGCAGCTTCTTCGAGCGCATGCAGTTCGCACCGCAGCGTCCTGTGCGTATCGCGGTGGTCGCCAAGGATGCGCCGGACAAGGCGCAATGGTTCGAGGCCCCGTTCGCGGCGATCTATCACTTCGGCGACGCGTTCACCCGCGATGGCGGCATCGTGCTGCGCGCAGTACGCCATGACGACATCAACGAGGCGCGCTCGCCGATGAAGGAAGCGATGGCCGGTGACGGTGCACATGCGGCCAACAGTGGCGCCAGCCTGGTCGAGCTGCATCTGGACCTGCGTCGTGGACAGGCCCGCTGGGAGACGTTGGGCATCAGCGCGGTGGAGTTCCCGTTGTTCGACCCGCGCTCGACGAACACACGTGGCGCACGGCTGTATGCGCCGACCATCGACGGCCCGACCACCGCACCGTACTTCAACGCCGTGGCTGCGTTCGACATCGATCGCGGGCGCCGCCAGCGGTGGAACTACGGGCCGGACATCATGGCCGAAGAGCATGTGTTCGTACCGCGCCCGGGCAGCCGCGAAGCTGACGATGGCTGGCTGATCGGCACCCTGCTTGACCCGGTCAACAAGCGCAGTGGCCTGGCGGTGCTGGATGCGCGCCATGTGGATGACGGCCCGCTGGCACAGGCCTGGCTGCCGTATGCGGTGCCACTGGGCTTCCACGGCACTTTCGCCGCGCACGGCTGAGTCCACGCTACGCGGACACCGTTGTTGGCATGCTGGGTCTCCCCTGCCCCGTGGAGTCCTGCATGTCCTTGGCCGACCATCGAAGTACGCTGGCACCGCACGGTTTCCTGCGCGTGGCGATCAACCTGGGCAACCCGGTGCTGGCACAGGGCGATGCGCGCTCACCGCGCGGCCCCTCGCTGGAACTGGCTACCGCATTGGCGCAACGGATGGGGGTGCAGGCACGCTTCACCTGCCACGATGCCGCAGCCTCGGTGGTTGCCGCAGCGGGCGAAGACGGCTGGGACCTGGCTTTCCTGGCCATCGATCCGGCACGCACCGACCGCATCGCCTTCAGTGCCCCGTACGTGGAGATCGAAGGCACCTATCTGGTTCGCGAGGACAGCCCTGCGCAGCAGGTGGCCGACCTCGACCGCGAAGGGCTGCGCATCGCGGTGGGGCGTGGCGCGGCCTATGACCTGTTCCTGAGCCGTGAACTGCGCAACGCCACGATCGAGCGGGCGGAGACCTCGGCGGCGGCCATCACCCTGTTCGATCAGCAGCGTCTGGATGCCGCCGCCGGCGTGCGCCAGCCGCTGGTGGCCTGGGCACAGGCGCATCCCGGCCATCGCGTGCTGGCCGACCGTTTCACCGCGATCCAGCAGGCCGTGGCGGCGCCAGCGTCGCGCCCAGCCGAGGCACTGCAGACGCTGTTCGACGAGGTGGAAGCGATCAAGACCGGTCCCTTGCTGGGCGAAGCGTTCGCGCGTGCCGGGCAGGCAGTCACGCTGGTGCGGTGACTGTAGAGTCGGGCCATGCTCGACTGCTTCTTCGAAAGACCAGTCGAGCATGGTTCGACTCTACAGATGCAAGATCGAGCACCGCGCCACGCTACAGATGCGCGTCTGCCATGTGCCGCACGTGCTCGGCGGCCTGCGCGTGCAGCCAGTCGCGGAACGCGAGGAAGCCACGATGGCTGGCCGAGCGCTGCGGGTACACCAGCCAATGTGGCCAGTCGGTCTTCAGGCGCTGGCTGGACAGCGCGACCAACTGGCCCGAATCCAGCAGCAGCCGCGCCCGCGTCACCCGCCCGAGGGCCACGCCCACGCCATCCAGAGCGGCGCGATGGTGCGCCTCCGAATCATCCAGCACCGCCACGAAGCGCGACGGCGGGCTCTGCCCGCTCAACGCGAACCAGGCGCCCCATGCCCCGTCCGGATCACCCAGCAGCGGCCACTGGGTCAACGGCACACGGTCGACGCCTCCCATGCGTTCGATCAGCGCCGGGCTCGCCATTGGCAGCAGCCATTCGTCGAACAGCGGCTCCACCACCAGACCTGGCCATTGCCCGCTGCCCAGCCGCAGCGCGGCGTCGAACTGGCGCTGCCGCTCGAAATCAATCAGGCGTTCACTCGACTGCAGGTTGATCTCGATCTGTGGGTGCTCTGCCACGAAGTGACCCAGGCGCGGCACCAGCCAGGCCGACGCCATCGACGGTACTGCGCTGATCGTCAGCACGTGCTCGGCACGTGCGGCATAGGGCTGGAAGGCTTCGTTGATCGCATCCAGATGCGGACCCACCTGGTCGAGCAGGCGCTGGCCCTCCAGGGTGAGGGTGACACCACGCGGCTGGCGGATCAGCAGCGGCTGCCCGAGCCGTTCTTCCAGCTGCCGCATCTGATGGCTGAGCGCGCTGACGGTCAGGTTCATCGACGCCGCCGCGCGCGACAGGTTGCCGAGCCGGGCGGCGGCCACGAAACCCTGCAGGGCATGGAGCGGTGGGCGGGACATCAGGCTTGAATTCCTCTCAAGGCACGCTTGCGGAAATGTCGCTTTTTGCCCGCCCATGCTGCCCGTATCGTGCAATCCACTCAAGTGGAGGCACGCTCATGAACATCTTCGGCGGCTTGTTGTTCCTGCAGGGCCACGTGGCCAGCACCGAGCTGGCACGCCAGCTGGCCAGCCCTTCCACACCTGCCCCGCAGTGCGCGCAGCAACCGGCTGCGCCTGTTCAGCCGCCGAGAACCCGTTGAACGCTCCTCACCCTGCGTACCAGCGTTGGACGTGTTCAGGCAGCCACGGGATCGGATCGATATCCAATGCCCCACAACCGTCGAGGGTGTCACGCAGCGCGCGCTCGCCGGGGCCACTGGGCAGCCGCAGGCCTTCCTCCTCCGGAAGTTGCACCGCAGCCCAGTCGTGCAGCTGGTCCATGCGCAGGCACAGGGCGGCCCGCAGCCACGCCTTCAGTGGATAGCAGCGATAGCCTTGTTTGCCCAACGCGATAATTGCACGCGACAAGGCCTGGTTGGCACCACGTACCCATTCGGTGCGACCTCCAGCCTTGTCCTGGACCGTCATCGGCGCCGGCGCGCGGTGCGCCTTGAACGGCGAACGCAGCTGCAGCTCCAGATCTCGCGCATCGCGCTCGCTTTCCGCTTCCACCAGTGCACCGGCGTCGAGGTCGAAGAACTCGAACCAACGCCGGTGCAATGCGCTGATGCGTCCGAGCGGATCACGTGAGAAACCGATCTTCGCGTAGTCTTCCCACGCACAGGGGAAGACGTAGGCGAAGACACGACCGTCGATGCGGATATCCGACTGCATGTGCGCAGGCTGCCTCGACAACAGCCCGGGTGCAACCGGGCGTTACCGTGGACGCTGCAGCGCCTCCTGCACCGCCGCAGCCACGTCGGTGTTGTCGATGTAACTGCCGTCGTTCCAGCGCACGTGCTGACGGTAGCCGGCATCAACGCCGCGCACGCGCTTGCCCAGCAGTTCCGACCCCGCGCCCTTGGCCCACAATGGCACCAGTGCATTGGAATGGTTGCCGGTGGGACGGAAACTGATCCCGGGCATGCGGCCGCGGCCGTTGTTGCGTACCGGAGAGAAGGCAACGTTCTGTGCATCCGGGCCCATCGGCATGCTGTTGTCGTGGTCGGTGGTAACGATCAGCAGGTTGCGCTCCCAGCCACCGTTACGCTCGATCCAGTCGACCACCGCCGTCACCGCGTTATTGAACTCCATGGTCTCTTCGATCAACCGGCCATACTGCGGCTGATCGCTGCACTGGCCGTAATGCCATTCGGTGCCGCAGGCACTGGTGTGTGCGGCCCAGTCGGTGGCGCCACCTTCCACCATCAGGTACAGCCCCTTGGACGAGCGCTGCTGCAGGAACTGCAGCGCGCCGCGGGTCATGGTCGCCAGATCGGGCACGCTGTCGATCTTCCTCACTCCCGAAGGCGTGGCTGCATCCTTGCCCAGCACCTGCAGGCGGCGCGCCTGCTGCAGGGTGTTGGCCACGCGCGGTACACCGATCAGCGGCCTGTCGGCCGGCAACCGTCCCTGCGCCAGTGCGGCGAACGCTTCCTTGCTGCGGATCAGGCGCCACGGTCCCGCCGGATTGCCGGCGATGGTGCTGCCCGCTTCCAGCTGCTGCCAATCCTGCTGCGACACCCACTCCCATGGATTCGCGCAGCCCTCTGCGTTTGCGGCGTCCGTGCCTTTGTTGCAGGCGCGGCCGTCGACGCTGTAGCCCGGGCCTCCGGTGCCCATCACCAGGTCCATGTGGCCCTGCGCCAGCATCTGGTGCGCAATGGCGTGATAGCTGCTACGCGATTCGTTCTGCGCTGCGAATGCGGCCGGTGTGGCGTGCGCGAACGGTACCGAAGTCACTACACCGGTCGCCATGCCCAGGCGCTTGGCGCGCAGCGTATTGAACTCGACCGGCTGGCCATCGTTGTTGTAGTTGATGGCGTTGTTGTAGGTCTTGATGCCCGAGGACAACGCGGTGCCCGCCGCCGCACTGTCGGTAGCCACCGCGGCCAGGTACTGGTAGCCGGCAAACGGCAGGTCCTGCGCAGGAACCGGCGTGTCATCCCAGGCCTTGCCCGGGTCGTAGCCAAGCGTCTGTGCGTTGTCGCGGGTCGGCTGGCTGCTGGCATTCAACGGGAAGGTGGTTACCGCCAGGCGCAGCGGGAAATCCGCATAGGGTGCGCCTTCGCGGCGGCCATACTGCCAGTAGGCCGCCGCGTCCCAGGTACCCCAGCCGGCACCGTCGTTGATCATCACGATCACATTGAGCGGACCGGCTTCGGCGGAGGAAACAGCCTCGGTGCGCAGGTTGGGCTGGCAGCCGCCAAGTGCGGCCAGCGCGAGCAGCAACGAAGAATGAAGCCAGCGGCGTGGAATGCGTGCAGTCATCGGATGTCCCGTCGGGCCATCGGCGGCCCGCAATTATGCTACGTTATATCGTTGCAATATTTCAGCTTCGTGCAGCCGCCGCACACTATCCTCCAGGGCCCCCACTGTCATCGTCGTTTCCATGCCGCTTCCTGCTCCTGCGCGTGCACCGCTGTCGTCCATCACCCTCGATGCGGCAACCTTCGCAGTGATTCACCAGCACAACGCGGACATCGCCAGGCAACCGGCCTCGCTGACCAAGCTGATGACCGCCTACGCGGCTTACGAGTGTGTCGAGGAGCGCGGGCGCTCGTGGGAGGACGAAGTCACCATCGCCGCCGACGACGTGCATGCGGTCGCCGACGATGAAACGCGCATGGGCCTGGTGCCCGGCGAAACGGTCACTCTCGCGCGCCTGCTGGAAGGCTTGATGATCGTCTCCGGCAATGACGCGGCGCTGGCGGTCGCGCGCCACCTGGACGGATCGCAGCCTGCGTTCCTGGAGCGCATGAACCGGCACGCGCGCCAGCTCGGCCTGCGCAGCACCTGGTTCGCCAGCGTCTCCGGCATCACCACGCCGCATCATGCGTCCAGCGCGCGCGACATGGCGGTGCTGGCCGCGTGCCTGTTGAACGATCATCCGCAGATCCTGGCGGTCACCGCGCAGCGCGCGTTCGCGCACGGCAGCTTCAGCCGCAACAACCAGAACGCCCTGCTTGGCGATGACGGCGTGGATGGCTTGAAGACCGGCTACACCCAGGCCGCAGGCTTCTGCCTGGCCGCCACCGCATGCCGGGTGGTACACGGGCGGGACGAGCCTATACGCCTGATCACCGTGGTATTGGGTTCTGAGAGCCGCGACGCGCGCGACGCATGGGCGCGCGATCAGCTGGCGGCAGGATTCGCCACGCTGGTCGGCAGTACCGCCGGGGCCTGACCTTCGAAGCAGCTCAGCGACGCTTGACCGTCGCCACGATCAGCCGCTGCAGCTCGGCCTCGGCGTCGGTCTTGTCCAGCGCGCCCGCGGCCACACCCTCGGACAGGGTTTCAGCCGCACCCAGGATCGCCCAGCGTCCCGCCAGCGGCACCGAGCCGTCGCTGGCGAACGGGCCCAGCCAGGCGTCGCAGTTGTCGATGAAGTCCTGCTGGTAACGCCGCCGCACCTCGTGCAGTTCCGGCGCGCCCACCAGCGCGGCGAGGATGCCCTGCACTTCACTGCCCTGGCTGAGGATGCAGTCGATGTAGCCGGAGGCGATGGCTGCCGCACGGTCGGCCAGCTGCGCCCGGGCGCGGCCGATACGCTCGTGGAAGACCACCGTCTGCCGCCCGTCATAGTCATCGTAGAGCGCGGCCAGCAGGCCGTTGCGGGTCACGAAGTGATCGTAGGCCACCGGCTTGGTCACGCCCGCCGCCTCGGCCAGCCGTCCCAGCGTCAACGCGTCGGTGCCCTCTTCGCCAACCAGCGCCCAGGCCACGTCCAGCAACTGGCGGGCGCGTTGCTCGCGGGTCAATCGGCGGCGCGTGGGAGCGGCGTTGGCAGGCATCGGCGGAACACGGTGATCAACTCATCGGAGTACCGATTTTACGGCCGATTTCCATGGCGGTCTGCAGATGCGCCTGCGCGGCACCGCTGTCGGCGTCGAGCAGCAGTTCGGACGACAGCACGCGCGCGCCACAGTAGTCGAAGATGCCCATGTCGATCTGGGTCTTCATCGCCGTGCCATAGCCGCGCCGTTCGATCATTTCCGCGCCCGCACCGCCAACGCCGACCAGATGCACGCGCAGGCGCTGCAGCTTCTTCTGCACCTTGCCATCGGCACCGTCCTGGTACGCCCAGCCCTGGGTGAACACGCGATCGATCCATCCCTTCAGCAAGGCAGGGAACGACCACCAGTACAGCGGGTAGACCAGCACCAGCGTATCGATGGCGTCCAGCCGCGCATGCTCGGCCGCCACATCGGGGGGAACCGGGCCGGTCCCGCGGAACAGAGCCTGGTCATCGCGGTTGAAGCGCGGATCGAAGCCTTCGGCGACCAGGTCGGCGTGGGTTACGGTGTTGCCGGCGCCGACGGCCCGGATGGCGTCGCCGATGCGCTGGGCGATGGCATGGGTAAGCGATCCGGTTTCCGGGTGGGTGGTGACGATGAGACTGTGCATGGGTGAATCTCCAGGAATCATTACCTACCAATGGTAAGTAATGATTCCCGGATCACCAACGCCACCGATGGGACGCTGTTTTTGCGTTCACCGTATAGTGCGCCGCATCCCGTGGAGGTCCCCGACGATGCACCGACGCCTGCTTGCTCCCCTGCTGTTCCTGCTGCTGGCCACGATGGCGCCGACGGCCGTAGCCGGCGAGCTCACCCCATCCGAATCGGCTGCCCTGCGCCAGGACGTGCAGGGGATGCTGGCCGCGTTCGCCCGCGGCGATGCCGAGCTGATCATCGCCCGCACGCATCCCAGCCTGAAACGCCTGGCCGGCGGTGATGAGGTATACGCCCGATCAACCCGCGACACGGTCAAGGCGCTGCACGAGGCCGGCGTCACCATCATCAGCGACGAAGCTGGGGTACCGACCCGTACCTATGCCGCCGGTGACGAGGAGGTCTGCTTCGTCCCGCGCTACTCGTTGCTGCGCGTACGTGAATCCCCGATCCGCAGCACCTCGTTCATGGTCGCCGTGCGCCGCGTCGGCGCCGCGCAATGGAGCTATCTGGATGGCGCCGGGTTGCTCGACAACCCTGAGCTGCTCTGGCAACTGCTGCCAGCGCTGGAGCCTGGCGTGACGCTGCCCAAGGGTGGAGTGGAAACGCTGTAGCGCGATTGCTGGGCGTCGGTACGCTCCGGCGCATCCATCTACGCATGGCATGGATCTGCCGGCTGTCCGTTAGCGGAACAACGCGTTCAACGCGGCCCCGGAAGCCGCCTGCTGCAGCCCATCGAAACGCCCCTCCTGCACGATCGGCTGTGTGGCCTGTATCAGCCCACCCCATGCCGCACGCGCAAGCGCACCGCCCAGGCTGACCCGGCGAACGCCAAGTGCTGCGATGTCCTGCAGGCTCAGCGGTGTCGGTCCACCAACCAGCAGGTTCACCGGTTTTGACCCTGCAGCGGCAACCACCGCGCTGATCTGCTCGCGCGTGCTGATGCCAGGCGCATACAGCACATCGGCACCGGCCTCGGCATAGGCCCGCAGGCGCTGCAGGGTGTCCTGCAGATCCGGCACGCCGACGAAGAAGTTCTCCGCACGCCCGACCAGCAGCACGTCACCGCCTGCGCGGTCGATGGCTGCACGGGCAGCGCGCAGGCGCTCGACCGCCTGGTCGATCGAACGCAGCGGTGCATCGGCGACGCCGCTGGCATCCTCGATCGACAACGCCGCGATGCCGGTGTCGATCGCTGCAGCCACCGCCTCCTCCACCGCCTGCGGCGTCGCGCCGAAACCATCACCGAAGTCGGCATTCAACGGCAACGGGGTCGCCGCCGCCATCAGGCGCAGATGCGCCAGCGTGGCCGGCAACGAAACCGCGCCATCCGGCCGCCCTTCGCTCCAGGCGCAGCCGGCACTGGTGGTGGCCAACGCCAGGAAGCCTTGCCGCTGCAGGTAGCGCGCACTGCCCACGTCCCACGGGTTGGGCAGCACGAAGCACCCCTGCGCGTGCAGTTGGCGGAAAGACGCGCGCTTGTGCTGTGTGTCGGCATCGGGCGAGGCCATGGCAGGGCTCCGGGGCGGCAGACCTGCACCCTAGCCCGCCGTGCGGTCGCGCTCAATGGCATCGAAGCCGGCCATGCATGAAGTGATGCCCCCTGCTTATTGGACGCCACCGGCAGCCCTGCCCGAGCGTACGTGGTTGTCCACACCAGTGCCGCCACGGAGCCCTTCATGCCGCCTGACCCGCAGCCCCTCATCGACGTCGGCGATGATGACGCCCACTGGGCCGACCTGCTCTCGCCGGCACGGCGCCGCCTGATCGCTTCGGCAGGTCTGGCCGCCGGTGGCCTGGCCAGTGCGTCGACCGGCACCGCAGCACCGCGCGGCAACGACGCGGTGAATACCACCGAGCCTGGCCGCCCCGGCTTCCGTGTCATCGTGCCGCCAGCGCCGGAAGGGCGCAGCCCCTGGGGCCAGGCCACAGCCAGCGAACCGACCCTGCGCCCGGCCAGCGTGCGTCCCGGCGAAGCCACCCTGCCCGCGACCCCACGCGCCTACACCGACATCAAGAGCTATCACGCGCATATCTACTTCGACGAGGACAGCTTCGAGAAGGCTGCGCTGCTGCGGCGCTGGGCGGCCGAGCGCTTCCCGGTGGAGCTGGGCAACTGGAACCTGGAACCACGCGGACCACACGTCACCCCGTCGTTCTATTTCGGCTTCACCAACGACCTGCTGCCGGTGCTGGTGCCCTGGCTGCAGCTCAACAGCCTGGGCCTGACCATCCTGATCCACCCCAATACCGGTGATGGCCGTGCCGACCACCTGTATTACGCATTGTGGGTGAACCGCGCGCAGCCGGTGAACGCCTACAACTGGCCGGCACCGAAGCCGGGGGAACGGGAGCCGCTGGAGGAGGTGTTCCCGAACGTGGTGCCGACGGTGCCGCTGGAGACCTGACCCGCCTTTCCGGTGGGTGCGTAGCTTGCTGCGCACCTTGGGACGCCCTTCGGTGGGTGCGTAGCTTGCTGCGCACCTTGAGCCCCCCTCCGGTGGGTGCGTAGCTTGCTGCGCACCGAGCTTCCTTCTTCCACGCGTGGCGCGGCTCCCCCGGCAAGGCTCTTGCCGCCATCGTCGCCCTACGTGCACGCATCCCCCGCCCGCACGGCGTTCAGCGCGCCTTGATCCGCCGCCCCGCGTAGGGCCGCAAGCGCTTCGGCAGGTTTCAAACAAACGATTGAAACGCAGCAAACTTCGCCGAACTGGACAGCATCCGCCGGTTCCGCCAGACTGCCGCCCTTTCCCGTCTTCCGGATCCCATGGCGAAGCTGCTGGTCCTGCACGGCCCCAACCTCAACCTGCTCGGCACCCGCGAGCCGGAGGTCTACGGCCACACCACGCTGGCCGACATCGACCAGGCGCTGGCGGCCCAGGCCTCGGCCGCCGGGCACGCGATGGAGAGCCTGCAGTCCAATGCCGAGCACGTACTGGTGGACCGCGTGCAGGCCGCGCGCGACGACGGAACCGCTTTCATCCTGATCAACCCCGCCGCCTTCACCCATACCTCGGTGGCCCTGCGCGATGCGCTGGCGGCGGTGGCGGTGCCGTTCATCGAGATTCACCTGTCCAATCCGCATACCCGCGAACCGTTCCGCCAGCACAGCTACTTCAGTGACAAGGCCGTGGGCGTGGTCTGCGGCTTCGGCGCCGACAGCTACCGCTACGCGATGGACGCGGCGCTGCTGCGCGTGCAGGCGGCCCGCGCGTGAACGTGCTGCCGCGCGTGCTTGCCGGCGTTCTGGCGTGGGCCGGTCTCTGCGGCGCGGCCACGGCGTTCGACCGCAAGGACGAAGGCATCGACTGCGCACGTCCGACCTCCACGATGGAGAGCGACCTGTGCGCCTCGGACGTGGCCGCAGCCGCTGATGTCGAACTCAATGCGGTGTATGCACAAGCCCGGCGCCAGTTGCGCACACCCGCCAACGGTGGCGGCTGCAGCTATTGCGGCGATGCCGAGCAGCAGCTGGTCCTGGCCCAGCGTGCCTGGATGCAGCTGCGCGACCACGACTGCAACGCCGTCTATGCCCTCAATTCCGATGGCACGGCGCGCAACGGCGCACAGATGCGCTGCCTGATCACCCTCGCGCGCGACCGCACACGGCAGCTGCGCGAGTTCTACGAACTGCTTTGACCCGAGCGCGATGCGCTTCCCACCACACTGACATCAAGAGCAAAGAGGCCACCATGGATCTCCGCAAAATCAAGAAGCTGATCGACCTGCTGGAAGAGTCGAACCTGGCTGAAATCGAAATCAAGGAAGGCGAAGAGTCGGTGCGCCTGTCGCGCGCCCCGGTGGCCGGCTATGCCGCCCCGGTCGCCGCCCCGGTGTATGCCGCTCCGGCTGCTCCGGCGCCGCAGGCGATGCCGATGCAGTCGCCGACCGAAGCTTCCACCGGCGGCACCGCCAAGCCGGGCCCGGCACTGCCGGAAGGCCACGTGCTGCGCTCGCCGATGGTCGGCACCTTCTACGCCTCGTCCGCTCCGGACAAGCCGGCCTTCGTCACCGTGGGCCAGCAGGTCAAGGAAGGCGAGACCCTGGCCATCATCGAAGCGATGAAGATGTTCAACCCGATCGAAGCCGACAAGTCCGGCACCATCGTCGCCATCCTCGGCGAGAACGGCCAGCCGGTGGAATTCGACCAGCCGCTGTTCGTGATCGGCTGAGGGGCACGCCATGCTCGACAAAGTCGTCATCGCCAACCGAGGGGAAATCGCGCTGCGCATCCTGCGCGCGTGCCACACCCTCGGCATCCGCACGGTGGCCGTGCACTCCACGGTCGACCGCAACCTCAAGCACGTGGCCATGGCCGACGAGTCGGTCTGCATCGGCCCGGCGCCGTCGCCGCAGAGCTACCTCAACATCCCGGCACTGATCGCCGCAGCGGAAGTCACCGACGCCCAGGCCATCCACCCGGGCTACGGCTTCCTGT
Organism: Stenotrophomonas sp. YJH_SMC_43; assembly: GCF_059372535.1. Lineage (NCBI taxonomy): Bacteria > Pseudomonadati > Pseudomonadota > Gammaproteobacteria > Lysobacterales > Lysobacteraceae > Stenotrophomonas > Stenotrophomonas sp. YJH_SMC_43. Next base: position 658,953 of record NZ_JCAFVQ010000003.1, read on the forward strand.
CGGAGAACGCCGACTTCGCCGAGCGGGTGGAAGAGTCCGGCTTCATCTTCATCGGCCCCAAGGCCGACACCATCCGCATGATGGGTGACAAGGTCGAAGCCATCCGCGCGATGAAGTCCGCCGGCGTGCCGTGCGTGCCCGGCTCGGGCGGCCCGCTGGGCGAGGACATCGTCGCCAACACCAAGATCGCCCGTGAGATCGGCTACCCGGTCATCATCAAGGCAGCCGGTGGCGGCGGTGGCCGCGGCATGCGCGTGGTGCACGCCGAAGCCTCGCTGAAGACCTCGATCGAAACCACCAAGAGCGAGGCCAAGGCCGCGTTCGGCAATGGCGAGGTCTACATGGAGAAGTTCCTGGAGAATCCGCGCCACGTGGAGATCCAGGTGCTGGCCGACGGCCAGGGCAACGCCATCCACCTGGGTGAGCGCGACTGCTCGATGCAGCGCCGCCACCAGAAGGTGGTGGAAGAAGCGCCGGCCCCGGGCATCACCGCCGAGCAGCGCGAGCAGATCGGCAAGGTGTGCGTGGAAGCCTGCATCCGCATTGGTTATCGCGGCGCCGGCACCTTCGAGTTCCTGTACGAGGACGGCCGCTTCTACTTCATCGAAATGAACACCCGCATCCAGGTGGAACATCCGGTCACCGAAATGGTCACCGGCATCGACCTGGTGGCCGAGCAGCTGAAGATCGCCGCCGGCCAGAAGCTGTCGATCAAGCAGAGTGACGTGGTGCTGACCGGCCATGCCATCGAATGCCGCATCAACGCCGAAGATGCAGAAACGTTCGTGCCGAGCCCGGGCACCATCACCGGCTTCCATCCGCCGGGCGGCCCCGGCGTGCGCGTGGACACCCACATCTACAGTGGCTACCGCGTGCCGTCGAACTACGACTCGATGATCGGCAAGCTGATCGTGCACGGCCCGGACCGCGAAACCGCCATTGCCCGCATGCGCGTGGCACTGAGCGAAATGGTGGTCGATGGCATCAAGACCAACGTCGCCCTGCAGCAGCGGATCATGCGCGACAAGGGCTTCCAGGCCGGTGGCCAGAACATCCACTACCTGGAAAAGCGTTTGGCCGAACGCAAGAACAAGCCGATCGCGCTGACCTGATCGGTGCCCGGTGCTGGACATGAAAAGGGCGGGGATATTCCCGCCCTTTTCGCGTTCTTGCGGTAGCGCCGGGCCATGCCCGGCGGCTTTCCATTGCGACCGTCCACCCGCCGGGCATGGCCCGGCGCTACCGGTGTGGCATCAGCGCTTGTCGGCCGCTTCGGCCGGAATCTGCGAGTTCGCCAGCGGACGCACGCCATTGGGCGAGGTCGGGTCGACGATCACCATGGTCTCGGTCGAACCATCCGGCCACACCACCTGGAAGGTGCTGCCCGCCGGCAGCGACGCGAACGGCATGCCGCTCTGCGCGCGATAGACCGCGGCCACCTGGCTGGCACCGGCACGGCGCACGTCTTCCTGCGCCTTCACCGTGGTCAGTTCCACCTTCGACAGATGCCGGTAGCGATCTTCATAGGTATCGATCATCAACAGGCCAACCGCGCCAGCCGAGTAGGCCACGAACAGGACCACCCAGAACCAGAACTTGGCCCCGTGCAGGAATCGGCGGTAGTTCATTGCTCGTTCCTCTTTCCAACCAATCGCTTGATCCATTCCTTCATCTTCCCAGCGCCCTGCCGCGATACCGCAGCGTCATACACGAAATCCCGGAAATCCTGCGTACCATCCTGCGAACAGATCCCTCCGTTCGCACAAAAACTGTTGACCAGCACACTGTCTGCCCCACACGGTAGACCGAGTTCGCAGGCCGCAAGCCGCCAAGCGAGTTCACTGAGCTGCTCGCCCGCCACCAGGCCGTTGAGCGCACGGTCACCCGAGGCGCGCACGCCCATGCCCGGTGCGATCGCCATGAAGGCCTCCGGGTCGCGCGAGGTGCGCACCCGTGCAACCAGGTCACGGCGGTACTCGGGGCTGTCCTGCAGCGGCTCTCCCTCGGCGAACAACGCAGCCTCTGCAGCCAGATTGCCTTGTGCGGCCGCCTTGCGACGTTCGGACAGCACCAGGGCCGTGCCCAGCTTGTCGCCCGGCACGAAACCACCACAACGCTGCGCGACGCGTTCGCGCGCCTGCACCATCGCCGGCGCGGCGGTCAGGCCCAGCCCGGCCAGCACGTTGTTGTCCAGGCGGTAGCCACCCGGATCGACCGCGTACTGCGCGCAATAGTCATAGACACGGCTGAGCATCCAGCGCGCCTCGTGGTTGCCTTCGTCCGCCTGCACACGCAACCGCTGTGCATAGGCATACAGGTCGGTGGCGTCTTCGATATCGGCGCGGAGATCCAGGGGCAGCCCGGACGGCAATGCATTGCCACGCTCGAAGGGTGCCAGGCGGCGCGCGAGCGCCTCCGGCATCACCGGCAGCGGTGCCGCACTGTCAGTGGCTGCCACCCCACCTGCCAGATCCGCCGACGCCAGCGAAGAGGTCGCGGCATGGCCGCTGGCCCGATAACCGGCCACGCCCAGCACGGCCACGGCCGGCAGTACGAGCAACCAGGTTTTCAGGGTCGGAGCGAAGGCCATCGGCGGCGGTGAGCGATGCGGCGGACAGGAAAGCACGAAGTTTAGCAAGGCCCGACGGGCCTGTCTGAACGGGCTTCGTTCATCTCGGAGCGGCATCTCAGGCGATACGGAGACGCCCCGATGGTCTAGCATGGCCCCCTTTCCTGCGATTGCCCCCACCGCCATGCCGTTTCTGGAACTGACCCTGCGTTGCACCGAAGCTACCCAGCCCCGCTATGAGAATGCGCTGGAGGACGTCGGCGCACTGGCCGTCACGCTGCTTGATGCCGAGGCCGATACCAGCAACGAACAGGCCATCCTCGAGCCGGGCGTGGGCGAGACCCCGCTGTGGGACACGCTGGTGCTGAGCGCGCTGTTCCCCGCCGACAGCAACGCGCTGTTGCTGCTGGCCGCACTGGAATCCTTCGATCCGGAACTGGACTGGAGCAGCGGCAGCTTCCGCGCGGTCGAGGATGAAGACTGGGAACGCGCCTGGATCGACCAGTTCCAGCCGATGGACTTCGGCAGCCGTACCTGGATCGTGCCGTGGAACCATGAACTGCCCGATGCCGCACAGGCCGCCGATGCCGCCGTGGTGCGGCTGGACCCGGGCCTGGCGTTCGGTTCGGGCACCCACCCGACCACCGCACTGTGCCTGCGCTGGCTGGACCAGTTGGCAGTCGATGGCCTGCTGCAGGGCCAGCGCGTGCTCGACTTCGGTTGCGGCTCGGGCATCCTCGCACTGGCCGCGCTGAAGCTGGGCGCCGCTGAAGCCATCGGCGTGGACAACGATCCGCAGGCCCTGGTCGCCACCGCCGACAATGCCGAACGCAACGGCGAACAGGCCCGCATGCACGTGTACCTGCCGCAGGACGAACCGGTCGCGACCTATCCGATCGTGGTCGCCAACATCCTCGCCTCGGCGCTGGATGCGCTGGCCGAACTGCTGGCCGCGCGCGTCGCTGCCGGTGGCCGCATCGCCCTGTCCGGCATCCTGCATGGCCAGGAAGGTGAGCTGCTGCAGCGCTATGCGGCCTGGTTCGACGATCTGCAGGCCACCCAGGATGGCGACTGGATGCGCATCACCGGCGTGCGCCGCGCCTGATCGTGGTTGAATGACCGCTGGATCCGAGCCCGCGCCCTGAGCATGTCCGAGCCGAACCCACCGCGCCGTCCCCTGGCCACCTTCCTGCGCACCGCGCCGGAAGGTGAGCCCGCGCCTGCGACCGATGCGCGCATGCAGGATGAAGCCGGGCACACAGCGCCTGTGGAGCAGATTCCCGTCGAGCCCATCGACCTGGCAGGCCCACCGGCGACAGAAAGGCGACACGACGATGACGTTGTCATCGTTGATGAAGCAGCGGCCATCGAACCGGCGCCGCTCGCGGTGCAAGCAGCAGCGGCCGCCAGTGATGCCCCCAGCTTCCTGGGCAGCACGCGCGCACGCACGCTGCCAGCACCCCGCTGGCACTGGCTGCTGGTCGCCGGGCTGGCATTGCTGCTGGTACTGCAGAGCGTGCTGGCCGACCGCGCGCGGTTGGCCGCCGACGCCGGCAACCGCGCGTGGCTGGGCACGCTGTGCGGCGTCCTGCACTGCAGCCTGCCGGCCTGGCACGAACCCACGGCGTTCACCATGACCAGCCGCGAGATCCGGCCGCTGCCCGGGCAGGCCGGTGTGCTGCAGGTGCAGGCCAGCATCCGCAACGACGCACGTTGGGCACAAGCGTGGCCAGACCTGCGCCTGTCACTGTCCGATGCCGATGGCCGGGTGATCGGCAGCGGCGTGTTCACGCCCGCGCAGTACCTGGGTGAGAACCCCGGCGCAGCCCTGCTGGAACCGGGCCAGAGCGCACGCGTCGCGTTCCGGGTACAGGAGCCCGCCGCCTCCACCGTCGCATTCACCTTCGACTTCCTCTGACCGGGAGAGGCGACCAGCCGTGGCAGGCCGGGCACGCTCGCGCTAGACTGGCCGCCACCACCTCGTCCGGCCGCGCGCTCCGCGCGCACGGGCCAACCGAATCGGGAACCCCCTTGAACGCTGTCCTTTCTCGTCCTGACAACAGTCGTGGCGCTCCCCGGCCACCGCTGCGTGAACACGTCGCCCAGTCCGTGCGCCGCTACCTGCGTGACCTTGATGGCTGCGATGCGGACGATGTCTACGAGATCGTGCTGCGCGAGATGGAGATCCCGCTGTTCGTGGAAGTGCTCAACCACTGCGAAGGCAACCAGAGCCGCGCCGCGGCGATGCTGGGCATCCACCGTGCCACCCTGCGCAAGAAGCTGAAGGAATACGGCATCAGCGCCTGAGCGCACCGATGTGTAGAGTCGAGCCATGCTCGACTGCTCCTGCGCCGGGCGACACGTGAAAGGCAGTCGAGCATGGCTCGACGCTACAGAAGCGCGTCAATGCCGTTCCAGCAGAGCCATGCCATGCGTGGGTGGACGCCCGGCGGAATCAGCCACCCCCGCCCGCCTTCCAGTAATACCGCACCACGTGGAAGAACACCGGCGCGGCGAAGCACACCGAATCCAGCCGGTCGAGCATGCCACCATGGCCCTCGATCATGTGGCCCCAGTCCTTGATGCCACGATCACGCTTGATCGCCGACATCACCAGGCCGCCCCAGAACCCCATCAGGTTGATCAGCAGCGACAGGCCGAACGCCTGCAGCGGCGTGAACGGGGTGATCCACCACAGCGCCGCACCCAGCGCGCTGGCACTCAGCACGCCGCCCACGAAGCCCTCCACCGTCTTCGACGGCGACAGCTTCGGCGCGATCAGGTGCTTGCCCAGCAGCTTGCCCCAGATGTACTGCAGCACGTCCGAGGACTGCACCACGATCACCAGGAAGGCGAACAGCAACACGTTGCGCGACGGATCATGGCCGGGCACGTGCAGGTTCAGCAGCAGCGGCACATGCGAGATGCAGAACACGCAGATCATCAGCCCCCACTGGACCTTCGCGGTCCGCTCCAGGTAGTGCGTGGTATCACCACCGATGGTCGACAGGATCGGCAGGAACAGGAACGCATAGACCGGAATCAGCAGCGTGTACATGCCGTACCAGTCGATCCACACCAGGTAGTACTGCCACGGCAGGACGATGTAGAACGCGGCCAGCAGCGCGTAGTAGTCGCCCGAGCGGGTCGGCGCCAGGGTGATGAACTCGCGCAACGCGAACAGCGAGATGATCGCGAACAGCACGATCACCCCGGCACGTCCGAAGAACAGCGCCAGCCCGACCACGATCGCCATCACCCACCAGGCGCGGATGCGTGACACCAGGTTGGCGATGACTGCACTGGGCAGGCCGCGCTGGCGCCAGCGCAGGGTCTCGGCCACCAGCGTGGCCAGCACCAGCACCGCGCCGACACCAGCAAACAGCAGGCCGGTCTGCTGGCCCACACTCTGCGTTGCCAGATCGCCAGATACATCCAACACGAAACTCATGCACGACCTCCATTCGGCGCCAGGTCCAGCAGCGCCTGCCGGCTGCGGGCCAGGAAGGCGGCCTTGTCCTCGTCGGCCTGCAGTCGCAGCGGCGTGCCGAAGGTAGCCGTGCACAACAAGGGCAGCGGCAGGAAGCGGCCCTTGGGCATCACCCGCTTCAGGTTGTCGATCCACACCGGCACGAACTCCAGTTCCGGCCGCTGCCGCGCCAGATGGTAGATGCCGCTCTTGAACGGCAGCAGCGGCTCGTCGCCGACATTGCGCGTGCCTTCCGGGAACAGGATCAGCGAGCAGTCTTCGTCCACCGCGTCACGCAGGGCCTGCAGCGGATCCTGCTGGCGATGACCGGCCTCGCGCTCGACCAGCACGCCGTTGAACACCGCATCGATCAGGTAGCGACGCAGCCCATCGCGCTGCCAGTACTCGGCAGCAGCAACCGGGCGCACCTGCCGCCGCAATGCCGGTGGCATCGACGACCAGATCAGCACGAAGTCACCATGGCTGGCATGGTTGCCGTAATACACGCGTCGCTCGCTGGACGGCGCGCAACCGATCCACAGCGCGCGGGCGCCAGTCACCACATGGATCGCACCACTGCAGGCGCGGGCAATCAGTTCGGCGAACATTGGTCCCTCCCGTTCACGTCTGCGGCCACAACACGGCCAGCACCAGCAGTGCGAACTGCACCGCGGTCAGCAGGTACTGGCGCAACAGCAGGCGGCGCATGCCGGCCCAGCGCGCGTCCCAGCCGCGCAGGGGCGCATCGGGCGACGCGCGGCGCAGGCCGCTGTCCTGCAGCACCTGATCGGTGCGGCGCGCGGCGGCATCGCCGTCCAGGCCCTCATCGCGCAGCAGCTGCAGCAGGCTGGCGTCCAGCGCCACCCGCCACGCGTGGTACGTCTGAGCCACCCCCGCAAACATGCTGGCCAGCAGCAACCCTGCAGCGATCATCGCCAGGCCCGGCTCGGTGCCGAGCAGCAGCAATGCCACCAGCAGCAGCCCCAGCGACAGGCCTGCCGGCCAACGCCCCTGCCGCAACAGCAGCTGCATGGTCGCCAGATCGGGAACCGTACTCATGTGTGCGTTCCTGCCGCGTTGGTGATGGCACGCAGATGGGCCGTACCCAGCACGATGCCAGGACGCGCAGAACGCACGATCGCTACCGCCGCATCGGCATCAGCCGCGCGACCACTGCGCAGCAGCCAGGTCGCCACGCTGGCGGCACTGCGCGAATAGCCCAGTGCACAGCACACCAGCAACGGTCCCTGCGCACGCAGGCGCTCGATGGCCTCGGCTGCCTCGCGCAGCTGCTCCGGTTCTGGCACCACCAGGTCCAGCATCGGCACGCTGGCATACCCGGCGCCCGGCGCGCGGCAGGACAGCTCGGCACAGGCATCGACCACGCCCACCAAGGGTGCCGGCAACGCCGCGCAGGGAATCCGCCCCAACCACACGCCGTCCAGCACCGGCACCGGCTGCGGCGCACGCCGCGTCCACAGCCGCGAGTTGATCCAGGCGGCGCCCACGTACGGCGCCAGCAGCCAGCGCGCCGCCATGGTCAGGCGACCATCAGCGCGCTTCTGGAACACCGCCGTACCCAACCCGGCATACGCCAGCGCCACCAGCAGCAACGACACCACCGGCCACAGCAGCCACAACGCCACGCCGCGCAGCATCACCGCCGGCGCCAGCAGCAGCATCGCCCCCAGCAGGTACAGCACTGCCAATCGCCAACGTTTGGCATCACCCGCAGTACGCCAGGCGCGCAGCGGCGGCGTGCCCTGCTCCGGCCACAGCCATACGCACAGCCAGCCGGCCAGCAGCCCGGTCGGGATGTCGATGAAATGGTGCTGGAACGTGGTCAGCACCGAGACACCGATCAGCAGTGCCCACACATGCAGCACCCAACGCCACACGCCGTGCAGGTACTGCGCGAACTTCACCCACAGCACGATCAGCAGCACGATGTGCAGCGATGGCGCCTGGTTGAACGGCTTGTCGAAGCCCAGCAGCACATCGAACAGCCAACCGAACACGCCGCCGATCTCCGGCCGCTCGAAACTGAAGCGCAGCGGCCACAGCAGGAAGCAAGTGACCGCGATCAGCTGTGCACTGAACAGCCGCAGCGCATGCCGGTCCAGTTCCAGACGTTGCCGGCACAGGAAGAAGGAGACCGCGTAGAACAGGTCGATCGACCAGTACGGCACGATCGTCCACGGCACGAAGGGAATGCGCGTCTCCCAGGCGAACGCCATCACCGGCAGTTCGGGATGGCGACCAGCCATCCAGTTGGCGAAGCCGTAGCTGGCGAAGAAGAACGGACCCAGCAGAGCCAGCCACAGCAGGGCGCGCCGCCAGGGGCGCCCTTCCGCGGCCAGTGGGGTTGCGGCCAGCGTCGCCATCACGCGGTCCGGCGCGCCAGCGACACGGTGAAGATGCCGAAGTCATCGATGCGCTGCGCCACCTTCTCGAACCCGGCCAGGCGCACCAGCTCATCCATCTCCTGCTGGGTACGGCGGCGCATCACCCACGCGGCGCCACCACGATGGCTGGTCAGTGCGCGCGCGATGAACTCCAGCTGCGGGTGCCAGGGCTGGCCGGTGTAGGCCAGGTAACCGCCCACCGGCACGGTTGCGGCAATGCCCTGCAGCGAGCGCAGCACCGCATCGTTGTCGGGGAACAGTTCGTACAGGCCCGATACCACCGCCAGCGTCGGCGCTGGATCGACCTTGGCCAGCTGTGCCGGATCGAACGCATCGCCCTGCTCGAAGTGGGCGATGTCGGCTGCACCGAGGCGCTCGATCAAGGCCTGGCCCTGGGTCACGTTCAGATCGCTGAAATCACGCAGCACGATGCGGTCGGCGCGCTGTTCGCCCTGGCCCAGCGCTTCCAGCACATAGCGGCCATGGCCGGCGGCCACGTCCAGCACGCGCACCGGCGTGCCCTGCCCGCGCAGTCGCTGCGCAGCATCGCGCAGCAGTTCCTGCAGGTGCTGGCCGCGCACACGGATGCCGCGCCAGCCGATTGCATCCAGATAGTTGCGGTCGACCATGCGGCCCAGCGGGCCCTTGCCACGCGCTTGGTCGCGATAGATGTAGTCCAGCGTGCTGCCGGAATCGAAACCGGTCTGCAGGCCCAGCGCGATGCCTTCGGACAACGTGCCACCGAAACGCAGGCCGCCACGCACCACGCGCCAGCGCAGGTCGGCCAGGCTGTTGCGTTCCAGTGGCCAGGCCAGGATCTCCGATTCCTCGAAGGTCGGACCATGCCGGTGTGCGTCACGACGCGACAACTCGCGCAGGGGTTCGGCGAAGCGCGTCTGGATGAAACTGCGGATGCGCGCCAGTGCCGGCGCGCGATCACGTTCGCCCAGCGTGTCGTGGAAGAAGCCCGGCAGGTGCACGCGCTCCTTGATCGGGCTGGACAGGCGCTCGTAGAAGCGGTCCTGCGGGCCACGATGCACGACGAAGTCCGAGCCGGACACCAACAGCTGCACCGGCACGCTGATCGCCTGCGCATCGGCGACGATGCGGTCGGCCGCTTCGTACAGGCCCAGCAGCACGCGCACCGAGATCGGGCGGGTGATCAGCGGATCGGTACGATAGCTTTCCACCCGTGCCGGGTCGTGGGTCAGCCACTGCGGCTTGACGTAGCTGTTGACGAAGAAATTGCCGCGCAGCTTCTGCATCAGCGCCAACCCAGCGCGTGCGAACGGCACGTACAGCTTCACCTTGAAGGCGGGCGAAGCCATCACCAGCGCACGCAGGCGCGGCGCGTAATCGTGCACCCAGGTCGCGGCGACCACCGCCCCCACGCTCTGCGCGATCACCACGATGTCTTCCACCGCGATACCGTGCTCGGCGCCGATGTGGGCAATGAAGCTGTCCAGGTCACGCACCAGCGCCGGGAAGCCCGGTGCATCGCCACGTGCGCCCGGCGAACGGCCATTGCCGCGCGCATCCCAGGCGAAGAAGGCGGTGTCGGGCAGGTCCAGCTCATCGACCAGGTGGGTGACCCGGCCGGAGTGCTCGTGGCCGCGGTGCAGCAGCACGATGGCCCTGGTGGCCGGGGTTGCGGTGGTGCCCGCCCAGTACCGGTAGAACAGCGGTACCTGGTCGAAGCTGTGGAATTCCCGTTCCTGCGCCTGACGCATGCAATCTCCTGATTGTCTTTTTGTATCTGCTTGATTAATTCGGCGAAACCGCCGCTTCCCGCAGTCCGCGACGGACGCGGTTGATCATCGTCAGCACGCACAACACTGCCATGGCTGCAGCCACGCCGCTGACCGTCAGTGCACCGCCCCAGCCGAAGGCCAGCAGCAAGCCCAGCGCACCGATCACGAAGGCGCGGTCGCTCTTGCCCATCGGGCCGTCATAGCGGCGGCTGGCACCGACCATCAGCCCCAGCACGCCGGCGTACTCGCTCAGCGCCGCCGTCCAGGCCAGCAGCCACAGCGCCTCCGGGCGCACGCCGGGTACGCTGAGCAGGCTCAGGTACAGCGCCGCATCGGCGATCACATCGCACAATTCGTTCAGATAGGCGCCCAGCCGCGATTGCTGGCCGAATTCGCGCGCCAGCATGCCGTCCACCGCGTTGAGCGCCATGCGCAGCAGCATCCACAACGGCAGCAGCAGATACAGCAGAGGCTGGGCAGGCGCGCAGCACCACACGGCCGCGGCCACCAGCAGCGAGACCACGGCAGCGGCCACGGTCACCGTATTGGCAGTGATCCCCATGCGGAACAGACCGCGTACGGCTGGACGCAACAGGTCCTGGAAACGTCCCTTCAATGCATAGATCGACATGATCCGTACCCGCTGATCCTTGGCAGTGCGGGCACAGCCTACCCCATCGTTGGCAGATTCCGACAACCCGGCTCTGGTCCGCAGCCCAGACTCCGGATCGGGCCGGATCGGTGTGCCCGACCCGGCCTTACGCCGATTGCCACGGCAAATTACCCCTTCCAGCGCCCGCCACGGGCCCCCACCGCCTACAATATCGGCCCCGCTCCGCTGCCGATTCTGTCCCATGACTGCTGATCTGTTGCCCGTCCGCCGGGCCCTCCTCTCCGTTTCCGACAAGACCGGTCTGGTCGAGCTGGCCACTGCGCTGGCGGCACGCGGCGTGGAGCTGCTGTCCACCGGCGGCACCGCCAAGGCGATCCGCGATGCGGGCCTGGCCGTGAAGGACGTGGCCGAGGTCACCGGTTTCCCGGAAATGATGGACGGCCGCGTCAAGACCCTGCACCCGATGGTGCACGGTGGCCTGCTGGGCCGTTCGGGCCTGGATGATGCGGTGATGGCCGAGCATGGCATCGGTGCCATCGACCTGCTGGTGCTGAACCTGTACCCGTTCGAGTCGGTCACCGCCAAGGCCGACTGCACCCTGGCCGACGCGGTCGAGAACATCGACATCGGCGGCCCGGCCATGCTGCGCTCGGCGGCCAAGAACTTCGCCCGCGTGGCGGTGGCCACCGATCCGTCGCAGTACGCCGAACTGCTGGCCTCGCTGGCGGCCAACGACGGCCAGCTGTCGGCCGCCACCCGCTTCGCGTTCTCGGTGGCCGCGTTCAACCGCGTCGCCCAGTACGACGCGGCGATCAGCAACTACCTGTCGGCGGTCACCGCCACCGACGCCGCCGTGCCGGCCCGTGCCGAGTACCCGGCGCAGATGAACTCCACCTTCGTGAAGGTGATGGACCTGCGCTACGGCGAGAACCCGCACCAGAGCGGCGCGTTCTACCGCGACCTGTACCCGGTGCCGGGCACCCTGGCCACGTTCCAGCAGCTGCAGGGCAAGGAACTGAGCTACAACAACCTGGCCGATGCCGATGCGGCGTGGGAGTGCGTGCGCCAGTTCGACGCGCCGGCCTGCGTCATCGTCAAGCACGCCAACCCGTGCGGCGTGGCCGTCGGTGCCGGCAACGGCGATGCCTACGAGCTGGCCTACGCCACCGACCCGACCAGCGCCTTCGGCGGCATCATCGCCTTCAACAAGCCGCTGGACGCTGCCACCGCCAAGGTCATCCTGGACCGCCAGTTCGTCGAAGTGCTGATCGCCCCGGATTACGAGCCGGCCGCGCTGGAATACGCGCAGAAGAAGGCCAACGTGCGCGTGCTGCGCATCCCGCATGGTGATGGCCTGAACAACTTCGACAGCAAGCGCGTCGGCTCGGGCCTGTTGCTGCAGTCCTCGGACAACCGCGGCATGACCCGCGATGAGCTGAAGGTGGTCAGCAAGCTGGCGCCGACCGACAAGCAGTTCACCGACCTGCTGTTTGCCTGGAAGGTGGCCAAGTTCGTGAAGTCCAACGCGATCGTCTATGCGAAGGACAACCGCACCATCGGTGTCGGCGCCGGCCAGATGAGCCGCGTGTACTCGGCGCGCATCGCCGGCATCAAGGCCGCCGATGCAAACCTGGTGGTCGAGGGCTCGGTGATGGCCTCCGATGCGTTCTTCCCGTTCCGCGACGGCATCGATGCCGCTGCTGCCGCCGGCATCAAGGCGGTCATCCAGCCGGGCGGTTCGATGCGCGATGCCGAAGTGATCGCCGCCGCCGACGAACACGGCCTGGCCATGGTGTTCACCGGTGTTCGCCACTTCCGCCACTGATACTGGAGCGACACGGATGTCCGCAGTCTCACTGAAACCGCTGGCCTTGCTCGCCCTCGCGGGCGCGGCCGCGCTGGCCGGCTGCAAGCCTGCGGCCGCCCCGGTGCCTGCGTCGTCGCCGCAGGCCGCCACGTCGGCCCCCGCCGAGCCGACGGCGCACGTGAGCCGCACCGCACGACTGCAGGCCTTCCTGGTCCAGCGCTACGGCAAGAACGCCAGGCTCTCCGGTGAATGGCACGGCAGCTGGAACGACGACGGCGAAACCCGCCCGATGGACTGGCACGTCTGCGCCGAGCAACCGGTGGTGAGCGGTGACAGCTGGCAGCAGTTGCTGGCGGTCTGCGGTGCTTTGTCCGAAGGCGCGCACATCGACGCAGGCATGATCGACTTCTTCGTGCTGCGTCCGAAGGGCGAGGGCTTCGACGTGACCAGTGAACTGACTGGCGAACGCTTTGGCAGCGGCGGCCAGCCCGGCACCGCCAGCATCATCCGCGCAGGCAGCGACTTCTATGGTTTCCGCGTCGAGGACGGCTGGTTCGGGCAGGGCTTCTCGCTGCTCTCGCAGTCGCTGATCCTGCCAGGCCCGAACGGCCTGGTGTCCAGTGGCAGCGTGCGCAGCCATATCGACAATGACGCCCAGTACGAGTGCGACAACCTGGGCGCCAGCAGCGACCCGGAGACTGTCGAGGACTGCCGTACCCGTCGCTTCAGCATCGATTTCGCCCTGCGTTTCGACGACAGCGATCGCAGCGCGCGCATCTGGCCGCTGCTGATCGAGGAAACCGGCACCACCTGCGGTGGCAAGCAGGTCCGGCAGGAACACCGCTTTACCCTGGACCCGAAGACCTGGGCCTATTCCTTCCCCGAATCACTGCGACGCGAAGGCTGCGAGTGAGCCACGCGCGCCGCCGGGGATATCGATCTTCCCTTCCCACGCAATCTGGAATCTCGTGATGAACGTACTTGTCATCGGCTCTGGCGGCCGCGAACACGCCCTGGCATGGAAGCTGGCCCAGTCCTCCCGTGTCACCGAAGTGATCGTGGCGCCCGGCAACGCCGGCACCGCCAGCGAAGACAAGTGCCGCAACGTGGCGGTGAAAGTGACCGACATCGACGGCCTGCTGGCGCTGGCCCAGGCCGAAGGCGTGGCGCTGACCGTGGTCGGCCCGGAAGTACCGCTGGTGGCCGGCGTGGTCGACCGCTTCCGCGCCGCCGGCCTGCGCATCTTCGGGCCGACTGCCGCCGCCGCGCAGCTGGAAGGCAGCAAGGCCTACGCCAAGGACTTCCTGGCCCGCCACAACATCCCCACCGCGTTCTATGCCGTGCACACCGAGGTGGATGCCGCCCTGGCCTACATCCGCGAGAAGGGCGCGCCGATCGTGGTCAAGGCCGATGGCCTGGCCGCCGGCAAGGGCGTGATCGTGGCGATGACCCTGGCCGAAGCCGAAGATGCCGTGCGTGACATGCTGTCGGGCAACGCGTTCGGCGATGCCGGTGCGCGCGTGGTGATCGAAGAGTTCCTCGATGGTGAGGAAGCCAGCTTCATTTCGATGGTGGACGGCGTGCATGCGCTGCCGATGGCCACCTCGCAGGACCACAAGCGCGTCGGCGACGGCGACACCGGCCCGAACACCGGTGGCATGGGCGCCTACTCGCCCGCGCCGGTAGTGACGCCGGAGGTGCATGCACGCGTGATGCGCGAGGTGGTGAACCCGACCGTGCAGGGCATGATCGCCGACGGTATCCCGTTCACCGGTTTCCTCTACGCGGGCCTGATGATCGACGCCAGCGGCGCGCCGAAGGTGATCGAATTCAACGTGCGCTTCGGCGACCCGGAAACCCAGCCGGTGATGTTGCGCCTGCAGTCGGATCTGGTCGAACTGGTGGAAGCCGCCATCGATGGCCGCCTGGACCAGGTGCAGGCGCAGTGGGACGCACGCCCGTCGCTGGGCGTGGTGCTGGCCGCGAAGCCCTACCCGGAAGCGCCGATCACCGGTGACGTGATTTCCGGCCTGGACGACGTGCCGGCCAGTGCCAAGGTGTTCCATGCGGGGACTGCATTGGACGCGCAGGGCCAGGTGGTCAGCGCCGGCGGCCGCGTGCTGTGCGTGGCGGCGCTGGGTGACAGCGTGCGCGACGCGCAGGCCAATGCCTATGCCGGCGTGGCCAAGGTGACCTGGGCCAACGAATTCCACCGCAACGACATTGGTTGGCGCGCGATCGCACGCGAGGGGTGAGGCTCCCCCGCTCCCATGCATGGCGCGGATTGAATACCACGGTAAAGCAAAGGCCCGGCATTGCCGGGCCTTTGCTTTACAGGACTGCTTCGAGACCCTTCCGATCAATCAGGTTAAGCAACTTCAGTGACGGTCCGCTGGGTTTCTTTTCGCCCTGCTCCCAGCTGCGTACGGTGGAAACGCTGGTATTGAGAACCCCCGCAAAGACCGGCTGACTGAGCTGCAGTGACGTACGCAGGGCACGGATCTGGGCACTGCTGTACTCAGGGACCGGCTCAAGGCAAAGTGCTTCGTAGCTGCTCAACCGACGTTTATCGATGAAGCCATGCGCGTGCAGACTCACAGCAGCATCATGCACCGCTTCAAGAAGCGCACTTTTCGCGCGCCGTCGCTCAGGGGTCTTCGTCATGGCCGATCTCCTGTAGATCCCCGTACTCCACGGCGCGATTCAGCTGCGCCGTACTCATTCTCAGGAACTCCGATGCGTACAACTGCAGCGCATCCCGTTCCGCATTCGTGATCGCAGCACGTTCATTCTTCTCGTAGCCGAAAAGGAAGAACCAATGCCCGCCTCGCTGTGTGGCGACGATGATTCGAACGCTCCCACGCTTTCCTCGCCCCGGCAACGGAACGCGCTTCTTGAAGATTCCGCCGCCAAGATCAGCATCCACCAGACCCGCTTCCATTTCACGTACCGACCGGTACAGCGCAGCGTCGGACAGGGTGGTCCTACGCATACTGCGATTGAAACTTCGTGTGCGGAAGACGCGTGGCATGATCATACCGTGCCACTGCGTGGTACGGCGTGAACATCAGCATCCAGCACATGACCCGGTCGGCACAATCACCGCTCTGGCGTCAGAGTAGAGCCACGCCATGCGTGGCTAAGCCCCACAAACGAAAAAGGCCCGGCAGTGCCGGGCCTTTTCATTGCTTCAACGCCATCCCGCCTTACGCGGTGAACAGCGCCTTCATCTTCTTCAGCGCGTTCGCCTCGACCTGGCGGATGCGCTCAGCCGACACGCCGTACTCGTCGGCCAGTTCCTGCAGCGTCACCTTGCTGTCGGCATCCAGCCAGCGGCGGCGGATGATGTCGCGCGAACGCGCATCCAGCTCGGCCAGGCCTTCGCGCAGCAGCTGCATCTGGTTGTCTTCGCTGTCGGCACGTTCGTAGGCCATCGACGGATCTTCGTCGTTGGCAACCAGGAACGCGGCCGGCGACGGCGGCGCGTGTTCGTTGTCTTCGTCGGTCGGCGCATCGAAACCGATATCGCGACCGGACAGGCGCGATTCCATTTCCATGACCTCGCGCTCGGACACGTTCAGGTCCTTGGCGACGGCGCTGACTTCCGCCGCGTTCATCCAGCCCAGGCGCGTCTTCGACTTGCGCAGGTTGAAGAACAGCTTGCGCTGCGCCTTGGTGGTGGCGACCTTCACGATGCGCCAGTTCTTCAGGATGAACTCGTGCATCTCGGCACGGATCCAGTGCACGGCGAAGGAGACCAGGCGCACGCCCATATCCGGGTCGAAGCGCTTGACCGCCTTCATCAGGCCGATGTTGCCTTCCTGGATCAGGTCGCCCAGTGCAAGGCCGTAGCCGTTGTAGCCGCGGGCTACGTGCACCACGAAGCGCAGGTGCGAATGCACCAGCTCGCGGGCGGCGTCCAGATCGTTGCCGTCGCGGAAGCGACGGGCCAGGTCCTGTTCGTCATCGACCGACAGCACCGGGATCTGGTGCACGGCACCGATGTAGGCGTCCAGCGAACCGAGCGCACTGGGAATCGGGAGATTGTTTGCCACAAGGGCAGTAGAGGTGTTCTGGCTCATAGGCACCCATCTTAGCAGTCCGGGATTTGGACTGCTAAAGGAGGAAAAAGTTCCAGCATCCTATTGATGCAACACTGGTCCCAAACAGAGCCCTACCGTAGCGCGATTTGATGACAGTGGCGAGCGCGCTTTTCGGGATTCACAATCCCTTGGAATTCAAGCAATTACCTGCCGGAAACCGGCCGATTCCGGTCAAGGTTAGCTGAACAGGCCGTCCCCGGACGCCCATTCAGGGCCGGAAACGTTGCCCGGCGTTCAGCCCCGGACCGGCACCGCCGCTCAGAGCGCCGAACGGGGCGGCAGCGACCAGTCGATCGGAGCCTGGCCGCGGCGCTGCAGGTACTCGTTGGCCATCGAGAAATGGCGGCACCCCAGGAATCCACGGTGGGCCGATAACGGCGACGGGTGCGGCGACTTCAGCACGCGATGGCGACGGGTATCGATGACCTTGCCCTTCTTCTGCGCGTACGCGCCCCAGAGCATGAACACCAGACCGTCGCGTTCGCGGTTGAGCACATCCACCACGTGGTCGGTGAAGCCTTCCCAGCCTCGCCCCTGGTGGGCACCGGCCTGGCCCTCTTCCACCGTCAACACGGCGTTGAGCAACAGCACGCCGCGCTGCGCCCACGGAATCAGGCAGCCGTGGTCCGGACGCGGGATACCCAGATCGCTCTCGATCTCCTTGTAGATGTTCAGCAGCGACGGCGGCACCGGTACGCCCGGCTGCACCGAGAAGCTCAGGCCATGGGCCTGGCCTCGGCCGTGGTACGGGTCCTGACCGAGGATGACCACCTTTACCTGCTCGAACGGCGTGGCGTCGAACGCAGCAAAGATCTGCGGGCCAGGCGGGAACACTGCCGCACCAGCGGCCTTGCGCTGGCGCAGGAAGCTGGAAAGCTCGCGCATCTGCGGCTGCAGCAGGTAATCGCCGACATGCTGCTTCCAACTCGGTTCCAGCTGGATCGTCGGGGTGCCGGCTACTTCATCCATCATCGAATGAGGGGTCCATCGTTCAATCGGGCCAGCCGCAGCTGGAACAGTACCTTGGTGACCAGCAGCCGTTCTTCGATCGGCTTGAGCACCAGGTCGTTGGCGCCGGACTGCAGCAGCCCGGTCTGGTTGTGCGGATTGCCATCGCCGGTCATCACCAGCACCGGCAGGCGGCGCTTGCCGTAACCGAAGTCCACGCGCACGCGCTGCACCACGTCGCGGCCGCTCAGCTCGCCCTTCAGGGTGACATCGGTCAGCACCAGGTCGATACGGTGGCGGCTGCGGCCCAGCGACTCGGCGGTAAGCAGGGTGAACGCCTCTTCGGCGCTGACCACGTGCAGCACGTTCAACTGCTGGCGTTCCAGCATGCGCTTGGTGGCCTCGGCCACCACGCGGCTGTCCTCGATATAGAGGATGGTGGCGCCGGGAATGGTCTGCGGCTGCACATAGCCACGGACGAAGGTGGCCAGTGCCTCGTGGCCCAGCGCCTTGTCGAAATAGTCGGTGACGTACTCGGTGAAGCGGCGCTGCTCCAGATGCTGCTGGGCATCGCCGGAGACCACGATCACCGGCACGTAGGCCTGGCCAGCGGCTTCGCGCACCATCCGCGCCAGTGCCAGGCCGTCACCATCACGCAGGGTCAGCGAGGTGGTCACCAGATCCACCGGGCCCTGCGCCAGCGCCAGCTGCGCCTCCTCGATGCTGTCGCAGCCGATCACCTCCACGCCCGGCAGGTCACGCTGCAGGACGTCGGCGATCAGCTTGCGGACCAGCTTCGACCCGTCGACCACCATCACCCGCGTCGCGGGCCCTTCAAGGTGCTTCAGCGCTTGCGGTTGCATGCCGGTCTCAGGTGTCGGTCGGGCGGGTCTGGCGCAGGAAATGGCCGGTCACCAGCCACGCGCCCAGCCAACCCAGCAGCAGCGTGCCGAGCAGGACCAGGCTGCCATGCAGCAGGTCCAGGCCATGCAGCACGAACGGGCTGCCGTAGCTGCGCGAGAGTTCGGCCAGCGGCAGGCGCAGGGCGGCGCCGGCCGCAGCAATCAGGGCCAGCGCCACCGCGCCGGCACCCAGTCCATACCACGCGCCCAGGTACAGGAACGGGCGGCGAATGAAGCCATCACTGGCGCCGAGCAGCTGCAGCACGCCGATCTCTTCGCGACGCGCCTGGATATCCAGGCGCACGGTGTTGCCGACCACCAGCGCGGCGCCCACGCCGAGCAGTACCGACAGCACCTGCACCAGCCGTGCGCCGAACGCCAGCCAGGCATCCAGACGCTGGCGCCACAGTGCGTCGTGCTGCACCAGGTCGGCCTCGGGCAGGCTCTCCAGCGCGCGCGCCAGGCGTGCGTCGTCCTTGCCCTGGCCCGGGGTGATCACCAGCAGCGAGGGCAATGGATTGTCGTTGAGTGCGTCGATCGCCTCACCGAGGCCGGCATCGCGCAGTTCCTGCAGGCCCTGCTCGGGCGTGCGCACGTTCACTTCGGCCACGTCGTCGCGGTCGCGCAGCTGGCCGGCCAGGCGCAGTGCGCCGGGACCATCGACGTTGCCCTTCAGGAACACGTTGATGTCGCGCGACTGCTGCACGCTGCCGGCGAACTGCTTGAGGTTGTCCAGCGCGATCGACAGGCCAAGCGGCAGGGCCAGTGCCAGCGCCATGACCATCACCGTCAGCAGGGTCGCCCACGGCTTGCGGCAGGCGCGGCCAAGGCTGAACACCACGCTGTGCACGTGGTGCTGGAACCAGACGCCCACGCGCGAGGGCGCGGCGGCTTCGCTGTTTTCGTTCTTCGCCATGCGTTACTCCGCCAGGTCCTGCGGCGAGATGTCATCCACCAGCCGGCCGTGGTCGAGGATCAGCACGCGCTTGCGCATGCGACGCAGCAGCGGCAGATCGTGGCTGACCACCAGCACGCTGGTGCCGCGCGAGGGCAGCTCGGCGAACAGGGCCATGATCTCCGCGGCCAGGGTCGGGTCGAGGTTGCCGGTCGGCTCATCGGCCACCAGCAGCTTGGGTTCGCCGACGATGGCGCGGGCGATGCCGACGCGCTGCTGCTCGCCGGCCGACAGCTGCGAGGGCAACGCCTTCTCGCGATGGCCCAGGCCCATCCGCTCCAGCACCGAGCGCACGCGCTTGTTGATGTCGCCACGGCGGGTGCCGCGCAGGATCAGCGGCAACGCCACGTTCTCGGCGATCGAGCGGTCCATCAGCAGGCGATGGTCCTGGTAGACCGCACCCACCGCGCGGCGGTGGCGGGGCACGTCGCCGCCACGCACCTTCAGCAGGTTGCGCTCGTCGAACACCACCGCACCGCGGCTGGGCCGCTCGTCCAGGTGGATCAACTTGAGCAGGGTGCTTTTGCCCGCACCGGAATGGCCGGTGACGAACAGCATCTCGCCCGGCGCGACCTCGAAGCTGACATCGGTCAGTGCCTCGTGGCCACCGGCGTACTGTTTGCTGACATTGTCGAAGCGCAGGACACTCATGCCCCGATTATGCAGGAGCGGCGCGACGTCGTGGAGATGGTCGGTGCCACCGGCCCCGCCTGGTGGGTGCCGACCGTTGGTCGGCACACCTTTCAAAGCCACCCGACCAACGGTCGGGTGCTACCCGCTGATCGGCAGTACCGATCAGTTGCCCGACAGCATCCGGCGGATCTTGCGGCCGATGCGGGTCAGGAACGAATCACCGGTATCAGCGGCGGTACGCACCGGCTTGGCCACCACCTGCACCGGGGTGACCGGGCTGGCGCCATTGCCGGCAGCGCTCTGCACGCCCTCGGCACCTTCGACCGGACGGCCGTGGCGACGACGACGGCGCTTGCGCGGCTTGTGCTCGCCGTCCACCGCACCTTCCGGTGCGCCTTCGGCGCGCGGCGGGCGCGGCGGACGCGGGGCCTGGGCAACGGCGCCTTCGGCACCGGCGGCCGGGGCGGCAGCGCCCTGTTCGCCCTCCACGCGCGGCTTGCGCGGGCCACGCGAACGGCGCTCGCCGCTGCGCTCACCGTCGCGACCACCACGGCCACCACCGCCTGAACGGCCGCCACTACGGCCACCGCCCCGACGCTCTTCCTCGGCGGCGCGGGCTTCGCGCGCTTCGCGGAAGATCTGGCCGACGCTTTCGTTGTCCTCGCCTTCCTCGCCTGCTGCGGGGGCCGGGCGTTCCGGGCGCGGCAGCGGGGTCAACAGTTCCTTGGTCACCGGCTCGGACGGAATCTTCTGCTCGATATAGGCCTCGATGTCCGGCAGGCCCATTGCATAGCGCTCACAGGCGAAGCTGATCGCGTCTCCCTCTTCACCCAGGCGCGCGGTACGACCGATGCGGTGCACGTAGTCTTCGGCATCGAACGGCAGGTCGTAGTTGTAGACGTACTTGATGCCGTCGATATGCAGGCCGCGCGCAGCCACGTCGGTGGCCACCAGGATTTCCAGCTGGCCCTTCTGGAAGCGGTTGAGCAGGCTCTCACGCTTCTTCTGCGGCACGTCGCCGGACAGCACGCCCACGCGGTAGCCGGCCTTTTCCAGCGAACGCGCGACACGCTCGACGAACACCTTGGTGTTGACGAAGACCATGGTGCGCGCGCCTTCGCTGCGCGACAGCAGGCCCAGCAGCAGTGGGATCTTCTCGTCGTCGGCCGGGAAGTAGATGCGCTGGCGCACGCGCGCGGCGGTGATGGTCTCGGCTTCGACCACCAGCTTCTGCGGCTCGTTCATGTGCTCGTAGGCCAGCTCCAGCACGCGATGGCTGAGGGTGGCACTGAACAGCAGGGTCTGGCGGGTGGTGCGCTCGGGCATGCGGCGCAGCAGGAAGCGGATGTCCTTGATGAAGCCCAGGTCGAACATGCGGTCGGCTTCGTCCAGCACGCAGATCTCGCAGGCGTGCAGCGACACCACCTTGTGCTGCTTGACGTAGTCGATCAGGCGGCCCGGGGTGGCGATGATCACGTCCACGCCCTGCTGCAGCAGTTCGCGCTGCTTGTCGTAATCCACGCCGCCGTAGACCAGCGCGAAACGCAGGCCCAGGTCGGAACCGAACTTCACTGCATCCTTGTGGATCTGGATGGCCAGTTCGCGGGTCGGGGCGAGGATCAGCGCGCGCGGATCTTCCGGCTTGCGGTCGGCCAGGGCCGGACGCGTCAGCAGGCGGTTCACGACGGCGACCAGGAAGGCCAGAGTCTTGCCGGTGCCGGTCTGGGCCTGGCCGGCAACGTCACCACCGGGCAGCGCGACGGGCAGGGTCAGCGCCTGGATCGGGGTGCAACGGGTGAATCCGGCTCCTTCAAGGCCGGCCTGCAGGGCCGGGTGCAACTCAAAGGAGGAAAAGGTCAAATCGGTCAGCGGTTTGTCGCTCATGAGTCCGTCTTGGTATGGCCGCCGGCCCGTGGGGCGGCTGGCACTTCAGCGTCTAGGGGCACCGTCGCAAACTGCGGCCCCTGCGGCGGGTTGGCAGGCTGGGACCACCCGGTCCGCGCGCCGCACAATGCCCCAGTTTAACGCACTCGGGCCAGCAAACCGGAATGACCTGTCTCATAAAGTCAAGAGACGGCGCCCTTCACCCAGCCACACCGGACTTGAACGGCCCTGCCAGGCCCGCTGGTGTCGCCCACTGCCAGCCCCATGTACAGGAAGACAGTGAAATCCGACACATACCAGGCATCGAAGCGATCACGATACGCTGGGTTCCAGCCGGCGCCTGTCCCTGCCCTGCGATAGGGGTACACTGCCGGCCGTGAGCGTCCAGGCATCCCGCCGAACGCACCGCGGCAGTGCGCCGCGAGGCAACGACGAGGGTCGCGCCACCGGGCATGGCCCAGTTCACCCACCTCCGGCATGGCCGGGTGCAATCCAAGACGAGAAACCAAGATGAGCGACAAGGTTGTACATGTCGGCGACGCCGACTTTGATAGTGCAGTGCTGAATTCCAAGGAACCGGTGCTGGTCGATTTCTGGGCCGAGTGGTGTGGCCCGTGCAAGATGATCGCCCCGGCGCTGGACGAGCTGGCCGATGCCTACCAGGGCCGCGCCAAGATCGCCAAGGTCAACGTCGACCACAACCGTGCGCTGGCCGCCAAGTACCACGTGCGTTCGATTCCGTACCTGGTCGTGTTCAAGGACGGCGAGAAGGTTGGCGAGCAGATCGGTGCGGTGGGCAAGGCCCAGCTGGCCGGCCTGCTGGACAAGGCCCTGGCCTGATTGCTGCTGTTCTCCGGCAGCCGCCGACCGCGGCTGCCGGCGGGCGCCCCGCGCCCATGATGAATGCTGTTCCCGGCAGCCCTTGCACGGCGCCGCAGGCCGATGATAGTGTCGGCATATCCGGCCGCGTTCGCGTGCCGCACCCTCTGGACGCAGTTTCCTCCAGACCCATTCCCAACGTTCGCCGCCCCAGCCGGGCGCTCGCACCTTCAAGCGAGGAATAACGCTCTTGTCCGATAACACTTCCGAAACCGGCAGCGCCGATGCGCCCGCCGAAAAGCGCGTGCGCAAGCCCCGCGTGAGCAAGGCCGCCGCCCCGGCAGCCGCCGAAACCAGCGCCGCTCCGGCGCAGCCGACCCTGCCGCTGGCCGCCGCGCCCGAGGCACCGGCTGCTGCCCCCGCACCGAGCGCGCCCGCCGCCGAGGCCCCTGCCAGCAGTGGCGGCGGCGAAGGCGGTGAGGGTCGCGAATCCGGCCAGCCGCGCCAGCAGAACCACCAGGGGGGCGGCCAGAACCAGGGCCAGAACCCGTACAACCAGAACGGCCAGCAGGGCCAGGGGCAAGGCCAGGGCAACCGCCGCGACCGCTTCCGCAACCGCCGCGACCGTGACCGCAACAACCGCTTCCGCGACGACGGCCTGCCCAACGATGGCGGCGAGCAGCAGCCGTTCGTGCCGCGCCCGCACGCCAACGTGCCCGAGGGCTTCCCGGTCTATTCGCTGAGCGACCTCAAGCGCATGCCGGCGCAGAAGCTGCTGGAAATCGCCGAGCAGCTGCAGATCTCCGAAGGCGTGGCGCGCGCCCGCAAGCAGGATGTGATCTTCGCCCTGCTGAAGGTGCTGACCCGCCACGGTGACGGCGTCGCCGCCGATGGCGTGCTGGAAATCCTGCCGGACGGCTTCGGCTTCCTGCGCGCGGCCGAAGCCAGCTACCTGGCCGGCCCGGACGACACCTACATCTCGCCCAGCCAGATCCGCCGCTTCAACCTGCGCACCGGTGACCACATCTCCGGCCGCATCCGCTTCCCGAAGGACGGCGAGCGCTACTTCGCGCTGAACATCGTCGACACCATCAACGGTGAGCCGATCGAAGCGTCGAAGAACAAGGTGCTGTTCGAGAACCTGACCGCGCTGTTCCCGCGCCGCCGCTTCACCCTGGAGCGTGGCAACGGTTCGTCGGAAGACATCACCGGCCGCATCCTCGACCTGATGGCCCCGCAGGGCAAGGGCCAGCGCTCGCTCATCGTGTCGCAGCCGAAGGCCGGCAAGACCATGATGATGCAGCAGGTCGCTACTGCCATCACCACCAACCACCCGGACGTGCACCTGATCGTGCTGCTGATCGACGAGCGCCCGGAAGAAGTGACCGAAATGCAGCGCACCGTGCGCGGCGAGGTCATCAGCTCGACCTTCGACGAGCCGGCCGCGCGCCACGTGCAGGTGGCCGAAATGGTCATCGAGCGCGCCAAGCGCCTGGTCGAGCACAAGAAGGACGTGGTGATCCTGCTCGACTCGATCACCCGCCTGGCTCGTGCCTACAACAACGTGGTGCCGAGCTCGGGCAAGGTGCTGACCGGTGGCGTGGACGCCAACGCCCTGCACCGCCCGAAGCGCTTCTTCGGTGCCGCGCGCAACGTGGAAGAAGGCGGCAGCCTGACCATCATCGCCACCGCGCTGGTCGACACCGGCTCGAAGATGGACGAGGTGATCTACGAAGAGTTCAAGGGCACCGGCAACAGCGAAGTGCACCTGAGCCGCCGTATCGCTGAGAAGCGCGTGTTCCCGGCCATCGACATCAACCGTTCGGGCACCCGCCGCGAAGACCTGCTGATCGAGCCGGAACTGCTGCAGAAGATCTGGATCCTGCGCAAGCTGCTGCATCCGATGGATGAAATGGCTGCGATGGAGTTCCTGCTCGACAAGATGAAGAACACCAAGTCCAACGACGAGTTCTTCGGTTCGATGAAGCGCTGATCCACGGCGCTGCATCGGAAGAAACCTGCCGCTCGCTGCGGCAGGTTTTTTTTTGCCTGCAGGGCGACGCACTTCACTTCGCCGCCGCCCACTTTTGGCGATAATCCGCCGGCCCCTGCCCGGCCCTGACGGCCTGGCCACCGATTCCCGCTGTCGCCCCTTCCGGAGAACCGGTCGGGTCCAGCCTCCTGCCGGATCCGTCGACGCATGCGAACGCTGTCTCCCCGCCTCAACCTGGGCAAGCTGATCCTCGCCCTGGCCCTGCTCAGTGCCATCATCGCCCTGGCCAACACCCTGCTGGCCAGCTACCGGGTGCAGCGCGACCAGCTGGTCGGCAACACCCTGGAAGCCAACCGCGTCTATGCCACCAAGCTGGCCGAGACCACCCAGAACTTCCTGCTGGCTGCGCAGCAGCAGCTGGCCTATGCCGCAACCCGCCTGGGCGAGCACGACCTCGATCCGAAGCAGGCCCAGGATGAAGCCAGCCGCCTGCAACTGCAGTCCAGCAGCTTCAACTCCTCGCTGGTGGTGGACGCCGACGGCCTGGTGATCGCCACCTCGCCGCAGACCCTGCAGCTGCAGGGTGAGGTGCTGCACAGTGTCGGCAACAACGCGGCACTGGCGGCGCGCCAGCCGATGATCAGCGATCCCTACCAGTCGGCCACGGGCAAGCTGCTGGTGTCGCTGTCGCACCCGATCTTCGACCGCCAGGGTCGCTATCGCGGCTATGTAAGCGGCACCCTGTACCTGCGCCAGCGCAGCGCACTGCACACGCTGCTGGGCAAGCACTACTACCGCGACGGTTCCTACCTGTACGTGGTGGACCGCAATGGCCGCCTGCTGTACCACGCCGATGGCAAGCGGGTGGGTGACTACGTGGTCGGCAACCCGGCGGTGAAGGCCGTGGTGCGCGGGGAGCGTGGCGCACAGCAGGTACGCAACAACCGTGGTGTGTCGATGCTGGCCGGCTATGCGCCGGTGGCGGCCACTGGCTGGGGCATCATTGCCCAGCGCCCGACCGAGGCCACCCTGCAGCCGCTGTCACGGTTGATGACCGCGGTGATCTGGAATGCGATTCCGCTCGGCCTGCTGTCGCTGCTGGTTACCTGGTGGTTCGCGCGCCGCATTTCGATGCCGCTGTGGCAGCTGGCGCGCAATGTGCAGGGCGGCGAGGACACCGGCAATGCGATCAACCATGTCAGCGGCATCCGCGCCTGGTACTTCGAGGTCGCCCAGCTCAAGCAGGCCGTGCTGCACAGCTTCAATGCCCTGCAGGATCGTATCGGCACGCTCAACCGTGCCAGCCGCACCGACCCGCTGACCGGCCTGCTCAACCGCCGCGGGCTGCAGCAGGCGCTGGACGCGCTGCAGGTGCAGGGCATTCCGTTTGCGATCCTGGCGCTGGACATCGATCGCTTCAAGTCGATCAACGACAGTTACGGGCATGACGTCGGCGACAACGCCATCGTCCACATCGCCGACCAGATGCGCCGCTACTCGCGCGACAGCGACATCCTCTGCCGCGCTGGTGGCGAGGAATTCCTGCTGCTGCTGCCGGGCATCAGTACTGAATCGGCCCGTCAGGCCGGTGAACGCCTGCGCCAGCACATCGCCGACCATCCGTTCGAACCGGTCGGCACCATCACCGTATCGCTGGGCGTGGCCCACTTCCCCAGCTTCCATGTCGACGCCGAGCAGGCATTGCGGCTGGCCGACAAGGCGCTGTACATGGCCAAGGAACAGGGCCGCAACCGGGTGGTGGTCTACCCGTACGCCGACTGACGCGGAGCCGGGCTGCCCGGCTCCGCAGCGGGTCTCAGCTCTGTTGCAGCGGGGTCAGCAGGCGCAGGCCGCGCTTGGCGCCGTCCACCATGTAGACGCCGCCTTCCGGCAGCAGATCGCTGCCGGCCTGCTCGACCGGGTCGGCCTCGTGCCACGGCACGCTCTGCCGCGGCCCCGGAATGAAAGCGCGCCAGCGGCCATAGCGTTCCGCCTCTGCATTGGGATCATGGTTCAGGGCGAAGTTCACCGGGATGCGAACCGTCCAGCTGTCCCGGGTGCTGTCCTCGCCGGTGGTCGGTGGCTTGAAGGTCCAGGTGCGGGCGGTGCTGACGCTGGCTCTGGCCAGGATGTCGCGCATTTTGGCCAGGGTCCGCTCGGATGCGACCACGGCCATGTTCACCTGCTCGGCGGCCACGTCGGCCACTGTTCCGTCGCGCGCCACCTTGACCAGCAGCAGCACCTCACCCTGGCCACCGTTTCGGTAGGCCGCCTCCGGGTAGCGCGGCGGTGTCATGTGCAGCGGGGTCACCGAACCAGTGGCCTCAGGATCGTACTCGCTGAAGTCGACACTGGTCATGCTGATTTCATAACCGCCGTCGGCCGCAGCCTTGCCGCGCAGGCGAACGCGCAAAGGGGCCCGCGTGGCCACCGCCTGGCCATCACGCAGCGTGGGCTCGAAGCGCCAGCCACCGATGGTGCCTTCGACGAAGGAGGCGATGCTCGGGGCGACCATGGCTTTCTGGTCCAGCACCAGCGAACTGACCGCGCCCTCCGGCGTGACCTCGATATGACCGGACAGCACCATGCTCATTTCCGCAGTCGCACGTACAGCGCGTGCGGTCTGCGCAGTGGCGTCACCTGCAAGCAGGGGGGCGCCGGCACCGACGGCCAGCGCGAGGGCGAGAAACAGTGGAGAACGCATCATTGCCGGATCCTTGGTGATGAACAGCGAGCGTACCTCAGTCCCAATACCCATGACAGCCGGCTCAGGCCAGCCGGTGTGCACCCGCATAGGGCGGCGTATCCGGATAGTCCCCTCGTGCGAAGCGTTCCTGCAGGCCCTGCCACCAGCCCGGGTCGAACAGGTGCCGGTAGTGCTCGCGCACGGCTGCCAGCTCCGCAGCCGGCAGGCCCATGAATGGACCGAAGCGCTCGGGAAACACATCGCGCGGGCCAACATGGAACCAGGGCTCGTCGGCCATGGCCTCCTCCGGCGTACGCGGCTGCGGCCACGCACGGAACACGCAGTCGCTGACCAGGCACAGCTCGTCATAGTCGTAGAACACGGCCCGGCCGTGCCGTGATACACCGAAGTTCTTCGGCAGCATGTCACCGGGGAAGATGTTGTTGCGCGCCATGTCGGTGATCGCCTGCGCGTAGTCGAGTACCGCCGCGCGCACCGCCTCACCGCCCTGCTCGCGCAGGTACAGGTTCAATGGACGGAAACGGCGCTGCACGTAGCACAGTGCGATCTCCACCTCATCGCCATCAGCGCGTACGCTCTGCGCGCACTGCTGCAGCAGTTCGTCCAGCAGGGCCGGCGCGAAACGCGCGCGCGGAAAGCGCAGATGACGATAGGGCTGCGCATCGAGCAGGCGGCCGACACGATCGAGATTGAACACCAGCGCGTACTTCTCTTCCACCTGCTGCCGCGACATCGCCTTGGGCCACGCGAAACGGTCGCGGATCAGCTTGAACACCAGCGGATAACTGGGCAGCGTGAACACCGCCATGACCATGCCCGGCGTGCCTTCGGCATGCACCAGCCGCTCCTGCGGGTGCTCGTTGAAGTGGCGGAAGAACGTGCGGTAGCGCTCGGTCTTGCCCTGCTTGGCACGTCCCAGCACGGTGTAGATCTCATCGATGGGCTTGCCCGGCAGCAGGCTGCGCAGGAACACCACGGCATCGCCCACCGTACCCAGATCGGCCTGGAAGTAGCTGCGCGACACGCCAAACAGATGGGCAACATCACGGCGCCGGGTCAGCACCGCATCGGCACGCAGGCCGCGCGCGTCGTTGACCAGGGCAATCACGCAGGGTGAGAAGCGGTGCTCGCCGAATACACGTCCAACCAGATAGGCGCGGCGCTCGCGGTAGAACACGGTGTCGAGCAGTTCGATGCTGCGTACCGGCGTGTCCCCCCAATGGGCGAGGTCGTCCTGCAGGCGAACGGCGATGGCCGCCGCGCAGCGCAGCTGGTGCGCATACGGAATGTCGAAACGATAATCGGCCAACACGCGTTGCAGGGCCTCCACCGGCCGCGTCGGCGAGACGGCATAGGTATGGCGCGCGACGGGATGGGTGATTGCATCGGAAGGCTCGACGTCGAAAGCAATGAATTCCAGCGCCGGGTCCACGCCGCGGGTAGCGAACAGGCGCCGCGACAGCGTGTTGTAGAAGGTCTTGTACAGCTCGGCGTCGATCAGGCCCTGCAACAGCGCGCTGTAGCCAGCGTGCACCTGCAGCCACAGCGCGCGCTCGCCGATCGCGTCACCGGCGAGGCGGCGCAACGCATCCATCTGCTCGGCGATGCACAGGTCGTAGAGGGCGATGCGCTCAACCGCATCCTGTCGCGCACCGGCCCAGTCGCGCTGCTCGAAGCGCTGCCGCGCCCGCGCGGTGATCGCCGCGAAGCGGGCATGGTACTGCTCGAAACCATCGCGGATGGCACCGGCGATACGCGGCGCCAGCTCGGTAGCGATGTCAGGCTTGGACATGCATGGCTCACCCGGGAAGACCGGCTTTACCATACGCTGGCGTGGGGTTGCTTGTGTAGAGCCGAGCCCATGCTCGGCTGATCCAGGCAGAAGCAGCCGAGCATGGCTCGGCTCTACAGTAGCAAAGAGCAGTCGGGCGGGCTCGACTCTACCGAAGCCAATGGCTCAGATCGCCAGTTCGGACTCCACGTCCTGCACCTTGCGCCGGGCCAGCGCCAGGTTGGACTTGGTACGGTCCAGCACGATGTAGAAGAACAAGCCCTTCTTCTTCGCCACCGGGCGCATGATGTGGTACGCCTTGCCCAGCGAGATCAGGATGTCCTCGATGCTGTCATTGAGGTTCAGCGACGCGGCGGTCTTCATCTTGGCGCGGATCACTTCGGTGTTGCCGGCGGCGGCCACTTCCATGTCCATGCCGGCACCGGCCTCGCCCAGCAGCATGCCGCTTTCGTAGTCGACCAGCGCCACTGCCTGCGCGCCGTCGATGCCCATCAGTGCGTTCAACGATTCATTCAATCCAGCCACGTCGCACCCCTTGTCGATGTTGGTTCGAGCCCCTCGTTCCCCTGCGGCCGGGCTCACGATCCGCCGAGTTCGGCCAGGATCGCCTGGCCACATTCCCTGCTCTGCCACAGCACCTGGCCGATCACGCTGCGCTGGTCGCAGGCCGCCATCAGCAGCAGCGGTGCACGTCCCTCGGCCTGGATCGCCAGCATCAGCACCTTGCCGCCGGCCGCCTCCAGCATCAGCGTCTGCAGATCCCCCAGCAGCAGTTCGCGCCCGACCGCCGCGGCCAGCGCCAGCATCGCGCTGGTCATTGCCGCCAGCCGTTCGCCGCGCCCTTCGGCACCAGCGCTGACCAGGGCAAAGCCATCGACACTGGCCAGCACTACCGTGCGCACGCCTTCCACCCGCTGCTGCAGGTCCTGCAGCAGCGGCTGCAGGCGCGCACGCTGGCCGGCATCGGGCAGCACCGCCATCTGCCCGTCAGCCATGCGCGGCCACCAGTGCGTGCGCTTCCATTTCGCTCATCAGTACATCCATCAGCAGCAATCCCTGTTCGCGGTCGCGGGCATCCACCGCCAGCAAAGGCAGCGGTTGATCATCCAGGCTGGCGCGTGCAGCCCAGTCGTCCAGCGCAGCGTGCGGCGCCTGGTCGAGATGGGTGACCGCCACCACCAGCGCCAATGACGCTGCGAACGGCTGCAGCACCTGCAGGTAGTCCTCCAGCTCGCCGGCCAACCCGGCACGGCGCGCGTCCAGCAGCAGCACCGCACCACGTGCCCCCTGCAGCAGGATCGGCCACAGGAAATCAAAGCGCTGCTGGCCGGGTGTCCCGTAGAGCCGCAGGCGTTCGCCGTTGGGCAGGTCGATGTCTGCGTAGTCCAGCGCGACGGTGGTGGAGGCCTTGTCGGCACCGAGGCGATCACTGTTGGCCACATCGGTGTCGATCACCGCACCTGCCGCGATGCTGCGCACGAGTGTCGACTTGCCGCTGCCCATGCCACCGAGCACGACCACCTTGTGCTCACGCATTGCGCTCGCTCCCACGCAGGTGGCGCCACAGGCGGGCAAGCAGGCCGTTGTCGGTGCCATTGCCGCGTAGTGCCGTCATCGGTGCCGCCGGGGCGCTCTGCAACTGTGCGTAACCGCAGAGATAGGCGGCATGGATGAAATCACGCACCGCCGCAGCCGGCAACTCGAGCAGCATCGCGCATTCTTCAACCGTGCACGCGCGCTTGAGCAGCAGCGAACACAGGCGGAAGCCATCGTGGTCATGACCCAGCACGCGGAAATCCGGCCAGCGCAGCACCTTCACCGAGGCGCCACGCAGGCGTTCGTCCAGTGCCTGCCAATGTCGGCTGCGCTGTGCCCACTGCCACAGCAGGGGCCGCAGTGGCTGGCGCGGCCGCTCACCGGCCAGGGCCTGCAGGCGAGCCGGCGTGAGCGCATCCAGCTGCAGGCGCTCGAAGGCATCGGCCAAACGCTCCACCAGCGCGCTCGCGGGCTCCTGCAGCAGCACGGCCTGGTCATGCTCGAGGTCCATCAGCAGGACGGGGTCACCCGCGTCACTCAGCAGTGCCTGCCCCTGTCGCAGCGGCAGCCGCTCGCGCAGCAGACGGGTGATGGCATGCGCACCATCAGCCAGGCGGATCGGTGCGGGTGCGTGCATGGTCAGGGGCTCCACTGCCAACTGCATCCCGCGCAGGGCGCGGCCGATGGCACCGTCATCAAGTATGCCCTGATGGCCATCGCCGTCGCGCAGCTGGCCCCCCAGATCCTCGATCCAGCACTGCAGTCGCGGGCGTTGCTGGCGCATGCGCAGGGCCGCGTTGCGCAGCGCCGGCGTATCGCGGATGACCAGCAGGTCGCAATCGTCCAGATCCTGGCTGCGGCGGATCTGGCCGTCCGGCAGCGCCGATGCTACGCGTAGCCGCTGCAGCAGGGCCTGCTCGCCCTGGATGTCGGTTCCCACTACCAGCACGCGTGCCATCCGTGTTCCCCGTGCGGCCACCTCCCCGGTGGCCTCGCGTCGCCAAGGCTAGGACATCGCCAGCGGCAGCCGTCGTGATCGACTGCTCAGATCGGAAGCGGTTGCAGACGGTGTCCGATCGGTTCTGCGACAGCCATCGCGGGCAAGTTTCATGCCGCTTTGACGGCATTCCGACAGCCAACGGATGTCACGGTTCTGGACGCGGGTCGAATGGGGCCGCCCAAAAAGAAACCCGCGCCGAAGCGCGGGTTCCGGGGTCACGACCGAACGGCGACGGATCAGCCGCGCAGCTGCTCCAGCGCGGCGTTGAAGGTCGCGCTCGGGCGCATCGCCTTGCTGGCCTTGGCCACGTCCGGGCGGTAGTAGCCGCCGATGTCCACGGCCTTGCCCTGCACCGCGATCAGCTCTTCAACGATCTTCTGCTCGTTGTCGGTCAGTGCCTTGGCCAGCGGAGCGAAGCGCGCCTTCAGTGCAGCATCTTCGTCCTGCGCGGCCAGGGCCTGGGCCCAGTACAGCGCGATGTAGAAGTGGCTGCCACGGTTGTCGATGCCACCCAGCTTGCGCGACGGCGACTTGTCGTTGTCCAGGAACTGGCCGTTGGCTTCGTCCAGGGCCTTGGCCAGCACACGGGCGGCAGCGTTGTCGTAGCGGTTGCCCAGGTGTTCCAGCGAGGCGGCCAGGGCCAGGAACTCACCCAGCGAATCCCAGCGCAGGTAGTCCTCTTCGACGAACTGCTGCACGTGCTTCGGCGCCGAACCACCGGCACCGGTCTCGAACAGGCCACCACCGGCCATCAGCGGCACGATCGACAGCATCTTGGCGCTGGTGCCCAGCTCCATGATCGGGAACAGGTCGGTGAGGTAGTCGCGCAGCACGTTGCCCGTCACCGAGATGGTGTCCTCGCCCTTGCGGATGCGGGCCAGCGAGAACGAGGTCGCTTCCACCGGTGGCAGAATGCGGATGTCCAGGCCGTTGGTGTCGTGGTTCTTCAGGTACTGCTCGACCTTGGCGATGACCTGCGCGTCGTGGGCGCGGGCGGCATCCAGCCAGAACACGGCCGGGGTGCTGCTCAGGCGGGCGCGCTCGACGGCCAGCTTGACCCAGTCCTGGATCGGCGCGTCCTTGGTCTGGCACATGCGCCAGATGTCACCGGCTTCCACAGCGTGTTCGAACACCACGGTGCCAGCGTCGTCGGTGACCTTGACCACGCCATCGGCGGCGATCTGGAAGGTCTTGTCGTGCGAGCCGTATTCTTCGGCTTTCTGCGCCATCAGGCCGACGTTCGGCACCGAGCCCATGGTGGCCGGGTCGAAGGCCCCGTGCGCCTTGCAGTCGTCGATGACGGCCTGGTACACGCCGGCGTAGCAGCGGTCCGGAATGACCGCCTTGGTGTCCTGCAGCTTGCCTTCGGCGTTCCACATCTTGCCGGAGTCGCGGATCATCGCCGGCATCGAGGCGTCGACGATCACGTCGCTCGGCACGTGCAGGTTGGTGATGCCCTTGTCCGAATTGACCATCGCCACGCCCGGACGCTGTGCGTACTCGGCAGCCAGGTCGGCTTCGATGGCGGCGCGGGTGGCTTCCGGCAGCGACGGCAGGCGCGCAGCCAGGTCACCGATGCCGTTGTTGGCATCGAAACCGGCCTGCTTCAGCACGTCGGCGTGCTTGGCCAGCACGTCCTTGTAGAACTCGTTGACGGCCACGCCGAACATGATCGGGTCGGAAACCTTCATCATGGTCGCCTTCAGGTGCAGCGAGAACAGCACGCCCTGGGCCTTTGCATCGGCGATCTGCTCAGCGATGAATGCGGCCAGCGCCTTGCGGCTCATCACCGCGGCATCGACGATCTCGCCCGCCTTGACCGCGGTCTTTTCCTTCAGCACGACGGTGCTGCCGTCCTTGCCGTGGAAGGTGATCTTCAGCGCACCGGCGTTGGCCAGGGTGGCCGACTTCTCGCTGCCGTAGAAATCACCGGCGGCCATGTGCGCGACGTGCGACTTCGAATCCGACGCCCAGGCGCCCATGCGGTGCGGGTGCTTGCGCGCGTAGTTCTTCACCGACAGCGGTGCGCGGCGGTCGGAGTTGCCTTCGCGCAGCACCGGGTTCACCGCACTGCCCTTGACCTTGTCGTAGCGCGCCTTGTAGTCGCGCTGCTGGTCGTCGGCCGGGGTTTCCGGGTAATCCGGCAGCGGATAGCCCTGGTCCTGCAATTCCTTGATGGCCGCCTTCAGCTGCGGCACCGAGGCGGAGATGTTCGGCAGCTTGATGATGTTGGCGTCCGGGGTGGTCGCCAGCTGGCCCAGCTCGGCCAGGTCGTCGCTGACCTTCTGCGCGTCACTGAGCAGTTCCGGGAACAGCGACAGGATGCGGCCGGACAGCGAGATGTCACGGGTTTCCACCACGATGCCTGCGGTGGCGGTGTAGGCGCCGACGATCGGCAGCAGCGACTGGGTGGCCAGGAACGGGGCTTCGTCGGTCAGCGTGTAGAGGATCTTGGACATGGGGGACTTGGACTCTGTAGCAATGCTCAGGGGAAGGCCGGCGCCAGCGCCGGGCCACGTGCAACCGTGTCGCTTTCCCCCGTCGCCGTCAGGGTGGGCGCGCGGCGGGGAAACCCCTGCATTGTCGCGTTTTCAGCCGCGCGGGGCAAAGCCACGCCATACGCGGCGGTACTGGACCGCTGTGTTTCGTCGTTGGCTCGCTTCCGGTCTGGAAGCTGAGGCTTGATGGCTAATTCGACTTCCCGCTCGTGGAGGCACGCATGACCCACTCCGACAATCGCTGCCCCCACTCGGCACGCCTCGGACAGGTCAACGTCTGTGCGCGCCTGCTTTGCTGGAAGTTGCAGACACGGAATCCCCCAACGACGGCGGCCAGGCTGGCGAGTTCATCAGCCGTCGCTGCAGAACCTCGGATGTGCAGCGAACCGGCGCCAGATGATCCGGGTCGAACGTAGACGTCGTACCGGGTGGAAGGTCCTTCCGCCCTTGCATACCCCGACACGACATATCCGCCATCCGTGAAGCGCAGATCCGGCGTGCTTCCTGGCACAGGCTTTTCGGGGGCATCGCCCTCGTAGATCAAGGCGACTTCCCTACCATTACGCCTGATGCGGTGCAGACCAAAGTCAACAGGTGCCTCGTAGGTCACGGACATGTCTGTCGGCACCCGCACACAGGCGCCGTATAGGAAGTGGTCGCAACTGTAGCTCCAGAGATTCGCGGGTCCCATTGCGAGCGTGAGCGCAATCCAGCTGAGCATCCTATCCCCTACCTGGCCGTGTTCCGTTCAGCGTATACCGGCAGCCCCCTCCCCAAGCGGGCATCGCCAATAAAAAAGGACGCAGCCTCGCGGCTGCGTCCATCGTGAGCCCTGCCGGGAGAGAGTCGGCTGGACTTACTTGACCTCGAACTCCTGCGGCGTTCCGGCCGCCTTGCCATCGACGGTGACTTCGGCGCGGTACTTGCCGGCCGGCCAGCCCTTTGCATTCTTGAAGGTGACGTTGGTGGTTTCCGCACCGCTGGTGTTCAGCGTGGCATTCTGTTCGCCGGCCACCTGGCCGTCCTGGTAGGTCAGCTTCGCGCCAACGGTGACGTTGTTGGCGGCACCGTCGGTCTTGACCGAGACGATGATGTCGTCCTTCGGCGCGAACAGAGCCGTCGTCGCAACCGACTTGTCGGCGGCTGCGGTCTTGCCGACCGTGACCGCCGAGACGCTGACAGCAGCGGCTTCTGCCATCGGCGGCGGCGCGCCGGTCATCGGGGCCGGTGCTGCCGGTTCGGCCGGAGCAGTCGCTGCCGGAGCGGCATTGTTGTCGGTCGACTCTTCTTTCTTCTTGCAACCGACCAAGGCGACGCTGCCCAGCAGGGCGGCGATCAGGGCGGTCTGGAGCGGGGCGGTCTTGATCATTCGGGGTTCCTCCCAGGGATTGTCGGACGGCGTTCTGGCCGGCTTACTTCGGCGGCAATTTCAGGGTCTGGCCCGGGAAGATCTTGTCCGGGTCATCAAGCACATCGCGGTTGGCTTCGAAGATCTTCTTCCAGGCATTGGCGTCGCCCAGATGCTGCTTGGCGATCTTCGACAGCGAGTCACCCTTCTGCACGGTATAGGTGCCGCCGCTGACAACGTCTGCGGTGCTGTCCACCGAGGCGCTGACGCCGGAGAAGTCCGCCTTCGGCACCTGCTCGGCGGTACTGTCGACGCTGCCACTGACGCCGGAGAAATCGGCTTTCTTCTCGGTACTCATCCACAACTCCCGTCTGCATGACTACGTGGTTCGCACGGTGCCATGGAGGTTGTTAAATGGGGATGGTGCAGATGTGAAGCCGCCCCCGGGGGCGGCTGAACAATCGGGAGAGAAGGTGTCCGGTCGTGCCGGCCGCTGGCCGGCTTGCCCTGGACACCGGTTCCACGTGGTTGCCGGCCAGCGGCCGGCACGACCGGTAACCGCCTGCTGGGTTACTGCCGCAGTTCGCGGTAGGTCGCAGCCGGGGCGGCGATGCCGGGACTGGCGCGCCAGGGATTGATATCCAGGCCACCACGGCGGGTATAGCGGGCCTCCACTTCCAGCCACTGCGGCTGGCAGCGCGAAGTCACCTCGCTGAAGATCCGCTCAACGCACTGCTCGTGGAACTCGGCGTGCTCGCGGTAGCTGACCAGATAGCGCAGCAGGCCGGCACGGTCGATCTTCGGCCCGC
Source organism: Stenotrophomonas sp. YJH_SMC_43 (assembly GCF_059372535.1). Taxonomy (NCBI): domain Bacteria; kingdom Pseudomonadati; phylum Pseudomonadota; class Gammaproteobacteria; order Lysobacterales; family Lysobacteraceae; genus Stenotrophomonas; species Stenotrophomonas sp. YJH_SMC_43. Next base: position 695,494 of record NZ_JCAFVQ010000003.1, read on the forward strand.
GGTAACGCAGGCTGACCGTGGCCCAGTCCGGCTGGCCGGTGACCGGGCAGTTGGACTTCAGCAGCGACGAGACCAGGGTCTCTTCCACCACCTCGCCCGCATCGGCGGCGAGGAAGTCCGCCTGCGGCGGACCGTAGCAGTCGATCTCCACGTCCAGCCCGTCGATGGATTCACCGAGCGGCGTCTCACGCAGGCCCGGCAGGCCGAACTCGACCTGGACCGGCGCACCGGCGCAGGCCGACAGGTCGGCCACCAGGCGCTCGCGCAGTGCCTCTGCGCTGTCGATGCGGGTGCTGTTGAGGGAATTGAGGTACAGCTTGAACGACTTCGATTCGATCAACTGCGGCGAGGTGCACGGCACCTGCACGGTGGCGACGGCCACCTGCGGCTTGCCGCGCGGATCGAGCCAGCTCAGCTCGAAGGCGTGCCAGCGGTCGTGGCCGACGAACGGCAGCGCGGCGTCATCGAGGCCGATCTCGGCGCGGGCGCCGCTGCGGGGGATGGGGAACAGCAGGCCGGGATCGTACTGCGACGGGTAACTGACCTCGCGACCGAGGCTGGAATCCTGTGGGGTGTTCATGGGCGTCATTGTATCGCGCGGAGGGCGGGCCTTCGGCCGGGCCGGCCAACGGCGGAGCCCCTCCGTGGCGGTTCAGGGCAGGATCTCGGGGTCGGCCGGGAGGGTGGGTTGGCTGGGGGCCGCTGCAAGTACGTCCATGTAAGCTCGGTCGCCGCATCCATGCGGCTCACGCCCCCAGCCAACCCACCCTCCCGGCCACGGACAGTTTCCTGCGCCACCACGGGAAGGATCAGAAAAATCAACATCAAAAGCCGATCCTTCAGACGTTCATGACGTCCGCCGTGTCGACCAAGGTCGACACCTACCAAAGCAGGATGTCGTTCTGACAGCAGCAGGAAACTGTCGAAGGCGGGGTGGGTCCGGTTGAGGGGGTGTCCGCGGCATGGATGCCGCGGCCAAGCCCCCAGGGACGGGTTTACGGCGTCCCCCTCAACCGGACCCACCCCGCCATCCCACGGAATGCACGCTTTTGACGTTGACGTTGATTTGAGCGGGTGCAGGGCTGCAAGCCCTGCCGGAAACCCTCACCCCGCCGGAGTGCCGGTACCGTGCAGGTAATCCAGGCTCACCTGCAGCAACGCGCGCAATCCCACATCCAGCGCCTTCTCATCCAGCAGGAACTTCGGCGAATGATTGGCCGGTGCCGTCGCCGGGTCGATGCCCACGCTGGTGGAACCCACGAAGAAGAACATGCCCGGCACTTCCTTCGCGTACAGCGAGAAATCCTCCGCACCCATCTGCAGCGGCGGCTCGTACACGTTGTCCTTGCCCACCACCGCCTGCAGGCTCGGCAGCATCTTCGCGGTCAGTGCCGGGTCGTTCACCGTGGCCGGGTTGCCATCGGCCTCGTAGATCTCGGTCACCGCCTTGGCGCCATGCGCGGCGGCGGTGTGCTCGGCCACGTTGCGCAGGTCGGCAAAGATCTGCTGGCGCATGCCTTCGTCGAAGGTGCGGATGGTGCCAACCATCTCCACTTCATCGGGAATGATGTTGTAGCGGATGCCGCCGTTGATCGCGCCGAAGGTCAGCACGGCAGGCTGCTTGGACAGGTTGGCGCGGCGGCTGACGATGGTCTGCGCGGTACCGACCAGATCGGCGGTGGCGACGATCGGGTCAATGCCGTTCCACGGTGCCGAGCCATGCGTCTGGCGACCGGTCACCTTGATCCCGAAGCGGTCCGACGCTGCCATCAGCGGGCCACCGCGCACCGCGATCTGTCCGGCCTGCACACTGGAGAACACGTGCAGGCCGAATACCGCCTCCGGCTTGAAATCGGCGAACAGCCCTTCCTTCAGCATGAGTGCGGCACCGCCCTCTTCCGGCGGCGGCGCGCCCTCCTCGGCCGGCTGGAAGATCAGCATCACCTGGCCCGGCAGGTCCTTCTTCATCGACACCAGTGCTTCGGCCACGCCGAGCAGCGTCGCGGTGTGCGCGTCGTGGCCACAGGCATGCATCACGCCCACGGTCTGCCCGCGGTACTGGTCAGTGGCCTTGGAAGCGAACGGCAGGCCGGTCTGCTCGGTCACCGGCAGCGCGTCCATGTCCGCGCGCAATGCGATCTTCGGGCCCGGCTTGCCGCCTTCGATGATCGCCACCACGCCGTGGTGGGCGATGCCGGTCTTCGGCTTCAGGCCCATCGCCCGCAGGCGCTTGGCGACTTCGGCCGAGGTACGCACTTCGCGGTTGGACAGCTCCGGGTGCTGGTGGAAATCACGACGCCACTCGATCACCTTGGACTGCAGCCGCTGCGCGGCGGCGGTCACTTCCGGGCGCTGCCCGTCCTGGGCGTGGGCAAGGGCCGGCAGGGCCAGCAGCAGGGCGGACAGCAGCAGCGAACGGCGCATCACAATCTCCACGGCAGGGGGTTCCAGCTGAATGTAGGGCAACACTGCCGCCACGGGAACCTCCGGCGCGGCATCCGGTCTTAGCGCCCGTCCCATCCGTCATGCAGGAAACGTGATGTGGCACAGGTATGCTTTGCGCATTGCCCCCGGGTCGCGCCCGGTCCAGCCCTTTTGGAGTCCTCGTAATGTCACGTGTTTGGAAGATCGTGCTGCTGGTCGTGGCAGTGCTGGTGCTGGCCGTGGTCGGCCTGCGGGTCATCGGCGGCGGCAAGGACGAGGCTGGAAAACCGGCTGCGGGCGCGCGCCAGGGCGGCGAAGATCCGGATGCGGGCCCGGTGCCGGTGACCGTGGTCGATGCCACCCGCCAGGACGTACCGGTGTACGCCAGCGCGCTGGGCACGGTGACCGCAATGAATACCGTTACGGTCAGCCCGCAGGTCGGCGGCCAGCTGATGAGCCTGAATTTCCGCGAAGGCCAGGAAGTGAAGCAGGGTGATGTGCTGGCGGTGATCGATCCGCGCACTGCCCAGGCCAGCTATGACCAGGCCGCGGCAGCCAAGCGCCAGAACGAAGCCCTGCTGGCCACCGCGCGCTCCAACTACCAGCGCTCCAACGCGCCGGAATACCGCCAGTACGTCGCCAAGACCGATCTGGATACACAGCGAAACCAAGTGGCACAGTACGAAAGCGCCGTGGCCGCCAACGAGGCCAGCATGCGCTCGGCGCAGGTGCAGCTGCAGTACACCAAGGTCACCGCACCGATCTCCGGCATCGCCGGCATCCGCGCGGTCGACGCGGGCAACGTGGTCAACGCCGGCACCGCGCTGGTCACGCTGACCCAGATCCATCCGATCCACGTGCTGTTCAACCTGCCCGAGCGCCAGCTGGGTGATGTGCGCCAGGCACAGGCCGCCGGCACGGTGCCGGTGGCCGCGCTGGACCGCGCCGACTCGCATGTTCTGTCCGGCGACGGCAAGCTGGACGTGGTCGACAACCTGATCAGTGCGGACAGCGGCACGTTCAAGGCACGTGCGGTCTTCGACAACACCGACAATGGCCTGTGGCCGGGCCAGTTCGTCAACGTGCGCATGCAGCTGCGCACGATCGCCGGTGGCGTGGTCATCCCGACCCAGGCGGTGCTGCGTGGCCCGGATGGCGAATACGTCTATGTCGTGCAGGGCGACAACACGGTGAAGATGCAGACCGTGCGCAGCGGCGTGGAAGTGGGCGACAGCCAGGTGCAGATTGCCGAAGGCCTGAAGGGCGGCGAGCGGGTGGTCAGTGAAGGCCAGTTCCGCCTGAAGCCGGGCAGCAAGGTCACCGCACTGAAGCCGGGCCAGACCCCGGCCGCACCGACCGAGGCCGAGCTGAAGGCGGCCGAGCAGAAGAACGGTGGCGGCGGTGGCCGTCGCGGTGGTGGCCCGCGCTGAGCGCAGGCGACTGTTCTCCCTCGCGCCGGCATGCTCGTCGGCGCCGACATTGAAGTGCCAGCAAGGATCAGTCCGTGGGCTTTTCGACGATCTTCATCCGCCGCCCGATCGCCACCTCGCTGTTGATGGCGGGCCTGTTGCTGCTGGGCATCCTCGGCTACCGCAAGCTGCCGGTGTCGGCGCTGCCGGAAATCGATGCGCCCAGCCTGGTGGTCACCACCCAGTACCCCGGTGCCAATGCCACCACCATGGCTTCGCTGGTCACCACCCCGCTGGAGCGCCAGTTCGGGCAGATTTCCGGGCTGGAGTTGATGACCTCGGATTCGTCGGCGGGCCTGTCGACGATCATCCTGCAGTTCTCGATGGACCGCGACATCGACATCGCCGCGCAGGACGTGCAGGCGGCGATCCGCCAGGCCACCCTGCCCTCGTCGCTGCCCTACCAGCCGGTCTACAACCGGGTGAATCCAGCCGACGCAGCCATCGTCACCCTGAAACTGACCTCTGACACGCGCCCGCTGCGCGACGTCAACAACTACGCCGACTCGATCCTGGCCCAGCGCCTGTCGCAGGTGCAGGGCGTCGGCCTGGTCTCGATCGCCGGCAACGTGCGTCCAGCCGTGCGCATCCAGGTCAATCCGGCGCAGCTGTCGAACATGGGCCTGACCCTGGAAGAGCTGCGCAGCGCGCTGACCCAGGCCAACGTCAATGCGCCCAAGGGCTCGTTGAACGGCAAGACCCAGTCCTACAGCATCGGTACCAACGACCAGCTCACCAGTGCCGCCGAGTACCGCGACACCATCATCAGCTACAAGAACGGCCGTCCGGTGCGTTTGTCCGACGTGGCCGAAGTGGTCGATGGCGTGGAGAACGACCAGCTGGCCGCCTGGGCCGATGGCAAGCCGGCGGTGCTGCTGGAAGTGCGGCGCCAGCCCGGCGCCAACATCGTGCAGACCGTCGAGCGCATCCGCGCGATCCTGCCGCAGTTGCAGGGCGTGCTGCCAGCCGACGTGCACCTGGAGATCTTCAACGACCGTACCGAGACCATCCGCGCCTCGGTGCATGAAGTGCAGTTCACCCTGATCCTGACCATCGGCCTGGTGGTCGCAGTGATCTTCGTGTTCCTGCGCCGGCTGTGGGCCACGATCATTCCCTCGGTGGCAGTGCCACTGTCATTGGCGGGCACTTTCGCGGTGATGGCCTTCACCGGCATGTCGCTGGACAACCTCTCGCTGATGGCGCTGGTGGTGGCCACCGGCTTCGTGGTCGACGATGCGATCGTGATGATCGAGAACATCGTGCGTTACATCGAGCAAGGCAAGAGTGGCAAGGAAGCGGCCGAGATCGGTGCGCGCCAGATCGGCTTCACTGTGCTGTCGCTGACCGTGTCGCTGGTGGCAGTGTTCCTGCCGCTGCTGCTGATGCCCGGCGTCACCGGCCGCCTGTTCCATGAGTTCGCGTGGGTGCTGAGCATCGCCGTCGTGCTGTCGATGCTGATCTCGCTGACGCTGACCCCGATGATGTGCGCCTACCTGCTCAAGCCCGACGCCCTGCCCGAGGGCGAGGACGCGCATGAGCGTGCGGCGGCGGCCGGCACGCAGAACCTGTGGACGCGCACCGTCGGCCTGTACGAGCGCAGCCTGGACTGGGTGCTGGGCCACCAGCGCCTGACCCTGGCCGTGGCCGGCGGCGCACTGGTGCTGACCGTGCTGCTGTACGTGCTGATTCCCAAGGGCCTGCTGCCCGAACAGGACACCGGCCTGATCACCGGCGTGGTGCAGGCCGACCAGAACATCGCCTTCCCGCAGATGGAGCAGCGCACCAGGCAGGTCGCCGAAGCGCTGCGCCAGGATCCGGATGTGACCGGCGTGTCGGCCTTCATTGGCGCGGGCAGCATGAATCCCACGCTCAACCAGGGCCAGCTGTCGATCGTGCTGAAGGAACGCGGCGAGCGCGATGGCCTGGATGAGATCCTGCCGCGCCTGCAGAAGGCGGTGGCCGGTATTCCGGGCGTGGCGCTGTACCTGAAGCCGGTACAGGACGTAACCCTGGACACCCGCGTGGCCGCCACCGAGTACCAGTACTCGTTGTCGGACGTCGATCCGGCGACGGTGGCCACCCAGGCCACGCGCCTGACCGAAGCGCTGCGCAAGCGCCCGGAACTGGCTGACGTCGACAACAACCTGTCCAACCAGGGCCGCGCCCTCGAGCTGAACATCGACCGCGACAAGGCCAGCGTGCTGGGCGTGCCGATGCAGACCATCGACGACACGCTCTACGATGCGTTCGGCCAGCGCCAGATCTCGACCATCTTCACCGAACTCAACCAGTATCGGGTTGTACTGGAAGTGGCGCCGGAGTTCCGCACCAGCACCGCGCTGATGGAACAGCTGGCCGTTGCCTCCAATGGTGCCGGTGCGCTGACCGGTACCAATGCCACCAGCTTCGGCCAGGTCACCTCGTCGAATTCATCGACGGCTACCGGCATCGGCGCGCAGAACACCGGCATCACCGTCGGCGCCGGCAGCATCATTCCGCTCTCGGCACTGGCCGAAGGCAAGGTCAGCAGTGCGCCGCTGGTGGTCAGCCACCAGCAGCAGCTGCCAGCGGTGACGGTCTCGTTCAACGTGGCGCCAGGCTATTCGCTGTCCGACGCCGTGCGTGCGATCCAGGAGACCAAGGACAGCCTGGACATGCCGGCACACCTGCATGCCGAATTCATCGGCAAGGCCGCCGAATTCACCGGCAGCCAGACCGATGTGGTGTGGCTGCTGCTGGCCTCGCTGGTGGTGATCTACATCGTGCTGGGCGTGCTCTACGAGAGCTACATCCACCCGATCACGATCATCTCCACGCTGCCGCCGGCCGGTGTCGGCGCGCTGCTGGCGCTGATGCTGTGCGGGTTGAGCCTGTCGGTGGATGGCATCGTCGGCATCGTGCTGCTGATCGGCATCGTCAAGAAGAACGGCATCATGATGGTGGACTTCGCGATCGAGGCGCGCCGCGCCGGTGCCAATGCGCATGAAGCGATCCGCCGGGCCTGCCTGCTGCGCTTCCGTCCGATCATGATGACCACCGCCGCGGCAATGCTCGGCGCGCTGCCGCTGGCGCTGGGCACCGGCATCGGCTCGGAGCTGCGCCGCCCGCTGGGCATCGCCATCGTCGGCGGCCTGCTGCTGTCGCAGCTGGTGACCCTGTACACCACGCCGGTGATCTACCTGTACATGGAGCGCTTCTCCGAATGGCTTGCCCGCCGCCGCGAGCAGCGCGCACTGCGCGACGGATCGCTGCAGGAGCCGCAGGCATGATCCACGCCCCGCTGCCGCGGGGGGCCGCACGATGAACCTGTCCGGCCCCTTCATCCGCCGCCCGATCGGCACCGCGCTGCTGGCCATCGGCCTGTTCATGGTCGGCCTGATCTGCTACCTGCGCCTGGGCGTGTCGGCACTGCCGAACATCGAGATTCCGGTGATCTTCGTGCACGCCAGCCAATCTGGTGCCGATGCGGCAACCATGGCTTCCACGGTCACCGCGCCGCTGGAACGCCATCTCGGCCAGCTGCCGGGCATCGACCGCATGCGCTCGTCGAGCTCGGAAGGTAGCTCGTTGGTGTTCATGATCTTCCAGAGCGGCCACGACATCGATTCGGCCGCGCTGGACGTACAGACCGCGATCAACTCGGCACAGGCCGACCTGCCCTCGGGCATGGGATCGCCGATGTACCAGAAGGCGAACCCGAACGACGACCCGGTCATCGCCATCGCACTGACCTCGCAGACGCAGTCGGCCGATGAGCTGTACAACGTCGCCGACTCGCTGCTGGCGCAGCGCATCCGCCAGATCAGCGGCGTTGCCTCGGTCGACATTGCCGGTGCTTCGACGCCGGCGGTACGCGTGGACGTCAACCTGCGCCTGATGAACGCGCTGGGCCTGACTGCCGATGATCTGCGCAACGCCGTACGCGCGGCCAACGTGACCTCGCCCACCGGCTTCCTCAGCGATGGAAATACCACCACCGCGATCATCGCCAACGATTCGGTCGCGCGTGCGGCCGACTTCGCCGACCTGGTGGTGAAGACCCAGGGCGATGGCCGGGTGATCCGCCTGAAGGACATCGCCAACGTCTACGACGGCCAGCAGGATGCCTACCAGGCCGCGTGGTTCGACCACAAACCCGCCGTGGTGATGTACGTGTTCACCCGCGCCGGCGCCAACATCGTGGAAACCGTGGACCGGGTGAAGGCGCAGATTCCCGCGCTGCGCGACTACCTGCAGCCCGGCACCACGATGACGCCGTACTTCGACCGTACACCGACCATCCGCTCGTCGCTGCATGAAGTGCAGATCACCCTGCTGATCAGCCTGGCAATGGTGGTGCTGACCATGGCGCTGTTCCTGCGCCGGCTGGCGCCGACGCTGATCGCCGCCGTAACCGTGCCGCTGTCGCTGGCCGGTGCCGCGCTGGTGATGTACGTGATGGGCTTCACCCTGAACAACCTGAGCCTGCTGGCGCTGGTGATCGCGATCGGCTTCGTGGTCGACGATGCGATCGTGGTGATCGAGAACATCATGCGTCACCTCGACGAAGGCATGCCGCGGATGCAGGCGGCACTGACCGGCGCGCGCGAGATCGGCTTCACCATCGTCTCGATCACTGCCTCGCTGGTGGCGGTGTTCATTCCGCTGCTGTTCGCCAGCGGCATGATGGGCGCGTTCTTCCGCGAGTTCACCGTCACCCTGGTGGCAGCGATCGTGGTCTCGATGATCGTCTCGCTGACGCTGACCCCGGCGCTGTGCAGCCGCTTCCTCAGCGCCCACGACCACACGGCGCCGCCGTCACGCTTCGGCCGCTGGCTGGACGCCGGCCACGAGCGCATGCTGCGCATCTACACCGTGTTCCTGGACTTCTCGCTGCGCCATGCGCTGCTGCTGTCGCTGACACCGCTGCTGCTGATCGGTGCAACCATCTTCCTGTTCGGTGCAGTGAAGAAGGGCGCGTTCCCGCCGCAGGACACCGGCCTGATCTGGGGCCGCGCCAACTCCAGCGCTACGGTCTCCTTCGAGGACATGGTCAGCCGCCAGCGCCGCATCACCGACATGCTGATGGCCGACCCGGCGGTGAAGACCGTGGGCGTGCGCCTGGGCAGCGGCCGCCAGGGCTCCAGCGCACAGTTCAACGTCGAGCTGAAGTCGCGAAAGGAAGGCCGCCGCGAAACCACCGCGCATGTCCTGGCGCGTCTGAGTGCGAAGGCCGACCGCTACCCCGACCTGCAACTGCGCCTGCGCGCGATCCAGGATCTGCCCAGCAACGATGGCGGTGGCTCCAGCCAGGGCGCGCAGTACCGCATCTCGCTGCAGGGCAATGACCTGGCGTCACTGCAGGAATGGCTGCCCAAACTGCAGGCGGAGCTGAAGAAGAACCCGAAGCTGCGCGACGTCGGCACCGACGTGGACAATGCCGGCCTGCGCCAGAACATCGAGATCGACCGTGCCAAGGCAGCCCGCCTGGGTGTTTCGGTCGGCGCCATCGACGGCGCCCTGTACGGCGCGTTCGGCCAGCGCCAGATCTCGACCATCTATTCAGACATCAACCAGTACAGCGTGGTGGTCAACGCCCTGCCTTCGCAGACCGCTACGCCGGCGGCGCTCGACGAGGTGCACGTGCGTGCGCGCAACGGCGACATGGTGCCGCTCACTGCGGTGGCCAAGCAGGTGCCGGGGCTGGCGCCTTCGCAGATCACCCATGAGAACCAGTACACGACGATGGACCTCAGCTACAACCTGGCGCCGAACGTGAGCATGGGCGAAGCCAAGGCGATCATCGACGCCACCGTGGCCGGCATGCGCATGCCCGGCGACATCCGCCTGGCCGATGATGCGGGGTTCGGGTTCAACTCCGATCCCAGCGACATGCTGATCCTGGTGTTTGCCGCGATCCTGACCGTGTACCTGGTGCTGGGCATGCTCTACGAGAGCCTGATCCATCCGGTCACCATCCTGTCCACGCTGCCGGCGGCGGGCGTGGGTGCGCTGCTGGCGTTGTTCGGCACCAACACCGAACTGTCGGTGATCTCGATGATCGCGCTGGTGCTGTTGATCGGCATCGTCAAGAAGAACGCGATCATGATGATCGACTTCGCGCTGGTGGCGCAGCGCGAGCATGGGCTGGCACCGCGCGAGGCGGCACGCGAGGCCAGCATCGTACGCTTCCGTCCGATCATGATGACCACGATGGTGGCGATCCTGGCGGCGGTTCCGCTGGCGATCGGCCTGGGCGAAGGGTCCGAGCTGCGTCGTCCGCTGGGTATCGCGATGATCGGCGGCCTGCTGTTCTCGCAGAGCCTGACCCTGCTCAGCACCCCGGCGCTGTACGTGATCTTCTCCTGTCTGGCCGAGCGCTGGCGGGCACGTCGCGCGCGCAGGCGCGAAGCGAAGCTGCTCAAGCGCGCGCAGCGGGCGTAGAAGGGCCCATCCACGCACGGCGTGGATCTAGTGCAACACCTGCCTCTGGTGGGTGCGGACCGTTGGTCCGCACGCCGCTTTGGATTTGACGTGCCGTAACGAAAAGAGAACAATTCTCATCCAGCCATGGTCCTGCGCCCCTTCGCGGCGCCCCGCTGCCATCTCCGGCCAGCCTGCGTGATCCCAGCCACTGCCCCTTCCCCCACCCGTGGGCGGATGGCCTGTGGCCGTCCGTCGAGGACCACCATCGATGCTGCCTTCCCGTCTCCCCCGCCTGGCCCTGCTGGCCTCCGCCCTGTCCGCCGCCTGCGCTGCCCATGCCGAAGCGCCGGCCGTCAGCCGTAACGCCATCGATCTGGATGCGGTGAAGGTCACCGCCGAACGCACCCATACCGACGCCGGCGCACTGGGCGACCGCGCCCTGCGCGACACTCCGTTTGCGATCACCGCTGTTGGCCGCGAGCAGATCGAGCAGCGCCAGGTGGTCTCGCTGGGCGAAGCCTTCCTGCTCGACCCCTCGGTCACCACCCAGGTCAGCGCCTACGCCAGCGGCTGGAGCTCGCCCATCCGCAATCGCGGTATCGAACTGAATTTCGACAGCTATCGCGTCAATGGCCTGCAGGTCTCTTCCTGGGGTACCGAATGGCCGCTGGAAGTGATGGAACAGGTCGATCTGCTGAAAGGCCCGGGCGGTTTCCTGTACGGGTTCGGTGCACCCGGCGGCATCGTCAACTACATCACCAGGAAGCCGACGGACACGCCCACCTTCTCCGCCCAGCTGGGCTGGCGTGAACAGGGCATCGTCAGCGGCGGCATCGACGTTGGCGGACGTTTCGGCAACGAGCAGATGTTCGGCTACCGTTTCAACGCCTTCCAGGAAAAGGGCGAGACCTTCAATGGTGGGCACGTCGATCGCAAGGTTGGCGCACTGTCGCTGGATGCGCGCCTGAGCGATGTACTGACCTGGACCTTCGACGGCGTGTTCCAGTCACGCGATCTGCGCGAAGAGTCGCCGCAGTACTACTTCCGTGGCCTGACATCGCTGCCGCGACCGATTGCCGGGGATACCGACAACAGCGTACCCGGCACCTACTACGACACCCGATCCAGCCTGCTGTCGACCGGCTTGAACTGGCAGATCAACAGCAACTGGAAAGCCAGCCTGAGTTACGGCGTCACCACCTCGTGGAATGACGTCAACAAGATCTTCGCCTACATCGACAATCCCAACGGCGACTACGACGTCAACGTCTACGAACTGGGTGGCAAGAGCGAGTGGAAGCTGGCCCAGGCGATGCTGCAGGGCAGCTTCCGCACCGGCCCCCTGCAGCATCAGGTGGTGGCGGGCATCAGCCACCAGACCGGGCTGGGCTGGGACCGCCCCTACGAATGGAGCCTGATCGGCCGCGCCAACCTGTACCAGCGCCACGCGATCCGCCATGACGCCGTGGGTTTACGGGTGATGACCCGCGGCGACGAGACCGTGCAGCAGGCGGTGTTCGCGAGCGATACCGTCGATCTCGGCAGCGGCTGGTCGGTCCTGGCGGGCTGGCGCTACAACGACTACGAGACCAAGGGCCGCTACCACACCTACCCGGTCACACCGACCTACGCCGTGATGTTCAAGCCCAGCGAGGCGGTCACACTCTACGCCAGCTACATCGAATCGCTGGAAGCGGGCAGCCGCGTGGGCAACAGCTACGCCAACGCCGGCGACGTGCTCGACCCGACCATCAGCAAGCAGTACGAGATCGGCGCGAAGGTCGAGGCGGCACGCTGGAATGCGAATCTGGCGGCGTTCCGGCTGGAACGTGGCGCCAACATCGACCAGCTGATCGCCGGCAGCCTGCCTCGCCTGGTGCAGGACGGCATCACGCTGTACGAAGGCATCGAAGCCAATGGCGACCTGCACGTGACAGACGCGCTGACGGTGGGGGGCGGCGTGACCTGGCTGGACCCGACCTACGACAAGTTGTCTCCGGGCAGCGCCTCGCAGGAAGGCAAGCGCACCGCAGGTGCTGCGCGCTGGAGCGGAGTACTGCATGCCACCTACCAGCTGCCATGGGTGGATGGGCTGGAGACCTACGCCGCCGTGCGCTATTACGGCGATGTCTGGTACGACGCCGACAACACCCTGAAGCTGCCCGACTACACGCTGGTCAATGCAGGCATCGGCTATCGCCTGCTCGCCTCCGGCCACCCGGTGACCGTGCGCGCCAGCGTCGAGAACCTGGCCAACCGGAAATACTGGTCCAACGCCGGCGTCGGCCTGCCGCGTACGTTCGCTGTGAGCGTGCGGTTCGACATGTAAGGCCCGGCACCGCCGGGGGTGCGGACCGTTGGTCCGCACTCCATATTTCACGCGCAGCCCGCAATAATGGTGGGAGACCCTTCCACCGAGCCTGCATGTCCGCCCGCGAATCCCGCCTCAGCCGCCTGTGGGCCCACGAAAAGGCCAGCTACGGCCTGCGCGTGTTCATCGCCCTGACCGCAGCGCTTGCCGTGTGCTGGCAACTGGATGCGCTCACCGCCCTGCCCGGCGTGTTCCTCGGCATCATCGCCAGCGCCATCGCCGAGACCGATGACAACTGGTGGGGACGTACCAAGGCGGTACTGCTGTCGCTGCTGTGCTTCTGCCTTGCCGCCGCGTCGGTGATCTGGCTGTTCCCCTGGCCATGGATCTTCATCGGGGCGCTGGCGCTGTCCACGTTTGGGCTGACCCTGCTGGGTGCGCTCGGCGAACGCTACGCGTCGATCGCCCAGGCCACGGTAACGCTGGCGATCTACACCATGATCGGCCTGGAACAACACGGTGCCAGCGACCTGCACAGCGCGTTGGAAGCGGTCAGCCACCTGCTGGCCGGTGCGGTCTGGTACGGCCTGCTGTCGATCCTGTGGACCGCGCTGTTCGCCAACCGTCCGGTCCGCGAACGCGTGGCGCGCCTGTACGTTGAACTGGGCCGCTACCTGCAGTTGAAGGCAACACTGTTCGAGCCGGTGCGCGAGGCCGACCTGCAACGTCGCCAGCTCGACCTGGCCGAGCAGAACCGGCGCGTGGTCGGTGCGTTGAACGAGGCCAAGACCGCGATCCTCGCCCGCTTCGGCCGTTCCGGGCGGCCAGGCGTGAACTCCGGCCTGTACCTGCGCCTCTATTACATGGCACAGGATTTCCACGAGCGCGCCAGTTCCTCGCACTACCCGTACGGTGCGCTGGTCGATGCTTTCTTCCATAGCGATGTGCTGTACCGCTGCCAGCGCCTGCTCGACCTGCAGGGGCAGGCCTGCGCGCGGCTGGGCGAGGCGATCCGCCTGCGCCGTCCATTCGTGTATGGCGAAAGCAACCAGCAGGCCGGACGCGATCTGGCCGATGCGCTGGCCTACCTGCGCGACCAGCAGCGGCCGCAGTGGCAGCGACTGCTCGGCTCGCTCGACCTGCTCGTGCACAACCTGCGCAGCATCGAGCGCCGCCTGCTGGATGCGGAGCGTTCCGAGGCCAGCCTGGACAACGTCGATACCCGCCTGCGCGACAGCAACCCGCACACCCTTCGCGAGATGGGCGTGCGCGTGCGCCAGCAGCTCACGCCCGGTTCGGTCCTGTTCCGCCACGGCCTGCGCATGGCATTGGCACTGATCGCCGGTTTCGCAGCGATCCGCCTGTTCAATGCCCAGAACGGCTCATGGGTGCTGCTGACCATCGTGTTCGTATGCCGCCCCAACTTCGGTGCCACCCGCCAGCGCCTGGCGCAACGCATCGTCGGCACCGTGGCCGGCCTGGTGCTGACCTGGGCGCTGCTGCAGCTGTTCCCGCAGCTGCACGTGCAGCTGCTGATCGCGCTGCTGTCGGCGCTGTTGTTCTTCTTCACCCGCACCGACCGCTACCTGGTGGCATCGGCGGCGATCACGGTGATGGCCCTGACCTGCTTCAACCTGATCGGCGATGGCTTCGTGCTGATCGTGCCGCGCATGGTCGATACGCTGCTGGGCTGCGCGATTGCCGCCGCCGCAGCGTTCCTGATCCTGCCCGACTGGCAGGGCCGCCAGCTGCACCTCGTGCTGGCGCGCGTGCTGGACACCGCCGCACGCTACCTGGATTCGGTACTGGGCCAGTACCGCAGCGGCATGCGCGATGACCTGGCCTACCGCATCGCCCGCCGCGACATGCACAACGCCGATGCCGCGCTGTCCACCGCGCTGTCGAACATGCTGCGCGAACCGGGCCACGTGCGCCGCAACCTCGATGCCGGTTTCCATTTCCTGGCGTTGTCCAACATGCTGCTCGGCCATCTCTCGGCGCTGGGTGCGCACCGCGACCAGGTGGACAGTTACGCCGGTGATCCGCTGGCGCTGGCCGCCGGTGAGCGCGTGCGAAAGGCGCTGCAGCAGCTGTCCTCGGCCCTGGCCGCACGGCAGCCGGTCAGCGAGGACGACAATGACGCCGACCGCGCGGTGGCCGCCGAGCTGGAGCAGATCGGTGAGGCGATGCCGCCGAAGCTGCAGCTGATCCGCACGCAGATGGCGCTGGTGCTGCGGATGCTGCCGAAGGTGCGGGCGGCGGCGAATGAGGCGGTAACCAGCCTGACCTGATCCCTCATCGCTGGTCGGACATCCCATCCACGCGTGGCGTGGATCTACTGCACCGTGTGCAACCGTGTGTTGCGCCCGGCGATGCATCCCGATCACGTTTCCGCGCGGATACTGCGTGATCCCCTGGTCCTGGACTCCCCCATGAAGATCGAACTCGCCGGCCGCACGGCGCTGGTCACCGCCTCCACCGCCGGCATCGGCCTGGCGATCGCCCAGGGTCTTGCCACAGCGGGTGCGCGGGTCATTCTCAATGGCCGCAGCACCGACAGCGTCGAACGCGCCCGCCAGCGCCTGCTCGCCGCCGTTCCGGGTGCCGAGGTGATCGGCCTCGCCGCCGACCTCTCCGATGCCGCCGGCGTCGACACGCTGCTGGCGGGACTGCCCAAGGTCGACATCCTGGTTAACAACGCCGGCATTTTCGGCCCCGAGGACTTCTTCGAGACCGAAGACGCCACCTGGGAGCGTTACTGGCAGACCAACGTGATGTCCGGCGTGCGCCTGTCGCGGGCACTGCTGCCGGCGATGGTCGATGCCGGCTGGGGTCGCGTGCTGTTCATCTCCTCCGAATCGGCACGCAACATTCCCGCCGACATGATCCATTACGGGGTCAGCAAGACCGCGCAGCTGTCGCTGTCGCGCGGCCTGGCCAAGCGTGTGGCCGGCAGCGGCGTCACCGTCAACGCAGTGCTGCCCGGCCCGACCCTGTCCGATGGCTTCGCGGCGATGTTCGAAGATGAACGCCAGCGCAGTGGCAAGCCACTGGAGCAGATCGGCCGCGAGTTCGTGATGGCACACCGGCCGTCTTCGGTGATCCAGCGCACCGCCACGGTCGAGGAAGTGGCCAACATGGTGGTGTACCTGGCCTCGCCGCAGGCCTCCGCCACCTCCGGTGCGGCACTGCGCGTGGATGGCGGCGTGGTCGACGATATCGTCTGAGATCTTTCAAAGTGTGCGGACCAACGGTCCGCACCCACAGGTCCGCACCCACAGCGGATGGGCAGGAATGCTAGGCTGCGCCGGTCAAGGAGGCTCCATGTCCGGTCACAACCAGTTCGCCCTGCTGCGCCAGCGCCGTTTCCTGCCGTTCTTCGTCGTCCAGGCGCTCGGAGCGTTCAACGACAACGTGTACCGGCAGGCGATCATCAGCATGTTGCTGTTCATGGCCGTACCGGAGGAAGAACTGGGGCTGTATGCCACGCTGGCACCTGCCATCTTCATCCTGCCGTACTTCCTGTTCTCGGCACTGGCCGGGCAGATCGCCGACAAACTGGAAAAATCGCGACTGATCGTGATCACCACCACCATGGAGATCGTGATCATGTCGCTGGCGGCCACGGGCTTCCTCACCCAGAGCCTGCCGGTACTGCTGGTCGCGCTGTTCTGTACCGGCATGCAGTCAACCCTGTTCGGACCGGTGAAGTACTCGGTACTGCCCTCGGTACTCAAGCCCGAAGAGTTGACCGGTGGCAACGGTCTGGTTGAAATGGGCACCTCGATGTCGATCCTGTCCGGCATGATCGTCGGCGGCCTGGTGTTCACCGTGGCCGGCAGCCACGGCACCGTAGTGGCAGCGTGCGCGATCATCGCGCTGGCCATCTGCGGCAACATCGCCGCGCGCCTGATTCCCAAGGTCGATGCCGGCGACCCGAACCTGAAGATCAACTGGAACCCGCTGCCGGAGTCGCTTGCGGTGCTGCGCATGGCGCGCCAGCAGAAGGCGGTGCGCAATTCGATCCTAGGTGTGTCCTGGTTCTGGTTCGTCGGCACCGTGCTGACCTCGCAGCTGCCGGCCTATGCCGTGACCAACCTCGGCGGTGAGCCGACCCTGTACATCTTCGCGCTGGCCCTGTTCTCGGTCGGCACCGGCATCGGCTCGCTGCTGTGCGAGAAGCTGTCGGCACGCACGGTGGAAATCGGCCTGGTGCCGCTGGGTGCGTTCGGTATGACCGCGTTCCTGCTCGACCTGTACTTCGCCCGCAGTGGCGAAGCAACGGTGCACGGGCTGACCATCGGCACGTTCCTGCAGCAGCCGGGCAGCATCCGCATCGTCATCGACCTGATCGGCATCGGCCTGTTCACCGGCATCTTCGTGGTGCCACTGTTCGCGCTGATCCAGAGCCGCACACCGAAGGCCCAGATGTCGCGCGTGTTCGCCGCGCTGAACATCCAGAATTCCGGCTTCATCGTCGGCGCAGCCCTGCTGTCGCTGGCCGCGCACAAGCTGCTGCACTGGACCATTCCGCAGCAGTTCCTGGCGCTGGCCATCGCCAACGCGCTGGTGGCGATCTACATCTTCACCATCGTCCCCGAATTCCTGATGCGCTTCCTCAGCTGGCTGATGGTGCGCACCCTGTACCGGCTGCGCCCGCACGGCATCGAAGCGAACGTGCCCGACGAAGGCGCCGCGCTGCTGGTCTGCAACCATGTCAGCTACATGGATGCGCTGATCCTGTCGGCGACGATTCCGCGCCCGGTGCGCTTCGTCATGTACTACAGGATCTTCAACATCCCGGTGATGCGCTGGATCTTCCGCACCGCCAAGGCGATCCCGATTGCCGGCGCGCGCGAAGACCCGGCGCTGATGCAGCGCGCGTTCGATGACATAGACGCCGCGCTGGCCGAAGGCGAGCTTGTCTGCATCTTCCCCGAAGGTGCGTTGACCAAGGATGGTGCGATGGCGCCGTTCAAGTCCGGCGTCGAGAAGATCCTCGAACGGCGGCCGGTGCCGGTGGTGCCGATGGCGCTGCGCGGCATGTGGTCGAGCATGTGGAGCCGTCGCGACAGCCGCCTTGGCCGGATGCGCGTGCCACGCCGTTTCCGTGCCACCGTCGAGGTGGTGGCCGCACCGGCCGTGGATGGCCACAGCACCAGCGCACCGGTGTTGGAGGCCCAGGTGCGGGCCTTGCGCGGCGATCACGCCTGACGGTACCGGCCCGCCAGTCGGGCCCGGCGACCTCCCCCACATACGTCACCGTCCAGTGGCGTACGCGACATGTCGTGACTGTAAACGCATACATGCAACGTCGGTTGCGGTAGATTACGCACCCACAGGGGGGAGGCCCGGTCGATACATCACGGCCGGCCACCAAGGAATGGAGTCTTGCTTTGAATCAACCACCACCGCTCAGCCGTCCGGTCTACATCCCCAACCATCTGGTCTGGGCGATCCTGACGACGCTGTTCTGCTGCCTGCCGTTGGGCGTGGTGTCGATCGTCTATGCCTCCCAGGTCGATGGCCGCCGCGCGGCCGGCGACCTGCCGGGGGCCTACAGCGCGTCGCGCAAGGCGGGCTGGTGGGCGGTGGCTTCGGCCGTGGCCCTGCCAGTCCTGTTGCTGTTGTGGTTCGGGCTGTTCGGCGGCTTGGCCGTACTGGGCGCTCTTTCCGACCAATGATTCACCACCACCACCCATCAAGGAGCTTGAACCCATGAATACCGCTACTCCGCAGGTCCCGAACAACCTGGTCTGGGCGATCCTGACCACCCTGTTCTGCTGCCTGCCGGCCGGCATCGTGTCGATCGTCTACGCCGCCCAGGTCAACGGCAAGCTGGCCGCTGGCGACATCGCCGGCGCCCAGGATTCGGCTGCCAAGGCCAAGAAGTGGGCCATCTGGTCGGCCATCGCCTGGGTCGTCGTGGTCGTGCTGTACGTGCTGTTCTTCGTTGTGCTCGGCGGCATGGGCGCGATGAGCAACAGCAGCTACTGATACGCCTGGACGGATCCGGCGCCTGCGCCGGATCCGTTGTTGCATGTCCGCGCTTCCCGCTCGTTCCCGACTCGCCCGCTGGGCACCGCTGCTGGTTTCCGCCGGCCTGGCCGTGGGTGCCACGGTGGTCCTGCGCAACGTCAATCCGTATGTCGCCGGCAATCCGTTGCCGAGCTGCCCGCTCTACGCCCTGACCGGCCTGTACTGCCCGGGCTGTGGCAGCACGCGCTGCCTGTATTCCCTGGTCCACTTCGACCTGCCCGGCGCGATGGCGATGAACCCGCTGCTGGTCATCAGCCTGCCGTTCCTGTTGCTGATGCTGCTGAACATCGCCGGCATCCGCCCACGCGCGCTCGACCCGCTGATGCGGGTACTGGCCAATCCCGTGTTCTGGCTCTGGGTGCTGCCCGGGTATGCGCTGCTGCGCAACCTGCCGTGGGCACCGTTCACTGCACTGGCACCGGTCTAGGTTTCCAGCCAACGGCGCAGCCCCCCGTGGTGGGCGGCGTTCGTCGATCATGGGGTTGGCCGGGCGGGATGGGTTTGCGGGGGACGCCGTGAATCCGTCCGTGGAGGCTTGTCCGCGGCTTGCTCGTGTGCGCTGTCCTGCGCGCACGGCAAGACCAGGGTTGGGCGTCCTGCCCAACCCGCCCGAGGCATGCCTCGGACCCATGCCGCGGACACCCCCTCAAACCCATCCCGCCCGGCCACGGACAGTTTCCGTGTCCGTCCACCACGGAAAAGAAAGAGAAGATCAAAAGCGGATCGCTTCGCTCCGCATCCACGCATGGCGTGGATCTACCGTGTCGACCAAGGTCGACACCCACCGGCAGTCGCAGTTGACCCACCGTCACCGGGAAACTGTCGGGGGTGGGGCGGTGTGGGGCCGCAGGACCGTTGGCGCCATGGATGGCGCCATCGAGCCCCCAGGGACGGGTTTACGGCGTGTCCTGCAGCCCCACACCGCCCCGCCCAACCCTCAGCAACCCAGAGCCGCTTTGGCTTTGGCTTTGGCTTTGGCCTCTGCAGGTGCAGGGCTGCAAGCCCTGCAAAGCAACTACGTCACCCAGCCTGCAATCACCAGCAGGGCGAGGATCGCCAGCCACAGCAGCAGCATCCGCCACACCAGGCTCATCGCATCACGCAGGTCCGGCAGCCGCTGCCACACCGGCAACAGCCCGGCCTCGGTGTAATCGTGCGCGTCCTCACGCAGCTCGGCGTTGACGCTGGCCCGCGCCACCGCGCCCAGGAACCCGATGTTGCCGGCCAGGCGCTCGCCATGGGCCTGGCGCCAGGCCTTCCACGCCGTATCGAAGTTGCCCACCAGCGCCATCGAGAACGCCATCAACTGCGCCACCGGCCATTCGATCCAGCCCAGCAGGCGCTGCGCCAGCGCCAGCGGCTCCACCGGCACGCGGGCACGCATCGGGCTTTCCGCCATCAATGCCAGCAGGCGATAGCCCAGCGCACCGGCCGGGCCCAGCAGCAGGAACCAGAACAGCACCGCGAACCAGCGCCGCAGTGCATTGAGCACGGTCGCCTCGACCAGCGAGGGCACGTCCTCGCGCAGGCTGCCCCCGGCCGACTGCAGGTTGCGCACGGCCGCCTGTCGTGTCGCCGCGTCATCGGCATCGATGATGGCCTCGATATCGCGGTCCAGGTCGCGTGGCCCCCAGCACCAGGCCAGCACGCCCACGCCCAGCAACAGCGACGGCAGACCGAACAGCACCCCGCGCAGCAGCCACGCCAGCAGCGCCATCAGCAGCAGCGGCGGCAGCAATGCCAGGGCCACGCCTGCCGGACCCTGCCAGGCCTTGCCGCCGCGCGCGTCCAGCCAGCCCAGCCAGCGCCGGAAGCCGTCGAAACGGCGCAGCGAGGCGGCAGCGGCCGGGGCAACATGGCCCAGGGCCAGTGCCACCAGCACGGCGGCCAGAGTGGTGAACATGGCAGGTCTCCCTACGAAACAGAACGCTCGGCGCCGCTACCTTACCTGTCGCAGCGGCGCCCTCAGCGGTGAACCGGACTGTAACCCGGGCCGTGTTCAGGTGGCGGCAATACAGCTGCCACGAACGGACCGGCAGCGGTTCGGGTTCAGCCCTTACTGCTGGCGGTACCAGTGTTCGATCAGGCCGCGCGAAATCGAGATCGGCGGCGACAGGCGGATGCCCTGGCCATCGTCCTCCACATCGCGTGCCAGTGCCGCGCCCACCTCGTCGGCGCTGAACCAGCGCGCGTCTTCCAGCTCGCCATCCACGGTCGGCAGGTCATCCTGCGCCTGTGCACGGAAACCGATCATCAGCGCGCCCGGGAACGGCCACGGCTGCGAGCCGAGGTACTGGCAGGCGGTCACCCGCACCTTGCTCTCCTCGTGCACTTCGCGCACCACGGTCTGCTCGAAGGTCTCGCCGGGTTCGACGAAGCCGGCCAGCACCGAGTAACGCCGCGGTGCCCAGTTGGACTGCCGGCCCAGCAGCAGCCGGCCCTGGTTTTCCACGGCGACGATCACGGCGGGATCGACACGCGGGTAGTGCTCGGTGGAACACTGCGCGCAACGACCGACGAAACCCCCACGGGCAAACGCCACGGCGCCGCCGCACACACCGCAGAAGCGGGTGCGCGAATGCCAGTAGGACATGCCGCGGGCATAGCTGAAGGCGGTCGCATCGGCCATCGACCACAGCAGAGCGGCCTGGCGCAGGTCGAGGCGACGTGGTGCGGTGACCGTGACGCCGGCGGCTTCAACCGAGAACCACGCTTGTTCCCCGCGCAGGCCGAGGAAGATCGCGGAGCCGGGACCACCACCGATGTCGGCGCCGGTCAGCGCCAGCGGCTGGTCGTCATCGCCGGTGAAGGCGCTGCCGTCCTGATCGAGCACGAGAATGCGCGCACCCGGCCACAGGCGCGCCAGTGCATCGGCATCGTCGCGCAGGGCATCGGCGCGCTCCAGCGGTTCGCCAACGAAGGCGAAACCGGAAAGCGGCGAAGAAGTATTGGGCATCCGGCAAGCGTGCCGCCAATCGATGCGGGTGGCAAGGTCGGCGCTGTGCGCAATCTGCTGTTGTGGGCTGGAGGGCACAGAGCATCCACGCATGGCGTGGATCTACTGATCCGCTCTGGTAGGTGCCAACCTTGGTTGGCACATCCTGGCCACAGGGCTCTTACATGCTGAAGCTGCTGCCGCAGCCGCAGGTGGTCTTCGCGTTCGGGTTGCGAATCACGAACTGCGCACCGGTCAGGCTCTCGGTGTAATCCACCTCGGCGCCCATCAGGTACTGCAGGCTCAGCGGGTCGACCAGCAGGGTCACCCCGCTGGTCTGTACCGCCAGGTCGTCCTCGGCACGGTTCTCGTCGAACTCGAACCCGTACTGGAAGCCCGAACAGCCACCGCCTTCGATGTACACGCGCAGGGCCAGGTCGGGGTTGCCCTCTTCCTGGATCAGGGATTTGACCTTGGCGGCCGCCGACTCGGTGAAGTTCAGCGGGCGCTCCAGCGACTGGTAATCGGGCGCGGCAACCGGGGTGGTGCCGGGCAGGGAGACTAGCGTGCTCATGCCGTCAGCATGGGGGTGCCGACGATGGCTTTCAAGCCATCGCCTCGGCCAGCTTGCGGCGTGCGGCGGTGTCACCCTTGCCACCATTGGCCTCTTCGCCTTCCGGAGCCGGCAGGGCGGCCATCGGGGCGCTGGCATGGATCAGGCGACCGTTCAGCTGGGCGCCCGCATTCATCTCCACCACCTGGTAATGGACGTTGCCATTGACCCGTGCGCTCGGGGTCAGTTCGACCTTCTCGGTGGCATGCACGTCGCCGTCCAGACGGCCACTGATGACCACCACCTGGGCACGGATCTCGCCCTCGATCACGCCATGCTCGGCGACCGTCAGGGTCGCGCCACTGGCGCCTTCGGCGGCGATCACCTTGCCATGGATGCGGCCTTCCACATACAGGCCCCCACTGAATTCCACATCACCGCGGATCACCACCTGGTTGCCGATCAGGGCATCCACCACCAGCTGGCCTTCACGGTTGGATTTGCTGCTTCCGAACATCTGCCTACTCCCCTTTGCTGGCCGGCGCACCGGCCTGTTTCCAGTCGAATACCTGGGTGGTACCCCCCGTACCACTCCCCAATGTCACCCGCACGCGTTGCGGGGTGAAGTCAGCCGGCAGCATCACGCTGCCGGTGAGCTGCTGGAAGTACCGGAACGAGTAATCCTGTCCCGGCACCTTGCTGCGCTGGTGCAGATCATCCCAGCTGATCGTGGCCAGCTTGCCGTTCTTGACGCCTTCCACGGTGAAGCGCATCTGCCCCTGGCTGATGGCACCGCGGTTGAGGTTCTGGGTCAGCACGGCGGTGTACTGCCAGGTGCCGGCCGCTTCCGGGCTGAACTCGATCGAATGGGTATTCAGGCCCTTGCGCTGGCTGGTGGAGCCCACCAGGCGCTCATAGAAGGCGACGTCGGCACGCAGGCCGGCGATTTCCTCATCGCGCTCGGCCAGCGAGGACTGCACCTCGGTGTTGGCGGCGCGGCTGATGCGGTCGGAGGCTTCCAGCGTGGCCTGCTTCTGGCGCAATTCGGTCAGCTGCGCCTGCAACGTCTCGGCACGCTTCTCGGCAGCCTGCAGGCGCTGGCCCTGGGCGTCGCGCGGCGTGGCCATCCAGCAGCCACCCAGCACGGCCAGTACCAGGCTGAGCAGCCAGATGCCGCCGATCACCAGCAGGCGGCGACGGTCGGCCGGCGGTTGTGGCGCGCCAGGCAGGCGGACCTGCACGCGCATGGGAGGACGGTTGGTCATGGGTGGATTCCGGGGCATCGCGAGGGCGACACCGGTACGGCCCCTGTGGCAAACGACGCGCTAGTGTATGACAGGACGGGTGGGTTTCCTGCGCAGTGGCGAGCCACGGTCTGTGGCGTTCAGGCATGCCATCGTCGATAGTGTGGTCCCCTGCACAGTTCCGTCGCCGGAGCATCGCCATGACCGAAGCCCACCTGTTCGTGATCGGCATCCTGCTGGCCTGGCTGGCCGGCATCCGCGTCTACCTCACCGTGTTCGGTGTCGGCCTGGCCGGCCTGCTCGGCTGGGTCGACCTGCCGCCGGCCCTGCAGGCCACTGAATCGTGGTGGGTGCTGGGCACCTCGGCGGCGCTGGCGGTGACCGAATTCTTCGCCGACAAGATTCCCGGCGTCGACTCGGCGTGGGATCTGGTGCAGACCCTGGCACGTGTGCCAGCGGGGGCTTTCCTCGCCGCCGCCACGCTGTCGCCGGATGGGCAGCTGGGCACCGGTGCGCTTGCCGCCGGCGCCGGTGTGGCGCTGGCCAGTCATGGCCTGAAGGCCGGCACCCGCGCTCTGCTCAATACCTCGCCCGAGCCTGCCAGCAACTGGGTGGCCTCCGCCGCCGAGGACACCGTGGTGGTCGGTGGCCTGGCCCTGGCCCTGGCACACCCGTGGATCGCGCTGATCGTGGTGCTGGCCTGCAGCCTGGCCGGTGCGCTGCTGGTGTGGCTGGTCTGGCGCGCACTGTGGAAGGGCGTGCGCTGGCTGGCACGCGGTGCGTCGCCCGACAGTCCACGCCAGCCCGGTACCGGTTGATCGCCGGGCTTGTCGCATAATGGACGCGAACACCAGGAGCACCGATGGCCGCAAACGAATCCCCCGCGGGCGCCCGCCCGGGACGCGCTGAATCCCCTCCGGCCGATCATTGGCAACGCTGGACGGCTGAATCGGCGAGCGCCGTCGCCGCAGCGCCGGCAGCAGTTCCGCCGCTGGCAGCCTCCGACGCACCCGCATCGATCGGCAGCGCACCACCGCCGCTGCCGGGTCCGGGCATGCTGGCCGAGGCTGGCAACAACGACCAGGCACCGCCGACCTCCGATTCGCCCTACCGCGTGCTGATCGTCGAGGACGACCGCGCGCAGGCCCTGTTCGCACAGAGCGTGCTGCATGGCGCCGGCATGCAGGCCATCGTGCACAGCGATGCCGACGGTGCGCTGCAGGCGATCAAGGAACATCGCCCCGACCTGATCCTGATGGACCTGCACCTGCCCGGCCTGGACGGCATGCGCCTGACCGCGCTGATCCGCCAGCAGCCTGGCCTGCAGTTGCTGCCGATCGTGTTCCTGAGCGGCGATCCGGACCCGGAGCGCCAGTTCGAAGTGCTCGACAGCGGCGCCGACGATTACCTGAGCAAGCCGATCCGGCCGCGCCACCTGATCGCCGCCGTGGCCAACCGCATCCGTCGCGCACGTGCGCAGGCAGCAACCCTGCCCGGTGCAACCGGCGCACCGGCCACCAGCAATCCGGAAACCGGCCTGCCGACGCGTCACCACGTGCTGCAGCAGCTCAATGCCGCCCTCGCCCATCGCGACCGGGGTGGCGTGTTCTTCGTTGAAGTGGCCAGCGCGCTGGGCCTGCGCGAACGCTATGGCTACGCCGCCTTCGAGCGCCTGATGGTGCAGGCCGGGCAGCGCCTGGCCGAGGCCGGCCATCCGCACCTGCTGGCACGCCTGAACGACAACAGCTTCCTGCTGCTGGCCCGCAATACTGATGAAGACAGCCTGGAAAGCATCGCCGCGACCCTGCGTGAGCAGCTCTCGGCGCGCGCCTTCGTGATCCGCGACGATGAATCGGTGCACCTGCGCGGCGTGGTGGGTTACGCGCCGCTGTCGCCGGGCTTCGACGATGCCAACGCTGCACTGGAAGCGGTCGAGCGCACCACCCTGCAGGCGCGCCTGCTCAGCGCCGGCGTGGCGGGCCACGTGCACCGCCAGGCCGTCACCGAACAGGAACACCTGGCACTGCTGGAAGGCCAGCTGGAGCTGGCCTATCAGCCGATCGTCGCCGTCGCCGGTGGCAACACCGCGCAGTACCAGCTGCTGCTGCGCCTGCGCCAGGCCGATGGCACGGTGCTGGCGGCCGGCCAGGTGATTCCCGCCGCCGAGGCGGCAGGCCGCATCGCCGACCTCGACCAGCAGGTGATGGACCATGCGCTGGGCCTGCTGGACCTGTACCGGCACGCAACGCAGCCGCTGAACCTGTTCGTCTCGCAGTCGCTGCGCACGCTGCAGCGCGATGCCTTTGGCGACTGGCTGCTGGAATCACTGCAGCAGCGTGACCTGCCCGGCAGTGCGCTGGTGATCGACGTGCGCCTGCCCGACGCGCTGATCCATACCGTGCCGCTGCAGCAGTTCTGCCAGCGCATGGCCGGCGCCGGCGTGCGCTTCTGCCTGAGCCAGTTCGAGCCCAGCGGCGAAGCCGATGCACTGCTGACCCAGCTGCCGCTGTCGTTCGTGCGCATGGCCGCGCGCTTCTCCAGCAGCCATTCCAACCCAGCCACGCGCGAGGAACTGCGCAAGGCGATCGAACAGGCGCATGCGGCCGGGCTCCAGATCATCGGCCAGCAGATCGAAGACCCGCAGGCCGCGGCCGCGATGTGGGTCGGCGGCGTCGATTACATCCAGGGCAACATGGTGCAGTCGGCCGGCAGCGACCTGAACTTCGACTTCCACAACGCGGTGCTCTGACGTGCCGCTGTGGGGCGTGCTGCTGGTTGCCCTTGCCGCGGCCACCATGGCGCTGCTGTTGGGCCTGCGCCTGCGCACGCGCAGCCGGGCACTGGCCCGGCTGCAGCGCGAGCACAGCGCGCTGGCCGCCGACCGCGACCAGCTGCGCCATACCACCGAACGCCAGGGCCAGCTGGAACAGCAGCTGCTGCAGGCCAAGCAGGCCGCCGAAGCGGCCGTGCTGGCCAAGGGCGAGTTCCTGGCCACGATGAGCCACGAGATCCGCACCCCGCTCAACGGCATCCTGCCGATGCTGGAGCTGATCGCGCGCGGGCCGCTGGGCGAGGACCAGCGGCAGATGCTGGCCACCGCTTCGGCCAGTTCACAGCAGCTGCTGCGCATCGTCGACGACATCCTCGACTACTCCCGGCTGGAAGCACAGGCGCTGGAACTGGAGATCACCAGCTTCAACCTGCGCGACCTGCTCGATGGCGTGGTGCAGCTGATGCAGCGCGCCGCCGACGCCAAGGGCCTGGTGCTGGGCCTGCAACTGGATCCTTCGGTGCGCCTGCCGGTGCGCGGCGACCCGGTGCGCCTGCGCCAGGTGCTGAGCAACCTGCTGGCCAACGCAATCAAGTTCACCGCCCGCGGCCAGGTGCAGCTGCGCGTGCTGCGGCTGGGCGAAGGTGCCGCGCAGCACCAGCTGCGCTTCGAGATCATCGATACCGGCATCGGCATCGACGACACGCTGCAGGCACGCCTGTTCCAGTCCTTCAGCCAAGCCGACGCATCCACCACCCGCATCTACGGCGGCACCGGCCTGGGCCTGGCCATCTGCAAGCGCATCATCGACCTGATGCACGGGCAGATCGGCGTGCAGTCCACGCCTGGCCAGGGCGCTACGTTCTGGTTCGAGATCCCGCTGCTGAAGGTTCCTGGCGACCTGCCGGCGATGGCGCGCGCGCCAGCACCGCTGCTGCTCTTCAGTGCCGATGCAACGCTGCGGGCACGCATCGAGCGCATCGCGGCCCATCATGGCCTGCTGGTGCACGCCATGGCGCAGCTCGATGCCGTGGTCGAGCGCCTGCGCGCGGTGCCGAGGCCGGGGCAACCGGCGCCGGCCTGGCTGCTGGTCGATGCACGTGCGCGCCGCATCCGTGAAGCGACGCTGCAACAGGCGTTGGCCGAACGTGGCGAGGACGATGCCCTGCAGGTGCTGTGGCTGCAGGACGATACCCTTCCGGCACGCCCGCGCCAGCGGCAGCTACCCTCGCATTTCGACGACGCTGCGCTGCATGCACTGCTGGCTGTACCGGTCGCGCATGCGCGCCCTGCCGCGCTGCTGGCCAACGCCGAACAGGGGCAGCCCACGCCCACGCTGCCGCCGTTGCACCAGCGCGTGCTGCTGGTGGAAGACAACACGGTCAACCGGATGGTGGCCGAGCATCTGCTGCGCGTATTCCAGTGCGAGGTGCGCAATGCCGCCGATGGCGAGCAGGCGCTGGCCGCCCTTCGCGAAGGCGGCGTGGACGTGGTGCTGATGGATTGCCAGATGCCGGTGCTGGACGGCTACGCCGCCACGCGCCACTGGCGTGCGGAAGAAGCGGAAACCGGGCGCACGCGGTTGCCGATCATCGCGATGACGGCCAACGCCATGGCCGGTGATCGCGAGCGCTGCCTGCAGGCCGGCATGGACGACTACCTGTCCAAGCCGATCGCACGTGCCACGCTGCATGCGCTGTTGCAGCGCTGGGGTGGCGGGAAGGCTGCATCACCTGGACAGCCTTCCGTAGAGCCGAGCCATGCTCGGCTGACGGCCAATTGCAGTCGCACGCCATCAGCCGAGCATGGCTCGGCTCTACAGAATCCGGAAAAGCAGGTGGCGCCAGCACCGCAACCGGTACTGGACCGCGACGTGCTGGACGAACTGCACGCGGTAATCGGCGATACCGCCCTCCAGATCGTCTCGGTGTTCCTGGAGGATGCGCCGGCGATGGTGCAGCAGCTGCAGCAGGCCGCGCAGAACGGCGACGAGCCCCGCCTGCAGGCGGTCGCGCACAGCCTGAAATCATCAAGCGCGAACGTGGGGGCCTTGTCGCTGTCGGCGGTGGCGCAGCGGATCGAACATGAGGCCCGCAGCGGCAGCCTGCAGCGCCCCGCCGTAGCGGTAGCGCTGCTGGTTGCCGAATTCGCCCGTGCGCGCGTGGCACTGACGGGCTACCTGGCACAGCATCGCGCCGGCCAGGCCGGCTGAGTCAGTCTTCCAGCTTGCTCAGCAGGTACTTCGGCTCGCCGATGCGCTCGATCAGGTCGAGCTGGGTTTCCAGCCAGTCGATGTGCTCTTCTTCCGAGTCGAGGATCTTCACGAACAGCTGGCGGCTGACGTAGTCACCCACCGAATCGGAATAGGCCACGGCCTCGCGCAGGGTGACCACGCCATCGCGTTCCAGCGACAGGTCGCACTGCAGGATCTCGGTCGGGTTCTCGCCGATGCGCAGCTTGCCCAGCGCCTGGAAGTTCGGCAGGCCTTCAAGGAACAGGATGCGGTCGGCGAGCATGTCGGCATGCTTCATCTCGTCGATCGATTCCTTGTACTCATGTTCGGCCAGTTCCTTGATGCCCCAGTTCTTCAGCATCTTGGCGTGCAGGAAGTACTGGTTGATCGCGGTCAGCTCGTTGTAGAGGACCTTGTTGAGGAATTCGATGACCTTGGTGTCGCCCTTCATGGGGATGCTCCTGCACGCTGAAAACGCAGGCACTTTAACGCCTTGCGTGCGGTCGTGAAGGAACGCGAATCGTGCGCATTGGCCTATGCGGCCACGCGTGAAGGATGCGGAAGCGCGGCGTCAACGCGCCGCGAAAGAGGCGTCAGGCGACCTGGGCCAGACCGAGGACCGGCAGCGGCAGATCGTGGGTGGCACGTGCCTTGGCCAGCAGGTCGCCGGCCATGTCCAGGCAGGAACCGCAGGTCGCGCCACAACCGGTACGCATGGTCAGCTCGGCCACCGTGCTGACGCCATTGCTGGCGGCTTCGCGGATCTGGTGGTCGGTGACTCCGTTGCAGATGCAGACGTACACAGGCGTGAACCGGGCTGACAGGCCAAGAGTGGCCTGTTGGCTATTCCAATGGAAACGAGAATGGTTGTCAATCAGAGACCTGAACCATTCTCGATACGGTTCAGAGTGCGATCGAATACAACAGGGCCAGCACCGGCGTACTGAAGAACATGGTCAGCCAGTGCAGGCCACCGCCTGCCGCCCTCAGGCGCAGCAGGTAGTCCGCCAGATACAGGGCACCGGCACAGTTCACCAGGATGAGGACCATGCCCAGCCCAAGCGGGATCGTTGCGCTGCCGCCAAGCACCACCACGCCCAACGCCATCCAGGGCAGGCTGGCCAGCCGGACAACCAGGCCCTGCTGGAGATACCCGGCGGGGACGCGTTGTGACGGATCGACCCGCGGCCTGCGCGGCCTCCCCATCAAACCGCCCCCGGCTCACCCTTGGCCTTGCGCGGCCAGTAGCCACCGCGCTTGGGCGTGCGCTTGCGGGGCCTGTCGTGGCCGGCAGCGTGACCCGGCATCCAGGCCTCCGCAGCGCTCTTGGGCATGGCGGTGACGCCCTGCCCGGCCACCCCGCGCGCCAACGGCGCCAGATGTCGCAGAGCGCGCGCATAGACGCCACGCTTGAACATCACCACGTGCTCCACCGGGTACCAGAAGTCCACCCAGCGCCAGTGGTCGAACTCGGGTGAATCGGTATGGTCCAGCTGCACATGTGATTCGTCGCCGGTCAGGCGCAGCAGGAACCAGACCTGCTTCTGGCCGATGCAGACCTGCCGCTCATTGCGGCGGATGGCCCGCGCCGGCAGCTTGTAGCGCAGCCAGCCGGGCGTCGCCCCGAGCACTTCCACGTGCTCAGGCAGCAGGCCGGTCTCTTCCTGCAGTTCACGATACATGGCCTCGACAGGCGTCTCGTCGGTGTTCATGCCACCCTGCGGGAACTGCCAGCCGTCCCGGCGCACACGTCGTGCCCAGAACACCTGGCCGTCCTGCCGCATCAGCACAATGCCGACGTTCGGTCGATAGCCGTCCGGATCGATCACGATGCGGACTCCTAAGAAAATCTACTGGTCGGGACTATCCCATGCCCTCTGTCGACCCACAAGCACGACACAAAAGTGTTGACAGGGTCGATACACATCCGCAGAATAGCGGGCTCACCAAGGCTATGTAGCTCAGCCGGTTAGAGCACAGCACTCATAATGCTGGGGTCGGTGGTTCGAGTCCACCCATAGCCACCACACTGAAAATCAAGTTGTTTTTCAGTGTGAAAAGTGAGAAAATAGTTGCACGTTTTGCCCCGTCGCCAAGCGGTAAGGCACCTGACTCTGACTCAGGCATTCGGTGGTTCGAATCCATCCGGGGCAGCCAAACAAAAAAGAAAAAAGCCTGATCGAAAGATCAGGCTTTTTTCTTTTTTGTTGGGTCACGCATCCCACCTTATCCCCGCGCCTGCCGGCCCCCCCCCCCCCCCCCCCCCCCCTTGAACAACAAGGGGTTGCTCTCCAGAGAGATCCGGGATCGGATCCTTTTTCAGAGAAAAGGCTCCACCCCCTTCTGACATGTGAAGCCACGGGTAGTACCGACCGCTGGCCGGCAACCTGGGAATGCATGACCCCGAAACGACAAAAGCCCGGCCGAAGCCGGGCTTTTGCTTTTCCATCCAGCGGGCTCCCGAAGGAGCCCAACCAGGCGCGGTAGATCAGCGCTTGGAGAACTGGGTGGCGCGGCGGGCCTTGTGCAGACCGACCTTCTTACGCTCGACTTCACGGGCGTCACGGGTCATGAAGCCGGCCTTGCGCAGCTCGGACTTCAGGGTTTCGTCGTACTCGACCAGAGCACGGGCGATGCCCAGACGGATCGCACCGGCCTGGCCGGTGGTGCCGCCGCCAGCGGCGGTGACCAGGATGTCGAAGCTTTCGGTGTTCTTGGTCAGCTCGAGCGGCTGGCGCACGATCATGCGCGCAGTCTCACGACCGAAGAACTCGTCCAGCGGACGGCCGTTGACGGTGATGTTGCCCGAACCCTTGCGCAGGAACACGCGAGCGGTGGAGGACTTGCGGCGGCCAGTGCCGTAGTTTTGAGTGATAGCCATGATTAGATATCCAGAACCTGCGGCTGCTGTGCGGCGTGCGGATGCTCAGTGCCGGCGTAGACCTTGAGCTTGCGGTACATCTGGCGACCCAGCGGGCCCTTCGGCAGCATGCCCTTCACGGCGATCTCGATCACGCGCTCCGGGTGGCGCTCCAGCGCCTGTGCCAGGGATTCGGTCTTCAGGTTGCCGATGTAACCGGTGAAACGGTGATACATCTTGTCCTGCAGCTTCTTGCCGGTGACGGCAATCTTTTCTGCATTGATGACGACCAGGTAGTCGCCGGTATCAACGTGCGGGGTGTAGACCGGCTTGTGCTTGCCGCGCAGACGGCGGGCCAGCTCGGTGGCGAGACGGCCCAGGGTCTTGCCCTCGGCGTCGACGAGGTACCAGTCGCGCTGGACGGTCTCGTTCTTGGCAGTGAAAGTGCTCATGAAGAACTCTAGGTTAGGTCGGGCTCATTGCGGCGAAAGGCTCACCGGAACTCTGCCACGCGTTGTGAAAAGGTGAAGCGTAAGAGGCGGGATTGTACGCAGGTCAGACCCCCGTTGCAAGCCGGCCCCTGACCGGGTTGGCAGGGGGACGGGGCCGGGCGAGAATCGCGGGGTCTTCCGCCCCACCGTGTACCGCCATGACCGTGCTCCGCCAGATCACCCCGCTGGACCACCTGCTGACCGAGGCGCAGCGCGCCCTGGACACGGTGTTCGGCAACCCGCCGGCGGCCCGTCCCTACCCGGCTGCGGACACCGACGAGCCGGGCATGGACAGCACTGAACGCCGCCATGCGGCCGGGCTGATGCGGATCAACCATGTCGGCGAGGTCTGCGCGCAGGGCCTGTACTTCGGCCAGGCCGCCGTGGCCCGCGACCCGGCCACGCGTGAACACCTGCTGGAAGCGGCCCAGGAAGAGACCGACCACCTGGCCTGGTGCGCCACCCGCCTGGGCGAACTGGACAGCCGTCCGAGCCTGTTCAACCCGCTCTGGTATGCCGGCAGCTACACCATCGGCACCCTGGCCGGGCTGCGTGGCGACGGCTGGAACCTGGGCTTCGTGGTCGAAACCGAGCGCCAGGTGGAAGCCCATCTGGACGAGCACCTGGTCGACCTGCCGGCCAGCGACCTGCGCAGCCGCGCGGTCATCCAGGTGATGAAGGAAGACGAGGCCCGCCATGCGGAGCACGCCGAGCAGGCCGGCGCACGCCGCCTGCCG
This sequence comes from Stenotrophomonas sp. YJH_SMC_43, assembly GCF_059372535.1. Classification (NCBI taxonomy): domain Bacteria; kingdom Pseudomonadati; phylum Pseudomonadota; class Gammaproteobacteria; order Lysobacterales; family Lysobacteraceae; genus Stenotrophomonas; species Stenotrophomonas sp. YJH_SMC_43. The sequence goes on from NZ_JCAFVQ010000003.1 coordinate 727,965, forward strand.
TTCCCGATCCCGGGCGCGATGGCGCTGGCATCGAAGGTGATGAAGCACATCGCTTACCGCATTTGAAGGGTTGTCCGCACCAACGGCGTGGGCCTACCAAGAGGTGCGGCGGGGCCTGACGGTGGGGCGCGACCGTTGGTCGGGCCATCAATCAGTTCGGCGACACCAGCTTCAGGCCGATCACACCGGCCACGATCAGGCCCACGCAGGCCAGGCGGGCCGGCGATGCGCTGTCGTTGAACAGGTAGATGCCCAGCACCGCCACGCCCATGGCGCCGATACCGGTCCAGATCGCGTAGGCCGTGCCGACCGGGATGCTCTTCATCGCCTGGCTCATCAGGTACAGGCTGATCAGCGCGGACACGACCGTGGCAGCAGTGGGAAGGGGTTTGCTGAAGCCTTCGGAGTACTTCATTCCGAGGGCGAAACCAATCTCGAACAGGCCGGCCAGCAGCAGGTAGATCCAGGGCATGGGTGGGGGCTCCTTACCTTTTTGAGAAAAACGAAACGGCCCGGTGTTTTCACACCGGGCCGTGGGTCGGTACATCACCGTGGAACCACGTCGCTTGCGCGACACCAGTTCCACGGGGCGGGTCGTCCCGCCTGGGCGGCGATGCCTGCCGGCATCGCGCATGGGGCTTACTCGGACAGGTTCCGGCCGTGGAACAGCTCTTCGATCTCGCGCTTGAGCAGCGCTTCGATCTTCATGCGTTCCTTGAACGACAGGTTCTTGGCCTTTTCCTCGAACAGGTACTGGTCCAGGTCGAAGTCCTTCAGGTGCATCTTCGTGTGGAAGATGTTTTCCTGGTAGACGTTGACGTCGAACATCTCGTAACGCGACTTGATGTTCTTGGCCAGGAAGTTCTGGATCGAGTTGATCTTGTGATCGATGTAGTGCTTCTTGCCCTTCACATCGCGGGTGAAGCCACGGACGCGGTAGTCCATGATCACGATGTCCGACTCGAGGCTTTCGATCAGGTAGTTCAACGCCTTCAACGGCGAAATGACGCCGCAGGTGGCCACGTCGATGTCGGCGCGGAAGGTGGCGATACCTTCCTGCGGGTGCGTTTCCGGATAGGTGTGCACGGTGATGTGCGACTTGTCCATGTGCGCGACCACAGCGTCGGAGATCAGCTCCTTGCCGGCCTGCTTCTTGTCGATCACCGGTTCTTCGGAGATCAGGATGGTCACCGAGGCACCCTGCGGGTCGTAGTCCTGGCGGGCCACGTTCAGGATGTTGGCGCCGATGATCTCGGCGACATCGGTCAAGATTTGAGTCAGCCTGTCGGCGTTGTACTCTTCATCGATGTATTCAATGTAACGCTGACGCTCCTCTTCGGTGCGCGCGTAACACACGTCATAGATGTTGAAGCTCAGCGCCTTGGTGAGGTTGTTGAAACCCTGCAGCCTCAGGCGAGGCAACGGCTTGACCACGGCGGTCGATTCCTGTGTAAGAAGGGAAAGGGGGAATTATGGGGCAAACTGTCCCCGGGGGGAACGTGAAGATCGCTCACATCTGGCACACTGTTTGCCCTTAACAATTGCGCTGGTTAAGCTCCGCTATCGACCCCGTGAATCCGTTCATGCGCAGAGGGAGCGCTCCTATCGTGTCAACCGTGCGCCTAGCTAGCAGTCCACTGGCCCTGGATATCGCCACAATCGATCGTTTCCTGGCGCACAGCCACAGGCGGCGATACCCCACCCGTACCGACGTCTTCCGACCCGGTGACCCGGCGGGAACCCTGTATTACGTCATCAGCGGCTCGGTTTCGATCATGGCCGAGGAAGATGACGATCGCGAGCTCGTGCTGGGCTACTTCGGTGCTGGCGAGTTCGTCGGCGAGATGGGCCTGTTCGTTGAATCGGACCGCCGCGAGGTGATCCTGCGGACCCGCACCGCCTGTGAGCTGGCCGAAATCAGCTACGAGCGCCTGCATCAGCTGTTCCTCGGCCCGCTGTCGGCCGATGCCCCGCGCCTGCTGTACGCGCTGGGCCAGCAGATCTCCAAGCGCCTGCTCGACACCAGCCGCAAGGCCAGCCGACTGGCATTCCTGGACGTCACCGACCGGATCGTGCGCACCCTGCACGACCTGGCGCAGGAACCGGAAGCAATGAGCCACCCGCAGGGCAGCCAGCTGCGCGTCTCGCGCCAGGAACTGGCGCGCCTGGTCGGCTGTTCGCGCGAAATGGCCGGCCGCGTGCTGAAGAAGTTGCAGACCGACGGCCTGCTGCATGCCCGCGGCAAGACCGTGGTGCTGTACGGCACCCGTTGACCGTTGAGCACCCGGTGGGTGCGGACCTTGGTCCGCACTCCTTCGCGCGCTAGGCTCGGGGCATGGAGCTGAGCAGCGAATTCTGGTGGTTCATCCTCATCGGCCTCGGCGCGCAGCTGGTCGACGGCGCGCTGGGCATGGCTTTCGGCCTGGTCTCATCGTCGGTGATGCTGAGCATGGGCCTGCCGCCGGCGCAGGTCAGCGCCAGCATCCACACCGCGGAAGTGTTCACCACCGGCGCCTCGGGTGTGTCGCACCTCGCCGCCGGGAATGTCGATAAACGCCTGTTCCTGCGCCTGGCCCTGCCCGGCGCGGTGGGCGGCGCGGTGGGCGCCTACGTGCTCACCCAGATCCCGGGCGAGATCATCCGGCCACTGATCTACCTGTACCTGCTGGTGCTGGCGATCATCATCCTGGCCCGCGCGGCCGGACGCTGGATGCCCAAGGGCGAAATCCGCCGGGTACCGGTGCTGGGCTTCTTCGCGGGCCTGCTCGACGCCAGCGGCGGTGGCGGCTGGGGGCCGATCGCCACGTCCACCCTGCTCGCTCGTGGTGGCCAGGCGCGCACCACCATCGGTACGGTCAATGCGGCGGAGTTCGTGGTCACGCTGACGGTGTCGGCGACCTTCCTGCTGTCGATGGGGGTGCAGCACCTGCAGATCGTCGCCGGCCTGCTGATCGGCGGCATGATGGCCGCGCCGGTGGCGGCGATCCTGGTCAAGCGGGTGAAGGAGCGCTGGGTGCTGGTGGCCGTTGGCGTGCTGGTGCTGGGCATCAGCCTGTTCCAGATCGGCCACGCGGTGTACGGGCACCTGTATCGCTGAGGCATTCCCTGTAGAGCCGGGCCATGCTCGGCTGATCGCGCACGGATACCGCAACGAAGAGCAGCCGAGCATGGCTCGGCTCTACAACAGGCTCGGATCAGGCCTTGTCGCCACCACGGTCCACGCAGCCCCAGTTGAGGATGCGGGTGCCGGCCGGCAGCACGCGGCGGAAGAAGTCCACCCTGCCCGGCTTCGGGTTCACCACCACCGGCGCCTTGGCCGCCAGCAGCAATGGCAGGTCGGCGGTGCTGTCGGAGTAGGCGATATCGATATCGCCGTAGCCGCGCTCGCGCAGCATGCGCATCTTCTCTTCGTTGTGGCAGTGGCGGGTCGGGCCGACGCCGCCCAGCCGTGGGCCAACCTCGGTGCCGATCACCGGTACGTCCTGGTGGGCGACGAAAGCCAGGATCGCCCGTGCCAGCTCTGGCGGCGCGCCGGTGGCAACCACCACGCGGTCGCCCTTGGCGCGGTGCGCGGCGAACACCTCCAGCGCCTGCGGCAGCAGCTTGGCGCGCATCTGCGCCTCATTGCGCAGCACATAGGCGTCGATGACCTTGTTGAAATCACGCGCGCGGTGCAGGCCGAAGCTGCCGATCCACACATAGACCGAAATGCCGGTACGACGGGTCGGCAGCAGCGCCACCATCGGCCCGGCGATCGGCGTGACCAGCAGCGCCGCCAGCATCCGCAACGGGTTGCGCTTGATCAGCGAGGCGAACAGGTGAGTGCCCGAATCGCCGTCGTAGAGGGTGTGGTCGAAATCGAAGACCACCAGCGGTGCATCGTCGCGCGGCGTCGGATAGTGCGTTTTCATGCCGCGAAGAATAGCTGACGCAGGCCCTCGCCCGGCTCTTCCACGCGCATGAAGGCCTCGCCGACCAGGAACGCATGGATGCCGGCATCGCGCATCAGCGCCACGTCCTGTGGGCCCAGGATGCCGCTCTCGGTCACCAGCAGGCGGTCACGCGGCACCGCCTTCTGCATGTCCAGCGTGGTCTGCAGCGACACTTCGAAGGTGCGCAGGTTGCGGTTGTTGATGCCGATCATCGGTGCCGGCACCTGCAGCGCACGCTCCAGTTCGTCGATGTCATGCACTTCCACCAGCACGTCCATGCCCAGCGACAGTGCCAGTTCGGACAGGGTGGCCAGCTGGGTGTCGTCCAGCGCGGCGACGATCAGCAGGATGCAGTCGGCGCCCAGCACGCGCGCCTCGTACACCTGGTAGGCGTCAATCACGAAGTCCTTGCGCAGCACCGGCAGCGTGCAGGCCTCGCGGGCCTGCTGCAGGTAGACGTCGGCACCCTGGAAGAAATCCACGTCGGTCAGCACCGACAGGCAACTGGCGCCACCGAACTCGTAGCTGACGGCGATATCGGCCGGGCGGAAATCCGGGCGGATCACGCCCTTGGACGGGCTGGCCTTCTTCACCTCGGCGATGACCGCGGGGTCGCCATTGGCCACGGCCGCCTGCAGGGCGCGCACGAAGCCACGTACCGGCGGGGCGCTGGCCACGGCGGCCTGAAGCGCCTCGAGCGGGCGCTGGGCGCGGCGCTGGGCCACTTCTTCGGCCTTGCGGGCCAGGATCGTCTGCAGGATGTCGCTCATCGTCGTCGGTTCGGTGCGGGGGCGGTGAGGACGGCCATTATCGGCCATCAAAAGGGTCAGGCTGAACCGCGCGCTCAGGCAACCAGCGCGCGGGTAGTCTCCACATACTGCTGCAGGCGCTGGCGGGCGCTGCCGTTGGCGATGGCTGCACGGGCACGGGCCAGGCCATCGCCGATGTCGCTGGCCACGCCGGCCACGTACAGCGCGGCGCCGGCATTCAGCGCCACGATGTCCAGTGCCGGTCCCTGCTGGTTGTCCAGCACGGCGCGCAGCATGGCGATGGACTGCTCCGGGCCGTCCACGCGCAGGTTGCGGCTGGCCGACATGGCGATGCCGAAGTCTTCCGGGTGGATCTCGTACTCGCGCACCTTGCCGTCGCGCAGCTCGCCCACCAGGGTGCCGGCGCCCAGCGAGATCTCGTCCATGTTGTCGCGGCCCCAGACCACCATGGCGCGCTCGGTGCCCAGCTCGCGCAGCACGCGCGCCTGGATGCCCACCAGATCGGGGTGGAACACGCCCATCAGCACCGACGGCGCGCTGGCCGGGTTGGTCAGCGGGCCGAGGATGTTGAAGATGGTGCGCACGCCCATCTCGCGGCGGACCGGCGCGACCACCTTCATCGACGGATGGTGGATCGGCGCGAACATGAAGCCGATGCCGGTCTGCTCGATGGCCGCGGCCACCTGGGCCGGCTGCAGTTCGATGGCGGCACCCAGTGCTTCGACCGCATCGGCGCTGCCGGACTTGGACGACACGCTGCGGTTGCCATGCTTGGCCACGCGCGCGCCGGCTGCGGCCGCCACGAACATCGCGCAGGTGGAGATGTTGAAGGTATGCGAGCCATCGCCACCGGTACCGACGATGTCGACCAGGTGGGTGGTATCGGCCACCGGCACCGCCAGCGCGAATTCGCGCATGACCGTGGCCGCGGCCGCGATCTCGTCGATGGTTTCCTTCTTCACCCGCAGGCCGGTGAGGATGGCGGCGGTCATCATCGGCGAGACATCGCCGCGCATGATCTGCCGCATCAGGTCGACCATTTCGTCGAAGAAGATTTCGCGGTGCTCGATGGTGCGTTGCAGGGCTTCCTGGGGGGAGAAGCTCATGGGAATGCTCCTTGGATCAGGCCGCCGGACGCTGCAGGAAATTGCGCAGCAGGGCGTGGCCGTGTTCGGTGAGGATGGATTCGGGGTGGAACTGCACGCCCTCCACCGGGAACTGGCGGTGACGCAGGCCCATGATCTCTTCGATCGAGCCGTCCTCGTTCTCGGTCCAGGCGGTCACTTCCAGCGCATCGGGCAGGCTGTGCTTGTCCACCACCAGCGAGTGGTAGCGGGTGGCCTGGTAACGATCCGGCAGACCGGCGAACACGCCCTTGCCTTCATGGCGGATGGGCGAGGTCTTGCCGTGCATGATGTTGCCCGCGCGGATGACCGTGCCACCGTAGACCTGGCCGATGCCCTGGTGGCCCAGGCACACGCCGAGGATCGGCGTGGTCGGGCCCAGGCGCTGGATCAATTCCAGCGACACGCCCGCTTCGTTGGGCGTGCACGGGCCAGGCGAGATGACGATGCGCTCGGGCTTCTGCGCGGCGATCTCGTCCACGCTCATCGCATCGTTGCGCACCACCTTCACTTCGGCGCCCAGCGTCTGCAGGTACTGCACGAGGTTGTAGGTGAAGCTGTCGTAGTTGTCGATCATCCACAACATGGTCAGGTTCCGTCGCTTATCAGGAAAATGGCGTATACGTTTTCGGTGTAGGTGATGGGGCCGGCTTCAATGGACTCCGGTGCACCGGGCGCAGGTGCCGAGGCCGGTGCATAGCTGCCGGTCACCGAGATCCTGTCCAGATACTCACCATCCTCGCCCGGCTGCGGCCATTGCCCGGCCTGGATGCCGTAGGCGAAGTCCGGCGCCACGTCGGAGATGCTGTACAGGCCACGCACTTTCGTTCCATAGGCCTCGGCCAGGCCCTGCGCGGACTCGCGGGTCTTGGCCGCTGCTTCGCCCTTGAGTTCGCGTCGCAGCGCCACTTCGCCCGAGTAGGTCGGGGCCACGCTGCTGACCTGCACGTTCTCGTTGGCCTTCAGCGCACCCAGCACGTCCTGCATCGCCTTCACGCTGGCGAAGCTGGCACGCAGCTGGCGCGACACGCGGGTGCCGATGAAGACCTGCCGGTTCTGCTCATAGCGCGTCGCCGGACCGATACGCAGGTTGTCCGCTCGCACGCTGCCTTCCACCGCCTTGTGCTGCTTGAACAGCGCCAGCACGCGCGCGACGTTGTCCTGCACGCGGTGGCGCGCGGCGTCGGCATCCATGTCGGTCTCTTCGATGTTCAACTGCAGGCCAAACCGGTCCGGCATCACCACGCGGCGCGCCTCGCCCTTCACCAGCAGGTGCGGCTGCGAAGGAATGGTATTGGCCTGTGCCCACGCAGACGGGGCCATCGTGGCCAGCAGCGACGACCACAGCAATGCGCTCAGCAGCTTCATGCGGTACTCCTTGTCTTGAATGGGAACTGCAGGAGGTGCCGCGGCGCAGGCCACGGCACGGAAAGGCTCACAGGCCCTTGGCGGCCTGGGCGACGGCGCGGAACAGCGCGCGGCCCTTGTTCATCGTCTCGTCCCATTCCTTGTCCGGGTCCGAGTCGTAGACGATGCCGGCGCCGGCCTGCACGTACAGGCGGCCATCCTTGATCACCGCGGTGCGGATCGCGATCGCGGTATCGGCATCGCCGTGCCAGCCGATGTAGCCGATGCTGCCGGCATAGACATTGCGCTTGATCGGTTCCAGCTCGCGGATCACCTCCAGCGCGCGGATCTTCGGCGCGCCGCTGACCGTGCCGGCCGGGAAGGTGGCGCGCAGCACATCGGCATAGCTCAGCCCCGGCTGCAGCTGCCCGGTCACTTCGCTGACGATGTGCATGACGTGGCTGTAGCGTTCGATCACGAACTGCTCGCCCACTTCCACGGTGCCGGCCTTGGACACGCGACCGGCATCGTTGCGGCCGAGGTCGATCAGCATCAGGTGCTCGGCGCGTTCCTTCGGATCGGCCAGCAGTTCGGCTTCCAGCGCCAGATCCTGCTCGACGGTGGCACCGCGCGGACGGGTACCGGCGATCGGGCGCACGGTGACTTCGCCATCCTGCAGACGCACCAGGATTTCCGGCGACGAGCCGACCACCTGCAGGTCGCCGACATCCAGGAAGTACATGTACGGCGACGGGTTCAGTGCACGCAGCGCGCGGTACACATCCACCGGGCGCGCCTTGAACGGCACGCTCAGGCGCTGGCTGAGCACCACCTGGAAGATGTCACCGGCGCGGATGTATTCCTTGCTGCGCTGGACCGCATCGACGAAGCCTTCGCGGGTAAAACCGGAGACGAAATCGGACTCGTCCAGCACATCACTGTTGAGCGGGGCGGGATAACCGGCGCCCGGTGCACGCAGCTTCGCAGTCAGTGCGTCCAGGCGCGCCTGCGCCTGGTCGAAGGCACCGTCGACACGCGGGTCGGCGTGCACGATCAGGTACAGCCGGCCCTTGAGATTGTCGAATACCGCCAGCTCGTTGGAGTCCAGCAGCAGGATGTCCGGCGTGCCCAGCTCATCACGGCCAGCCGGCGGGGCCAGGCGCGGCTCGATGTAGCCGATGCACTCGAAGCCAAACCAGCCGACCAGGCCGCCGGTGAAGCCCGGCAGGCCTTCCAGCTTGGGCACCGAGTGGGCGCTGCGCAGCGCCTCGACTTCGGCGAAGGGATCGGCTACCTCGCGGGTGTCCACCACCTGGCCGTCTTCGCGCACGGTCAGCGTGTGGCCGTGGAAGGCATACACGCGTCGCGCCGGCAGGCCGATGATCGAGTAACGACCGAAGCGCTCGCCGCCTTCGACGGATTCAAACAGGTAGGTATTGGGGCCGTCGGCGAGCTTCAGATAGACCGAAAGCGGCGTGTCCAGGTCGGACAGCACTTCACGGACGACGGGAATATGGGTGTGGCCTTCAGCGGCCTGCTGCTGAAACTGAGCGTGCGAGTTCAAGACGACTTTCCTTCCGGGACACAACGTTATGGGGGCGGACGACGGCAACGGGCCACCATCGCCACCAACGGCGTGCGGAAGAAAGGGTATGCGGGGTCGTCAGGCTGGACACCCCTTGACTGTATCGCAGCCGGGGCGGGAGGGGAACCCCGCCGCCGCGGCGCGGTTCATTCGGCCATTAGCCCATCCGCCGGGCGTTCTCCTGGGCCTGCAGCCCCTGTTGCTGGGCCAGTCCAGCCGCCGTCACCTGTTCGCGACCGGTGTTCAGGGCGTCAACCTGCGCCGTGCTCACGGCCAGCGGCTGGGCCATGCCGGCCGCCACGTCCACGTGCGCATGTCGGCGGTGGGCCGCCTGCAGATCCGGGGTGTCGACCGCGAATGCCCGCGTGCGGTCGTCACTGAGCAGCACATGGGAAATGGCCTGCAGCCCATCGCGCTTGGCCTGCGCAGCCAACGCCCCGGCCAGCTGGTCGCTCTGCAGGTTCGGGATGCGGCCATGTGCCACATCGAGGCCGTGCACGCCGGTCTGCGCGCCCTTGAACAGATGGAAGTCGATGTGCCCCGGATCGTTCAGCGCTGGCATCTTCGCGGCCCCCTCCTGCAGCTGCGCATGCGGCCGTCCAAGCAGCTTGCGCGCGGCCGCCTCCTGGCTCGCGATTGCCGCGTCGAGACTGGGGTTCATCGTCTCGCTCATGCCATGCCGGTCCACCGACTCCCCCATGGTCGCACTGCCGCGCCCGATCACCCACGACGTCTTGGCAAGGTTGACCAGGTTCTGCGGCAGTGCCGGCGTGGGCAGGTGCGTGGCAATGCCCTTGTTGGCCATCGCACCCAGCCCGACGGTGCCGGCCAGCACGGCCGGCGCCTGCGAGGTCAGCCCGGTGATCTGATGGCTGCTCCAGTTCATGCCCATGTGGAAAGTCGCGCCGTACACGGCATAGCCATTGCGCAGCCCATTGGCCACGCCATGCACGCCCTGCTGCAGCTGGCCGCCCAGATGATGGCCGCCGGCGCGGATGCGGCCGGCATCCGCCGCTGCTTCACGGGTGGCTTCACGGGCCTTGGTTTCGTGTTGATTGCGGGCCGCGTCACCGTGCTCGCGCATCTGCCTGGCCATGTCGTCGGCACCGAGCGCACCCAGCACGCTGGCCCCGATGTTCCAGCCGTAACTGCCCTTGGCCTGCACGCGGTGGCTGACCGATTCGACCAGACCCTGCAGCTCGCGTCCCTTGGCAATGACCGTCGCACCGCCTTCGATGCCGACCCGCATGCTCTTTCCACCGTAGTCGACCACGGTGCCGATCGCATTTCCCTGCAGGGTCGACGCACGCTCGACGGCCACGCCGGACAGGCTCATGCCCCGGCCCGCCAGCGCGCCGACCTGCTCGACATGTTCACCGGCAACCCGTCCGGCACGCATGCCACGCGCACCTGCGATCAGCACCTCGGCCAACGGGCCACCGTATTCGGCAAGCTGGCTTGGCGCTTCTCGATGGCGGCGGTCCACCACCTTTCCATTCACTTCGGTCTTGGCATCCAGCAACAGTTCCATCCTGCCCGCGGCCACCGGAACATTGCGCAATGCCTCCGCCCCGGATTTCGACGCCAGCTGGTCAACCAGCTGGGCGGTGGCCGTCTGCGCACCGGCCGGCATCATCTCCTGCAGCTTGCGGGTAACCATCTGCTGCACGCCGGGCTGGCGCAGCAGCTGGCTGGTCTCGCTGGCCAGCAGGCCAAAGCCCTGCCGGTGATGCTCGTTGAGCCGCTTCAATCCGTTCTGCACATCGTTGAGCACTTCACCCGAGGTCTGGTAGGTGTGCACCGTGTCGCGCGTATTGAACACCGGCAATCCGTGGGATTTCGCGTAGCGATCGGCGGTGGCCGGATGCAGGCCCGCCGAATTGAAGGTGGTCGCATGTACACCGGTCACCGCCGAAGCGGCAGAGGCCATGCCGCCGCCAAGCGAATGACCGGCGAGTTCAAAGTGGGTACCGGAGGTCTTCAAGCGACTCGCCAGTGCCATGGCCCGATCGTAGTAGTCACTCTGCATGCCCACGCCCTGGCGTCCGTTGTTGAGGAAATCCTCGCCTCCGGACTCACGCCGCCCGCCTTTCGCCCGGGGATCGATGATTTCGCCCGTGGATCCCTTGAACACCAGCACCGGCTTGGCGTCATCACCGAACACCCTTTTGTCCGGAATGTAGATCTCTGCGCGGAAACCCGAGTCGTTCGGCCGCATCAGCTTCTTCAGGTCGGCTGCCCCCAGGCTGATGCCCGCTGCTTTGAGCGTGTCCGGGTCGGTCACAGCACTGGCTCGCGTCCACCCGACCGGCGGTTCTCCTTTGCCCTTTGCCGAGGCATACACATCATCAGCAAGCGAACCCAGCTCGCGGGCGTGATAGGTCTCGCGCAAGCGCGCCGCTTCGGTGGCGTGTCCACCGCCCTGCAGTTGCTCGACCAGGTGCTGCTGCGCCTGGACGCTCCTGGCGCGGGCCTGCAGCAGGCGTTCCTGCTGCTCGGGATCGTGACCGCTCATGGCAGACTCCATTGCTCATCAGTGAAGACGTGGTCATCCAGGACCTGCTGGAATGACCACGGCCAACGCTATCATCCCCCGAACGCGTCCATGTCAAGGAATCACATGCACCGTCACCCTCACAGTTCCTTTACGCCATTCTCCTGGCTGGCGCTGATGCTGCTGATACTGCTGAGCGCCTGCGCGCGCACGTCTTCACATGGCGCGGAGCGCTATTTCGAAGGCAAAGCCCTGGAGCTGGCCATTGCCGCCGAACAGGGAGATGCGGCGACGATCACGCGCCTGATCAAGACCGAAGGCGTGAACCCCGACAAGGAGTTCTCGAAGCAGGATGGCATTCCGCTCATCGCGTGGCCGTTGCGCGCGCGGAACCTGGAAGGCCTGCGCGCGATGCTCGACAATGGCGCCAATCCGAATGCACGGCGTATTGAAACGCTGGACGGCGAGACGTTCCGCCACAACAACGCCATGGTCTATGCCGCGAAGATGGACGATCCGCGCTACCTGGCCCTCCTGCTGGATCATGGCGGCGACCCGGACACACGCACCTCCAATACCGAAACGCTGCTGTTCCAGGCCTTCATTTCCGGCAACCTGTGGAAGAACATCCAGCTGCTGGTGGAGCGAGGCGCACACGTCAACGAATCCAACATCGGCCAGGCCGATACGGTCCTGAGCTGGTACACCGGCCGTGGCGGCTTCGAGCAGGCCTACTGGCTGCTTGAACATGGTGCGGACCCCACGATTGCATCGCCGTCATCGGCGCAACCGGGCGCGCCCGATCGGATGGCCATGGTCGAAGCGATCTACTGGGAAATCACCACACCGGACCTGCTGCCGTGGCAGAAGAAGTGCCAGCAGTGGCTGATCGATCACGGCATTGCCCGGCCGCCGCTGCCGCAGTACATCCGCGAGAAGCGTGAAGCATTCGGGTTCCCGGCGAAGGAGCAGGACATACCGCCGTTGTAGGACTTCCGGTGCGGCTCAGCGCGGCTCGGACAACAGTGCACAGCCCACGGGCAGGTGCATCCGCACCCTGCCCGGCACGCACGCGATGCGGAACTGGCGCGCCTGTACCGGTTCACCGTCCAGGTTGAGCGTCAGCGGGCGCTCGGACTCCACCTGCAACCATGGCAGCCGCGCGCGCGTTGCCAGCTGTTCCAGCGCGGCCTGGGTGCCGGACTTCAGCATCTGGCCGAGCGTGGCAGTGACTTCCCCCTCCAGCTCCGGAAGCACCGTCACGTCCAGCTGCCCATCATCGATCAGTGCCTGCGGGCACAATTGCTGGCCACCGCCTGCCTGGCGGCCATTGCCGATGCCGAGCGCGATGAAGTCGCCTTCCCACGCGAAGTCCGGGCCGGACAGCCGCGCGGTGATCGGCTCGATGCGACCCAGCTTGGCGATGCCGGTGATCACGTAGGCCAGCCCGCCCAGCATCTTCTTCAAGCCGGCATCGGTCTCCACCGTTACCTGCGTGCCAAAACCACCGCTGGCAAGGTTGGCGCACCACCAGTGGGTGCCATCGGCGTCCACGCGCAGGAGATCGATCGCATGCGGCGTCGCCTGCCCGATCAAGCCGAAGGCCTCCTTCGGCTCGGTGGGAATGCCGGCAGCAGTCGCGAAGTCGTTGGCGGTCCCCATCGGAATCAGCGCCAGTGATGGCAGCGCATCCGCCGGTTCCTCACGGTGGGCCAGGGTCTCGGCCACCGCGCTGAGCGTGCCATCGCCACCGGCGGCCACGATCACGTCCACACCATGATCGATCGCCTCGGCCACGTAGCGCTCGGCATCACCGTCCTCCCAGGTCACCCGCACTTCCAGCTGCACACCCTGCCCGCGCCAGTGGCCGACGGCGTCGCGCAACTCATCGTTGCCAGCGGATTTGCCATTGAGGATCAGGCGCCAGCGCGGTGCGGCCATGTGGTGCTTCCAGGACGGGGGCGCACAGGCTAGCAATGCGCTGTTTGTCCGCGGTGAATGTCACGCAGATGTCATTCAGCAACCGGAGAATGGAAGGCCATAGCAGGGACGACGGATGGAGGCAGGATCAGCCTCCCACGCATGCAGCGAGGCCACGCCAGTGATTGGCGTGGCTTTTTTTTCGGCGTTCGCAGGGAGTGCGAACCAAGGTTCGCACCTACCTGGTTGCGGTTCGCCCCATCGGGTTGGTAGATCCACGCCATGCGTGGATGCATTTCATTTCAACCGTTGGCGAAATCGTGCAGCGCCTGGCCCTGCAGCCGGTACACGGTCCACTCGTCCTGCGGCTTGGCGCCGGCGGCGGTGTAGAACTCGATGGCCGGGGTATTCCAGTCCAGCACCGACCATTCGAAGCGGCCGCAGCCTTCGGCCACGGCCTGCCGGGCGATGTATTTCAGCAGCGCCTTGCCTGCGCCGACGCCGCGCTTTTCCTGGCTGACGTACAGGTCTTCCAGGTAGATGCCCTTGCGGCCCAGCCAGGTGGAGTAGTTGTAGAAATACACCGCATAGCCGATGGCCTCACCGTCGGCTTCGCAGATCAACGCGCGTGCGGTCGCGTCGGCACCGAACAGGCTCTCGGCGATGCCGATCTCATCGGTCTGCACCGAATGCTCGGCCTTCTCGTAGATGGCCAGCTCACGGATGAAGTGCAGGATCAGGCCGGCATCGGCCACGGTGGCCGGACGGATGTTCAGGAGTGCCATGAGCAGAAGCAGGGGGACGGAGGGGATCAGGCGAGCTTAATCCCCTCCGTCCCCTTTTTGTCAGCGCGCAGCAGCGACGTTGGCGCGCATCTGCGCGATCACGTCCTGGTAGCTGGTCTTGGCGTTGAAGATGGCCGAGCCGGCGACGAAGGTGTCAGCGCCAGCGGCGGCGATCTCACCGATGTTGTCGGCCTTCACGCCACCGTCGATCTCCAGGCGGATGTCCTTGCCGCTGGCGTCGATCATCTTGCGCACCACGCGCAGCTTGTCCAGCGCCGAGGGGATGAAGGCCTGGCCACCGAAACCCGGGTTGACCGACATCAGCAGCACCAGGTCCAGGTCATCCAGCACCCAGTCGAGGATGTCCACCGGGGTGGCCGGATTGAGCACAATGCCCGGCTTGCAGCCCAGCGAGCGGATCAGCTGGATGGTGCGGTGCACGTGGCGACTGGCCTCCGGGTGGAAGCTGATGTAGGTGGCACCGGCTTCGGCGAAGTCCGGGATGATGCGGTCCACCGGCTCAACCATCAGGTGCACGTCGATCGGCGCGGTGACGCCGTGCTTGCGCAAGGCCTGGCAGACCATCGGGCCGATGGTCAGGTTCGGCACGTAGTGATTGTCCATCACGTCGAAGTGGACCCAGTCCGCACCGGCGGCGAGGACGTTGTCGACTTCCTCGCCGAGGCGGGCGAAGTTGGCGGAGAGAATGGACGGGGCGATGAGGCAGTTGGACATGGCCGGGGCCTTCGGAACGGGGAAAGGATTCTCCCGCCCGCAGGCGGGACTGTCGGGTCAGCGCTTGCGCAGGGTCTTGATGCGGTCGTAGGCGGCGTTGATCCGCCGCGACTTCTGCTCGGCCTGCTGCTGCAGCTCGGGGGCGGCACCGCCCAGCTTGTCGGGGTGGTACTGCGAGATCAGCTTGCGATAGGCGCGCTCTACCTCGGCATCGGTGGCCTCGGAGGTCAGCCCCAGCTCCCGGTACGGGTTCTCCTTGTTCAGGCGGAACCAGTCCGAGTCGAAGGCATGGCCGATCAACAGGCCGACCACCGCGCCAAACAGCGGATTGGGCCGGAACAGCAGGGCGCCGGCGATGAATCCGAGCAGTTTTCCGTACCAGCGCATGGCGCTCCGGGGTCGACCGACGAAATGGACGCTCATTTTACGTCACAGCGGGCCCGGACGGCTTTACACTAGGCCGCCCGCTGGTCAGCGGGCCCGCCGGGTCCGTTGGGCAGCCGTATCGACAACGCCCCAGGAGTGCCCGTGCCAACCACGCTGTTGCAATCCGATCTCCCCGGCCTGCCCTTGCGCCATCGCGGCAAGGTGCGTGATGTGTTCGATATCCCGCGCGAGCGGCTGCCTGCAGGGACCCCGCCGGGCGACTACCTGCTGATGGTGGCCACCGATCGCCTGTCGGCGTTCGACGTGGTCCTGCCCGACCCGATCCCGGGCAAGGGCGAGATGCTCTGCCAGGTGTCCAACTTCTGGTTCGCCAAGACCGCGCACCTGATGCCCAACCACCTGACCGGCATCGACGTGGCCAGCGTGCTGCCCGAGGGCGTGGATCCGGCCCTGTACGCCAAGCGTGCGGTGGTCACCCGCAAGCTGAAGCCGGTGCCGGTGGAAGCGATCGCCCGCGGCTACCTGATCGGCAGCGGCTGGAAGGACTACCAGCGCACCGGGAAGGTCAGCGGCATCGACCTGCCCGATGGCCTGCGCCAGGCCGAGCAGCTGCCGGAGCCGATCTTCACCCCCTCGACCAAGGCCGCCGTCGGCGACCATGACGAGAACATCGATTTCGATGCGATGGTGAAGCAGGTCGGTGCGGACCTGGCCGAGCGCGTGCGCGACGCCACCCTGCGCATCTACAAGTTCGCCGCCGACTACGCCCGCGAGCGCGGCATCATCCTGGCCGATACCAAATTCGAGTTCGGTACCGACGCCGATGGCCGCCTGTACATCATGGACGAGATGCTGACGCCGGATTCCTCGCGTTACTGGCCGGCCGACGAGTACGAAGTGGGTACCAGCCCGCCGAGCTACGACAAGCAGTTCGTGCGCGATTACCTGGAGACGCTGGACTGGGGCAAGACCGCCCCGGGCCCGACCATCCCGGCCGAGATCATCGAGCGCACCCGCGCCAAGTACGCCGAGGCGCTGCAGCGCCTGGCCGGGATCAGCGTCGACTGATCCGCCTGCGCCCCCGGCCGGAAAGGCGGGGGCACTCTGAAGGGGTAGTGCCGGCCGCTGGCCGGCAACCTCGGCGAATCCGCAGCCAGGCATGGCCTGGCTCTACTGTCGGCTCTGGCGGGAGTATGCTGGCCGCATGCAGACATCCACCGAGCTTGCGCGGCCGATCGACCGCTATTTCGCCAGCTACTCCGACGACCACCGCAATGTGATCAACCAGCGCATCCACGTGGTGGCGGTACCGGCGATCCTGTGGTCGGTGGTGGCCCTGCTGTGGTGCTTGCCGCCGCTGATCACCTGGTTCCAGTACGGCATCTGGTCGGCGTTCGCGATGTTCAGCGCCTGGTGCTTCTACAACAAGCTGTCGCGCCCGCTGGGCATCGGCATGCTCATCCAGTTCTTCGTGTTCGGCTGCCTGTGCCGCCTGCTGGAAGCCGAAATCGGCCTGCAGGCCCTGCGCTGGCTGGCGGTGGGCGTGTTCGTGGTGGCCTGGATTGCGCAGTTCATCGGCCACACGTTCGAGGGCCGCAAGCCCAGCTTCCTGACTGACCTGACCTACCTGCTGATCGGCCCGGCCTGGGTGATGGCCAAGTTCTACCGCAAGCTCGACTGGCGCTATTGAACTGCGGGCGGCCGACGGCGGCCGTCGTTTCCTGAACGGGCAGATTCCGTCACCCGCACTCCACGACGGCCCTGCCAGCCTGCCCCGGTGACTCGCTCCCCACGTCCCGCCCGTCGACGGCAGCCCCTGTGCGACAGGGCCTGCGGTCTCCCTGCGTGGGCGTAGGGTGTCCCCGAGGGCAACCGGGGAAGGACTGCAGGAACGTGATGCTGCACCGCAGAAAAAATGAATCAGCGAACGTTACATGCAATTGATCGCTGTTCGATGGGTTTCGGCGACATTTCGCGGCCTGTTATCCTCCCTGACCTGCTCGTGAATCATGGATTCCCTGCATGCTCCCCAGCCTGCCCCTGCTGCTGGCCCTGCCGTTCCTGATGGCAGCGGCTGTTGCGGCCTTCCCCCGTAGTTCGCGCTCGACTGCTGCCTGGCTGGCGGCGCTGGCGCCGTTGGGCGGGCTGGCCATCCTCGGCTGGCTGACCCCGTCCGTACTCGGCGGCCAGGTGATGCGGACGATGGTCCCTTGGCTGCCTCAGATCGGCCTGGACTTCACCCTGCGCCTGGACGGGCTGGCCTGGATGTTCGCCGGGCTGGTGCTGGGCATCGGCGCGCTGGTGGTGCTGTATGCGCGCTACTACCTGAGCCAGCAGGACAACGCGCACCGCTTCTACTCCTACCTGCTGCTGTTCATGGGCGCCATGCTGGGCATGGTGCTGTCGGGCAACCTGCTGTTGCTGATGATCTTCTGGGAAATGACCAGCATCAGCTCGTTCCTGCTGATCGGCTTCTGGTCGCACCGCCAGGACGCCCGCGAAGGCGCGCGCATGGCGCTGGTGATCACCGGCGGCGGCGGCCTGGCCCTGCTCGGCGGCGTGCTGCTGATCGGCCGCATCGTCGGCAGCTTCGACCTGGACGTGGTCCTGGCCGCCGGCGAGCAGATCCGCGCCAGCGCGCTGTATCCGTATGCCCTGTTCCTGATGCTGGCCGGCATCTTCACCAAGAGCGCGCAGTTCCCGTTCCACTTCTGGCTGCCGCACGCGATGGCGGCGCCGACCCCGGTCTCGGCCTACCTGCACTCGGCCACCATGGTAAAGGCCGGCGTGTTCCTGCTGGCGCGCCTGCATCCGGCACTGGCCGGCAGCGACCTGTTCTTCTACACGGTCAGCGGCATCGGCGCACTGACCCTGCTGATCGGCGCCTGGAATGCGATCTTCCAGCATGACCTGAAGGGCCTGCTGGCGTACTCGACCATTTCCCACCTGGGCCTGATCACCCTGCTGTTCGGCCTGTCCACGCCAATGGCGGTGGTGGCCGGCGTGTTCCACATCCTCAACCACGCCACCTTCAAGGCCTCGCTGTTCATGGCCGCCGGCATCATCGACCACGAAACCGGCACCCGTGACATGCGCAAGCTCGGAGGCCTGCGTAAGCTGATGCCGTTCACCAGCGCGCTGGCGATCATCGCCTCGCTGGCGATGGCCGGCATCCCGCTGCTCAACGGCTTCCTGTCCAAGGAAATGCTATTCGCCGAGGCACTGACCGCCGGTGGCGGCCCGGGCGCGATGCGCACGGCGGTGTCGATCGCCGCGCTGCTGGCCGGCGTGCTGGGCGTGGCCTACAGCCTGCGCTTCGTGCACGACACTTTCTTCGGCCCCGGCCCGCACGACCTGGACCGCGTGCCGCATGAACCGCCGCGCTGGATGAAGGTGCCGGTGGAACTGCTGGTGGTGATCTGCGTGGCGGTAGGCATCGCCCCGGCACTGACCGTGGCGCCGGTGCTGCATGCCGCTGCGGCCTCGATCCTCGGCAACGCCATGCCCGAGTACAGCCTGGCGGTGTGGCACGGTTTCAACCTGCCGCTGGCGATGAGCGCGATCGGCGTAGTCGGTGGCGTGGCGCTGTACTTCGGCCTGCGCAGGCTGATCAACCTGCACGGCGTGGAAACCCGCACCACCGGGCGCAACGTGTTCCATGCACAGCTGGATGCGATCTCCGCGCTGGCCATGCGCCTGACCAACGGCATCGCCAATGGCAGCCTGCAGCGCATGCTGCTGGGCCTGGTGCTGGTGGCCATCACCGTGGCCGCCGCGCCCTACATCGCCAACCCGGCCTCGCCGAACTGGACCAAACCGCAGCCGATCCCGCTGCTGGGCTGGGCGCTGTGGCTGGTGATGATGGCCTGTGCGGTGGCCACCCTGCGCGTCTACAAGCAGCGCCTGCTGGCGGTGCTGCTGGTGGGCGGTGTCGGCCTGATGGTGGCGCTGACCTTCGTGTTCCTGTCCGCACCCGATCTGGCCCTGACCCAGCTGCTGGTCGAGATGGTGACCCTGGTGCTGATGCTGCTGGGCATGAACTACCTGCCCGCGCAGTCCGGACCGGAGCGGCCGCGCTGGCGCAAGCGGCGCGATGCGGTGATCGCCATCATCGCCGGTGCCGGGCTTGGCGCGCTGGCCTATTCGGCGATGACCCTGCCGCCCAACACCATGGCCGGCGAGCTGCTCGCCCGCGCCCTGCCCGAGGCGTACGGCCAGAACGTGGTCAACGTGATCCTGGTCGACTTCCGCGGCTTCGATACCTTCGGCGAGATCACCGTGTTCGGCATCGCCGCGCTGGTGGTGCACGCCCTGCTGCGACGCACGCGGATGGCGCCGGAGCAGATCATGCCCGGCCCGCCGATCAAGCTGCCGGTACCGGCCGACCTGGCGCAGATCATGTTCCCGCTGACCCTGACCGTATCGATCTTCCTGTTCCTGCGGGGCCACAACGCGCCGGGCGGTGGCTTCATCGCCGGCCTGGTGCTGGCGGTACCGCTGCTGATCCAGTACGTGATCCAGGGCACCGCGTCGGTGGAATCGCGCTTCGGCTTCGACTACATCCGCTGCATCGGCATGGGCCTGCTGATCGCCCTGCTCAGCGGCAGTGCCTCAATGCTGTTCGGCGTACCGTTCCTGACCAGCGGGCACCTGGACCTGCACCTGCCGCTGATCGGCGACGTGCCGCTGGCCAGTGCCATCGGCTTCGACATCGGCGTCTACCTGGTGGTGTTCGGCGGCGCCATGCTGATGCTGTCGATGATGGGCACGATCAAGCCGTCGCGTACCCGCACTGCCCGCAAGGGTGAGATCGACCTGCAACGCCGTTCGGCCCGCACCGGGGAGATGCACTGATGGAACTGGCCCTGGCGACCGCGATCGGCGTGCTGACCGCCATCGGCATCTACCTGCTGCTGCGTGCGCGCAGCTTCGATGTGATCCTCGGCATGACCTTCCTGTCCTACGCCACCAACCTGCTGATCTTTGCCGGTGGCCGCGTGGTGCTGGGCAAGGCGCCGGTGCTGCAGGAAGGTGTGGACAGCCATCTCGGCAACTACACCGACCCGTTGCCGCAGGCACTGGTGCTGACCGCGATCGTGATCGCCTTCGCGATGACTGCCGTGAGCATCGTGCTGGCCATGCGCAGCCGCAGCGACAACCACAGCGACCACGTGGACGCCCACGAGCCGGATGACGACCTGCAGGATGAGCGCGTGCCGCCGCGCCAGGACGAGGACCGCGCATGAATCATCTGGTGATCCTGCCTATCCTGATTCCGCTGCTGGGTGCTGCACTGTCGCTGTTCGTCGAACACCGCCGCTATGGCCCCAGAGTGCAGCGCGCGGTGGCCTGGACCGCGCTGTCGGCGCTGGCGCTGGCGGTGGGCCTGCTGTTTGCCAGCACGGCCAGCGGTGACATCAACGTCTACCTGCTCGGCGACTGGCCATCGCGGCTGGGCATCGCGCTGGTGGCCGACCGGCTGTCGGCGTGGATGCTGCTGACCACCCTGCTGCTGGCCATTCCCTGCCTGCTGCATGCCTGCTCGGGCTGGGACCGCCGCGCACCGCACTTCCATGCACTGTTCCAGTTCCAGCTGGTGGGCCTCAACGGTGCGTTCCTGACCGGCGACATCTTCAACCTGTTCGTGTTCTTCGAGGTGATGCTGATCGCCTCCTACGGCCTGCTGCTCAGCGGTGGCCGCGGCCTGCGCATGCGCATCGGCCTGCACTACGTGGTGTTCAACGTCACCGCCTCGACCCTGTTCCTGATCGCGCTGGGCCTGCTGTACGCCTCACTGGGTTCGCTGAACATGGCCGAGCTGTCGCAGCGCATCGCCGAAGTGCCGCCGGCGCAGCTGACCCTGGTGAAGGCGACGATGGGCCTGTTGCTGCTGGTGTTCTGCGCCAAGGCTGCGCTGATGCCGCTGTACCTCTGGCTGCCGGAAGCGTATTCGCGCGCACCGGCCGCCGTGGCCGCGCTGTTCGCGATCATGACCAAGGTCGGCCTGTACTCGGTGCTACGCATCCAGATGCTGTGGTTCGGCGACGATGCCGGCGCGATGACCGGCTATGGCCGCGACTGGCTGCTGTGGGCCGGCGTGGCAACGCTGGTGCTCGGTGGCCTGGGTGCGCTGGCCGCAACCCGCCTGCGCGTGCTGATCTCCTACCTGGTGATCGTGTCGGCAGCCACGCTGTTCATCGCCTTCTCGGTAGGCACGCCGCAGGTGCTGTCAGCCGGCCTGTACTACTTGCCACACAGCAGCTTCGTCGCCGCCGCGCTGTTCCTGATTGCCGACCTGATCCGCCGCCGACGTGGTGGCGCCAGCGACCGCAAGGAAGTGGTGGCACCGATGCCGGGCAAGGAAACCCCAGCGGTGCTGTTCCTGATCGGCGCGGTATCGGTGGCCGGCCTGCCGCCGCTGTCCGGCTTCCTGGCCAAGGCCGCGCTGCTGGCTGGCATGCCGGCACAGTACACCGCCCCCGTCTGGACCGCGGTGCTGGTCAGCAGCCTGCTGGTGATCATGGGCCTGACCCGCGGCGGCATCCGCCTGTTCTGGCGCGTGCCACCGGTCGATCCCGAGGCACCGAAGCCGCGCAAGGCACGCCTGCGCCGGGTCGAGCTCTACGCCGCCTGCCTGCTGCTGGGTTACGGCATCGGCATGACCCTGGCCGCCGCCCCACTGATGCGCTACACCGACGCCACCGCCGCACAGCTGCTGCACCCCAGCGAGTACGTGCAGCAGCTGCGCGCGACCACGCCGGAGATCCGCCAGCCATGACCGCCCAGCGCTCCCTGTTCCGCCGCGTCATTCCCTCGCCGATGCTCAGCATCATGGTGGTGGCATTCTGGCTGCTGATGTCCGACAGCTTCACCCTCGGCCAGATCGTGCTGGGGCTGGTGCTGGGCGTGGTGGTGCCGCTGTTCGCCGCGCGCCTGGATCGCGAGTTCGCCCGCATCGGCACTCTGCGCCCGTTGCCGAAACTGCTGTGCGTGACCCTGTGGGACATCCTGATGTCCAACATCCGCGTTGCCCTGCAGGTGCTGGGCCCGGAGAAGAACATCCACCCGGGTTTCATCTGGTTGCCGCTGGACATCGCCAACATCCACGGCATCGCCGCGCTGACCAGCATGATCACGCTGACCCCGGGCACGGTCTCGGCCGCGCTCAGCGACGACCGCAAGTTCCTGCTGGTGCATGTGCTGCACCTGGAGGACCCACAGGACCTGATCGATACGATCAAGCGCCGTTACGAGGCGCCGTTGATGGAGATCTTCCCATGACCGGTTTTGAAGTCATCCAGACCACCCTGGTGGTGTGCATGCACGTGGTCGGCCTGGCGATGCTGCTGGCCACCTGGCGCCTGCTGCGCGGGCCGACCGTGCCCGACCGCATCCTCGCGCTGGACACCCTGTCGGTGACCGCGATCGCCGAGCTGATGCTGTTCGGCATGTACCTCAACTCGCCGATCTACTTCGAGGCCGCGCTGATCATCGCCATGCTCGGCTTCGGCAGCACCGTGGTGCTGAGCAAGTTCGTGCTGCGCCGGGACATCGTCGAATGATCACCGCGATCCAGATCGGCCTGTCGATCCTGCTGCTGTTCGGCTGCTTCTTCATCCTGGTCGGCGCGCTGGGCCTGGTGAAGCTGTCCACCTTCTTCAAGCGCCTGCACGCACCGACCAAGGCCAGCACGCTGGGCGTGGGCTGCGTGCTGGTGTGCTCGGTCTGCTACCACATCTTCCTCGGCCAGGACCCGCAGCCGCGCGAGCTGCTGATCACCGTGTTCCTGTTCATCACCGCACCGATCAGCGCACACATGATGGCCAAGGCCGCGCTGTCGCTGCTGATGGAAACCCGCCCCAGCCTGCCCGGCAACGAGCCGGCCGCTGAAGAGCAGCTGCCTCCGCCGGAACCGGTGCGGGAAGAAGAGACCACGCAGAGCCGGTAAATCCGGTAGCGGCCGACCTTGGTCGGCGCATTGTTTGCGCGAGTGCCAACCAAGGTTGGCACCCACCGGGTGATCGGTGGTGGGTGCCGACCGTTGGTCGGCACGAAATCAACCGCATCCACGCATGGCGTGGATCTACAACGCTGGTGCGCCCACCAGCAGCAGCTCCAGCACGAGCCAGCCGACGAACGCGACCAGCAGGATCACGCCTTCGCCACGGCTGATCTTCAGATCGCCACGCAGCATCGGGTACAGCACCAGCGCGAACGCCAGCAGCGCCGGCAGCTCCAGGCGCACGAACGAGGCCGGCAACGCCAGCGGCTGCAGCACTGCCATCGCACCAATCACCAGCAGCAGGTTGACCACGCTGGAACCCAGCACGTGGCCCAGCACCATGTCGCCATGCCCGCGACGCGCGGCGGCGATGGCGGTGGCCACCTCCGGCAGTGCGGTGCCGATCGCCACCGGCAGCAGGCCGACCAGCAGGGGCGTCCAGCCCAGGGCTACGCCGAAGTCCGCGGCGGCGCCCACCACCAGGCGCGCGCCCCAGTACAGCGTCAACGCGGCAATCAGCACGCGCAGCACGTTCAACGGCAGGCTCGTGCGGCTCAGCGCGGATTCGTCAATGGCCGCCTGCACCGCCGCGCCTTCGCTGCGGCCACGGCGCAGCAGCAGCACCTGCACCACGATGAAGCCGGCCAGCAGTATGCCGCCCTCCCAACGTGCGAGACCGCCATCAAGCCCGAACAGGATCAGCAGCACACCCGCCGCCAGCAGCGACCACCACAGCACCGTCTGCAGGCGGGCGCGCAGCAGCAGGGGCGCAGCCATGGCCGCCACGGCGAGGGTCAGGCCCAGGTTGACGATGCTGCTGCCCACCGCGTTGCCCAGGGCCAGCTCCGGTTGGCCCACCGCCAGCGCGCGCGCATTGACCGCCAGTTCCGGCAACGAGGTGGTTACCCCGAGCAGCAGCAGCCCGGCAGTGAACGGGCTGGCCCCGAAACGTTGGGCCAGGCCGGACACGGCCTTGACGATGGAGTCCCCGCCCAGCGCCAGCAGCAGCAAGCCGAGCAGGAACCAGGCAATGGCAATGGCGATCATCGAGCACTCCCCCCAGCAGTGGTGGCGCGATTCTACGCTTGGCCCGCACGCGCGGCTGGGCCGTGGATCAAGGATCAGCCACACCCTTCCGCATAATCGACCTGCGGGGTCTGCCCGACGCGCCAGGCACCCACCCGGCCATCGGCACCGAGTGCGAAGTCGATCACCGCCCCGCCCTCCTGCGCCGGGCGAACGCGCAGGTGCTGGGCCTTCTCGTCGTACTTGTCAGGGCCGACATCGGCCCGCTCCGGGTACAGCACCTGCAGCTCACCCAGGGTCATGCCGACCTTGCCGCCGCCTGGTGCGGTGATGGCTGCGCTGCGCACGTCGTAGCGCACCAGCTTGCGGCCCTCGATCATCAGGCGCGGGTCTTCAGCATCCTGCGGGCGCAGGAAGTAACAGCCATCGTTGCCATCGTCAGCCGGCAGCGGCTTGCCGGCGGCATCGATGCCCAGCCCCTGCAGCGGCGTGCCGAAGCCGGCGCGCACGTCGGCGATGCCGGCCCCCAGCTTCGCACCAGCGAAGCCGTCCAGGCGGGCTGGACTGTCCTTGCGGAGGTCGTTCGCCGGGCGAGCCGCCAGATCAGGATCCGTCGACTGGGCGGGGCCGGTCGCCGAGGCGGTTTCCGCCGGAGTGTCGCTGCCGCTGCCGGCCGCCCCCTGCTTGTCGGGGCCGCCACTGCAGGCGGCGAGCGAAAGGAGCAACAGACCGGCAATCGGAAGGTGCTTCATCGGTGCGGTTCCCTGGCACGAAGGTAGCTGCACGCTAGCGCAGCACACGTGCAGATGCTGCATTGTCATCGCGGTTTCATCGCCTTCGTTCAGGCTCGGCGAGCACCGACCTGGCTGTCCCTTCCATGCAACCGCGCAAGACCGATCTCGCCCGAACCGCGCTGCAGGCCCACCGCGCGCCGCTGGACATGCGCCAGCGCCGGCTGCTGATCCTGTGCGACGGCCAGCGCACCGTTGCCGACCTGACCGGCCTGCTCGGCCAGGAAGCACCGGCCATGGTCATCCAGCTGGTGCAGGCGGGATACCTGAGCACCGGCACTGGCGCCACAGCCCCGGCACCGTCGCCCGCAGCCGCGGTAGCGTCGGTGCCCACAGCACCGGCAGCGGCGCCTGCTGCACCCGCGATCGAACGTCGCCGCTCGCTGGTGGCCGCGCGCATCTACGTGCTGGGCATATTGGAGATGCAGCGCCACCCGCAGGCGGCAGCACTGTTCCGCGACCTGCAGCAGGCGCGTGCGGAAGAAGAGGTGCTGCAGCGGCTGCAGTCAGCGATGCAGATGCTGCCCGGGCTGACCTCGGAGGGCTATTGCCAACGCGTGCGGCAGCGCCTGCTGGAGGCGTTGCCGCTGGAGCATTGCGACGCGTTCGCGGCCACGGCCTGAAAAAAGGGGACGGAGGGGATTAAGTCGTTTGTGGCACAAACGACTTAATCCCCTCCGTCCCCTTTTTTGATCAACGGAAGTTGTTGCGCAGGCCGTTCCAGCACTGCTGGTAATCGCCCTGGCGATGGCCGGCGGCCAGTGCCTGTGCGGTCGGGCGGATCACTGCGCGGGTCTCGAACATGAAGGCCATCGTGTCCTTGATCACATCGGCCTTGGACAGATCGGCGTTGGAGGCCTTGTCGAAGGTCGGTGCATCCGGACCGTGGCCGCTCATGCAGTTGTGCAGCGAGGCACCGCCGGGCACGAAGCCTTCGGCCTTGGCGTCGTAGGCGCCATGCACCAGGCCCATGAACTCGCTGGCGATGTTGCGGTGGAACCACGGCGGGCGGAACGTGTTCTGCGCCACCAGCCAACGCGGCGGGAAGATCGCGAAGTCCATGTTGCTGGTTCCCGGCGTGTCGCTGGGCGAATGCAGCACCAGGAAGATCGACGGGTCCGGGTGGTCGTAGCTGATCGATCCGATGGTGTTGAAGCGACGCAGGTCGTAGCGGTACGGCGCGTAGTTGCCGTGCCAGGCCACCACGTCCAGTGGCGAATGGTCGATCGGCGCACGCCACAGTCGGCCTTCGAACTTGGCGATCAGTTCGAAATCACCATCAATATCCTCGAACGCCGCGTGCGGGATTTCGAAGTCGCGCGGGTTGGCCAGGCCGTTGGAACCGATCGGGCCGAGGTCGGGCAGCTTCAGCAACGCACCGTAGTTCTCGCAGATGTAGCCGCGGCTCGGGCCATCGGGCAGTTCGACGCGGAAACGCACGCCGCGCGGAATCACCGCGATCTGCTGCGGCTCGATCTCGATCACGCCCAGCTCGGTCAGCAGGCGCAGCGCGCCCAGCTGCGGCACGATCAGCAGTTCACCGTCGGCGTCGTAGAAGTAGCGGCCGACCATGTCGCGGTTGGCCGCATACAGATGGATGCCGACACCGGCATGCGCGTCGGGTGAGCCGTTGCCACCCATCGTGTACAGGCCCTCGACAAAGTCGGTCGGCAGCTCCGGCAGCGGCAGCGGGCTCCAGCGCAGCTGGTTCGGCGAGGCCGGCTGTGCACCGAAATCACACTGCAACTGCGACTGCGCAAATGGAGTGAACTCGCCATGGGTCACCGCCGGGCGGATCCGGTACAGCCAGCTGCGGCGATTGCTGCCGCGCGGCGCGGTGAAGGCGGTGCCGGTCAACTGTTCGGCGTACAGGCCGTGGGCCACCTTCTGCGGCGAGTTCTGCCCGACCGGCAGCGCGCCGGCGACGGCCTCGGTGGCGAATTCGTTGCCGAAGCCGGACTGGTAGCCACGGGCGGTGATGGCGGGGGACATGGGGGCTCCTGAAAAACGGCAAGACCGGAACGGAAAGCAGCCGAGCATGGCTCGGCTCTACAGGCAAGCAGGCGCCGGGCGTGACCCGGCGCTGCCCAGGACCTTACAGCACGCCGCGGCGGATCTGGTCGCGCTCGATGCTCTCGAACAGCGCGGTGAAGTTGCCTTCGCCGAAGCCCTCGTTGCCCTTGCGCTGGATGATCTCGAAGAAGATCGGGCCGATGCAGTTCTGGGTGAAGATCTGCAGCAGCTTGCGCTGGTGGGTTTCCGGATCGGCATCGATCAGGATCTTGTTCCTGGCCAGGCGCGGTACGTCTTCACCGTGGTTCGGCACGCGCTGGTCGATCACCTCGAAGTAGGTCTCCGGCGTGTCGAGGAAGTCCACGCCCTGCGCGCGCATCGCTTCGACCGTGTCGTAGATGTTCTCGGTGAAGCAGGCGATGTGCTGGATGCCCTCGCCCTTGTAAGCGTCCAGGTACTCGTTGATCTGGCTCTTCGGGTCGGACGATTCGTTCAGCGGGATGCGCACGATGCCGTCCGGCGCGGTCATCGCCTTGGACACCAGGCCGGTCTTCAGGCCCTTGATGTCGAAGTAGCGGATCTCGCGGAAGTTGAACAGGCGCTCGTAGTAGTCCGACCACTGCTGCATGTTGCCGAAGTACAGGTTGTGGGTCAGGTGGTCGATGAAGGTCAGGCCGAAGCCCACCGGGTGCAGGTCGGCACCGGCGATCGGCTCGTAGTCGCCGTCGTAGATGCTGCCGGCCGCGCCGTAGCGATCGACCAAGTACAGCATGCAATCGCCGATCCCCTTGATGACCGGGGCGCTGACCGCCTTGCTGTCCGGCTTGAAGGCGATGGCTTCGGCGCCGTTGCCCAGCGCGGTCTGGTAGACCTCCTGGCCCGGCTTCTTGAAGCGGATGGCGAAGCCGCACGCGCACGGACCGTGCTTCTCGGCAAAGTCGGCGGCGAACGAATCGGGGTCTTCATTGACCAGGAAGTTGACGTCGCCCTGGCGATAGACGGTAATCGGACGCTGCTTGTGCTTGAGCACCGCGCTGAAGCCCATCTTCCGGAAGTACTCGTGCAGCTCTTGGCCACGGCCGGCCGGGGCGGCGAATTCGACGAACTCGAAGCCGTCGATGCCCATCGGGTTCTCGAAGGTGGTGACCTGCATGCCGGGGTTGGGGTGCGAGGCGGTCGGGACTGCGGTATTCATGGCGTGGCTCCGAATCGGTACCGCATCGGTACAAACCAGGTGCGGGCAGGTAGGGACCCGGCGAGAATGCAGGGTCTGGACCCACCCCTTATAGTTACACTTGAAACCACCAGCAAGGTGCACCGCAACATGAGCCCCGATCCCGCCTCGACCCGCCTGCGTGCCTCGCACGTCCTGCTCGACCTGGAACAGTTCCTGCCGTACCGGCTGAGCGTGCTGTCCAACCGGGTCAGCGGCAACATCGCCAAGCTATACGGCGATCGTTACGGTCTGGCGATCCCTGAGTGGCGGGTGATCACCATCCTGGCGCTGTACCCGGGCTCCTCGGCCAGCGAGGTCTCCGACCGCACGGCGATGGACAAGGTGGCGGTAAGCCGCGCCGTGGCCCGCCTGCTGGAGCGCGGCTTCATCAAGCGCGAGACGCATGGCGACGACCGCCGCCGCTCGGTACTGGCGCTGTCGGCCGCCGGCTTCGAGGTGTACGAGACCATCGCGCCGATGGTGATCGAGATCACCCGCAAGCTGATGTCGGTGCTGAGCGAGGAGGAGGAGCAGCTGCTGGAAAAGCTGATCCTGCGCCTGGCCGGTGACGGCCTGGAGCGGATGGGCGAAGGGGTCTGAAAGCAAAAGGGGACGGAGGGGATTAAGCCGTTTCAGGCACACGAGGGCTGATTACGGCTTAATCCCCTCCGTCCCCTTATTTCAGCTCAGATGCTTGCGGCGCGCATGGATCCACGGCACCGCCAGTGCGGCAATGGCACCGCCGGCGAAGCCGAGCGAGGCGGCAACCGTGGCCGCTTCGACCGCCCCCGGCAGCGCCAGCGCGGCAGCTACAAGCAGCAGCGACGGCAGGCCGACGAAGGTGCCCAGGAAGAAATGCCAGCGCGGCGACCAGGTGTTGAGCTGCAGCAGGCTGACCGGCTGCCAGGCATCGGATGCGGCATCTTCGGCGATCTTCGCCACCGCCTTGGCCAGGTCCACTTCCGGCAGCGCGCGCCCCTGCCGTGCGATCGCCAGCAGCTCGGCCACGGCCTCCACCGGCGGGAAACTGGACGGCCACGCAACCGGCGCCGGCACGCCATAGGCGGTCAGCACCGGCACGCTCAGCCACGGCGCTACCAACGGACGCATGCGGCGGCGACCGTGCACGCACCAGATCTGCGACTGGCCGTGCGCGGTGACGCTGTACAGCGCCAGTTCGTTGGCCGGCGGATAGCCGAGCATGGTCACCCGTGCCGCCAGGCTGTCCTGGCCCATCGCGCGCAGGAAACCGGGGCGGCTGCGCCCTTCCTGCATCCACGCTAGGCCGAGTGCACCCACCAGATAGGCCTCGGCCACGTCCTTGCTGCCGGCGGCGGCGCGTTCGTCGCTAGCCAGGTACCAGGCCAGCGATTTCGGTTCGGACACATCGTCCAGGCCCCAACGGCTGTCGTCCCCCAGCACATGGCGCACTGGCAGGCGCGCGGGCGCGGTTTCGCCACGCTCGCCTGGCTGCAGGAACGGCAGCACGCCCTGGATGAAGGTGGACAGTTCGATCGCACGCACGCCATGGCCCTGCCATTCCGGCGGCAGCAACCCGGCCAGCTGGCCGTCGACGGCCAATGCATCGAGCCTTGATTTCTGCTCAACCAGTTTCTGCACCGCCCCCTTCAGCACCACGTTGTCGGGCAGCGCGATCTGCGGCAGGCGATGGCGCGGCGGGGCCAGTTCAACACTGTCCTCGCCGGTACCGGCGTCATCCAGCAGCGCCTCCTGCGGCGGCAGGGTCACACCCTCGCCTGCTTCGCCTTCGGCCAGAGTACTGGCAGGTTCGGGCAGTCGTTCGGCGTGGTCGCTGTGCATGGGCGTTCCGGTAGGTTGCATCGACGGGTGTCGACTGAGGTCCTTGCCGGTAACGGCGAGCGCGTTGCGATATTGAGATGCCGATTTCGGGAATGTGACCGCAACCACAGTAGATCCACGCCATGCGTGGATGCGACCCGACATCAGTGCCGACCAACGGTCGGCACCTGCCGAGCATGCCGGCCAGCAACCGGCACTACCCTATTCCGGTTTGTCAGGTGCCCACTGCTTGAGGAACGCGGTCACGCGCGCGGGCTGGAAGGCTTCGCCCTTGCGCAGCTCGCCGGTGGCCTGCGACACCAGCAGTCCGCCATCGGCATCGAGCACCAGCAGGTACGGGTAGTCGCGCGCCATCATCGGGAACTGGGCGAAGAAAGCGGTATTGGGTTGTTCGTCGCTGGCGTTGACCTTTACCCACACGTAGTGGGCATCGCGGAAGCGGCGCAGATCACCGTTGCCTTCCACCAGCTCGTCCAGCGCCCGGCAGCGATCGCAGGCAGCATTGCCGACCTCGAGCAGGATGCGCTTCTTGCCGCGCTGGGCTTCCACCTTGGCGGTGGCCAGATCGTCGGCGGGGTTGCGGGCCGGGTCGAACTGCGCGCCGAGCCCGGCGATGGCGGCAATATCCGCCGCCACCGGGGTGTTGCCCGAGGCCACCGGTTCGCTGGGGTCAGCGACCGGTGGCTCGGTGGGTCGGGTATCCAGCGGCTGCGTAGGCTCGGCGGCGGCAGGCGGTTGCGGTTGGGAACAGGCGCCGATCAGCGCCGCACAGACCACCACTACCGCAGTACCGAGCTTGCTACGCATGCCTTCTACCCTCTCATCGTTACTTGACGCCGTGCATCAGCTTGTTGATCAGCGGGGCGATCAGGAACAGCACCACGCCGGAGCCGATCAGGGCCCAGAACCCGAAGGTATACCCCTTCAGGGCCGACTCGACCGTCATGCCGCCTTCACCACTGACCACGCCAGCGAAGATGCCCGACAGGTTGTTGCCGATGCCGGTGGACAGGAACCAGCCACCCATGCCGAAGCCGACCAGGCGCACCGGGGCCAGCTTGGTCACCATCGACAGGCCGATCGGTGACAGGCACAGCTCACCCACGGACTGGATGACGTAGACCATGAACAGGGTCCAGAACGGGATCTTGCCGTCCACGACCATCTGCGACAGCGCGTACATCAGCAGGGCGAAGGCGGCGCCATTGAACAGCAGGCCCAGGCCGAACTTGCGCGGGATGGACGGATTGGCGCGGCCCATGGCCACCCAGATCCAGGCGATGATCGGGGCCAGGGTGATGATGGCCACCGAGTTGACCGACTGGAACCACGCGGTCGGGAACGTCCATTCACCGAACTGGCGGTTGACGATGTTCTCGGCCAGGAAGGTAAACGAGCTGCCGGCCTGTTCGAAGAACATCCAGAACATCACGTTGAAGGCGAAGATGATCAGCATGGCGATCACGCGGTCGCGCTGCACCTTGCCCTCGCGGATGCCCTCGACCAGCAGCAGGATGGCCAGCGCGGTGAACATCGCACCCAGGATCCAGGCCAGCGCGGTGGCGCCGGTGGCCAGCAGGAAGTACGCGACCGGGATGGCGACCACGGCACCGGCCAGCACCATGATGATGCGGCCGAAGCCTTCAGCGCCGGCCGGCGGTGCACCGATGCCCTTCAGGCCGGCGCGACCGATGTAGAACCACACCAGCGAGATCAGCATGCCCACGCCCGAAGCGATGAACACGACCTTGTAGGACGGCATGGCATCGGTACCGAAGACCTTGCGGGCCAGGTACTCGGTCAGCACCGGGGCGATCATCGCGCCAATGTTGATGCCCATGTAGAAGATGGTGAAGCCCGAATCGCGGCGCTCGTCCTTCAGGCCGTACAGCTTGCCGACCATGGTCGAGATGTTCGGCTTGAACAGGCCATTGCCGACGATGATCGTGGCCAGGCCGAGCTTGAAGATGTGCTCCTGCGGCAGCGAGATCATGAACAGGCCGGCGGCCATGATGATCGCGCCGGTCAGGATCGATCGCTGATAGCCCAGTACCCGGTCAGCCACGTAGCCACCGAAGATGGCTGCGGCATACACCAGGGCCAGGTAGGCGCCGTAGATGCGGCTGGCGTCGCCTTCACCGGCAGCGCTGCCGTTGTAGAACTGGGCAACGATGTACAGCACCAAGGCCCAGCGGATGCCATAGAACGCAAAGCGCTCCCAGAACTCGGTCATGAACAGCATCCACAACGGGCGCGGGTGGCCCAGCGTGGTCTTGAAGTCCGGCAGCGCCGGCTCTGGGGTGTTCGCAGTGGCGTTTACGCTCATGCGGGTTTCCTGGTTCGGTGGATGACGAGCACGTCCGCTGTGCAGTTGGAGCAACGCGCGAGGATCACCGACTTCTGGCGTTCACGTCAAATACACGCCGTTTGAGGCAGGTGCCAGCCTGCTCGCTGAACTTGCATCTGAAACGATCCAGCCAGTGGCCGGGATCCAAGCTGAATACGGATCAGCCCTGCGCTGACGGGGGCCCGGCCTGCAGGCTGGTGCGCACCTGGAACAGCTCGGGGAAGAAGGTCAGTTCCAGCGCCTTGGCCAGGAAGCCCACCCCGGACGAGCCGCCGGTGCCGCGCTTGAAGCCGATCACCCGCATCACGGTGCGCATGTGTCGGAATCGCCATAGCTGGAAGGCGGTCTCCAGGTCCACCAGGTCCTCGCACAGCGCGTACTCGCGCCAGTAGCGGTCGGTGTCCTGGTAGATGCGTTCGAAGACCGGCTGCAGTGCGTCGTCGGCCACATGCGGCTGGGTCCAGTCGTGGTTTTCATACACGGCCGGTACGGCGTGGCCGAAGCGGGCCAGGTACTTCAGGAACTCCTCGTACAGGCTGGGCGCCTCCAGCACGGTGCGCAGCTGCGCCTGTCCGGCCGCATCGTGCTCGAACACCTGCAGCATCTGCGCGTTCTTGTTGCCCAGCAGGAACTCGATGTAGCGGTACTGCAGCGACTGGAAACCCGAGGACGGGCCCAGCACGTCGCGGAAGCCCATGTACTCGGACGGAGTGAGCGTTTCCAGCACCGACCACTGCTCGGTCAGCTGGCGCAGCACCTGCTTGCTGCGCGCCAGCACCTTGCGGCACTGCCAGACTTCATCGCGCTGCAGGAAGCCGATTGCGGCACGCAGTTCGTGGCCCAGCAGCTTCAGCCACAGCTCCGAGGTCTGGTGCTGGATGATGAAGAGCATCTCGTCGTGGTGCGGCGGGTTGGACAGCGGCTGCTGCGCGCTGAGCAGCTGGTCCAGCCGCAGGTAGCCGCCGTAGGTCAGGCGCCCCTGCAGGTCGGTGTGGATGCCGGCTTCGAGATCGCGTTGGTTGTTGTCGACGGACATGGTTGCGGCCAGAT
Organism: Stenotrophomonas sp. YJH_SMC_43; assembly: GCF_059372535.1. Lineage (NCBI taxonomy): Bacteria > Pseudomonadati > Pseudomonadota > Gammaproteobacteria > Lysobacterales > Lysobacteraceae > Stenotrophomonas > Stenotrophomonas sp. YJH_SMC_43. Next base: position 761,310 of record NZ_JCAFVQ010000003.1, read on the forward strand.
CGGGGGCGGCAAGGGTAGCGCGTTGCCAGCCGCGCGGGCAGCCGCGCCGTCCATACCGGGGCGTGCGGTGCCCCGTGGAGCATTGGCCGATGCGGGGCCTGCGCGTGGAACCGATCGGGTCGTTGCGCCAGCAGTCAGCCAGAGGCGTATTCTGATGCTTTGCAGCAACGACTGAATACGTTGTTGTTATTGGCCCCCCACCCGCCGGCAGGGGTAAAACAGGGCGTTGCCGTGTTGCGGCGCAGGAAGGCTATTCCGTACGCGTTCCTTAACATGGCGATTCATATCATTTGTAACTTCTCTGTCGAAGGTGCAGTACGCAATGACGGTTGCCGCTGAATTCAAGATCGAATACCTGCAGTACCTGGACGCGGACGGCAAGCTCGTCCGCGATGACCTGCCCGCGTCGCTGCGCGACCCCAAGGTCCTGGTACCGCTGTTCAAGCAGATGCTGTTCGTACGTACGTTCGACAGCAAATCCATCGCGCTGCAGCGCACCGGCAAGCTGGGCACCTATGCCGCCTGCCTGGGCCACGAAGCGGCGCACGTGGGCATCGGCGCAGCGATGCAGAAGGACGACGTATTCGCGCCTTCGTACCGCGAGTATGGCGCGATGTTCATGCGTGGCGTGCGCCCGCACGACGTGCTGATGTACTGGGGCGGCGACGAACGCGGCAACGATTACGGCGGCAACGCGGCCAAGGACTTCCCGTTCTGCGTGCCGATCTCCACCCAGTGCCTGCATGCCGCGGGCGCCGCGCTGAAGTTCAAGCTCAACAAGGAACCGCAGATCGCGGTGGCCGTGTGCGGCGACGGCGGCAGCTCCAAGACCGACTTCTACGCGGCACTGAATTCGGCCGGCGCCTACAAGCTGCCGCTGATCCTGTGCATCGTCAACAACGGCTGGGCCATCTCGGTCCCGCGCTCGGCCCAGACCGGTGCCGAAACGCTGGCGCAGAAGGGCCTGGCCGGCGGCCTGCACTGCCTGCAGGTGGACGGCAACGACCTGATCGCCGTGCTGGCGGCGATGGAGCAGGCACGCGAGCGTGCGCTGGCCGGCGACGGTGGCACCGTGCTGGAACTGATGACCTACCGCCTGTCCGACCACACCACCGCCGATGACGCGCGCCGCTACCGCGACGACGCCGAGGTGAAGGATGCCTGGCAGCGCGAGCCGATGCTGCGCCTGCGCAAGTACCTGATCAACGCCGGTGTGTGGAGCGAAGAAGAGGAAACCGCCTGGGTTGCCGAGTGCGGCACGCGCGTGGACGAGGAAGTGAACCTGTACCTCAACACGCCGGTGCAGCCGGTCGAGGCGATGTTCGACTTCCTGTATGCCGATCCGCCGCCGGACCTGCTGGCCCAGCGTGCCCAGGCGATCGCCCTGGAGAAGCGCCATGGATGAGATCAAGAACGGCGCGCCCGGCGCGCACACCAACGCCGCCGACAGCGCTGCTATCGCGCGCGGAGAAGAGAGCATGACCACCACGCCGATCACCCTCATCGAAGCCATCACCCAGGCGCTGGCCTGGGAGCTGGAGCACGACCCGTCGGTGCTGGTGCTGGGCGAGGACGTGGGCGTCAACGGCGGCGTGTTCCGCGCCACCGCCGGCCTGCAGCAGCGCTTCGGTTCCGAACGCATCCTCGACACCCCGCTGGATGAAACCACCATCGCCGGCCTGACCATCGGCCTGGCCGCGCAGGGCATGAAGCCGGTGGCAGAAGCCCAGTTCGATGGCTTCATGTACCCGATGGTCGACCATATCGTCTGCCACGCCGCACGCCTGCGTTACCGTACCCGTGGCCGCCTGCACTGCCCGATGGTGCTGCGCGTGCCGTGGGGCGGTGGCATCCGCGCGCCGGAACACCACAGCGAAGCCAACGAGGCGATCTTCACCAACGTGCCGGGCCTGCGCGTGGTGCTGCCGTCGTCGCCGCAGCGTGCGTACGGCCTGCTGCTGGCCGCGATCCGCGAACCGGATCCGGTGATCTACATGGAGCCCAAGCGCATCTACCGCCAGTACAAGGAAGTGGTCGTCAACGACGGCGAAGCCTTGCCGCTGGACGTCTGCTTCGTGCTGCGCGATGGCACCGACGTGACCCTGGTGACCTGGGGCGCGCAGGTGAAGGAAGCACTGGAAGCGGCTGACAAGCTGGCCGGCGAAGGCATCAGTGCCGAAGTCATCGACGTGGCCACGCTGCGCCCGCTGGACTTCGCCACCATCGCCGAATCGGTGGCCAAGACCGGCCGCTGCGTGATCGTGCAGGAGGCCCCGAAGACCGCGGGCTTCGGCGCCGAGATCGCCGCGCGCCTGGCCGAGGAATCGATCTACGACCTGCTGGCGCCGGTCGAACGCGTCACTGGCTACGACACCCACATTCCGCTGTTCCGCCTCGAAATGAAGTACCTGCCGAGCGTTGAGCGGATCGTGGCTGCAGCCAAGCGCGCGGTGGCGGCCGGCTGACATGCGGGCCCGCCTTCTGGGGGCTTACCGCAGCCAGTATCCCAACCCGCTCCGGTTCCACACCGGCCAGATCGTCGAAGTAGGTGTCCGTGACGAGGAATGGCCGGCGTTTGCCTGGGTACGCACAAACGATGGGCGCGCTGGATGGGCGCCCATCGCCTGGTTGCAGCTGCTGGACGAGGGTCGCGCCGAAGCCCTGTGCGACTACGACGCCCGCGAGCTGGATGTGGAAAGCGGCGAGATGGTGAAGCTTCATCACGAACACGGTGGGTGGTGGTGGTCCGAGCGCGCCAATGGCGCGACGGGCTGGCTGCCGGCCCGCGAACTGGAACTGCTGGAAGAGAACTGCAAATGAGCCAGACCAAGAACTTCAACCTGCCCGACCTGGGCGAAGGCCTGCCGGACGCGACCATCGTCGAGTGGTTCGTCAAGGAAGGCGATGTGATCAAGCTGGACGAGCCGCTGGTGTCGATGGAGACCGCCAAGGCCGTGGTGGAAGTGCCCTCGCCGTTCTCCGGCAAGGTGCTGAAGCTGTCCGGCGGCGCCGGCGACATCATCCCGACCGGCTCGGTGCTGGCCAGCTTCGAACTGGACCCGAACCTGCCGCAGCGTGCCGATGGCCAGGACACCGGCCACAGCCATGGCCACGCAGCGCCTGCAGCCGCCCCGACCCCGCCGCCGCTGCCGGCTGCACCGGTCGTTGCGGAAGAAGCCAAGCCCGCCGCTGCCGAGCGTGATGACGCCGGTACCGTGGTCGGCGCGATGCAGAGCTCCAACACCGTGCATGCCGAACAGGCGCTGGCCGTCGGCGGCGTCAAGGCCGTGCCGGCCGTGCGTGCGATGGCGCGCAAGCTGGGCGTGGACCTGAGCCGCGTGGCCGCTACCGGCACCGATGGCGCGGTGACGATGGCCGACGTCAAGCAGGCCGCCGCCAACGGCACCGCCAAGCTTGGCGCCGCTCCGGCACCGGTCGCTGCCGCGGCGTATGCAGCGCCGGCCCCGGCGCAGGTGTCTGCCCCGGTGCAGAGCGAAGCCCGCACCCCGCTGTCCGCCGCCGGCAAGCCGATGCGCACCCAGCCGCCGGGCGTGGTCGCCAAGGGCCAGCCGGAACCGCTGAAGGGCGTGCGCCGCAACATGGCCCGCGTGATGGCCGACGCGCACAGCAAGGTCGTGCCGACCACGCTGAACGACGACGCCGACATCCACGCCTGGCTGCCGGGCAACGACGTCACCGCGCGCCTGGTTCGCGCCATCGTCGTTGCCGCACAGAAGGTGCCGGCCATGAACGCCTGGTTCGACGGTGAAGCGCTGACCCGCACCCTGCACGCTCAGGTGGACATCGGCATCGCCGTGGACACCGACGACGGCCTGTTCGTGCCGGCCCTGCGCAATGCCGACATGCTCGACGCGCGTGGCATCCGCGAGGGCGTCAACCGCCTGCGCGAGCAGGTGGAATCGCGTTCGATCGCCGCCTCGGAACTGAGCGGCTACACCATCTCGCTGTCCAACTTCGGCATGTTCGCCGGCCGCTACGCGACCCCGGTCGTGGTGCCGCCGTGCGTGGCCATCGTCGGTGCCGGCCGTGCCCGCCACCAGATGACCCCGGTGATGGGCGGTGTGGAAGCGCACAAGGTGATCCCGCTGTCGGTCACCTTCGACCACCGCGCAGCCACGGGGGGTGAAGCCGCCCGCTTCCTGCGCGCGATGATGGACGACCTGGCGCTGGCCAGCTGATCCAGCTGATCGGTGGGTGCCAACCTTGATTGGCACATGAACGGGAAAAACGCCGGGCACTGCCCGGCGTTTTTTGTGCCCGCTCTACCGTAGAGCCGAGCCATGCTCGGCTCCGTCTTCCTGGCCACCGAAGGAAGAGCGAAAACGCGTTTGAGAATAGTTGCATGGACTCCCTCGCCAAGCGCTCTAGCATCAAGCCTCTCGCCCCACCCGTTCCGTCATGCCCCCAACCACGATCATTGATGCTTTCCTTGCCAAGGGTGCCCAGCTGTTCCACGAGCGGCCCTTCGGGTCATTGCCATCACCGGAAGAAGCACTGGACGAGCTTCCGATTCCAACACTGGTCTATCTGCGATGGTTGGCTTCAACGGGCGCCTTCATCGATCAGCCGGTGGGATCGACCATCGCTCGGTCAGATTCCCCAATGGAACTCGTCGCAAACCTGCAGGCGGCATTTCATGGTGAGATTCCCGGCAATGCTCTCAGCGAGGATGCACTGGACTTCACTGTCGAGTACTTCAGTCCACGCGCCACCTTCCTCTCAGACTTCTTCTCGTTGTTCCCTCAAGATGCCACGCCTTCGCCGGACGCCATGTGGGACAAACAGGAGCAGGTGTACGCAATTATCGACTCCCGTCTGCAGTCATGGCGCAACGGCGAGCCCATCGTCCGGGCGGTGATCCCCAGTGCCGATCAACAAGGACACGCCGAACCGGCTACACCGCTGGACGCTGACGTATGGATCACGATGCTCGCAACACTATCGAATGCTGTGGTCACCCACGAAGGTGACCGTGCATACGCCAACCACTTCTACAGACCACTGACGAAACCACCGTCGGTAGAAGTCGTCCTTGCGGTCATGAGGGAATTCCTTCGGAACCCGCCACATGACGCGTCGATCATGTGTGCAGCCGAGAACTTCCTGTCGGATATTCCGCTCTCGCTCTACATCAAAGCCTATTCCATCCTCGCGCCTGAACTGCTGGACCGTTCTTCAGATGCCGCGCTCAATCTGTTTGATTATCCAGGTTGTGAACTGACGCCCCGTCAGATACGGCAGTTCATCAAGGAACTCAGGCGGTGCAATCCCGGCCGCGATGTGGTCGGAGAGCTGGCCCAGCTGGCCATTGAGTGGGATTCGCAGGACGACGAGACATTTTCAATCGTCATCGAAGCAGCGCAGAAGCAGGGGTAGGTCCAGGAGCCGGCATGTACCGGCTCCCTCCCTGATTCAATCGCGCGCGACCATGCCCTCGGCGCGGCTGTAGACACGCAGGCGGTGCCCGTCAGGATCCACTCCAACGAAGGTGTGGCCGAACTCCAGCGTCACCGGCGCCTGCAGAATCTGCACGCCTAGCGCGCGCCACGCATCGTGCGTCTGCTGCACCGTCTCGGGTTTGGCGACCAACATCGCCAGTTCCGCAGCGCCGGCCTGCGCGGACACCGCCGGCTGCACGTCATCGCGCTGCCACAGGCCCAGTGCGGCGCCATCGCCGAGCAGGAACAGCGCAAAGCCGGGCGACTGCTCGACCGGCGGTTTGCCGAGGATGCCGCTGTAGAAGGTGGCGCTGGCGGCGACGTCGCGCACGTACTGCAGCAGGGTGCTGGGCTTGAACATAGGGAAGCTCCGTTGTTGGGAGCGTCCATGGTGGTACGGACCTGCTGACAGATTCTGTCAGCAGCGTCGAGCTTGCTCGACTGCTGTTGCCATTGCCCTAGTAGAGGTCGAGCTTGCTCGACTGCTGTTCGCGAAGATCCAAGGCGGTCGAGCAAGCTCGACATCTACCAAGAGCAATCAGCAAAGAGCAAAGAGCAAAGGCCACCACTCCATCCCACCAGCAGCAGAAAGCGAAGCGCGGAAGCAGGCGGGAAAACCCGACGCTACGAACGATCCAGCCAATCCGGCGCAATGCCCTGCGCCTTCTGCCAGCGCCGCAGCAGGGTGGCGCGTGGCACGAGGTAGTGATCCTCCAGCACGCGCACCTGACGGATCCGGTCCAGCCTGAAATGCCGGAAGTCCTCGCGGCCTTCGCACCACGCCGCCAGCATCGGCACTTCGTCGAAATAGCCTAGCGCGAACGGCCAGACGATGCGCTCGCTGCGCTGGCCGTGCGCGTCCTCGTAGGCGAACTTCAGGCGCTGCTGCGAACCCACAGCTTCACGCACTGCCTGCAGACGAGCCGCGGGAACCTTGGCCGCAGCGCGCGAAGGGCCCACGCGCAGACCACTGTCACGCAGCGCTTCGCGGCGCGCCGCAGGCAACACATGCGCGATACGCGCCAGGGCGTCACGCGCAGCCTCGGCCAGCGCCGGCTCGGTGCGGGCGGCGACCCAGCGCAGGCCCAGCACCAGCGCATCGATCTCGGCCGGTGGCAGGGTCATGGGAGGCAAGGTATCGCTCGGTGCCAGCAGGTAGCCGACGCCGGCCTCGCCACGCAGGTCAGCGCCCTGCTCGCGCAGGGTCTCGATATCGCGGTACAGCGTGCGCAGACTGATGCCCAGCGCGTCGGCCAGCGTCTGCCCGGCCACCGGCCGTCGATGGCGGCGCAGCAGCTGCAGCAGCTGGGTCAGGCGCAGCGCACGCGACATCAGCCGACCAGCGCGCGCGATGCCACCACGTGCTCGCCCGGTTGCGGGGCCAGCGCGGCCTCGACCAGTGCCTTGGCGATCTCAGCGGCCGGATTGATCCGCCACGCCCGCGGCAGCACCGGCCCCAGCACGCCCAGCACCTTCAATGCGAGGCGCTCACCGCGGCGGACCTCGCTGCGCTCGCCCCCGATCAGCCCTGGGCGGACCAGGGTCAACGAATTGAAGCCCAACGCGCGAAGGTCGCGCTCCAGCTCGCCCTTCACCCGGCTGTAGAAGATCGACGACTGCGGGTTGGCACCGGCTGCGGAATTCAGCACATAAATCTGCGCACCCTGTGCCTGTGCGAGCCGCGCGAACGCCAGCGGGTAGTCATGATCGATGCGGTGGAAAGCCTCGCGGCTGCCAGCCTGGGCAATGGTGCTGCCCAGTGCGCAGATGACCGCATCCACTCGCGCCCACTCCGGTGCGGCCGGCAACGCATCGAAGGCCAGCACCGGGTTCTCCAGCTTCCCGAGAGTTACGCCCAACGGGCGGCGAGTGGGCGCCACGACGGCGCTGCAGCGTGGGTCGTCCAGCAGCCTGGACAGGGTCAGCCCGCCGACCAGGCCGGTCGCCCCCAGCAACATCACGCGCATCACCACCTCCACTGCGGCATCCTGTCGCCCATCCTAGCCGTTCAAGCCGTCGGCGGCCGCGCCGATATGCTGGAACCAGTCCCTGCCAGCCCCAGGATTCGCTCCATGACGGACCAGCCCGACCACCGCCCTGCCCCCGGTACCGCCCTTGGGCCGCCGGCACGCGTGCGCGCGGTGGTGGACGATGGCCTGGGCGACCGCGTGGTACTGCAGGGCGGCGGTGGCGTGGCCCTCCAGCAGCTGTTCGCAGGCGCCGACGCGCCGGAACCGCTGCTGGCGGCGTTCGCCAACGGCATGGCCACCCTGCCCGGCGAACTGGGCGACATGGGCGACCGCCTGCAATCGGCGCAGGCCAGCGCCGATTGGCCGCGCTACGGCCGCGCGATGCGGCAGTTGATCGACAAGTACATCCGCACCATCGAGCAGCATTCCCCGGACGGGCAGCCGGAAAGCCTGCGCCTGTCCGAGCAGCTGCGGCTGCTGCTGGGCGGTGCGGTGGTGGCCCTGCTGCAGCACGACCCGGACCTGCGCGAGCAAGCGCAGGCCCTGGCCACGCGCCTCCGCCAGTGGCAACCGGGTACCGCACTGGAGCCGATCGAACAGGGCGTGCGCGAACTCGGCCACCAGGTCGGTGTGCGTGCCGAGAGCTGGCAGGAGCAGCAGGCGCTGCTGCTGGAGCTGTTCGCGTTGCTGCTGGAGAACGTGAGCGAGCTGCTGGATGACCGCAGCTGGCTGCAGGGCCAGATCGCGGCGGTGCGCCATCTGCTGGATGGTCCGCTGGAAGCCGAAGCAGTCGAGCGCACCCGCGCCGAACTGCGCGAAGTGATCTACAAGCAGGGACTGCTGCGCCAGGGCATCGACGATTCAAAAGCGGCGATGCGCGGATTGATGGGCGAGTTCATCGAGCGCATGGATGGCATGGCCACCAGCACCGGTGAGTACCATGACCGCATCGGCAGCTACGCGCTGCAGCTGCGTGAGGCGCGCAGCATCGCCGACCTCAACCAGCTGCTGCAGGAGGTGATGCGCGATACCGGCAAGGTACAGCAGCAGGCTGCGCAGGCCCGCGATCACCTGGCCAGCGCGCGGCAGGAAGTGGAACGCGCAGAGCAGCGCATTGCCGAGCTGGAGCAGGAGCTGCGTGCTGCTGGTGACCTGGCGCGTATCGATCCGCTGACCCAGGCACTGAACCGCCGCGGCCTGGACGAACTGCTGCAGCGTGAGCTGGCGCGTGCCATGCGCAACAACTCGCCGCTGGGCGTGGCGGTGATCGATCTGGATGATTTCCACCTGACCAACGAGGCGCACGGTCACGCTGGTGGCGATGCTTTGCTGCAGCACCTGGTGGCCGTGTGCAAGCTGCTGCTGCGCGCCACCGACGGCATCGCACGGTTGGGCGGCGACGAGTTCGTTCTGGTACTGCCGGAAACCCAGGGCGCCGACAGCATGGCCACCGTGCAGCGCCTGCAACGTTCACTGGCGCACCGCGTGCTGACCGTGCAGGACCGGCGCGTGCCGGTGCATTTCAGCGCCGGGCTGGCGCAATGGCAGCCCGGTGACGATACCGAGACCCTGCTGCGGCGCGCCGATGACGCGCTGTATGCAGCCAAGCGGCAAGGCAAGAACCGGGTGCAGGCGGGCTGATGATCCAGCGTGCAGACGCTGTAGCGCCCGAGCCCATGCTCGGGCGGCGGCACGCAGCGCCGTAGAGCAGCCGAGCGTGGGCTCGGCTCTACAGATCATTTCCCGCGCAGCTTCTGGAACCCGGTCACCGCCGCCAGCACGATGGCGCCGGCGATGATGCCGACCACCATGTTGGCCGCAGCACTGATCAGCCAGCCCCACTGCCCTTCACCGCCCAGCGCCTGCACCGCGTGGTGCAGCGCCGGCACGTTGTGCACCAGGATGCCGCCGCCGACCAGGAACATGGCGATGGTGCCAGCCACCGACAGGAACTTCATCAGCCACGGCGCCGACGCCACCAGGCCGCGACCGAAAGCGGCAATGGCTCCGCCCTTGCGCGAGAGGTACAGGCCGACGTCATCAAGCTTCACGATGCCCGCGACCAGCCCATAGACGAACACCGTCATCGCCAATGCAACCACGGCCAGCGTGACCACCTGGTTGGTGAACGACGCGGTGGCCACCACGCCCAGGGTCAGCACGATGATCTCGGCCGAGAGGATGAAGTCGGTGCGGATCGCGCCCTTCACCTTGTCCTTCTCCCACGCCACCATGTCCACCTGCGTATCGGCCAGCGCCTTGCGCCGTTCGGCCTGATGCTCGGCGTCGTCCTCGGCTGAGTGCAGGAAGCGGTGCGCCAGCTTCTCCACGCCTTCGAAACAGAGGAAGGCACCACCGATCATCATCAGCGGCACGATCAGCGGCACGTTCCAGCCGCGGCTGTGCAGCCAGGCCTCCAGGGCGCTGATCGCCAGTGCTGCCGGTACCAGGATCACCTTGTTGACCAGCGAGCCCTTGGCCACCGCCCACACCACCGGCAGCTCGCGGTTGGCGTTGACCCCGGTCACCTGCTGCGCGTTCAGCGCCAGGTCGTCGCCCAGCACACCGGCGGTTTTCTTCGCCGCGACCTTGGTCAGGACCGAGACATCGTCGAGGAGGGTGGCGATATCGTCGAGCAGGGCGAACAGGCTGGCACCGGCCATGGGAAGTCCAGAGAGGGAATGAGCGGATTCTGACCGATACCGGGGCGGCTGCGGAAGCGGTCGGATTCACCGCGTGCCTACCGCCCCCCGGCGACACTGCGGAATCCGGACATTGCTGGCCAGCGGCCGGCACGACCGTCTTTGCCGCATGGGAGTTCCGCTTGAGCAATCCGCCCACCGCCAATGGCAATCCCCCGCTGGTCAAAGGCATGAACCGGCGCAGCCAGATCCTGCGCCTGTTGATGCGCTACCGCCATTCAGGCGTGTTTTCCGGCATGAACCTGGATGCCGCGGGCAATCCGGCCGACGTACCGGCAGATGGCAACCCGGAACAGTTCGTCAGTGACCTGGAAGCCTTGGGGCCCACCTTCGTCAAGCTGGGCCAGATGCTCTCTACCCGCCCGGACATGGTGCCGGTGGAGTTCGCCACGGCGCTGGAGCGCATGCAGGAGAAGGTGGCCGAGATTCCGGTCGAGCGCATCCATGCCATCGTCGAGCAGGAACTGGGCGCCCCGGTGAACAAGCTGTTCGCTGCGTTCGATCCCGAGCCACTGGGCTGCGCGTCGATCGCGCAGGTGCACCGCGCGGTGCTGCACGATGGCCGCCAGGTAGCAGTGAAGGTGCAGAAGCCTGAAGTCGCCGCGCAGCTGCGCTCGGACCTGGAGGCGCTGCGCAGCTTCGCGCTGGCCGCCGACCACCTGACCCAGGTCGGCCGCCGCGTCCGCCTGCGCGACTGGCTCAACGAGTTCGCCAAGACCCTGATGCAGGAGCTGGACTACCACGCCGAGGCCGAGAACCTGGCCCGTTTCGGCCGACACCTGAAGCCGTTCCGCCGCCTGTGGATACCGCAGCCGCTGTGGGACTACAGCAGCCAGCGCGTGCTGACCATGGAACTGGCCACCGGCGTGCGCGTGGATGCGATTCCCGATGTGCGCCGCACCGAGCAATCGATGGATCCGCTTGCCGCCGCGCTGATCCGCGGCTACCTGGACCAGATCTTCGTGCATGGCGAGATCCACGCCGATCCGCATCCGGGCAACCTGCGGGTGATGCCCGATGGCCGGCTGGCGATCTTCGACCTGGGCATGGTCGCGCACATGCCGCCGCGCCTGCGCGAGCGCTTGCTGAAGATCCTGTTCGCAGCGGTCGATGGCCGTGGCGAGGAAGTGGCCGACGACCTGATCAGCATCAGCACGCGGCTGGAGGCGTTCGACGAGGAACGTTATCTGCGCGAGACCGGCCAGTTGATCGCGCGTTACGCCGCCAGCGGCACGTTCTCCGAAGGCCGCGTGGTGCTGGACATGGTGCGCATCGCCACCGCCTGCGGGCTGCGCACGCCGCCGGAACTGAGCCTGCTGGGCAAGGCACTGCTCAACCTGGAAACCGTGTGCCGGCTGCTGGCACCAGAGCTGGAAACACGTCGCATCGTCGAGCGCCAGCTGCAGCACGTGATGCGCGCACGCCTGAAGAAATCGCTGTCTGCCGCCAACCTCGCCAGCGAGGCGATGGAGCTGCAGCAGCTGCTGCGCGATGGGCCGCGCAAGCTGTCGGACATCATGGCCCTGCTGGCCGAAAACCGCCTGCAGATGAAGGTGACCGGCCTGGAAGAATCGCGGTTGATGGAGAACCTGCAGAAGATCGCCAACCGCGTCGCGGCCGGCATCATCAGCGCCGCGTTGATCATGGCCGCCGCGATGATGATGAAGATCGACACCGGCTGGCATCTGTTCGGCTACCCGCTGATTGCGCTGATTCTGTTGTTCATCGGCGTGGTGCTCGGCCTTGGCATCGTGACCAGTGCATTGCTGTTCGACCGTCGCGCACGGGCACGCGAAGAACGCGGGCATCGCTAGCACATCAACGAAAACGCCGTATTCATGCGGTTTTTAATGCAATCCAACGTAGCCTTTCACGCTCGTTTTACCTTCTGAGCGCGATTTCGCGCGCGTCATTCCAACAAACATTTCAGTCAGGTTCGTGCATGCACTATCGGGTCATCGGCCTGTCATGTGCATGTGCTTGCGACAGCGCCGGTCGGATGGACACGCGTCGGTACGACGTCCATCAACATCCCGTCACTGCCGAAGCTGCCTATGCTCTGGATACTGTTGTTGTCGTTGTTGCTGCTGTGCTGGCTGTTCCTCGCGTCCGACAAGTGGGTGTGGTGGAAGGCCAGCGCATTCTCGCTGCTGCTGCTCATGCTCAGCGCATGGTGGCTGATCGACAAGCTGTCCGGTGATGGACTCAACGCTGCAACCCTGTACCACCTCGGCGCCGACATGGAAGGCGCCGGTGTCTCCGACTTCAAGGGCTACATCGCCGGCTTCATCGTGCTGGCGCTGGTCTCGCTGCTGCCGCTGTTCGCCACGCGGGTGAAGCGCTGGCGCCGGCCCGGCCACGGTGGCGCGTTGTTCGCCGGTTTCGCGGCCGTGTGGGTGGCCACGATCATGATCAGCCCACTGGCCCGCGACGGCCAGCGCCTCTACCAGCAGCTGCGCCCGGTCGACTTCGCGCGCATCGCCCCCGAGTACCAGGTGCCGACGCAGCCGCTGCAGCGCCCGCGCAACATCGTCTGGATCTACGGCGAAAGCCTGGAGCGCACCTACCTGGATGAGAACGTGTTCCCGGGCCTGATGCCCAATCTCAACCGGCTGGCCACAAAGTCGCTGGACGTGCGCGGGCTGGCCTCGGCCGAAGGCAGCGGCTGGACCATCGCCGGCCTGGTGTCGTCGATGTGCGGCGTGCCGTTGACCACCTCGCAGGGCGATGAGAACAGCATGGACCGCATGGGCAGCTTCCTGCCCAAGGCGGTATGCCTGGGCGACTACCTGAAGCAGCAGGGCTACACCAACCACTATCTGGGCGGTGCCAACGGTCAGTTCGCCGGCAAGGGCCAGTTCCTGGCCAGCCACGGTTTCGATGAAGTGCATGACCTGGCCTGGTTCAAGCAGCAGAAGAAGATCGGCCGCATCCACTACTCGGCCTGGGGCGTGCACGACGACGTGCTGCTGGACACCGCCTACCAGCGCTTCGAGCAGCTCTCGCGCGCCGGCTCGCCGTTCATGCTGACCACGCTGACCATGGATACCCATCACCCAGCCGGCCATCTGCCGGTGTCGTGCAAGGGCGAGCGCTACCAGAGCCAGTACGGCAACATCAACATGCTCAACGCGCTCAAGTGCAGTGACCGGCTGATCTCGCAGCTGGTGCAGCGCATCCAGGCCAGCCCGTACGGCAAGGACACGTTGATCGTGATCGCTTCCGATCACCTGGCGATGCCCAACGACCTCAGCCACATTCTGACCCGGCAGAAACGCGAGAACCTGCTGCTGTTCCTGGGCGATGGCATTGCCCCGCAGCAGCTCAGCGCCGACGCCGGCACCACCCTGGATTCGGGTGCGACCCTGCTCAGCCTGCTGGACCCGAACCTGAAGACGATGGGCTTTGGCCGTTCGCTGATCGATACCCAGCGCGCGCCCAGCGCCAGCGTGGCCACCCAGCGCGATGGCGGCCGCGACTACCCGCAGTATCTGGCCTTCGCCCGTTCACTGTGGCTGGGTGAACCGACCCGCGAGCTGAAGATCGACGGCGACGACCAGGTGGTGGTCGGCCTGCAGCACGTGCAGCCACCGGTGCTGCTCGAGTACGACAAGGACTGGGGTTTGAAGTCCGTGTATCTGGAAAACACATCGCGCCAGTTCGATGATGCCAACCCGGACAACACCCTGGCCTATGTCGACCGTTGCACCGCGTTCGAGGACGGCTCGGCCGACGGTGACTGGTGCGCCCTGCTCGTCAACCGCGACAACGGCATCAAGCTGTACCGCGACAACGACCTGCGTGGCGGCATTGCCGTGGATGCGCCGCTGGACGCCTTCCAGGGCCCACGCCCGAGCGTGCGCCAGGCACACATGATCACCCAGAAGGGCCGCCGTACCCGCGCCGGCCAGTACATGCTGCAGCTGGTGGCGAGTACGCGCCCGGATCGTGGTTTCTGGATCGAAGCGGTGTCGTCGCAGCGCAAGGTGGTGCTGGCCCAGCAGTGGGTGCAGCCCGATGCCAACGGCAAGATCAACGTGTCGTTCGGGCTGGATCACGAAGTGGACGATCTGGAGATCCGCGCGTGGTTGAACCACGCCGAGAAGCTGGCAGTGGATACGTTCGCACTGGTGCCCTCGCGCAGCCGACCGCGGGGGTAGGGTTCTTTGCAGGGCTGCGCCCTGCACCCGCTACAAGCCGGGGCAACAGCAACGGCAACAGCGTGCATTCCGTGGTTGGGTGGGGCGGTGTCGGAGTGCGGGGACGCCGTGAATCCGTCCTTGGAGGCTTGGCAGCCGCATCCATGCGGCTGACACCCCGCACTCCGACACCGCCCCACCTCTGACAGATTCCTGCGGCTGTCGGTAGGTGTCGACCTTGGTCGACACAATCTGTCAGATATCGAAAATCAAAATGGGGTCAGATCCGTTTTCCTACGGAAAACGGATCTGACCCCAAAAGCAATTCCAACAGATCGCGGAAATCTGTCGAAGGCGGGGTGGGGCCGGTTGCGGGAGTGTCCGCGGCATGGATGCCGCGGCCAAGCCCCCAAGGATGGGTTTACGGCGTCTCCCGCAACCGGACCCACCCCGCCAATCCTCGGAATGCCAGCTTTTGCTGTTGCTCTTGCGGTTGACGTTGCTTCGGCGGGTGCAGGGCGCAGCCCTGCAGAACACCCCCTACTCCTGCGGATCGCGGGTGATGTGGATGTCGGTCGGGGTCGACAGCGGAATGTTCCGCTCCGCCAGGATCTGCAGCAGGCTGAAGTACAGATCGCTGCGGGTCGCATACACCTGCCGCGGGCTGGCTACGTACGCGAAGCTGTTGATGGTGATCTGGCCACCGGCAATGCTGTCGATGTAGACCGTCGGTGCCGGCTGATTCAGCACGTTGGTGTGCGCGGTGTACGCATCCAGCAGCGCCTGCCGCAGGTTGCCGACATCGGTGCTGGGCGGCACCGCGAACTGGATCTGGATGCGGCCCTGGTTGTTGCCCATCGTCATGTTGCGCACGGTCTTGGTGACCAGCTCGGAGTTGGGCACGATCAGCGTCGACTTGTCGCCCACTTGGATCTCGGTCGAACGCAGGCTGATGCGGCGGATGTCGCCTTCCTGATCACCCAGCTTCACCCAGTCACCGATCTTCACCGGGCGCTCGGCCAGCAGGATCAGGCCGGAGACGAAGTTCTGGGTGATCACCTGCAGGCCGAAACCAATACCCACCGACAGCGCGCTGACCAGCAGTGCCAGCTTGCTCAGCTGCAGTCCCATCGCGCTCAGGGCCCAGATCACCGCGATGATGATGCCGACGTAACGGGCGACGGTGCTGACCGAATTGCGTGCGCCCAGATCCAGTTCGGTCTTGGGCAGGTAGGTGTCGGTCAGCCAGCGCTGCACCAGCTGGGTGATCGCCAGGCCGGCCAGCAGCGCCAGTACCGCCATCACGATCCCTGCCGGTGCCAGCTTGGTACCACCGATATCGAAGCCGGTCGTGAACAGAGAAGTGAATCGATCCACCACTGCGCCGATGTTGCCGAACGGTGCCACCAGGGCAAGCAGCGTGAGCAGCACAACCACGGTACGCAGCGCCGCCGACAGCAGCACGCCGGCCTGCTCCAGGCGCGACACGCTCAGGCCGGTGCTGAGCAGGATGGTCTGGCCCACCTTGCTGTCCGCGTTGAGCATCCACGTGCTCAGGTCATCAACGAACTTGAACAGCAGGGTCGCTGCCAGCACCACGATGCTGCCGCCGATCAGCTGCTGGTTCACGAACTTGGCGAAGTTCAGGTAGCCCAGCAACGTCGCGACGATGGCGGCCACCACCGCGACGTTGCCCGCCACGCGTGCCAATACCAGCCAGCTGCTGCGGCGCACCGGCGTGGCCGCGCCCACGCCATCGGCCTGTGCCTCCAGCTTGGCCTCGGCCTCGGCGGTCTGCCGGCGATGCAGACGTGCCAGGGTCACCAGCATGGCCATGATCAGGCCCAGGTAGGTCAGGGCAATCAGGCCATCCAGCGCCACCGTGGTGACATCGCTGGTGCGCGTGGCCTGGTCGAGGGCCATCAGCACCGTGCTCAGCCAGGCCAGCGCCGCCGCGCCCCACGCGTACTTGCGCAGCTTCAGCGCGGCGGTGTCGTCCAGGTTCAACAGCCGCCATGACGGGCGCTTGGGCACCAGCATGCAGGCGCTGAGTGCAGCGATGAAGGCGGCGCGGAAGGTGGCCGTCTCCAGGCCGTCGGCCACCACCTGCAGGCGCGGCGCGATGGCATCGATGGCGTCCAGCGCCGCCATCAGCACCACCACGGCATAGCCGGGCAGCAACGTGCCGACCAGCAACAACCACATGGCCAGGCCGGAACGGCGCAGGCGTCCATCAGGCGCACGATCGGACGCGGCGAACTGCCGCCCCAAGCGGCGCAGCCACAGCCGCAGCGGGAACATCATCACCAGCGCGGCGATCAGGCCCAGCAACGGCGTGCCCCAGCCATTGGCCCGGACGCCGGCAACGAACGTATCGCGCCCCTGCTCGGCCAACGGCGCGACGCGTGCGATATCGATGGGCAGGCGCTCGGCCACCTTGCTCCACAGTGCCGGAGACAACGGCGAGGCGACCTTCTTCCCCATGTCTTCGGCGCGCTGCGCAGTGCGCTGCTGGTCGATGTCGGCTGCCAGCTGCTGGGCACGCACGGCACTGGTCTTGGCCTGCGCCACCGATGCGGCCAGGCCGTCGCGCTGCTTGTTGATCGTGCGCCGTTGCGCCGTCAGTTCGGGCGGCTCGGTGGTGCCCTCGGCAGGCGTGCCCAGCTGCGCCAGTTGTTCGTCGAGGCGAACCAGCTGGGGCTGCAGCGCCTTTTCCAGCGCCTCGGCGTCACGCCGTACCTGCGAGGCATTCTCCGACAGCATCGCCAGCGTCTCGATGGCTTCAGCATCGCCACGCTTGCGATCGATCTCCTTCAGGCTGGACTCGATCTGCGCCAGCTGCTGCTTCGGCGTGGGGTCTTCATCCTGTGCCAGCACCGGCGCGGACAGCAGGAGGGCGGTGCACAGCATCAGGACCCACCAAGGGCCCCGTGCACGGATCGATCGCAGGAAAGAAGACACGCCAGCCACACCGGTTCGCGCGGACCACCGCGCCTGCGCGCGACTATACGGCACAGGCGGTAAAGGGCGGATGGGCGACGCGCAGCAGTATCAGTACTTCAGGCGCAGCTCTTCCACGGTCGGCTGCTGCAGCGCGTACCAGTCCTGGAACTCTTCCTCGGTGATCTCATCGGGCGCGTACACCGCCACCGGATGCCAGTCGTGGTCGGTCGGCAGCGGCTGGCGCGGGCCGGCACGCAGGCTGTAGGACACGCCTTCGTAGTCGACCAGATCATCGACCTGCGGCCACTGTTCGCGTGCGAACGCGGATTCACTCTTCAACAGGATCACCTGGTACATCGGCACCTCCACTTCGGTTGGATCAGGAAAACACGGCGCTGGCCGCAGGATACCGCCGCACCGGTGACAACGGGCACGCCGCAGCGGCGACGGAACGTTCTGGACACGGCCATCGCCCCGGCTTCACCCGCCCATGGCAAGGCCCTCGGCATCGTGGAGGCCCCCCCCTGCCACGACCGCCGATGACCGAGCACCCGCCGCTGAAGACCGTTGCCGACCTCAAGCTGCCCCGCTACCTGGGCACCTGGTACGAGATCGCACGCCTGCCGATGCGCCATGAACCGGAAGGCTGCACCGACGTGTCGGCGCACTACACCCTGCTCGACAACGGCAACGTTGGCGTCACCAACCGCTGCCGCATGGACGGCGAGATCGAAGAGGCCACCGGCGAGGCCTGCGCGATCGACAACGACAGCGCGCGCCTGGAGGTCAGTTTCCTGCCCAAGGGCCTGCGCTGGCTGCCGTTCGCCAAGGGCGACTACTGGGTGATCCAGGTTGCCCCGGACTACAGCGTCGCGCTGGTCGGCAGCCCGGACCGCAAGTACCTGTGGCTGCTGGCCCGCGAACCGCAGCTGGACGCCACCGTGCAGGACCATTATCTGGCGTCCGCCCGCCTGCAGGGCTTCGATCTGTCCGAACTGATCCAGACCCCGCATACCGGCCAGCCCACGGCCTGAGCCGCACACGACCATGGACCTGAAGAGTGGTTACCCGTGGTGGGCGGTGCGCAACGGCCTGATCCACGCCTTCCCACCGCTGGAAAAGGACCTGCGCTGCGACGTGCTGGTGGTCGGCGGCGGCATCACCGGTGCACTGATTGCCGACGAGCTGTCCCGGCATGGCCACGACGTGGCGGTGATCGAACAACGCGACATCGGCTGGGGCAGCACGGCGGCCAGCACCGCGCTGCTGCAGTACGAGATCGATACCCATCTGCTGGAACTGGCCCAACGCTATGGCCAGGACGCCGCCGCGCTGGCCTACCGCGCCTGTGCCGAGGCCATTCCGGCGCTGGGCGAGGTCGCTCGCGGCCTGAAGGACGTTGATTTCCAGCGCATGGACAGCCTGTACCTGGCCAGCCGCCATCGCGACGTGCCGCGCCTGATGGCCGAGGGCGATGCCCGTCGCGGTATCGGCCTGGATGCCCGCTGGCTGGGCCCGGAGGCACTGCGGGAACGTTTCGACGTTGAGGCCGGCGGCGCCCTGCTGACCCGGCAGGCGGCCCGGGTTGATCCGTATCGGCTGACCTATGCGCTACTGCAGCGCCTGCGTCGGCGCGGCGGCCATGTGCATGACCGCACCGTACTGCACAGCCTCGATGCTACCGCGCGCGGGGTGACCGCCCGTACCGAAGCCGGTGCCACCATCCGCGCACGCCACGTGGTGCTGGCCATGGGCTATGCCAACCAACGCTGGCTCAAGCAACGGGTCGCACGCAACCGCAGCAGCTACGCCTTCATCACCGATCCCATCGATGCGGACGTGCTCGGCCGGCTGCGCACCACGATGGTGTGGGAAAGCGCACGCCCCTACCTGTACCTGCGCGCCACCGGCGACCAGCGCCTGCTGGTCGGCGGGCTGGACGACGCCATCGACATCCCCGCCCGCCGCGACCGGCGCGTTCAGAGCAAGGCCGACCAGCTGATGAAGCAGCTGCTGCGCTGGTTCCCACGGCTGGACCCGGTGCCGGCGTTCTCCTGGGGCGGCACCTTCGCCGAGACCGCTGATGGCCTGCCGTTCTTCGGCCCGCACGAACAATGGGGCCCGCGGGTGCACTTCGCCATGGCCTACGGTGGCAACGGCATCACCTATTCGATGATCGGCGCGCAGCTGCTGCGGGCCCGGATCGAGCGGCGCACGCATGCGCTGGAGGGGCTGTTCGGGTTCGGCCGGTTGTAGCCTGCAGCCAGGCATGGCCTGGCTCTACCGTAAGCGGGCGCCGACAGGCATCATTCAAGCAACCCCTGCTAGCGTCGGCCTGTACCGCCGCGTGTTGCGTGGCCACCTGTCCGCTGGAGCGCCGTCATGATCCGCCCCCTGACCCTGCTGCTGTGCCTGGCCCTGCCGGGAACCGTGCTGGCCCAGTCCGCCGCAGGCGCCACCGCGCCGCAGGCGGCCGGCCTGGACCTGACGCTGCCGCAGGCGCCGATGCGCTACCTCAACGACCCGGCCCTGCAGCAGGACCCGCCGGGCACGTACTACGGCGACAAGAGCGGCCCGCGCGTGCACGACGACGCGAAGATCGCCGACGTGACCGACGACAAGGTCAAGGTGTCCGGCAGCTTCACCACCGGCATCGGCTATTCCAAGAACGGTGGCAACAGCCACTACAACGCCGCCACGCTGAACCTGAGCAAGAACTACACCACCGATGAAGGCAAGACCCACGGGGTCAACGTCAACATCCACGTGAGCGAAGGCAAGGGACCGGGCTTCTTCGGTCCGTATGGCGGCTATTACGGCCGCGGCCCGGGCTATTGGGACTACCCGCCGCCGTACGGCTGGTAAGCCAGCTCCTGTAGAGCCGAGCCCATGCTCGGCTACGGTTGGCCGCAAAGCCGAGCATGGGCTCGGCTCTACATGGCCAAACGTCAATCCAGCCAGCCATCGCGCTCGCTGTGCAGGATCCGGCCGTCATAACCGCTCAGGCGCACGTCCACCTTCTGGTTGCGTGCATTGCGGGCCTCCAGCGACCAGGTCGCACCATCGCGTTCCAGCGAATGGATCTCGCGCAGGCCATGCGCCTGTGCCCGTGCCAGCACCTGCTCGGTGGTCAGCAGCGCGCGGCCGCTGTGCTCGTCGAAGATCTCGCCGGTCTTCGGGTCCACGTAGACCTCGCTGAAGCGGCCATCGGCGCGGCTCACGTCGGCCTCCCACAGGCCATCATCGCGTTCGATCTCGTGGATCTGGGTGTAGCCGGCCTTGCGCAGGGTCTGTTCAACCTGGGCCATGCCCAGCGGCGCGGCCTGTACGGCCGGCGCGACGGTCAGCAGGGCAACAGTGGCGAGGGTGAGCGACTTCAACATGGGGGTTCTCCTGTTCGTGTTCGTGGCCGGACCATCCCGGCAACGCCACAATGCACCCCGTGGTTAACAGCGCCTTAGCCGGCACTGTTAGCCAGCTGTTAGTCACCCCCGGCACACTCACGCCTGTTCCTACAGCCCTCCCTGCGCCCCGATGCTCTCCACCCTGCCCCTGCTGCTGGCCCTGGCCAACGCTCCTACCGCCGCCGCGCCCGTCCAGGACCCGGCGCAGCAGGTCGCGCGCCGTGCCGTGCAGCAGGGCCGCTACGTGCCATTGGAAAGCGTGGTGCGCGATGCACTCAAGCGCTTTCCGGGGCAGCTGCTGGAAGTGGAGCTGGACGATGGTGTCTACGAAGTGGAGATCCTGCGCGGTGACGGCGTGGTGGTGGAGCTGGACTATGATGCGCGCAGCGGAAAGCTGCTGAAGACGGAGCTCGACGACTGATGCGCATCCTGTTGGCCGAAGACGATGCCGCACTGGCACAGCGCCTGGTGCCCCTGCTGGAGCAGGCCGGCTACGTGGTGCATGTGGTTGCCGATGGCCGCCAGGCCGAGGAAATCGGCCAGATCGAGGACCTGCAGGCGGCCATCGTTGACCTGGGCCTGCCCGGGCTTGACGGATTGAGCGTAATCGAGCGCTGGCGCGGCAACGGCCGCGGCTTCCCGGTGCTGGTGCTGACCGCGCGCGGGCGCTGGCACGACAAGCTGGCCGGCTTCGATGCCGGTGCCGACGACTACCTGACCAAACCGTTCCAGGCCGACGAACTGGTGCTGCGCATGCGCGCCCTGATCCGCCGCAGCCATGGCCATGCCAGCCCGCGACTGCACTGCGGGCCGCTGCAGCTGGACGTCAACGCCGGCCGCTTCGAACTGGACGGACAGCCGCTGGCGCTGAGCCCGCAGGAGTTCCGCCTGCTCAGTTACTTCATCCACCACAGCGGCCAGGTGATCGGCCGTGATCGTCTGGGTGAGCAGGTGTTCGAAGGCGGCCACGACCCGGACTCCAACGCGCTGGACATGCTGCTGGGTCGGGTCCGCCGCAAGCTCGGCATCGATCTGATCCAGACCGTGCGCGGCCAGGGCTGGCGGCTGGCCGCGCCGTGAGCCGGCAATCCTCGCTGCGGCGGCGCCTGCTGCTGGCTGGCGGCGTCGGCCTGCTGCTGGTTTCGCTGCTGGCCAGCGCACTACTGGGCGAACTGTTCAAGCGCAGCGCGCGTGATCGGCTGGACCACGAACTGCAGCAGGACATGCTGACCCTGCTGGCGCAGGCCGAAGTGAACCCGGAAGGACAGCTGCGCCTGCGCCAGCAACCGAATGACGCGCGCTTCCAGCGGGTGTTCTCCGGTTCCTACTGGCAGATCGCCGGTGCCGATGGCCGCGTGCTGCTGCAGTCACGCTCGTTGTGGGATGAAACGCTTCCCGCCACCGTCACTGGCCCGGCCACGCGCAACCTGGCCGGGCCGCTGCAGCAATCCTTGCGCGCACGTGTGCAGCAGGTGCGCCTGCCACGTGCCAGTGAACCGTTCGTGGCCGTGGTCGCCACCGACCGCAGCGCGCTGGATGCCGATGTTGCCGCGTTTCGGCAGCGCACCGCCATCGCGTTGGGTGTGCTGGTCGCAGCGTGGCTGGCGGTGCTGGCCAGCCAGGTGCACTTCGGCCTGCGTCCGCTGCACCGCCTCGGTGCACAGCTGGAACGGGTGCGGCGCGGCGACGCGCAACGCATCGACACGCAGGGACTGGGGGCAGAGGTCGCACCACTGGGCGAAGAACTCAACGCGCTGCTGGAGCACCAGCAACGCATGGTCGCGCGCGCGCGCACCAGTGCACAGGACCTGGCGCATGCATTGAAAACCCCATTGAGCGTGCTGGCCACCGAGGCTGACGGCGACGGCGCGGACTGGCGGACCACCGTGCGCGAGCAGAGCGCACGCATGCAGGCCAGTGTTGACCGTTACCTGGCGGCAGGGTTGGCCGCAGACCATCGCCAGCGCAGCGACGTTGCGACTGTCGCGCAGGCGCTATGCCGGTTGATGGCACGCGTGCATGGCGAACGTGGCATCACGTTCACGGCGGCAGGCATCGATCCGGCGCTGCAGTTCGCCGGCGCCAGTGCGGATCTGGAAGAGATGCTGGGCAACCTGCTGGACAACGCCGGGCGCTGGGCGCGACAGCAGGTGGACATCACCGCAGACATCAGCGACGGACAGCTACGCATCGAAGTACGCGACGACGGCCCGGGCTTGGCCGCGGAGTCACTGTCACAGGTCACCCAGCGCGGTGTGCGGCTGGATGAGCGCGAGGGCAGCAGCGGGCTGGGCCTGGCAATCGTGGGCGATATCGCCGCCAGTTATGGCGGGCGCGTGGCGCTGGAGAATGTACAGCCGGGGTTGCGTGCGACGTTGTGGTTGCCCGTGGCGTGACGCACCGCTGCGCTCGCCGGGCGCCGCCCGGCGCTACCGGTTCACCCGCACCCGGTAGGTGTCGACCTTGGTCGACACGCATCAAGCATCAACGGTGGTGCATCCACCAGCAATCAATCGCGTCCAGCACGATGTGGATGATCAAACCGATGCCGAACAACCTGGTCTTCTTCGGCACGCACAGCCCCGCGTAGGCGGCGATGGCCGGTGCAGTGTGCAGCGGGTGGAAACCGATGCTGCAGCGGTTCGGTGCGTAGATCGGATCGGCCAGCAGATGGTCCAGATCGATGATCCAGCCCAGCAGCATCAGCAACCATGCCGAGGCGAAACGCTTGCGCCAGAACAGCCATGCCAGCAGGGCTGGCACGGCGGCATGCAGGAACAGGTGGAAGATCGCGCGGGCGCTCATGGTGACCGGTAGCGCCGGGCCATGCCCGGCGTTCCCGTAATCATCAGACCAGCGGTTCGTCGGACAGGTAGGTGTAACCGGTCAGGCCGGCTTCCAGTGCCTCCGACAGCTCCTGCGCGCGTTCCGGCGACAGCTTCGCCTCGGCCACGCGCTGCGCATAGGTCGCACGCAGTTCGTCCAGGCGGTAACCCACGTAATCCAGCATCACGTCGGTGGTGTCGCCGCGGCGCTGCTGGGTGATGGCGTAGCCATCGGCGTCGGCCAGCACTTCCACCGCGTCGGTATCGCCGAACAGGTTGTGGATGTCGCCCAGGATTTCCTGGTAGGCGCCGACCATGAAGAAGCCGATGCGGTAGCTCTCACCCGGCTTCATCTTGTGCAGCGGCAGCGAGCTGTCCAGGCTCTCGTTCTCGACATAGGTTTCCACCATGCCGTCCGAGTCGCAGGTCATGTCGGCGATGATGCCGCGGCGGTCCGGGGTTTCGTCCAGGCGCTCGATGGGCACGATCGGGAACACCTGGTCGATCGCCCACACGTCCGGGATCGATTCGAACACGCTGAAGTTGACGAAGTACTTGTCGACCAGGCGCTCGTTCAGTTCGTCCAGCACCGGGCGATGGCTCTTCTCGTCATAGCTCAGGCGCGCACGCACGCCGTGGGCAATGGCGTAGAACAGATCGTCGATGCGCGCACGCTGCGGCAGGTCGATCTGGCCCAGCGCGTAGCTGGCCAGACCTTCGGCATGGAAATGCTGCGCTTCCTGGAACAGCTCCACCGCCGGGCGCACGTCCAGTTCGTCGTGGATCTCGCGCAGGTGGCGGATCGCCGCCGGCTCGTCATCGTGCTGGTCCGGCACGCGGCCTTCCTGCGCCTCTTCCACTTCCGACACGTTGGCGATCAGCACAGCGTGGTGCGCGGTCATCGCGCGGCCGCACTCGGTCACGATGCGCGGCGGGGTCAGGCCGAACTCTTCGCAGGCATTGGCCAGCGGCTGCACGATGTTGCTGGCGTAGGAATGCAGGCCGTAGTTGATCGAGCAGAAGCTGCGCGAGCGGGTGCCTTCATAGTCCACGCCCAGGCCACCACCCACGTCGACGTGGGTGATCTTCGCGCCCAGGCGCGACAGCTCCACGAAGTAGCGGGTGGCTTCGCGCATGCCGTTGGCGATGTCGCGCACGTTGGAGATCTGCGAGCCCATATGGAAGTGCAGCAGGTTCAGGCAGTCGGCGTACTCGGTGTCACGCAGCGACTTCCACAGGTCCAGCAGCTGGCGCGGCGACAGGCCGAACTTGGCCTTGTCGCCACCGCTGTTCTGCCACTTGCCGGCGCCCAGCGAGGCCAGGCGCATGCGCACGCCCAGGCCCGGCTTCACGTCCAGCGCCTTGGACTCTTCCAGCACCAGCTTCAGCTCGGACGGCTTCTCGATGACGATGAAGGTCTGCAGGCCCAGCTTGCGGCCGATCAGGGCCAGGCGGATGTACTCGCGGTCCTTGTAACCGTTGCAGACGATCAGGCCACCCGGACGCGACAGCGCCAGCACGGCCATCAGCTCGGGCTTGCTGCCCGCTTCCAGGCCGAACCCCTCGCCGTGGTGGCTGGCCAGGGTGCCGGCCACGCCACGGGTCTGGTTGACCTTGATCGGGTACACGGCGGTGTAGCCGCCGCTGTACTCCCAGTCCTGCTGGGCCTGGCCGAAGGCCGCCTGCAGCTTGCCCAGGCGCTGGCCGAGGATGTCCGGGAAGCGCACCAGCAGCGGCAGCTTGGCGCCCGCCGCGCGCGCAGCGTCGACCACCTTGGGCAGCGACACCACCGGGCCGTCCGCCCCGGTCGGTCTCACCACCATGTGCCCGGCCTGATCCACGTCGAAGTAACCGTCCGCCCAATGCGGGATCGAGTAGGTCTTGCGGGCTTGGTCGAGGGACCAATCGGTCATTTCAGTCGGCCTTGTTGGCAATAAAAGGGGGGGCATGATAACGCCTATATGCCCACAGGTTCGTTATCATGCGCGCCCGCGCCCGTGACAGGTTTCAACCTGAACGGGCCGATCCGTCCGGATGTGGCATCTGTGCCACGCGGCCCCGCCCGCCAGCCCGGCTCCACCCCTCCGAACAGGACTGTTTTCCAATGACTGACAGCAACAACTGGTACATCGAACACTTCGAGCGCACCGGCTCGGCCATCGGCTACCGCATCACCGGCAAGCTGGACGAGGTGCAGTCGCCGTTCCAGAAGATCGAGATCTTCCAGACCACCGACTGGGGCAACCTGATGACCATCGACGGGGCCATCATGCTGACCAGCAAGGACAACTTCTTCTACCACGAGATGATCAGCCACCCGGTGCTGTTCACCCACGCCGCGCCCAAGCGCGTGGTGATCATCGGTGGCGGCGACTGCGGCACCCTGCGCGAAGTGCTCAAGCACATCGGCGTGGAGAGCGTGACCCAGTGCGATATCGACGAGCAGGTCACCGTGATGGCGCGCAAGCACTTCCCGGAACTGTGCGACTCCAACGACGACGCCCGCGCCGAGCTGCTGTTCGACGACGGCGTGGCCTACATGGCCAACTGCCCGGCCGGCAGCGTGGACGTGGTGATCGTGGACTCGACCGACCCGGTCGGCCCGGGTGAAGGCCTGTTCAACAAGGCCTTCTACGAGAGCTGCTTCAAGGCCCTGAAGGACGACGGCATCCTGGTGCAGCAGTCCGAGTCGCCGCTGATGCAGCTGGAGCTGATCAACGAAATGCGCACCGAGATGGGCAAGGCCGGCTTCGGCTCGTTCAAGACCCTGCCGTTCCCGCAGCCGTGCTACCCCACCGGCTGGTGGAGCGTGACCATGGCGCGCAAGGGCGACAGCAGCTTCGACTTCCGCCAGGCCGACTCGGCCGCCAAGACCTTCAACACCCTGTACTACACCGCCGCGCTGCACACCGGCGTGCTGGTGACCCCGCCGTTCGTGCAGGCGGCACTGAAAGGTTGATCCAAACAAAAACCCGCGCTGACGACAGCGCGGGTTTTTGCTTTCTGTAGAGCCGAGCCATGCTCGGCTGCATTTCGCGCAGAAGCAGCCGAGCATGGGCTCGGCTCTACAACATCCCCCGCGCGCGACCCGGCCGCGGTTCGCTCACAGCGCCCAGATACCCGCAATCACCGCCACCACCAGGCCCCACTTGATCAGCTGGTAGGCCACCACGCTGCGCTCGCGCAGCGCCTTGGCTTTCAGGCGCACCTTGTAGACACTGCCAAACGCCTTGTTGACGCCACCGGTCGGGTCACCCGGCAGGTTCGGCGAGGCACCGCCGGCCAGCAGCGTCGCCGCCACCGCACGGTTGAACAGGCCCGGCAGGCCGAAGCGCAGCGGGCGGGCGATGTCGCAGAACAGGATCACGCGGTCATCGGGCGTCTCGTTGTGCGCGTGGTGGATGTAGGTCTCGTCGAACATCATCCACTCGCCATCGCGCCAGCTCTTCTTGATGCCGTCCACTTCGATGTAGCAGCCGTCGTTGTTCGGCGTGGCCAGGCCCAGGTGCAGGCGCAGCGAACCGGCGAACGGATCGCGGTGCGGACGCAGTTCGCTGCCCGACGGCAGCTGCGCGAACATCGCCGCGCGCACGTCCGGCAGCGACTCCAGCAACGCCGTGGTCTTCGGGCACATCGCCTTCGCCGACGGGTGCGACGGGCCATACCACTTCAGGTAGAAGCGCTTCCAGCCACGGCGGAAGAACGAATTGAAGCCGGCATCGTTGAACGTGCTGGAGGCCGCGATCTTCTGTGCATCGCGCAGCGCCAGCGCCTCGTCGCGGATCATCTGCCAGTTCTGGCGCAGCGGCTCCAGCTGCGGGAACTCCTTGGCCGGGTCCAGAAACGGCGTAGTCGGCACCTTCGAGAACATGTACATGACCACGTTGATCGGGGCCATGAAACTGGAGTGGTCCAGCAGCTGGCGCGACCAGCGTGCGCGCACCTTGCCACGGAAGTGGATGTACAGCACGCAGGCGACGAACAGCGCTGCAATGACGATTTTGATGATCAAAACACTTTCCTCCAGCCGCGGCCGGAACGGGAAACAGGGCGATGCACGGCCAAGCGGCCAGCACCGGTGGGGACCGCGGCAGGGAACGGGGACGTGCCAGGAAGGGGCGGCCGCCGATGTCGCGAATTAACAGCTTATGGTCGGCAGGCCGTGCGTCGGGGTCAAGCCAGACGTGCGTGACGTTCAGCGGGCCGCGGATGAACGAGGCGATGCGACGCCCAACCTATTGATTCTGAAAGAACCAAAGACGAAGTGAGACGGAATTGTCCGATCGGGTGCGACGAACTGTTCCAGCCACGACCCCGACATTTCTCCGACAAATCGTGGAATAGCGAACTGGCGAGTACTAAAATTAACGAAAACTTAGTAACTCCCTGTAACACCGGTTCGCTTGACGCTTTGCGCCACCCACCGGGTCGACCGAGACCCCGACATGCATCTCCCTGCCCTGCCCCCCTCCTCCTGCGGCGAAGACGCCGCCACCCCGCTGCTGCTCAAGCGCGGCGAACGCTTCCTGGCCCCCGACGTCTATCGCACCTGCCTGGACGGGCGCGAGGCGGTCATCAAGGACTACTCCCGCTACCGCGGCACCCCCGTTTCACTGATCGCGCGGCTGATGGTGCGCCGTGAGGCCCGCATGCTGCAGCGCCTGGGCGGCTGGAAGCATGCCCCCGCGCTGCTTGGCACCCTGGGTGGCCTGGCACTGGGCATGGAGTTCATTCCCGGCCAGACCCTGAGCACCGCGCAGGCCGTGGGCAATGAAGTGTTCGAGCAGCTGCAGCACGCGCTCAGCCGTTTGCATGCCGCCGGCATCACCCACAACGACCTGCATGGCACCAACGTGGTGGTCAGCGGCGGCGTGCCGGTGCTGCTGGACTTCACCTCCGCCTGGCGCGCCCCGCGCTGGCTGCGCCGCAACCCGCTCAGCCGGCAGATGCGTCGCAGCGACATGAAGAACCTGCTGAAGATCCGCCAGCGCATGACCGGCCAGGCCCCGAGTGCCGCGCAGGCCGCACTGGTGGCCGACCCCGGCTGGGTCGCTGCCGTGCGCCGGGGCTGGAAGCGGTTCTACAAGTGGGCCAAGCGCCGGTAGGGGTCGAGCTCGCTCGACCGCTTTACCGCTCTTTGTAGAGCCGGGCCCGTGCTCGGCTGCTGTTCCTGCATCGCGCGAAATGCAGCCGAGCATAGGCTCGGCTCTACAACATCCCGCCGAACGGGTTACAACGCGTCCGCGTCCAACTCACCGGTACGAATACGCACCACACTGCCCAGGTCGTACACGAACACCTTGCCGTCGCCAATCTTGCCGGTGCCCGCCGCCTTCACGATGGCCTCAACCACGGCCTCCACCTGGTCATCGGTCACCGCCACTTCCAGCTTCACCTTCGGCAGGAAATCGACCACATACTCCGCACCACGGTACAGCTCGGTATGGCCCTTCTGGCGACCAAAGCCCTTCACTTCCGTCACCGTGATCCCGGTAACCCCACGCTCGGCCAGCGCTTCGCGCACGTCGTCGAGCTTGAACGGCTTGATCACCGCCATGACCATCTTCATCGTCTATCTCCTGTCTTCCGGCGTGGAGGATAGCGCCTGAACGCGTTCGGTGCGAAACAGCCCACGCCTGTGCGGGCGACCGGCCCAGCAGTATCCTTGTGGCCTGCACGGCCCGCCCGCACCACGGAGTACCCCCATGATCGACCTGAACCAACTGGATGACCTTGCCCGTCGCTTGAGCGACCTGGTGCCGCCGGGCCTGCGCGAATCGCGCGAGGAACTGCAGGCCACCTTCAAGAGCGCGTTGCAGGCGGGTCTGGCCAAGCTGGACCTGGTCACCCGCGAGGAGTTCGAAGTGCAGCGCGCCGTGCTGCTGAAGACCCGCGAAAAGCTGGATGCGCTGGAAACGGCCGTGCGTGAGCTGGAAGGGCGCGGCACCGCAGAATGAAAAAAGAGGCGCAGTGCGCCTCCCACTACAGAGTATTTCCCGGATGGGGCCTTGCAGCAAGGCCCACCGGGCGCCCTAGACTCGCCGGCCTGTCGATCCGGCAGGACAGGTAGGGGCAGTGCCGATGGCACAGGACACCGAATGGACACCCGTTTCGCATGACACCTGCGACCAGGTCGCCGGGCCGTTCTATCACGGCACCCGCGCTGACCTCGCGGTGGGCGAGCTGCTGAGCGCGGGCTTCCGCTCCAACTATCGCGACAGCGTGGTGATGAACCACATCTACTTCACCACGATTGCCAAGGGCGCCGGGTTGGCTGCGGAAATGGCCCGGGGTGAAGGGCGGCCGCGCGTGTATGTGGTGGAGCCGACCGGGCCGTTTGAAGACGATCCGAATGTGACCAACAAGAAGTTTCCCGGGAACCCGACGCGGTCGTATCGGAGTACGCAGCCGTTGCGGATTGTGGGGGAGATTGTGGAGTGGGAGCTGTATGACGCGGAGTTCGTCCGGCAGTTGAAGGCGTTTGTTGCTTCGGGGAGTGGGGAGATCATCAATTGAGGGAAGGAGAGACACGTGCTTTGGCCGACGGAGGACCAACGCAGCAGGTCGTCGAACGATGTCCGCTCCCGGCCAAGAGCGGACTCTCGCAGTGCCTCGAACAGACCCAACCACGAATTTGCCTGGCCTGGAACGAAGTATCGGGCCGGCACTACTTGAACATCTCCAACAGATCGCTGTCTTCATGCCGCTGCTCCCACGTGGAGAGAAAACAGAAGCTCACACCACTTCGCATGGCAGCCTTCTGGAACCCGGCCAGTTCTTCCTTCGTGACCGGGTACTCAACCGGATCAAAGTGCAGAATCCCCCACGGCTTGACGAGAGAGAACCCAGGCAGGAGTTCCGAGAAGATCGCCTTGAGCTGGGGCTGGAGAGTAGAGAAGTCCTTGATCGGGCCCGCGCGATTGCCAAGGGCATGACACTGACGACGGATGGTCCTGTCTCCACCCACCACGCGCGCAATGAAGTGGTCCTGGTGCACTCGAACGTAGATCAGCTGCCGGCGAAAGATCTTCATCCCCATCTCAAAGCCACGCGCTCAACAGCCATCCATGCAACTGCATGCCTATCCATCAATGCGCAGGCTCCGCCTTCAGCGCGCTTGAACCCCTTCGCAGCAGGTACAGCGCAACCAGGAATGGCCACAGCGAGTTGATCGACGAGAACACGCGCTGGGTCAGCCCCCGGTAGCCCTCCGGGTCCGCGCCCACCACGTTCAACCAGAGATAGACGATGCCCGCGACGCTCACCGCAGCAGTCACGGCGTACGCCCTTCGGTTGGCAGACCACGCGCTCAATTCGATGTGCGACATCGCCGGTGCAATGATGTTTGCAATGCCGATGGTGTAGAAGCCGTGCATCGGATGGCCCATGGGCCAGAGCCCGTTGGTCAGCATGGAGATGCCAAAGATCATCCAGCAGATCGCGCCTACGGCAATCCGGCGGCCGGACTCCCGCCATACCCCGATGGAGAACGCCACGAAGCCCACACCGGATCCGATGGCGGCGATCCTGCCGCAGATGCTTGCAAGCGTGGGCGCCTGCAGCAGCTCGCTTGCGTGCTGCGCAAGCGGGTTGTAGCCCGGCGCGAACAGGGCGGCAATGCTGGTCCAGAACAGGAACCACGGAAGCGGGAGCAGACCCGCAGACAGAAGAAGTCGATTGCGGCGTAGCACGTACAGTGATCCTTGTATTGGCCTGCGCCAGTGGGTGAAATCCGTTCAAACGCTACAAGACCGTCCCGCTGCGGGCAGTGCAGCCCCGCGTGACTACAGCGGTAGTCAGATTGCGCGCGGCACTCGGTAGGTTCAATAGGCAGGAAGTCATTTAAACCATCCAGCCGGTGTCGCAGCGGTTCGGTTGCATGAGCGATCACACATGCCCAATGGGCGAGTGCTGTCGCATTTGCCGCGCCTGGCATCTCTGGCCGAAGGTTCTGACGACTCCGTTCCAGAAGTGCCGTTCCGCCTAGCACGCCAAGGCTCTCGCCGCTTCCGGTGCTATGCGACAATGCCAAAAGCGTCTCGGGTTTTGGCGGCATTGACCCCTCCCCGTTGGCATTCCGCACAACAGCAGGTAATCGTTACTGCGCCACCGTGCATCGGTGGTCGGGACTCGAAAACCCGGATTGCTAGACGTAAGTTTGCGCTTGCCAGCCGGCACCACCGCGCGTGGTGCCGGCTGGCAATCCGTCTGCCGGCTATGGCGGGCGGGGCGTGGGGGCCTCGTGCCCGCCGGCTTTGTCTAGCAACCGGTTTTCGAGCCACGCCCTGTCCGCCACCTTTATCGGTGGCGGCTTCTGCCTGCATGCACGGAGCCCGCCATGACCACGCCGCACTCCCCGCCCTCGCGCCCGATCCAGGAAGCGCCGTCACCCGCGCCCGCGCTGGACCCCAACAGCCTCATCGCCATCCTGCACGCCATCGGTGCGGGCGCTGCGGCCGACGGCCAGCCCTGGCCCGAGCGGCACCACCTGCGCAGCCGGCAGATGGCGTTGTCCGACGCCGACTGCGCGCTCACCGGCCAGCGCATCGTGCAGGAGATCCTGCTGGCGGCCGAGCGCACGCGCCAGAACGGCGAGCCCGAACAGTACGTGGGCGACCGGGTGATGGAGGGGCTGGTGATGGCCGATCTCGCGCTGACCGCCTTCATCCACGAGCGGATGCGACCCAAGGACTGAGCGCGCTTACGGCGCGGAGTTTTCTGCCTGTGTGCGGGGTGACGAATGAAGATGCACGGCCTGGCCGCTGCGGTGATGTGCATCGCGGTGATCGGCGCAGTATGGGCAGCATGGCCCGAGCCCGCGGGCGATCAGGTGTGGGCCTACCAGAAGCTGCAACCGGCCGATTACCGGTTGCTGCACAGTGATGCGCTGGGCTTCGTCACTGCGAAGGCGCATGAGGGCTTTGAACTGCGCACGCGCTATGCCGGGGTGACGTCCTTCGAAATCCGCTGCAAGGGCGTTCTGGTGCTGGACGTGGAGAACGCGCCCTCGCGCGTGCTGATCCGCATGCCCGCCGATGCCCGCTGGCGGGCACCGGATATCGAGCGTCTGCGCATCAGCTTCGAGCGCTGGCTGGATCTGCACCAGAGCCAAGGGCGATTGCTGGTGGAAAGCGCTGGGCCTTCGTGGGTTGAGACGCGGTTTGGGCGCTTCAATGGGCTGGTGCTGGATGAGCAGCGGTGTCTGTTTGGGGTGCTGGGCCGCCATTGACCGCCCCCCCCCTAACCGGCCCATTCGCAACAAATGTCTGGAGGAAGCGGCGCCTCCTGGGACTTACCCGCGCCAAAGGCGATGGTCCTGCCATCCAGTCGCAACCCCGATGCTTCTCGTTCGGACTTCGGTCGTCAGGCCAGCCGAGAGGTGGGTATCGACACGTTCGCGCCAATCCCTGAAATCAGCGGTCGTCGCTTCCAGAAGTCTGCGAAGCAGGAGCAACAGAAAGAAGCAACGATTCGGTGCGTATGGCGCCTCGCGCTCAGACCATCCTGCCGACCGTGGACGAACTGCCGAAACACCGAGCTCCTTGTTCCATAACCTACTGTGGTGTGCAACGACGTTTCGCGCCACGCTGGTGACATGCAGCCAGTTTGCGAAGACTGGCGCGGCCAGCAGCATCTCACCCGCAACAGCCTTCTGTTCTCTGGAGTGCAGCGCTTTGTAGAAGCGAGAAAGCGAGCCGAGCGACATGACTTCTGTCGCCATCCAGATCGGTACTCTGGGGAATGCGGGTGAGGCGTACTTGTCCTTGTAGTGCCGAATAAACGCCTCCCTGGAGCGCGTCACTTCGCTTTCGACGCCGCCGAGCCAATCCGCATACTCCTGCCCGGTGAATGCCAGATTGCGCGGCTCCAAGTGGCCGAAGGCGCCATAGGCATGGGCAAAGTGGTACGTGAGCACGGTCCGCGTTGCGACCTCGATATGGCCAACGGCCTCCATTACCAGGTCTCGAAGGGCCCTATCGAATTCATAGAGACTGACCGCTTCTTCGAATGTCGCTTGAGCTCGGAAGCTGTCGCTACCGGGCACACGCTGTGTGTAGAGATAGCCCATGAGGCGGTAGTAGCCAACACGCTGCAGATAGCGTTTGGCATTGGCGGCGTCGCCGATGGCCAGCCCGCGCTGCTGGAGGAGATCCAACTGCTCCTGAATCGACAGGGGTGGTTTGCGGTAGTGAGTCATCCTGACTCCAATCAGCAGGCAAAAAAAACCCGCCAATTTGAGCATGTCGCGAACTAGCGCGTCAGAGGCTTGGCGGGTGTGTTGGGTGAATTTTAGCGCCCCTTTTGCTCACCTTCAAGTAAATGTGTGTAGTTCCGGTGAAATGTAAATGCCTGTACGAAAAGCACTTCATAGGGAATTTTCTTGGATTTCCGCAGTCTCGCGGGCGCAGATCCAGTGAGGTGAAAGGCCGGCCCGGGCGAGCGGCAACGGCCTATTCCCCGGCGTTGTTCCACGTCATACCGGTTGAGTTCCGACACTCGATCGCGAACACCGGCCGCTACGAAGCGCGCAGGCGCACTCCAACGGTCTGCAGGAATCCCCCTAGCCGCTTCACCGGCAATTCCCGATAGTCCCTGCAGAGCACCTGCCGCACCATCAAGCGTCTTTCTGCAGGAATCCACACATGAGCCTGGCGCTGGTCCACAGCCGTGCCCGCGCCGGGGTCGATGCCCCGCTGGTGCGGGTGGAAGTGCACCTCTCTGGCGGCCTGCCTGTCACCCAGATCGTTGGCCTCGCCGAGACCAGCGTGCGCGAATCACGCGAGCGCGTGCGTGCCGCCCTACTCTGCGCACGCTTCGACTTTCCGCAGCGGCGCATCACGTTGAACCTGGCGCCTGCCGACCTGCCCAAGGAAGGCGGCCGTTACGACCTCGCCATCGCGCTGGGCATTCTGGCGGCCAGTGGCCAGGTCGATCCGCAGTCGCTGCTTCAATACGAGTTTCTGGGTGAGCTTGGCCTGACCGGCGAACTGCGGCCGGTGGCAGGTGCGCTGCCGGCCGCGATCGCGGCCGCTGAAGCCGGGCGCATCCTGGTGGTGCCGCCAGGGAATGCCGCAGAGGCTGCGTTGGCCGAGCACGCGGATGTGCGTGTGGCGCGTACGCTGCTGGAATGCTGCGCCGGGCTGGGCAATCCGCGCCTGTTGCCACCCGTGGAGCGCGTGGACACGACACCGTTGCCACTGCCCGATCTGGCCGACGTGCGCGGGCAGGCGCATGCACGGCGCGCGTTGGAAGTGGCCGCTGCCGGTGGGCACCATCTGTTGTTGATCGGTAGTCCTGGCTGCGGCAAGACACTGTTGGCCTCGCGCCTGCCCAGCCTGTTGCCGGATACCGAAGAGACTGAGGCGCTGCAGCTTGCCGCGATTGCGTCGGTGAGTGGCGAAGGGCTGGACCCAAGACGTTGGCGGCAGCGGCCCTTTAGAGCGCCCCATCACAGCGCGAGCGCGGCGGCGCTGGTGGGTGGGGGCAACCCGCCCTGCCCCGGTGAAATATCACTGGCCCACCATGGAGTCCTCTTCCTTGATGAGCTCCCAGAATGGAACCGCAGCGCGCTGGAAACCCTGCGCGAGCCACTGGAATCCGGCCACATCCGCATCGCCCGCGCGGCGCGCAGCGTGCAGTACCCCGCGCGGTTCCAACTGGTGGCTGCGATGAATCCCTGCCCGTGCGGCTGGGCCGGTGACCGCAGCAACCGTTGCCTGTGCAGCGACGAGCGGATCAACCGCTACCGTGCGCGGGTGTCCGGTCCGTTGCTGGACCGCATCGATCTGCATATCGGCGTAACACGAATGGACGCGGTGGAGCTGCGGGAGAGCACGCCACTGGGTGAGCCCAGTGCTGCGGTACGTGCACGGGTGGAAGCCGCCCATGCCCGGCAGCAGGCACGTGGCGGGCTCAATGCACATCTGCCGCCGGCGGCGCTGCGGGCGTGCACGAAGCTGAGCGAGGCCGATCAGGATCTACTTGAGCAGGCGATTGAACGTCTGCAGCTTTCCGCACGGGCGATGCATCGAATCCTGCGGGTGGCGCGCACGATTGCCGATCTGGCTGGATGTGAGGACATCCAGACTGCGCATCTGGCTGAAGCGATCGGGTATCGACAGCTGGACCGTGGGAAGCCCTAGAAGCACCGTTCCAAGTGACTGTGGGTAGAGTCGACTGTTAGTCGACTCGCGCTCGCAGCACGGTCTCTTGGTGGGCCGACGCGAAGAGCAGTCGACTAACAGTCGACTCTACCAAGAGCGGGTCACGGCAGCGGGCAACCAAAGCGGGTCATGGCTGCCCGGCAACGCCAAGGTCGTCCCCGTGCATCAGGCGGCGGAATCCACCCGCCCTCGCTTCGCCAGCAACGCCACCCGACGGCTGACCAGCGCGTGCAGCTCCGCCAGCTCCGACGCCCGGTCAGCCGTCATGTTCCCGCCAAACAGCACCCGCGACAACGCCGCCTCGTCGCTGTCGTCCGGGTGCTGCCACCGGTCCCGGTACACCTTCTGGCACACCAGCCAGGCCTGCCGCAGCCCCCCACCGGGCAACGGACGGACCACGCGCTCGTAGACGTGCCAGAACTGGTACTCGGCCTGCAGGTCGATCACAGGCGTCACGGACGGCGCCTGCCGGGGCCGTCCCGGGCCCCGGATGTCGAACAACGGTGATCGCGGGTTGTACTGAGCCATGCCGACAGCATGACCCAGCAACATTGTGGGAACCTTGCGTCGCCGCCAGAAAATCCCTGTTGATTGCGCAAGGCGTGTTTCTGGCAGGGGTCAGCTATCCACGCATGGCGTGGATCTACTCAGAAGGTCATCGAGGTACTGAACATCAGCTGCCGTGGCGCGCTGCGCTGCAGGGTCTGGTAATCCCCCGAGAACGACGAGCCGGCGATGGTGGCGGTGCCGATGTTGTGGCGGTTGAACAGGTTGCTCACGTCCAGCCGCAGCTCCAGCCCCGGCACCGCGCTATCGGCACCGAAGCGGTAGGCGGCATAGGTGTTGACCTGCCAGAACGTGGGCACGCGGATGTCGTTCTCGTAGGTGAAGGGCTGGCGCAGGTACGAGGTGCTGGTGGCACCAAAACGCCAGTCACCGAAGTGCGCGGACAGGTCGCTGACCAGCGAGATCTGCGGGTAGCCCGGCTGGGCATTGCCCTTGATCGGGTACACCGTGTCGCCCACCACGAAATCGCTGTCGTAGTACGAACGGGCTACGGCCACGCCCTGATAGAACTGCAGGTGGTCGGTCAGGTCGGCGGTGATGCCGAGGTCGGCACCGATCACATGCATCTTCGGCATCAGCCGAACCGTGTTGATCTGCGCGAACTGGGTACCGATGGCTGCTGACAGCAGGCGGTTGCGGATGTCGTTGTAGAACACGTCGCCGGTGATCGTCAGCCGGTCGAAGCGATGCGACGCGCCTACGGTGAGGTTCCAGTTCTTCTCCGGGCGCAGCGTGCCGGCCACGCGGTCGAACTCTTCCTGGTCGGTGATGGTCCATGCGGAGGCGGTGTAGCCGATGTTGCCGCGCTGGGCCACGCGGTAGCCGTTCATGGTGTTGGCCAGGTCGATGAAGGCGTCGGTGGATTCGGTCGGGCTCCAGAACAGCGAGACATGTGGCAGGAAGTTGCTCTTCGCGCGCAGCGTACCATTCACCGGCCGGTCCTTGGCATCACCCAGGCCGCCACCGCGGGTGCGGAAGTCCACGGCCTTGAGGCCGACACCCAGCTTCAGCGTGTCGTTCAGCACGATGTCGTCCTGCAGGTAGAACTGGCGCGAGCGGGTCACCCAGCTCGATGCGTTGTCGGTCTTGAACGCGGGGCCGTACACGTCGAACGGGCCGGTGGCCTTCAGCGGCGGGCCCTCGCCCAGCAGTGGCTGCTGGTACCACTCGGTCTTGGCCGCGGCCTTGCTCTTCTCCTGCCAGAAACCGGCAGTGAAGGTGTGCGCGCCGGTCTCGAACTGCAGGTTGACCATGCCGCCCAGGCGGTTGAGGCGCGGCGTCTGTACCTGTTCGGAGAACGGTGCGCCGTTGGGCGACGGTACGGTCGGGTCGGTCAGCGTGGCCTGGGTGTGGCTGTTGGCGTTGTACAGCTGCACGTTGCCACTCAGCGCCGGGGTGATCTGGAAGCGATGGTTGATCGATGACACGCGGTCGCGGGTGGTCTGGCCGGTGTCGTACGGAATCAGTTCGGACAGCTCACCGCAGGTGTAGGCGCCGCAGGATTTGTCCGCGTTTTCCGGCGAAGCCACGTACCAGGCCCACGCATAATCCGGATAGAAGATGTCGGCCTTCCAGCCCAGCTTGCGGATCATGTCGAAGGAGATGTTGTTGTAGCCCCAGACCTTGGCCTTGCTGTCGGACAGGAACACGGTGAAGTCACCCCAGGCGACGTCCTGCTGCAGCTTCAGGTCGCCGCGCAGGAAGTTCTGCGTGCCCTCGCCCTGGTACTTGTCGGCGGACACGCGCTGCAGGTCGACCAGCACTTTTGGGCCATGCTCACCGAGCTGGCCGCTCTGCCCGGACACCGTGGTGACCAACGTGTTGTTGCTGCCCACGCCCTGCTTCACGCGCAGGCTGGGCGTGTCCTGCAGCTCGCGCAGGCGGTATTCCAGGCTGCCGCCGTTGACGCTGCTGGAGAACACGCTGACCGGTGCGCCGCCAGGGCTGACCGTGATCGTGCCGATACCATCGGGCACGCCCACATTCACCACGCTGGTGCCGGTGAGCGAGAGGAAGCCGTTGTCGTTCAGCGGCACGCCCTCGAAGGTGATGCCCATTTCATTCATGCGGAAGCCGCGCACGAACAGGCTGGTGGCCGAGATATCCAGGCCCAGCCCATCGGTGGCGGTGTAGCTGGCACCGGGCACCTGCTTCAGCATGGCCAGGCCGTTGTTGCCGGTGACCATCGCGTCGAGGTCTTCGGCCTTGATGATGTAGCGGTTGGGGCCGATCACCTGGGTCGGTGCCACGGCCGCACCGCGCGGTGTGGCGATGACCTGCAGGGCGTTGAGTGTAGTGGGCGTGTCGTGCGCGGCATCGTGCGTTTCCGCGGCGTACGCAGGTGCGGTGGTGGCCGCGATGATGGCCAGGGCGAGGCGCGTCGTGGGTGGGGTGTTCATGGGCAGATCCAGGATGTAGGGAGAGAGCGGCGCACGTGCACGGCCAGCGCGTTGCAGCACCGGTGTCGGCGCCCTGGCTGGCGATGCGATTGCGTTGGGGGTGACGGCGCAGTGCGCGCCGGTCAGTGGCAGAGGAAGACGATCCTCTGCCTCAGAATTCGATGGCGTGATTTCGACGTGCGAAATTCTTGCATCGCGCTGCCGCATTCGCCATTGCGCGGTGGTACAGCGCGAATGGCGATAGGGATGGGTGGGTTATACGTGGGTATAGCCCCGGCGTGGTCGGGGCCGACCTTGGTCGGCGCTTGCCGTCTGCGTGTGCCAACCAAGGTTGGCAGCTACCTGGACAGCTGACCGCGCGCTTACTGCAGGACAAAGCGCTCGATCGCCCGCGCCACACCTTCATCGGCATTGCTGGTGGTTTCAAACCGCGCCACCGCCTTCACTGCATCAATGGCGTTACCCATCGCCACGCTGGTACCGGCGTACTGCAGCATGGTCAGGTCGTTTTCCTGGTCACCGATGGCCATCACGTTGGCGCGATCGATGCCCAGGTGCTCGGCCAGCTTCTGCAGGCTCGGGCCCTTGCCGGCGCGGCGGTCGAACACTTCCAGGAAGAACGGCGCGCTCTTCAGCACCGCGAAGCGCTCGGTCAGTTCGCTGGGCAGGCGCGCGATGGCGGCATCCAGCACGTCGGGCGCGTCGATCATCATCAGCTTGATGAAGGACATCGACGGGTCCATGTCTTCCACGCGGCGGTAGGACAGCGGCATCCGCGAAAGATGCGAGTCGGCCACGGTGTAATAGCTGATGTCCTGGTTGGGCGTGTACATGCGCTGGCTGTCCAGCGCCTGGAAGTGCACGCCCACTTCGCGGGCCACCTGCTCGCAGAACAGGAAGTCGTCGAAGCTGAGCGGATACTCGACCACGGTTTCGCGCGTGCCGATGCGTTGCACCAGGCCGCCATTGCAGGCGATGCAGTAGTCGTCGTCGCCGGTGATGCCCAGCTCGTGCAGGAACGGTGCCAGGCCGGGAACCGGGCGGCCACTGGTCAGCACGATGTGCACCCCCAGCGCGCGCGCCTGCGCGATGGCCTGCTTGGCCCGGGCGGTGAGCGTGTGGCTGGGGTCCAGCAGGGTGCCATCCATGTCGATGGCGACCAGTTCGATGGTCGATTGCCTGCGGCCCATGTCCATTGCGTTCAACTCGTGCGGGGCACGCCAGTTTACCCCCTCATGCCCGGTTCACCTCTTTGCCCACGTTGGCCGGGATACTGCGGGAGCCTGTGCGTCCCCCACCGCAGGACGGCCCGCTGACCGCCCTTCCCTGGAGAACCTTGCGACGCATGACCTACCGTGCCCCCGAAACCAACGACAGTGCGCCTCTGGCCCAGCAGATCGAGCAGATGATCGACGAGCTGCCCGGCGAGCAGGTCAGCGTCGGCACCCTGCTCAGTGCGCTGGGCGATGAAGGCCTGCTGCTGATCGTGATCCTGCTCTCGGCCATCTTCATCATTCCGGTGTCGATTCCGGGGCTGAGCACCGTGTTCGGCGCCTCGATCCTGCTGATCGGCCTGAGCCGGGTGCGCAACCGCCCGCTGTGGGTGCCGCAGAAGCTGGCGCGCCGCGAGATCGCCACCGACAAGCTGAAGGCCAACCTGGGCCGTGCGCTGAAGTGGGTGCACCGCATGGAGCGGCTGTCGCGGCCGATGCGGCTGGCGGTGATGGTGCGCTCGAAGAAGATGATGCGCCTGAACAACCTGATGCTGGTGTTCGCGACCCTGCTGCTGATGGCGCCCGCCGGACCGATTCCTTTCAGCAACACGCTGCCGGCGCTGGCGCTGATGGCCTTTGCAATCGGCTTCATCCAGCGCGATGGCGCGGCGGTGGCGGCCGGTTACGGCTTCGTGGTGGCCACGGTGGTGTATTTCGGCGTGCTGCTGGGCGGCGTCGGGTTTGCTGCCGAGTCGGTGTTCAGCGGGTTCCGCAGCAGTACTGCGGAACTGTAGAGCCGAGCCCATGCTCGGCTTACGCGCGCACCGCGCGGGTTTCCGTGCACCGAACGAAGAGCAGCCGAGCATAGGCTCGGCTCTACAGAACTACTTGGCCGACACCCGCCACACCACGTCGCCCACGTCGTCGGCGACCAGCAGCGCGCCCTCTGCATCCATGGCCATCCCCACCGGCGCACCCATCAGCGTCTTCTCGTCCTTCGAGGCGAAGCCGCTGACCACGGTCTGTGGCCGCCCGGT
Organism: Stenotrophomonas sp. YJH_SMC_43; assembly: GCF_059372535.1. Classification (NCBI taxonomy): domain Bacteria; kingdom Pseudomonadati; phylum Pseudomonadota; class Gammaproteobacteria; order Lysobacterales; family Lysobacteraceae; genus Stenotrophomonas; species Stenotrophomonas sp. YJH_SMC_43. The sequence continues at coordinate 802,133 of NZ_JCAFVQ010000003.1, forward strand.
CGGCTTGCCGTCCTTGAACGGTACGTAGACCACTTCGTAGCCACTTAGTGGCGAACGGTCCCAGCTGCCGTGTTCGCCGATGAAGGCACCGCCGTGGTACTGCGCCGGCAGTGCCTGGCCGGTGTAGAACAGCAGGCCCAGCGGCGCCACGTGCGAGCCGATGGCGTAGTCCGGCACGATCGCCTTGGCCACCAGGTCCGGCCGCTGCGGCTGCACGCGCTCGTCCACGTGCTGGCCGTAGTAACTGTAGGGCCAACCGTAGAAACCATCTTCTTTCACCGAGGTCAGGTAATCCGGCACCAGGTCGGCACCGATCTCATCGCGTTCGTTCGCAACAGCCCACAACTTTCCGGTGCTCGGCTCCCAGTCCAGGCCGGTCGGGTTGCGGATGCCCGAGGCGAAGATGCGGCTGCCACGGGTGGCCACGTCCACTTCCAGCACCACCGCGCGGCGGTATTCGACGGCCAGGCCATTCTCGGTGATGTTGCTGTTGGAACCCACGCCCACGTACAGCTTGCGGCCATCGCGGCTGGCCAGCAGTTCCTTGGTCCAGTGGTGGTTGATGGTGCTGGGCAGGTCGGTGAACTCGCGGCCCTTGTCGGGCATGCGGGTTTCGCCGGGCACGTAGTGGTACTGCATGATGTTGCCGGTGTTGGCCACGTACAGCGTGTCACCGATCAACTGGATGCCGAACGGCGAGTGCAGGCCCTCAATGTAGACGTGCTGGGTCCAGGTGTTCGTTCCCGGCGTGCGGCGCAGCAGGGTAACCCGGTTGCCGCCCTTGCCGGCCTTGCCCGAGCGCGCCTTCACCTTGCCGGCAATCCACTGCTTGGGCGTGGTGACCGGTTCTTCGCCGGGGCCGTTGCCTTCCACCACCAGCACATCGCCGTTGGGCAGGGTCAACAGCCGCCGCGGATGCAGCAGGTTGGCGGCGATGCGCTCGATCTTCAGGCCCTCTGCCACCGTGGGTGACTGGCCGTCGGCCCAGCCGACGCCCTTGGGCACCTGCATCGGCGGCATCAGGAAGTTCTTCGGTGCCGGCAACGGCGGCTGTGCGCCGGACTGGTCAGCGGGGTGGTATTCGGCCTTGCCCGCGCACGCCGACAGGGTGACGGCCAGTGCCAGCGCGGCCACGGTGGGCAGGATGTGCTTAACCATGACGACCTCCCTGCAGCACCGGCGGCTGCAGTGACAGCAGGATCAGGCCCAGTGCGATCAGGGCCACGGTCAGCGCCGACAGGATCGTGCCTGGCACCGCAACGGCATAGGCGTCGCGGCTGTGCACGAAGGCGTTCCAGATGGCCAGCACCACTGCGACCAGGTTGAGGAAGAAGTCGATGCGGTCGATGCGGGTGGCGGTACCGCTGCGGCGCCAGACCGCGAACAGGTTGATCAGGCGCGGAAGGATGGCGATCAGCAGGCCGAAGGTGATCAGCCAGGCAGCGGCCTTGCCCCACATCACCTCGGCGCTGTTGAGATAGATCGCGTCGAAGATCAATGCACCGACGAAGAAGCCGAAGGGTATCGGGTTCAACAGGCTGAACAGCGTGGTGCCGAGGCCGCGGTGGGCCTGGGCGAGCGGATTGACCATCATCGTGCTCCGACGCGGAAGGGTGCACGGGCTGTAGTAGCACAGCCGCGTGTGAAGCCACGCGATGACACCTGGTAGATCCACGCCCTGCGTGGATACAGGTGCCAATCAGGATTGGCGTCCGCCAGATGCGGGGCACGGCAGTCGTCATTACCCCGCGGCATAAGCGTTTGTGACGCAATCGGCACATCTGCAGATTGGGTGTGTGAAGAGGTAGGGGGTTGTTCGTTGTGTCGCGTTTGGCTCGTTGCGATGGGGCAGATCCGCCCCGCCGTCCTGCCATGCCGATTCACAACAGAAGGATTCGTGTATGAAGCGACACACGCAACGCTCCGCGCCACCGTGCTCCGCGCGCCTGGCCCTTGCCACTGCCCTGGTGCTGGGCAGCCTGGCCGTCACCGCCCAGGCCCAGCAGGCCGATCCGCTGGCCGGGCGTCAGTGGCATCTGCTCAACACCGGGCAGGCTGTACTGGGCGATACCCTGCCGGTGGCCGGCAACGATCTCAACGTGGATGGCCTGTTCCGCAATGGCATCCGTGGCCAAGGCGTCACCATCGCCATCGTCGATGACGGCCTGCAGATCGCCCACCCGGACCTGGCTGCCAACGTCGCGGCGGTCGCGGGCAAGAATTTCGCCAACCAGAGCAACAACCCTTCACCGTCCAATCCTGACCGCGACAATCACGGCACCATGGTCGGCGGCATCGCCGGTGCGGTGGGCTCCAACAACCTGGGCGTGCGCGGCGTGGCCTCGGCGGCCACACTCAAGGGCTTCAATTTCCTGGCATCCAATGCCCAGGGCAATTCGAATTCCAACATCGAGTACTCGTGGTGGGATGGCGCCGAAGTGGCCGACGTGGGGGTCTTCAACAACAGCTGGGGCTCCAGCCCGGGCAACCCCAACCTGCCGTTGGCCTACAGCCAGAACGACATCACCGCCTATGAGCAGGCCATGTCCGGCACCCGTGGCGGGCGCGGTGGCATCTACGTGAAAGCCGCCGGCAACAACCACAACAACGGCGCACGCTCGGATGGCACCGACATCTGCTCGGCAGACACCAAGAACCGCAACACGGGCTGCATTCCGGCCGGCCGCGATCCGCGCAACAACCTGTTCAACGTGATCACTGTTGCCGCCGTGCGCGCCGATGGCGTGCGCTCCTCGTACTCGTCCACCGGCTCGGCGCTGTGGGTGTCCGGCTTCGGTGGCGAGAACGGCTGGCAGCGGCAGGTCGTGCCGGGGCAGCTGGCGATCCGCTACGATCCGGCCATCCTCACCACCGACGTCACCGGCTGCGCGCAGGGCAGCAACAAGAATACGAGCCTGCGCAACACACTGGACGGCGACCAGTCCGCCATCGACAGCACCTGCAACTACACCGGCAAGATGAACGGTACCTCGGCGGCCACGCCGATGGTGTCGGGCGTGGCGGCATTGCTGCTGGAAACCAATCCAAACCTGTCCTACCGCGATGTGAAGTACATCCTGGCCACCACGGCCACCCGCAATGACCCGAACCGGGCGGCGGTCACGCACTCCGATGGCCGCGTGCTGGTGCCGGGTTGGACGGTGAATGCCGCCGGCCGCGCCTACAGCAACTGGTACGGCTTCGGCGTGGTCAACGCCGCCCGTGCAGTAGAGGTCGCCGAGAACTTCCAGTCGCTGGGTGCATTGGTGGACAGCGGCTGGCGCAACACGACGCGCACCGTAGCCATCGGCAATACCTCGGCCACTGCTGCTCGCCTGACCTTCCAGCTGGCCAATGGCGCGCGCAACATCGAAAGCGTGCAGCTCGGCTTCCGGGTCAATCACAGCAACACCCGCCAGCTGCAGTTCGTGCTGGTCTCGCCCAGTGGCACGCGCAGCGTGGTGCAGCCGGCATTCACCGCGATCGGCTCTGGCCTCAATGGTGTCCAGCGCAACTTCACCAACTGGGACCTGCTGTCCAGCAATGCCTTCCTGGATGAGAACGCCACGGGCACCTGGACGCTGGAAGTCACCGACCTGGGGCAGGCCGCGAACGCTGCATCGCGTGGCAACCTCGAATTCTTCAAGATCCGCGTTCTGGGGCACTGATGATGAAGACGACCATTCTGTTGAGCACCCTCGCCCTCGCGGCGATGACCACCACCGCCTGGGCACAGAGTTCGGGCCAGACACCTCCGGCGAAGACCTTGTCGACCGTAGACACGCAGCAGTTGAAGGCGGAGGCCACCGGCCGTTCGTTCAATGTGGGCGGCGCGCGCTTCCAGCTGGCGCCGTCGGCAACCGTGCAGCCGGCCAGCGGCGGCCAGTTCCGGATCACGACCGGGGCTGATGCCAGCGCGGCGGCCGTCGGTACCCGCAGCAAGCGGTCCACCGATGCGTCTACCGGTGTGGCCGCACGTGCAGATGCCGGCGCCAGCAAGTTTGCGGCCGCTGTCTCCAACGATGGCGCGCCGGTAGTGGCGACCTCGCGGGTCAAGGTGTTCTTCACCGATGCGGCCTCGGCCCAGCGTGCGGCCACCGCCACCGGCGGCACCGTGGTGAAGGTATCCAAGGCCTCGGGCCGCGCGATTGTGGAGTACCCGTCGGTGAACGCGGCGCTGGATGCGACCACCAAGCTGCTGTCGACCGCCGGCATCAAGGCCGCCGAGCCGGACGTGGTGCAGTGGGAAGAAACCAAGTAAGGCGTTGAGTGGTGCCCCCGGCCGGTTGGCTCTCCTGGCCGGCCGGGGGATGGGTGGGGGGGGATGTGCCGACCAACGGTCGGCACCCACCAACAGCAGATCCAGACGTGCCAACCAAGGTTGGCAGCCACCAGCGTCAGCGGGCGGCGAGTGTGTCGCTGTGTTTGCGGCTGCAGCTGGCCAGTGCGTCGTTGCCGGCGGCTGGATGAGCGGGCTCCAGCAGCAGGCGCTGCACGTCGGAGAACAGCTTGTCCACCGGCATGCCATAGGGCGCGAACAGGCGCAGGCGGCCCTGGCGGTCGAACACGTAGCCACCGGCGATGTGGCTCATGGTGTAGGTCTCCGGCACCTGGCCGGGTTCCTTCTCGTAGAACGCCTTGAAGTCGCTGGCCATCGCGGCCAACTGCGCTTCGTTGCCAACCAGTGCGATCGCCTTGGGGTCGAAGGCTTCCACATAGGTGCGCGCCACCTCCGGCGTATCACGCGCCGGGTCGACGCTGACGAACACCACCTGCAGCTGGTCGGCATCCTTGCCCATCAGGTGCTTGACCTGGCTCAGCTCGACCATGGTGATCGGGCACACATCCGGGCAGCTGGTGAAACCGAAGAACAGATAGGTCACCTGCCCCTGCAGGTCCTTCGGGCCACGCACGGTTCCGTGGCTATCGGGCATCGACCACTGCTGGCCAAGTTCTTCGCAGGCGATGTCCTTGGAGTAGAAGTCCATGCGCGACTGCGCACTGCAGCCAGCCAGCAGGCCGATGGCCAGGCCTGCCAGCAGCGGCAGGCGGAAACGGGGAGAGAACAACGAACGGACAACAGCAGCAGGACGCTTCACGGGTACCACCAACGCAGATGCGGGCGGGGTCTCGGTCAGGCCTGCCCTTGGGGGAAAAGAGGGCTGAGGTGCCGGGGTGATCGCGCGATCCGTGCCGATCACCCCGGCCACGGTCAGTTGATCATCATGTGGTAGTGCATGCTCCAGATGATCCAGACCGACAACGCGACGACGATGAACAGGATCACCAGGGTGAACACGAAGCTGGCCAGGTTCCAGCCACCTTCGGACTTGCGGTCCATGTGCAGGAAATAGACCAGCTGCACCAGGATCTGCGCCACTGCGAAGCCGACCAGCAGGAACAATGTGAGCGGCCGCGACAGCACCGGATTCATCACCAGTGCGAACGGCACCACGGTCAGCAGCGCGCACAGCACGAAGCCGATCAGGTAGGACTTGGTGGAGCCGTGCGCATTGCCAGCGCGCGAAGTTTCGACGTGGGCCATGTCAGAAGGCTCCGATCAGGTAGACGAAGGTGAAGACGCAGATCCACACCAGGTCCAGGAAGTGCCAGAACAGGCTCAGGCACGACACGCGGGTGATGTTGGTCGGGGTCAGGCCACGGCGGTAGACCTGATGCATGACCACCGCCATCCAGATCAGGCCGCTGGCCACGTGCAGGCCGTGGGTGGCGACCAGCGCGAAGAACGCCGACAGGTAGGCACTGGTGCTGGGGCCCGCGCCTTCGTGGATCAGGTGCGAGAACTCGTAGATTTCCATGCCGATGAACGAGGCACCGAGCACGAAGGTCACGCCCAGCCAGCGCAACACCGCCGAGGTGTCGTGGCGATGCATCGCCAGCACGGCCTGACCGTAGGTGATGCTGGAGACCAGCAGCAGGAAGGTCTCGGCCATCACGAACGGCAGCGAGAACAGCTCCTTGCCGGTGGGGCCGCCGGCGTAGGCGGTGCTGAGCACCGCGTACGAGGCGAACAGCGAACCGAACAGCACCAGGTCGGACATGAGGTAGACCCACATGCCGAACACCTTCATGCCGCCCTGCTCGTGGCTGTGGTCGTGTTCGTGGTGGTCCTCGTGTGCCTGCGTGCCGGTGGCCAGCTCGGGGCGGGTCAACAGGTTCATGCGCGTACCTCCTTCAGCTTGGCAAGGTTGGCCGCTTCAGTGCGCGCCACCTCTTCGGAACTGACGTAGTAGTCCACGTCCTCGTCGTAGGACCGCACGATCAGGGTGACGATCATCGCGATGAAGCTGGCCGCGGCCATCCACCAGATGTGCCAGACCAGGGCGAAGCACAGCACCAGGATCCAGATGTTGAGGATCAGCGGCACGCCGGTGTTCTTCGGCATGTGGATCGGCGCGTACGTCTTCGGCGGCGGCGGCAGGCCGCGCTTCTTCGCTTCGTGGAAGGCGTCCAGCTCATCGGCCTTGGGCACCACCGCGAAGTTGTAGAACGGCGGCGGCGACGGCGTGGCCCATTCCAGCGTGCGCGCATTCCACGGGTCGCCGGTCAGGTCCAGGTTGCGCTTGCGGTCGCGAACGCTCACGTAGATCTGCACCAGCATCAGGATGATGCCCGCGAACACGAACAGCGCGCCGATGAAGGCGGCGATCAGGTACGGCGTCCACGCCGGGTTGTCGTACTGGTTCATGCGACGGGTCATGCCCATGAAGCCCAGCATGTACAGCGGCATGAAGGCCAGGTAGAAGCCGATCACCCAGCAGGCGAACGACCACTTGCCCAGGCGCTCGTTGAGGGTGAAGCCGAACACCTTCGGGAACCAGTAGGCGAAGCCGGCCAGGTAGCCGAACAGCGCGCCGCCGATGATGGTGTTATGGAAGTGCGCGACCAGGAACAGGCTGTTGTGCAGCAGGAAGTCCGCGCCCGGGATGGCCAGCAGCACGCCGGTCATGCCACCGATGGTGAAGGTGACCAGGAAGGCGATGGTCCACAGCATCGGCACGCTGAACTCGACGCGGCCGCCATACATGGTGAACAGCCAGGTGAAGATCTTCACCCCGGTGGGGATGGCGATGATCATCGTCATGATGCCGAAGAAGGCATTGACGCTGGCACCGGAGCCCATGGTGAAGAAGTGGTGCAGCCAGACGATGAACGACAGGATGCCGATCGCCAGCGTGGCGCCCACCATCGACTTGTAACCGAACAGCTTCTTGCGCGCGAACGTGGCCGTGACTTCAGAGAAGATGCCGAACGCCGGCAGCACCAGGATGTACACCTCCGGATGGCCCCAGGCCCACACCAGGTTCACGTACATCATCGGGTTGCCACCCAATGTGTTGGTGTAGAAGTTGAAGTCCAGGTAGCGATCCAGGGTGAGCGCGCCCAGCGCCACGGTCAGGATCGGGAAGGCGGCGATGATGATCACGCTGGTGACCAGCACGGTCCAGGTGAACACCGGCATCTTCATCAGGGTCATGCCCGGCGCACGCATGCGCAGGATGGTGATGAACAGGTTGACGCCGGTCAGCAACGTACCGATGCCGGACGCCTGCAGGGCCCAGATGTAGTAGTCGACACCTACGCCTGGACTGAACTCGATGCCCGACAGCGGCGGATAGGCCACCCAGCCGGTCATGGCGAATTCGCCAACGCCCAGCGAGATCATCATCAGCGCTGCGCCGACCACGAAGATCCAGAAGCTGAAGGCGTTGAGGAACGGGAACGCCATGTCGCGCGCACCAATCTGCAGCGGCACGATGATGTTCATCAGGCCGACCACGAACGGGGTGGCTACGAAGAAGATCATGATCACGCCGTGCGCGGTGAAGATCTGGTCGTAGTGCTCCGGTGGCAGGAAGCCGTCACTGCCCGGCCCGGCCGCGGCCAGCTGCGCGCGCATCATCAGTGCATCGGCGAAGCCGCGCACCAGCATGACCAGCGCCACCACCACGTACATGATGCCGATCTTCTTGTGGTCCACGGTGGTGAACCAGTCACGCCACAGCGGGCCCCACAGCTTGAAGTACGTCACCGCACCGAGCAGCGCGAGGCCACCCAGCACCATGGCCGCCAAGGTGACCACGACGATCGGCTCGTGCAGCGGCACGGCCTCCCACGTCAATTTACCCAACATGTTCGTTACTCCTGGGAAACCTGGGCACCGCCGGCAGCGCCCGCCGGGGTAGCAGCAGCGGTGTTCTCACCGACGCCGATGAACTGGTCGATGACCTTCTTGAACAGCAGCGGTTCAACACTGGAGAAGTGCTGCACCGGTGCGTTCTTCGACGGCGCGGCCAGCGCCTTGAAATGCGTGAAGCTGAGCGCGTCGGGCGCGCTGCGCACTTCGGCCACCCAGCGCTCGAAGTCTTCGTTGCTGCTGGCAGTGGCGATGAACTTCATGTTCGAGAAGCCATGCCCGCTGTAGTTGCCGGACATGCCACGGAACTGGCCGGGTTCGTTGGCGATCAGGTGCAGCTGCGTGCGCATGCCGGCCATCGCGTAGATCTGCCCACCCAGCTGCGGGATGAAGAAGGTATTCATCGTCGAATTGGAGGTGATGTTGAATGCCAGCGGACGATTGGCCGGGAAGTTGAGCTGGTTGACCGTGGCGATGCCCAGGTCCGGGTACACGAACACCCACTTCCAGTCGGTGGCGATCACGTCCACGTGCAGCGGTTCGCCAGCCACGTCCAGCGGCTTGTAGGGGTCCAGCTCGTGGGTCGACTTCCACACGATCACCGCCAGCACCGCGATGATGATCAGCGGCACGCCCCAGACCACGATCTCCACCTTGGTGGAGTGCGACCAGTCCGGCGTGTATTTCGCTTTGGTGTTGCCGGCGCGGTAGCGCCACGCGAACACGAAGGTCAGCACGATGGCCGGTATCACCACGATCAGCATCAGGCCGATGCAGATCAGGATCAGGTCGCGCTGGGCGAGCCCGACCATGCCCTTCGAATCCAGCAGCACCCAGTCACAGCCCGACAGGCCGACGCAGGCCAGGGCGACCAGCGCCAGGCGGATGCGGTTCCAGCAGATATTCATTGGAGGTCAACCCTGTTGAAGAAGCGCGCTTGACCGGCTCGCCTGCGCGCAGCGCCCGGGCGTGGAGCGGCTACACTGTGGGTACGAGGTCGCCTACAAGCAGGCGAACCACTCCAATCAAGCCCATACAAGATACATCATTGTATGGACTTTTGCATCTGCACGTATGGAAAAATCTGACCGATGACGCCACCTGCCGCCGGCCGCCGCCTGAAACATCCCAATCGCACCTGGGTCCGCCCCTTCCGCGAGGGCGCCGGCCCGCTGTACCTGCAGATTGCCCAGCAGGTGCGCGAGGCGGTGGATGACGGCGTGCTGCGCCCGGGCGACCGCCTGCCGCCGCAGCGCGACCTGGCCCAGCAGGTGGGCGTGGACCTGACCACGGTCACCCGCGCCTTTGCCGAACTGCGCCAGGCCGGCCTGCTCGACGCGCAGGGCGCGGGCGGCACCTTCATCGCGCTGTCGGCCGGCAACCGCAGCACCTCGGTCGACCTGAGCATGAACATCCCGCCGCTGCTGGGCAGCGCGCCGTTCGCGCAGGGCATGGAGGCCGGCTTCCAGCACGTGGGCCAGCAGCTGGGCCAGGGCGAACTGATGAGCTACCACGTCGGCGCCGGCACCCGCGAGGACCGCGCCGCCGCCGTACAGTGGCTGGCACCGATGCTGGGTACGGTCGGCGCCGACCAGGTAGTGATCTGCCCCGGCGCGCAGACCGCGCTGTGCGCGCTGATCCTGGCCCGTACCCAGCCAGGCGAGCTGATCGCCGCCGAACAGCTGACCTACCCGGGCCTGCTGGCCGCCGCGCGCGTGCTGCAGCGGGGCGTGATGCCGGTGGCGATGGACGCCGAGGGCATGCTGCCCGACGCCTTGGAAGAAGCCTGCCAGCTACGCCGCCCGCGCCTGCTGTACCTGGTGCCGACCATCCAGAACCCGACCACCGCGACAATGTCGGCACACCGCCGGCAGGCCCTGCTGGCGGTGGCGAAGCGCCACGATCTGACCGTGATCGAAGACGATCCCTACTGGTTGCTGGCCGGTGACGCCGCGCCGCCGCTGGCCGCCCATCGCGACGCCGGCTGCCCGGTCTACTACATCTCCACCCTGTCCAAGTGCCTGGCGCCCGGCCTGCGCACCGCCTACCTGGTGGTGCCGGCCGGCGAACCGATGGAACCGGTGCTGGACGCCCTGCGCGCGATCGCGCTGATGCCGACCCAGTCGATGGTGGCGGTAGCCTCGCAGTGGATCCGCAGCGGCCAGGCCCAGGACATGGTGCAGCGCTTCCAGCAGGAGCTGCGCGAGCGCCAGGCGATTGCCGCGCAATACCTTCCGTCCCGTGCCCAGGCGCATCCGGCCGGCCTGCATGTGTGGCTGCCGCTACCGCCACGGCTGGACCAGTACCGGCTGATCCAGGCGGCACAGGAGCAGGGCCTGGGCATCGCCAGCTCCGATGCCTTCAGCGTGGAAGAGCCGCCGCCGGGCAACGCCATCCGCCTGTCACTGGGCGGCGCGGTTGACCAGGGTGCGCTGGCCGGGGCGCTGGCCAAGCTGAACGAGATCCTGTCTGAGGCCCCCGAGGCACGGCATAACGCCATCGTCTGAACCGGGTGCATGGCACGACATCCATACAAGATGATATTTTGTATGCAATGTATGGATGAAGGGACGTGCATCGATGCGCGCCGAGAAACTGAAGTTCCACCTGGTGATGGCCGGGTGCGGTGGCTTTGTAGTGCTGATGCTGGCCGCGCTGGCCTGGGTCTGCCTGCAGCCGCAGACCGTGGACGTGCAGGCCGCCGAGCGCCACGCCATCGAGCAGTGCGTGCAGCGCAGCGAGGATCCGTCGCGTAGCGAGATCCAGCGCCGCGCCCAGGCCGATTCCTGCCGCGAGATGCGCAAGCAGTACGTGCACAAGTTCGGCCGGGAAGACTCCTGATGGGCGCAGCCGCGCCGCGCCGCCGCTGGCTGCTGCCGACGATGATCGCCCTCGCCTGCCTGTTCATGGCAGGCGTGGCGGCTGCACTGTGGCAGTACTTCGGCTACAGCGCGCAATCCACGTTCACCGAACAGGCCATCGTCTTCGACGACTCGCAACTGCGCCTGCCAGCCGATCTGGCCGGAGATACCGGCCGCATCCGCGTGGTGCATTTCTGGGACCCGGCCTGCGGGGTGTGCAACCGCGAGACCGGTGCCCACCTGAGCTACCTGATCAGCATGTACCGCCGCGCCGGCATCGACTTCTACGCGATCCGTCGCCCTGGCACGCAGGGCGAACTGCCCGAGCCGCTGCGCAACAAGGTGATCAACCTGCCGTCCATCGACGGCATCGAGCACATCCCGGCCAGCCCTGCCGTGGCGATCTGGGACCGGCACGGCCATCTGGCCTACGCCGGCCCGTACAGCATCGGCATGGTCTGCAACTCGGCCAACAGTTTCGTCGAACCGCTGCTGGACAAGCTGGTACGTGGTGAGACCGTACGCCCGAAAGGACTGCTTGCCGTGGGCTGCTACTGCCCCTGGCAGGCCAAGCGCTGAGGACGCGCAATGACATCACTGACGCTGGCCGACGTGGCCGCCGCAAACAACAACGGCGGTCACCTGTCCGAACCGACCGATGGTTATGGACAGGCTCCCGCCGTTGGAAGCAACGATACGCCCCGACATGCTCCGTACATGCCGCGACCGGATGTCGCAGCCCGCGAATGGGTGCAGGACGTGCTCGCGCACAACGGGCCGATCTACCTGCGCATCGTCAATTCGCTGGAACGCACGGTGCGTCGTGGCGGCCTCGCACCCGGACAGCGCCTGCCCTCGCAGCGCGCGTTGGCGCAGCAGCTCGGCGTCGACCTGACCACGGTCACCCGCGCCTTCGATGAAGCACGCAAGCGCGGCCTGATCGAAGCGCGCGGGCCACAAGGCAGTTTCATCGCACCGCCCAAGGCCGGCTTCGACCAGGCGGTGGACCTGAGCATGAACGTGCCGCCGGTGCCTGATGCCGACGCGCTGGCGGAGACGCTGCGTCGCGGCGCCGCCGCCGTGCTTGCGCGCAGCAACGCACCGAACCTGATGACCTATCACTTGGGGGGCGGCAACCCCACTGATCGCCATGCCGCGGCGCGCTGGCTGCAGCCGATGCTGGGCGTCGTGGCTGACAACTGCCTGCTGCTGACCGAAGGCGCACAGGTGGCGCTGGCCGCGATCCTGGTCAGCCAGGGCCGCGATGGCGATACGATCCTCTGCGATGCGCTGGTCTACCCGGGCCTGCTGCAGGCCGCCGCCGCACTGGGTCGGCGGCTGCTGCCGGTGGACGGCGACGAGCACGGCATGTGTCCTGAAGCGCTGCTGCGGCAGGCACGTAGTAGCGGAGCACGGCTGGTCTATCTCAACCCCACCTGCCAGAACCCGACCGCGCTGACGCTGCCCTTGCAGCGGCGCGAGGCGCTGGCGCGGGTGCTGGAGAGCGAAGGCCTGCTGGCGATCGAGGATGATCCGTACTGGCACCTTGCCGAAGATGCACCTACACCGCTGGCGGCACTGGCACCGCGTCATGTGTTCTACGTGGCGACGCTGTCCAAGGTGATCAGCCCCGGCCTGCGCACCGCGTTCGTGCGCTGCCCGAGCGCGGCGCATGCCGAGGCGATGACGGCGGCGTTGCGGGCGACGCGACTGATGGGGCATCCGCTGGTCTCGGCGTTGGCCAGCCAACTGCTGCTGGATGGTTCGGCCCAGTCGCTGCTGGCCCAGGTGCGCACCGAGGCACGCGAGCGCACGCGCATGGCGCGCTACCTGCTGGCACCGTCGCTGCTGCAGCGCGCGGAAGGCCTGCATGCGTGGTGCCGGATACCGGCGCCGTGGACCGACGCCACGCTGGTGCGTACCGCACAGCTACAGGGGCTGGCGATTGCGCCGTCATCGGCGTTCTGCCCGCCGGGGGTCTCGCACCAGTACGGCGTGCGGTTGTCGCTGGGGCTGGCCGCAGACCGACGGCAGCTGGAAAGTGCGCTGCGGCGGATTGACCGGTTGTTGTTGTCGGATGCGTTGCCGGCGATCGAGCGGTAGCCCCCCACCCGATCGGTAGTGCCGGCCGCTGGCCGGCGGAAGATTCCCCGGCACGGTTGGAATGTGCCAACCAAGGTTGGCACCTTCCAAAGCAGGGTCAGGCCAGGGCGGAGAGCGCCTGCACCAGCGCATCCATCTGCTGCGGCCGGGTGAACACCGACGGCGTCACCCGCACGCAGGCGCCGGAGTCCAACCCGTCGCGATGCGTGGTGAACACGCGATGCTCGTCCAGCAGGCGCTTCTGCAGCGCCATGTTGTCTGCCACGCTGGTGCGCCCACGCAAACGGAAGCTGGCCAATGCGCTGGCCAGCGCCGGATCCGGCGAAGACAGCACTTCAATATGCGCCATCTGCCGTGCCGGCAGCGTCCAGCGCTCGCGCAGGTAGCGCAGGCGCGCCTGCTTGTTGGCCACGCCGATGCGCTGGTGCAGCGCGATCGCTTCAGGCAGTGCCAGGTAGGCGGCGAAGTTGACCGTGCCGGTGTGTACGCGGCTGCCCACGCGGCCGTCGTCGGTCTCGCCCATGTACGGGTCGAGGTCCGCAACGCGGCCCCTGCGCACGTACATCGCGCCGACGCCGACCGGCGCACCGATCCATTTGTGCAGGTTGATGCCAACGAAATCGGCCTTCAGCTGTGGCACCGCGTAGTCGATCTGGCCAAAACCGTGCGCCGCATCGACGATCACGTCGATACCGCGTGCGCGTGCACGCTCGGTAATCTCGGCCACCGGCAGCACCAGCCCGTGGCGATGGCTGACCTGGGTCAGCAGCACCAGTTTCAGGCGTGGCAGCCGCGCGAACGCGGCCTCGTAGGCCTGCAGGATCTGCGCGTGGTCGGGCACCGCCGGCAGCCCGATGCGCTCGACTCGCACGCCACGGCGCTGCTGCAGCCAGCGCATCGCGCCGATCATGCTGTCGTAGTCGATGTCGGCATACAGCACCTGGTCGCCGGGCTGCAGGCGGTTGTAGCCGCCAATCAACGCCAGCATCGCCTCGGTGGCGCCCCGAGTCAGTGCGATCTCATCCGCACCCACATCCAGCAGCTCGGCCACCTGCCGCTGTACTGCCAGGTACTGCGCCGGGAATTCACGGCGGCCGTACCAGGCGTTGCCACGGTTCACTTCAGCGGTGTGGCGCTGGTAACTGGCCAGCGTCTCAAGCCCCATCGCGCCCCAGTAGCCGTTCTCCAGATGGTTCACTTCGTCGGTGATGTCGAAGTGGCTGGCCACGGCGGTCCAGTAGTTTTCATCGCGGGCCAGCACGTCCGGCGCCACGGTCGTTGCGGGAATCTGCATGGGTGCAGCGTAACGCGCGGCAGCCGTGGCGGGCAGTGAAGACAGTGCAGCTGCAGCCGGCAGCAGGGTACCTGCACGCAGCAGGGAACGGCGGGCCGGGTCCATCAGAAGCTCAGCCGGTACTGCGCGTACAGATTGGCACCGTCGGTGTCGTACGGCGCGTTGCGCGAGTAGACCAGGCCGCGGCTGGCCTGGAACGTGGCCTCATCCGGGTAGCGGTCGAACACGTTGTCGGCACCCACGCGCAGGCTGTGATGCTCGTTGATGCGATACCCCACAGCCAGGTCAAGGAAGCTCATCGCCCCGAAGCGCTGGTAGATGTCGCCGACCGCGTTGCCGCTGGAGTCGGTCCAGGCACCGTAGTAGCGCATGCGCGCCATCAGCGACCAGGCGCCGATGTCCCAGCTGCCGGTCAGGCTGCCCTTGTGCTCGGGCAGGCGGTCTTCGAACAGCACGCGCTGGGTTTCGTTGGTCGCCACCGAGGTGCTGCCGTTGTCCACGCGGGTGCGGTTGTAGTTGTAGGCCAGGGTCAGCGTCATGCGGCCTGCACCGAGGTCGCGCAGGTAATTGCCGACCACGTCCACGCCGGTGGTGGTGGTATCGAAGTCGTTGGTGAAGTAGTTCACCGAGGTATAGCCCAGCGGATTGGGCGTACCGGCCGGAATGGCGAAGCTGGCCGACTGGCTGAAGCGGTCGGTGAGCCTGATCTGGTAGACATCCACCGAACCGGACAGGCCCAGGTCGGTGCGCCAGGTCAGGCCCAGCGAGGCGGTGCGCGATTCTTCGGGCTTCAGCGGCATGGCACCGAGCAGCTGCGCCAGTGGATCGTTCGGCGACAGGCGGCCACTGGTGAAGATCTGCAGGGTGCGCGTGTCCAGGCCCTGGGTGGTACTGGTGGTGTTGAGCTGCGCCGGCGTCGGTGCACGGAAGCCGGTGGACACGGTACCGCGCAGGGCTACGTCCGGCGTGATCGCGAAGCGCGCCGACAGCTTGCCGTCCAGCGTGCTGCCGAAGCTGGAGAAGTCCTCGTAGCGGCTGGCCGCACCGATGCTCCAGCGCTCGCCCAGCGGCACTTCCATATCCACGTAGGCGGCCTTGCTGCGCTGGCTCCACTGCCCGGCCTGGCTGGCGGAGAAGCCCGGCGCGCCGTTGGAATTGGCTTCCAGCCCCGCCGCCGCGCCCGGGCCCACCGCGTACGAGGCCGGATCACCGGCACGCACCTGATAGGTTTCCTGGCGGAACTCGGCACCGAAGGCGACGTTGATCGGCTTCGACAGCGCAGCCACGTCCCATTCGTAGTTGAAGTCCGCATTGGCGTTCTTCTCGGTCTGGGTCAGCCGGCCGAGGTCGAAGGAGGTCGGGCTGTCCGGGCCAAGCGATGCGTTGATCGAGTTGTCCAGGCTGTAGTCGATTGCGTTGCGGCCATACGAGGCGCTCAGGTCCCAGCGCAGCTTGGGGGTGATCTCACCGCGCAGGCCAGCGACCAGCTGCAGGTCGTTCTGCGTGTTGCCGTACTGCGGGCTGAAGCCTACCGGATACAGCGAGCGCAGGTTCCAGCCCGGGAAGATGCTGGTCGTACGGTACGCGCCAGTGGTGGTATCCGGGTTGCGCCAATTGAAATCGCTGACGCCATCGCTGTGGCTGTACAGGCCGAAGGCATACAGCTCCAGGGTGTCGCTGGCATTGGCCTTCAGGTTGAAGCCCACGCGGCGGCTTTCCAGCTCCGGCTGGCCCCAGCGCTGCACCGGATTGGGCACATCCAGCTCGGGGTGCGCGGCCTGGAAGGCGATGGCGTCGGGACGCTGGCGGGTGCGCGAGGTGGCGTCGGAGTTGGACGATTCGGCGAACAGGGCCAGGCTGCCGTAGTCCCCCAACGCCCAGCCGGTGCGCGCACTGAAGTCGCGCGAGGCACCGTCGCCCTGCGCGTACTGCGAATAGCCGGCGGTGATCTCGGTGCCCGGACCATCTTCGAGGATGATGTTGATGACACCGGCGATGGCATCCGAGCCGTACTGTGCCGATGCGCCGTCGCGCAGCACTTCGATGCGCTTGATTGCACTGGTCGGAATCTGCGCCAGGTCGGCGGCCTGCGCGCCACGGTTGCCGAGCAGCGCGCTGCGGTGGAAGCGACGACCGTTGACCAGCACCAGGGTCTGGTCCGGCGACAGGCCACGCAGGGTGGCCGGACGCACGAACACCTGCCCGTCGGCCATCGGCAGGCGCTGCACCACGAACGACGGCACCAGCTGCGCCAGCACGTCCTTCAGGTCGGTGGATTCAACGGACCTGATGTCTTCCTTGGTGAACACGTCTACCGGCGCCAGCGTTTCGAACTGGGTGCGGTTGGACGCGCGGGTGCCGGTGACCAGCATCGCGTCGAGCTGGGTGGGCGCGGCACGGCTACCGCCTGCGGCGTCGATCGCATCGGCCTCCGCTGCGATCGCGCCTCCTGCGCTGGCCATGGAAAGGGCAAGGAGGATGGAGCGCGAGAGCTTCGAACGATGCACAGCAGGACTCCGGGAGGACGCGACAGGGCCAGCACCTGTGCGGACACAACAGGCCTGGACAAGGCGCGCAGTCTCGGCCCGATGTGTGAAGGAGGCATGACGTCAGTACGACAGCTTGATGCCGCACAGGCGCAAGAACTGCTAAGCGCCGCGCCTGCCGATCCGCTACTGTGCCGGCATTGGATTCGGGGAAAGGCAGATGAGCGCGGCGGGCAAGGCGTTGTGGTACATCGAAACCCATGCGGACCGGCCATTGGCACTGGCCGATATCGCCGCTGCGGCGGGACTGTCACCCTTCCATCTTTCACGCCTGTTCCAGGCCCGCACCGGTACCTCGGTGGTGCGCTACCTGCGGGGACGGCGCCTGACCGCTGCCGCGCAACGATTGGCCAACGGTGCGGGCGACATCCTGCAGGTCGCGCTGGGGGCCGGCTATACCACCCATGCCGCGTTCACCCGCGCCTTCAGTGAACAGTTCGGGCAGACGCCCGAGCGCGTACGCGAACAGGGCACCGATGGGCTGGCGCTGGTACAGGCGATTCGCGTGGATGATGCGCCGGCGGCCTGCGGTGAGGCACCACGCCTGCTCGACACCCCGGCGTTCCAGCTGGCCGGGATCGGCATGCGCCACACGCGCGACAGCGGCGGTGCGATTCCCGGGCAGTGGGCACAGCTCAATCGCGAATGGCCGGCGCCGGCCCCGATCAGTTTCGGCGTGTGCTGCAACAGTGATGACGACGGTGGCTTCGATTACATCGCCGCACTGCCGGCAAGCGTGGTGCCGAGCGTGCCTGCACACTGGCAAAGTGTGCACATTCCGCCGCGTCGCTATCTGGTGGCCTGGCACGGCGCGCACATCTCGACCATCCGCTCGACCTGGTTCTGGCTGCTGGATCATTATCTTCCTGCGTCCAACCTCAGCCTTGCCGATGCACCGGATCTGGAATGCTACGACGCCCGATTCGATGAGCACACCGGCAACGGCGGCGTGGAGATCTGGCTGCCAGTCGACGAACGTCCCAACTGACAAGGAACTGAAGATGCGCATGACGGTTACTGTGCTGGGAATGATCCTCATGGTCTCCACTGCCGTGGCCGATGCCAGCGAGACGCAGGCAGCCGGCGAGCGCCACGGCGCCACCACGGTGGCCAGCGCGGCTGTACGCGATGCGCAGCACCACGACGCGCTGCGCTACACGGTCTGGTATCCAGCGCTGGCCGGCAGCCGGGAAACCGCCCTGACCATCGGCCCGCCCGACGCGCCGCTGTTCGACGTCGGACGTGCCGCGATGGAGGCTCCCGTCGCAGGTGATCGCCTGCCAACGCTGCTGCTCTCGCATGGCAACGGCGGCAGTGCGCGCATGATGGGCTGGCTGGGCACCGCGCTGGCGCGGGCCGGGTATCTGGTGATCGCGGTCGATCATCCAGGCAACAACGGCATTGACACGATGACCCTGCCCGGCAGCATCCTGAGCTGGTTGCGTGCGGATGACCTGCGCGCCGCCCTGGCGGCCGTGCGGGCCGATCCAGTGCTGGGCCCGCACGTCGATCCTGAACGCCTGGGTGTTGCCGGGTTCTCGGCCGGTGGCTACACGGCGCTGCTGGCAGCCGGTGCACGACCGGACCTGCAGCGACTGCTGGCCTTCTGCACCGCACATCCGGATGACGGCGTCTGCCGGCCTCAACAGGAGGCCGCAACGCACTCAATGGAAGCGCGCGTTGCCGCTGCAGCCTCTCCAGCACTGGCGCCATGGATCTCCCAGGCCAACGACGCGCGCGCGATTCCCGGCGTGCGGGCGGCATTCCTGCTGGCTCCGGCGATCATCCAGGCCTTCGCGCCCGAGCAGCTGTCCTCGTTACGGCTGCCCGTGTCGATCGTGCTGGGTGAGGCTGACACGGTTGCGCCGCCACAGACCAATGGCGCGGCCGCCGGGGTCCTGATTCCGGGCGCGGAACTGCAGCGCTTGGCCGATGTGGGCCACTATGATTTCCTGGCCGCGTGCACCGCGACCGGGCAGCAGCGGCTGCAGGACCTGTGCACTACGTCGGTGCCAAAGGCACAGACCCACGCGCAGGCAGTGGATGCAGCGATACGGTTCTTCGACCATTCACTGCGCTAGTGGCCGCCGGGCATGGCCTGGCGCTACAGTGGACGCGTCCACGGAGAACCGATCATGCGCCTGCTGCACCTCACTCTGCCGGTATCTGACGTGGGTGCCGTGGCCAGCTACTTCCACGATGTGCTGCAGCAGCGCGTGGTCGGTACCCATGTGCACATCGGCTGGAGCACGATTGAACTGCAGCCCGCTGAAGGACGTCCGCTCGGTGGCGTGCACCTGGCGTTCAACGTGCCGGACAACCGCTTCGGCGAGGCGATGACCTGGTTGCGCGAACGCACGCCACTGCAGCGCAATCCGGCGGGACTGGACTACTTCGCGCTGGAGAGCAGCTGGCAGTCGCAGTCGGTGTACTTCACCGGCCCCGATGGCTTGATCCTGGAACTGATCGGCCGCCGCCGCTTGCCGGCCAGTGCGCATCAGGGCGCCTTCCACGGCAGCGAGCTGACCTGCCTGAGCGAGGTCGGCCTGCCCAGCCACGATGTCGACGCTGTGCGCGAACAGTCCAGCCTGCGGTTCGGCCTGCAACCGATCAGCCCGCCTTCGCCGCAGTTCGCGCCGATGGGCGACGACGAGGGCCTGCTGATCGTGGTCGCTGCGGACCGGCGCTGGTTCCCCGAGCAGAAGGACCTGCCCAATGCACAGGGCCTGTTGCTGCAGGTCGGCGACGTGGCCGGCCCGGGCGTTGTGGAGGACGCTGCACTCGGCTGGCGGGTACAGGCGATCTGAGCTACCAGCTGCCGGACGCGCCGCCTCCGCCGCTGCGGCCACCGCCTCCGGACCAGCTGCTGGAGCTGCTCGACGACGAACTGCTGGATGACGAACTGGACGCGCTGCGTTCGCGGCGTGACGAAACCCGGCCACGTGCGCGCTCGCCCGGCAACATGGTGAACAACCCTACGAAGTACAGCAGCACGCCACACACACCTGACACAATCATCGCCAGCAGCCGTGGATCGTCACCTTCGGCACGATGGATCGCCAGCAACGCGCCCGCGGCATAACCGAGGGTCAACAGCACCAGCACCGTCATGCGCACGACGAAGCTGCTGCGATTCTTCTTCCAGCGTGCGCGACAGGCCTGCACCAGCAGGAACACCATCAGGGTGACAACACCCGCGGCGGCCTGCAGCAGCAGGTGCCGGGCCAGGCTCGGCGGCAGCTGGCCACGAAGCAGCGCCTGTACCAGCAAGACCATGCTGAGTACCAGCATGCCGCACAGGACGATGCGCACCCCGCGGCTGCGACGCCAGCACCAGCCGAGAAGGGCCGCCACCGGCACGCCCAGCACCATCACAAAGCACAGGCCCGCCAGCAGGTGGCGTGGCAACAGCAACGCCACGGACAGCCCCCCTGCGGCAACCACCGCTGTCAGCAGCATCGGACGCCCCCAGGCCGGCAAGGTCGGCCAGCTCGGCCTCGGTGCCGACGCATTGGCGGCCAGTGCCTTGCGCCGCCGCTCCCGACGGCTGCCGCTGAAATCGTCCTCGGTCTTCGCTGGCGGGAGGGGCGGCGGCGAGCGCCACAGCCCGGCCAGGAAGCCGGCCAGCAGGGTCAACGCCACCACCGAGTCTGCGCGGCGCCAGTCCGCAGGCAGCACATTGCTGGCCGACGGCGCTTCCCATGCAGGCAGGTCCTCGCCTTCGATCAGCGCCACCATGATCGTCGTGCCATCAAGCACGCCCTGGTCGAAATCACCCTCACGGAAGCGCGGCACGATCGCGTTGTCGATGATGCGAGCGGCGTACGCGTCCGGTAGCACACCTTCCAGGCCATAGCCGGTCTGGATGCGTACGCGGCGGTCCTGCACCGCCACCAGCAACAGCACACCGTCGTCGACACCGGCGCGACCCAGCTGCCACTGATCGAACACCCGCTGTGCGTAGGCCTCGATGCCCTCGTTGCCCACGCTGGGTACCACCAGTACCTGCAGCTGCGCACCTTTCTGCACCTGCAGCTGCAGCGCCTGCCTGCGCAGGGTGGCGCGGGTTTCAGCGGACAGCGCGTTGGCAGTGTCCACCACGGGATCGTCCAGCGCCGGGACCGGGATTGCCGCCAGCGCCGCCATCGGCAGCAGGCACAGCAGCAACAACAGCCACCTCATGGCTGCAGTCCGCTGTCCTGCGCGCAGCATGCTCACGTACCCTGCCCTGCCTCGATCCGCGCATGCAGCGCCTGCAGCTGTGCCACCGCCTGGTTGAACACCTGCAGATCGGCATCCACCAGGGCCGCCCAGTCTGGCGCGTGCCCCAGCAGCTGCGCCACCTGCTCGTCCGGCGCGCGATCGAAGCCTTCGCCAAGCACGGCAAGATAACGCTCACGGAACCCTTCGGGGTCGCGCTGGTCCTGCACATACAGCTGCACGGCCAGCAGCCCCGCATACAGGTAGTTCACCAGATAGTTGGGGTCTTCATACATCAGGCGCTTGCCGATCCAGGTGTTGCGCAGCTGCGGGTAGCGCTCCGGTTGCTGGCCGAAGCGCGCCAGCACCTGCCCGGTCAGCGCGTCCAGATCATCGGCGGTGCCCAGCGTACCGGCGGCAACGCCCTGGTAGATCGACTGCTCCAGCTGCGCTTCCTCGGAGGAGGTGAACAGCTGCAGCACCATGTCGTCCAGCAGCGATTTCAGGTAATAGGCCTTGGCACGCGGGTCCTGTGCCTGCTGGTACAGCTGGTCGCGGAAGCGCAGCTCGTTGTAGATCGCGAACGCCTCGGTCAGCCACTGGCTGCCATTGCGCTGCAGCGGCGACGCATGACCGCGCTGCATCCACTCGCCATGCACGGCATGACCCGCTTCATGCGCGATTTCGACATCGCTTTCCAGATCGCCACGGCGCACGCCAACGAACAGCATTGCCGGCACACCGGGAGCGCTCACCGGGAACGCGTCCTGGCTGCGGTCACCGCGTTCGGTGGCCAGATCCATACGCTGGTTGGCCGGATCGAGCAGCGCGCGCAGTTCAGCGACGTACGCTGGCCCCAGATGCTGCATGGCATCGGCGGCGTTGTCGCGCAGCTGCGCCAGCGTCAGCACTGGTGGCGTGTAGCCGGCATCGGGCACGGTGGTATCCCAGATCTGCGGCGCATCGATGCCGGAACGTGCGGCGTGGCGCAGCAGCATGTCCTGGTAGGCGCGGCGATCCCCTGCGTGATGTTCGATGGCTACCAGCGTCGCATCCACTGCCGCTGTATCCAGGCCCATGCGCTGATAGCCGTGTGCCGGCGCCGAGCCATCGCCCTGCAGGCGTGCGGCGGCGTCATTCACCTGCACCAGCCCCAGCAGCACCGAAGCCATCGGCTCACGACGCGAGTGCAGCCCCTGCCAGTAGCCCTTCCAGCCTGCCTCGCGCAGGGCACGGTCGGGCTGCTGGGCCAGCGCCTGCTTGTCGCGTCCCGTGTCCCAGTGCCGGCCGCCGTGCTCGATCTGCGGGTACTCGGCGCTGCGCAGGATCTGCCCGCGCAGGCGCGCGAAGCTGTCCAGCGCCGGATCGGCCAGTGCCTCCACGGCCTCATCCAGCGCGGCATTGGCCGGGGTGGCAGCCTCCTTCAGCGCGCGTGCGCGCAGGAAGCCATACGGTGCTGCCCACGCTGCATCTGCGGGTGCTTCGCGCAGTGCGGCGCGACCACTGCGAGCGATGCGGCTGCACAGCCCCGCGGCCTGCTCCATCGCCTGTGCCGGGCGAAGATCGCGTGCGTTGCGGGCGGACTGGAGGTGCAGGTAGGCGAGATGACGCAAGCACTGCGCTTCCAGGGCCTCGGCCTGCCGGAAGCGTTCCGCCGGTGCAAGGGTGGAAACCTGCTGCAGGGCCTCGACGCGCTTGCCCAGCGCGTCACGCGCGGCCTGCTCGGCGGTGGCATTGGCGAAGTAGGCGCGGTCATCGGCATGCACCGACTGTGCCTGGGCGCCGCTGAAGGGGGCTATCGCCAATATGGCGGCGACGGCGGCGGTGGTGGTTCGCTTCCTGAAAGCCTGCATCGGCGTCTCCCTGCCTGGACCAGGGATCGAGCCTAGCAGCCACTGGCCCGCCGCGCCTGTGCCGGATCAGGCTTCAGATCGACTCGTCCTCACGCTTGACCAGCGTCCAGCACGGCGTCTGCGCAAAGGTATAGGTCTGCTGGTCGCTGCTGTCCGGTATGCGGATCTGCACCTGCCGCTGTCCATCTGCCAGGGGGCTGACCTGCATTTCGCGGCCCTGCCCGGCCAACGCGGCTGGATCGGGCATCACCGGCCACTCGACATCGGCCAGCGCCAACCGGCTTTCCACCTTGCGCGGTTCCGGCTCGGCCTCCGCATCGATGTAGCTGTCCAGCAGCGGATCGGCCGTGGCCTTTTCCTGCAGCGTGATCTCGTTGCCGAAATGCTTCAGGAACGTATCGAATTCCGGGTAGAGGCATTCACTGGCTGCAGCCACAGGTGTGGGCTCGGTGGCGCTGGTCGCCGACGCCGCTGCGGCAGTCACGGCTTCGGCCGCTGTCTGTGGTGGCTGCGGCGCCGGCGTGCAGGCAACCAGCACCGCGCCGCAGGCAAGCACCAGCAGTGCAGGAGAAGGGTATCGACGCATGGGCTCATCCTGAATCCGGTCCGGTCGCTCCATGCTACCGCGCACCCTACAATTCCGGCATTCCGCCTGTCCGAGAGTCCTCATGCATCGCCTCCTGCTCCTGATCGGCCTGCTGCTGCCCGCCCTGTGGCCGGCCGTGGCGTTGGCCGTCGATGTCCACGAAGGCGACTTGCTGTTCGTCACTGCCGGCCGCAGCGGCCTGAGCGCGGCCATCGACGATGCCACCGGCACGCAGGGCGCACCCAGCTTCGATCACGTCGCCCTGGTCGCCTCGGCGCCGAAGGGCTGGGAGGCGCTGCACGCCGACGAGAAGGGATCACGCCGGCAATCGCTGACCGAGTTCCAGCAGGACGCCCACGCCAAGCAGCGGCAGATCGTGGTCTATCGCCTGCGCGCGCCGCAGCAGGCGGCCATCAAGGATGCGGTCGCCACCGCGCGCACGATGCTGGGCAAGCCCTACAACACGTCGTATGTGTTGAACGAGGACAGCTATTACTGCTCGGACTTCATCGAGCGTGCGTTCCGTGCGCACCGCGTGTTCGCATTGCAGCCGATGAACTTCCGCAACCCGCAGACCGGGCAGATCGCCCAGCACTGGGTCGATCTTTACCGCGGCATGGGCATGGACGTGCCGCAGGATCAGCCGGGCACCAATCCGAACGACATGTCGGCGGCGCCGGTGCTGCAGCGTATCGGCGTGCTGGAATAAGCAAAGCCCCGCACGGGGCGGGGCTTCGCCGGTCACGTTGCGCGCGCAACGCGATCATTCTTCTTCGTCGTGGCCGCCCTGCTGCTGGTTCTGGTTGCGCTTCTGCTGTTCCTGCTGCTGTTGCTGCTGCTGGTCGCGGCCACGGCCCTGCTGCTGATCCTGCTGGTTCTGCTGGCCCTGCTGCTTCTGGTTCGGGTTCTGGTTCTGCTGTGCCATGTCCGATCTCCAAAGCCACACGCGGAATGCGGTGGACGTGGCCATCGTCTGCAGCGAATGGTTAATCACGCGTGGGTGGGCGGCTACATCTGTGTGTACGCCTGTGAATGAACGCGCAGAAGCCCTTGTGGCACAAGCGGCTGAAGGATTCATGCGGGTTCGGCATGTGCTCATGCCGTCATCGGCGTTGCACGCATTCATGGCGCTCGCAGCCGGAAACACGCGCTGAACGAGGCTGGCTTCCCGGCTCACGCAGGGAAGCCAACGCTGCATTCAGGGCATCACCGGCGGCACGTACGCCAGGGTCATCCCCAGCAGCCACAACAGGCCCAGCACCAGCGGAATGTGCACCAGCAGCTGGATGAAGGTGAAGCCGACGATGTCGCGTGCCTTCAGCCCCAGCACGCCCAGCAGCGGCAGCATCCAGAACGGATTGATCAGGTTCGGCAGCGCTTCGGCGGCGTTGTAGACCTGCACCGCCCAGCCAAGGTGCGCCTTCAGTTCGTTGGCGGCCTGCATCACGTACGGCGCCTCGATGATCCACTTGCCACCACCGGAGGGCACGAAGAAGCCCAGCACGGCCGAATAGACACCCATCACCAGCGCGAAGGTATCGGTGCTGGCCACGTGCACGAACAGGCTCGACAGCCGGTGCGCCAGCGTCTGCCCATCGCCGCCAGCGGCGTGGGTGAGGATCATCGCGATGCCGCCGTACAGCGGGAACTGGATCAGCACGCCGGTGGTGCTGGGCACCGCCTTGGCCACCGCGTTGAGGAAACTGCGCGGGCGCCAGTGCAGCAGCAGGCCCAGCGAAATGAACAGGAAGTTGTAGGTGTTGAGGTTGGCGATGGCGGTGACCACCGGCTTGTTGGCGAACTCGTTGAACAGCCAGCCGAACGCCAGCAGCGAGAGCAGCACGGTCAGCAGCGGGCTGTATTCCAGCCATTCGCCCGGGCGCGTGCGGCGCTGCAACGGCTCCGGCTCGGCCTGCGCGGCACCGGGGAAGTCTTCGGCGGTGCGGGCGCTGCCTGCGGCCGGTGCGGTCAACCAGGCGATCAGCAGCGAAACCAGGATCAGCACCGCAGTCAGCGCGATCGACTGCCACAGGAAAATGGTTTCGGTAAACGGCAGGACGCCGGTAATCTCCACCAGGCCCGGCGGCATGCTGGCCGGGTTGGCCTGCAGCTGTGCGGCCGACGAACTCAGCCCCATCGCCCACACCGCGCCCAGCCCCAGGTAGGCCGAAGCACCGGCCGCGCGGTAGTCCATGCGCAGCTCGGTGCGGCGTGCCAGCGCACGCACCAGCAGGCCGCCGAACACCAGCGAGAACCCCCAGCTGAGCAGCGAGGCCAGCATGCTGACCAGGCCCACGTACACCACCGCACCACGCCCGGTGCGCGGCACCCGGGCCAGGAAATCGATGAGGCGAGCGACCACCGGTGCCGTCGCCACGGCGTAGCCACCGATGACCACGAAGGCCATCTGCATGGTGAAGGGAATCAGGCTCCAGAAGCCGTCGCCGAAGGCGCTGGCGGTGGCCTGCGGGGTCGAGCCGAAGCCCATCGCCGCCAGCGCGACGATGACCACGCCCAGCACCGCAAATACGTACGCATCGGGGAACCACTTTTCCGCCCAGGCGGCCGAGCGCAACGCTGCGCGCGCCATCCAGCCGTCCTGTACTGCTGCCGTCGAGGCCATCGCCTACCCTCCCAGGTTCGATGGCCCGATTCTGGGCGGTGGGGTGCGGGCTGTCAGCCACCTATTGGTCGTAGGTGGCGGACGGCCCGGCGCTGTGCGCCGCCGCCGGAGCATGGGCTCGGGCGCTACAGAAGCACTGTCAGCTGTAGAGCCGAGCCCACGCTCGGCTGCGCTTCTCAATGCAGCGCCAGGTCCACAGCGATGCCGGCAAACAGCGCGGCACCCACCCAGTTGTTGTGCAGGAACGCCTTGAAGCACGGGCCGCGCTCGCGGTTGCGGCAGATCCAGAACTCGTAGACCACCAGCACCGTGGCCACGGCCACGCCGGCCAGGTAGTAGCCGCCCAGCCCGCCGCGCACGCCAACCAGCGCCATGGTGGCCAGGAACAGCGCGTACAGCACGCCCTGGATGACCAGGTCCAGGTCGCCGAACAGGATTGCAGTGGAGTGCGAGCCCATCTTCAGGTCGTCCTCGCGGTCGACCATGGCGTACCAGGTATCGTAGGCGGTGGACCACAGGATGTTGCCGGCGTACAGCAGCCAGCCCAGCATCGGCACTTCGCCCTGCACGGCGGCAAACGCCATCGGGATGCCCCAGCCGAACGACATGCCCAGGTAGACCTGCGGCAGGTGGGTATAGCGCTTCAGGTACGGGTAGCTGGCGGCCAGGAACACGCCGATGAAGCTCAGGCCGATGGTCAGGCCGTTCAGGGTCAGCACCAGGCCGAACGCAACCAGCATCAGCACCGCAAACAGCGCCAGCGCGGCACGGCCACTGATCGCACCGGTGGCCAGCGGGCGCGCCTTGGTCCGCTCCACATGCGGGTCGAGCCAGCGGTCGGCGTAGTCGTTGATGACGCATCCGGCCGAGCGGGTCAGCCACACGCCGGCGGTGAACACGAACAGGGTCCACAGCGGCGGCAGACCACCTGCGGCCAGCCACAACGCCCACCACGTGGGCCACAGCAGCAGCAGCGTGCCGATCGGGCGATCAGCGCGCATCAGACTCCAGTAATGCCGCCAACGCGGCGTCGCCGGCGACTGCGGCGAAGTGAGGGGGGTATCAGCCATGGCGATAGGATACTCCTGCGCCAGGGCCGAGACTCAGAAACGACAGGGCCCGATGCGCCTGCGCGCACCGGGCCCCGATATCCTGCCCTGCGAAGTGGTCAGGCCTTCTCGTCGGACTTGTACTCGTAATAGCCGTAGCTGTAATAGCCGGTGGCACGTTTCTCGACCGCGTTGAAGATCGCGCCCTTGATCTGCACGCCGTTCTGCTCGAAGCGCTGCAGCGTCAGCTCGATTTCCTTGGCCTGGTTTACGCCGAAACGGGTGACCAGCAGGCTCGAACCGGCATGGGTGGCGACCAGCGCCGGGTCGGTCACGGCCAGGATCGGCGGCGTATCGACGATCACCAAGTCGTACTTGCCGGACATGTCCTGCAGCAGCTGCGCGAAACGCGGGTGCATCAGCAATTCGGCCGGGTTCGGCGGGATGTCGCCACGCACCATGTAGTGCATGTTGTCCAGGCCGGACACCGGATGGATCACGTCGTCGACGCTGAGCTTGCCGCCCAGCACGTCCGACAGGCCCTTCTGGTGCGACACACCCAGGATCTTGTGCAGCGTGCCCTTGCGCATGTCGGCGTCGATGACCAGCACGCGCTGGCCTGCCTGCGCGATGACCGCGGCCAGGTTGGTGGACACGAAGGTCTTACCCACGCCCGGGCGCGGGCCCGAGATGGTCAGGATGTTGTTCTTCGCTTCCAGCATGGCGAAGTGCAGGCTGGTACGCAGGCTGCGCAGTGCCTCCACAGTCGGGTCGGCTGGTGCGGATACCGCCAGCAGGTGCTGGCGACCGTCGGCCACCACGCGCGTACCGTGCTTGCCCTTGCGCAGCTTGGGCAGCGTATTGGACACGCTGAGCGGAATGGCGGCGTAGACCGGCAGGCCCAGAGCTTCGATTTCGGCGGGGTCTTCGATGCCCGGGTTGAGCATGCGCTGCAGGAAGACGAAGGCGGTGGCCAGGAAGGCGCCGAGCAGCGTTGCGATGGCCACGATCAACGCCTTGCGCGGCGCCACCGGGTTGGCGATGTCGACGATGGACGGATCGACGATCCGCACATTGCCCACGGCGCCTGCGCGTGCCACATCCAGCTGCTGCGCCTGGTTCAACAAGGCCGTGTAGAGCTCGTTGCTGACCTGCAGATCGCGGGTAAGACGCAGCAGTTCCTGCTGGGTTTCCGGCAGATCGCCGACCTGCTTCTGGAAGCCTCCCTTGCGGCCCTCCAGATCACCAATCTGCTTCAGCAGCGCACGATAGGCCGGGTGCTCGCGCGTGAAGCTGCGGTCCATCTCGGCCTGCTTCAGGCGCAGCTGCTGGATGCTGGCCTCGACGGCCACCTCCTGTTCCAGGAGCCCCTTGGTCTGCATGGTGATGTCCACGGACTTGGACTTGGACTGGTAGGCACTCATCGCCGCCTGTGCCTGCTCCACCTGGCGGCGGATGGTCGGCAGCTGGTCCTTGACGAACTGCAGCTGGGACGCTGCTTCAGCAGAGCTGCGGTCCACGTTCTGGCGCACATAGGCGTCGGCCACGTGCTGCACGAAGGCCTCGGCGCGCAGCGGGTCGGTGTCCTGGTAGGAGAGCTGCAGAATGCCGGAGTCCTTGCCCTGCTCAGCGGCCTTCAGCTCGGTCTGCAGCGCGGCGACAACGTCCAGGCGGCGCAACCGGGTGACTTCAAACCGCATGCCCGGGTTGGCACGCAGCGTGTCCACCTCCAGGGTGACGCCACGGCCCTTGGCCGGCGTGCCCGCCTGTCCACGCAGCACCTCGTCGCCGTCCTCATCGAAGAGCACGAAATCCTTTCCGGTCTCGCCCACTTCCAGCAGCAGCGTGGTGTCGACCATGTTGACGGGAACATCCAGGCGATGGATGCCCAGCACGTCGCCGCCCCAGCCGTAGCCCGAAAGCCCCAGCTTGGCCGGTGCGATCGCATTCTCGCTCTCGGGCTTGAAGCGGCGGACGAAGAAATTGCCCAACAGCGGGAACCGCTTGGGCTCAATCTCCACTTCCAGATTCAGCTGGTCAACCGCCGTTCCGATGACCGTCCGCGACGTCAGCAGGGCCACTTCCGTGGTGGCCGCAGTGCTGCCACTTCCCCCCAGTGACGCAAGGTCGGCAAGCCCAGGAATGCTGGGCACCTTCGATTCCACCTGGACCATGGCCTGCGCCTGGTAGACAGGCCGGGCCAGCAGTGCGTAGAGCACACCGACAACAAAGAAGAGCGCGGTGGCGACGATGATCAGCCACTTCCGGTCGAGCAGCACGCCCAGCAGCTCGCGAAGATCGATCTCATCATCCTTGGGTACGCGGGATTCCATTTGCTTCCTCATTGCTTCCACATCCTCTCGAGAACGGCAGGCTCTGGCCCTCCTTGCCGTTCGGTCTTCCAACACCGGAATTCGTCGCGCGAGCAGTACGCTCTTGAAGCACACCCAAGGCGGCACCCCAAGCCACACCGCGTGCACCGCCGGCGCACTGTCGTGCAGATCAAGCCTGCTAGTATACCACTTTATGAATGCTGATCGAATCAGCATCCCCCAGCACTTGCAATTCGGCAAAGGACGAGGCGACCGCCTGAAATTTGACACGCCATCGATCAGGCGGGCCAACATTGCTATCATGCGGGGTTTGTTGCCTGCAAATGGCAGCGAATGTGCCCCGCTGAAGGCAGGCCAGGACGCTAAGGAAAAGGACGTCGCAGTGTTCAATCAATCTCGCTGACAGGACGTCAGCCTCCAGCGGAACGGTCCGCGCCAGCACAACCACGCCCCCCTACTGGCGCGGTTGGTGCGGCGGCACTGCGGCATCAGGAAGCCCGCGCCCCGAGGTCGGATCGACGACATCGGCGAGCAGCGTCCTGCCCCGCGTCTCTTCGCGTAACGATTCTGGATTCATGCAAAAGGACTTGAAATGAAGATCGCCGTTGTCGGCACCGGCTATGTCGGCCTTTCCAATGCTGTGCTGCTGGCACAACACCATCAGGTCGTGGCATTGGACATCGATGCAGACCGGGTTGCGCTCATCAATGCCCGTAGGTCGCCGATCGAGGATCGCGACATCGCGTCGTTCCTTGCGCACCGTTCGCTGGATCTGACTGCGACGCTCGACAAGCAGGAAGCCTACGCCGGCGCAGACTATGTCGTGATCGCTACCCCGACCGACTACGACACGCAGACGCATTGCTTCGACATCAGCTCGGTAGAGTCGGTCATCGCCGATGTGCAGAGAATCAATCCCGATGCGGTGATGGTGATTAAATCCACCATCCCCGTTGGCTGCACGAAGGCACTGCGTGAGCGGTTCGCGACAGACAGGATCATCTTCTCGCCGGAGTTCCTCCGCGAAGGCAACGCACTCCACGACAACCTTCATCCCAGCCGCATCATTGTCGGCGAGCGCTCCGCGCGTGCCAGCGCGTTTGCTGAACTGCTGAAGGAAGGCGCGGTCCGCAAGGACATGCCCATCCTGTTCACCGATGCCACCGAGGCCGAAGGCATCAAGCTGTTCGCCAATACGTACCTGGCCATGCGCGTGGCCTACTTCAACGAACTGGACACCTACGCTGCCACACATGGTCTGGATACCCGCCAGATCATCGAAGGTGTCAGCCTGGACCCGCGGATTGGCACCCACTACAACAACCCGTCATTCGGCTACGGCGGCTATTGCCTGCCGAAGGACACCAAGCAGCTGCTGGCGAACTACCGGGATGTGCCACAGAACCTGATCCACGCGATTGTGGAAGCCAACAGCACCCGAAAGGATTTCATTGCTGAAGAGATCATCAGGAAGAATCCGAAGGTTGTGGGTATCTACAGGCTGGTCATGAAGTCCGGGTCCGACAATTTCCGCGCCTCTGCCATTCAGGGTGTGATGAAGCGGATCAAGGCAAAGGGCGTAGAGGTGATCGTGCATGAGCCAACACTGAGGGACCAGAGTTTCTACAATTCTCGGGTTGTCAATGATCTAGTGAAGTTCAAGACAGAAGCGGACGTCATTATCGCAAACCGTCTGTCTGAGGACCTTGAAGACGTGCCCAGAAAAGTCTATACCCGCGACCTCTTTGGGAGTGACTGATATGTCATCTAAAAGCACTTGGGTGCCTCTGAGGCACATTCGAATTGGGGGGCAGCGAGTAGCCGTGGCTTCTCGCAAGGAACTGACGAGCGCTTTAATTTCTGACTGCGAAATTTCGCCCGCGGAGCGAAAAGCCAGACTGGTGTTTGACGTAAATGGACAGGGTCTGTCGCTAGCCAGCACGAGTCCGGAGTACTGCGAAGCCATGAAGGCCGCGCACGTTGTGCATGCGGATGGCGGCTTCATAGTGACGTTGTCGCGATTCCTCGGTGCAGGCCGAATTTCCGAACGAAGTGCGACCACCGATCTTATGGAAGATTTTTCTCAGGCCGCCGTAGAGCACTCTCTAACTGTGTATTTGCTTGGCGGCACTCCAGATGCAAACGAAATGTGCAGGTCGGCACTGTCCAATCAATACCCGGGCATAAAAATTGTCGGCAATAAACATGGTTATTTCTCGACCACAGAAGAAACAGGGATTGTTGAGGATATCTCACGACTTAATCCTGATCTCTTGTGGGTGGGGCTCGGCAAGCCAAAAGAACAGCAATTCCTTGCTCGACATGGCGACGCATTGAGAGCGGGCTGGGCTGTAACCTGCGGGGGCTGCTTTAACTTTGTTAGCGGTTCTTACTCCAGGGCACCAAAGTGGATGCAGAAGACCAACCTTGAGTGGAGCTATCGTCTCCTTAAGAATCCTAGGCAGTTCTTCTGGCGTTACGCAAAAACTAATCCCCACGCCCTCTATCTCGCACTGTTCAGGACCAATTGGCGCCAAGCACCGCATCAATGAAGATCAGTAAGAGCGCCGCTAAAGCAATGATTGGCCCTGTTCTTTTTGCAGGGTCAAACTTGCTCGTATCTGTTCTTCTGCAACAGGCTGATTCGGCCACCAACTTTGGAGCGTATGCTTTCGCCCAAGTCGTCGTTGCAGCATCACTAGGAATATCAAACGGCTTGTTTGGAATTCCAATAATTTCAGCCATCGGGAAGGGTGACGCAACCGAGGTGGAAGCAGTGCGTTCGTTGGCGCTGGCCAACGTAGTCTTCTGCCTGTTTGCATCCATCACTTCAATGCTACTAATGCTTCATGTTACGGGCGGATCCTACGGTACATCCCTCTTGGCGCTCGTCTTCACTGCTCTATCAGGCGCTCGATGGTTTGTACGACTACATTCCCTAGCCGATCTAAACAGCGCTTCCGCATTTCGCCTCGACGGCATCTTCAGCGCCATCGTAGTGCCAGGATCTTTGCTGCTATTCAAGAGCGGATTACTCAATACAGCCTGGGCTCTTGGTCTCATGTCGCTCGCATGCGCCGCTTCACTGTTTGGCGCGAGAAAATATGCTCGGCGTTATGTCTGTAGTTTCGTTGGAATTGGAAAGCCCCAAGACTTGAGCGACCTCAGGAAAAGAGGCTTGGCTGCTGTATGCATTTCCATGTGCTTTGAGGCAATCGCCACCGGACCAGCCTACTATCTTTCTATCGCACAAAGCACCGCAGCGTATGCGCCTGTCGCGGTGGCCCTACTATTTTTCAGACCGTATGGGGTTCTGCTTACAGCCGCCATGCAGTATCAAAGGCCGAGAGTTGCGAGGGCGATTAGAGATCAAGGGCATGGATCCGTAGCCAAGATGCTGGCGAAGACTGTCATGAGCCTCGGGGCAACATGGGCTCTGAACGTCATCGGCATCATGATTATTGTTCTTGTCATTCCTGAGCGCATCTACCGAAGTGGCTACGAGGCAGCAACGGTCAATGCAAGTCTGCTTCTGGTTGGAACATCCGTTCTGGTGAAAGCTTTCAGGGAGCCCCTTGCATCTGTGCTCCTAGTTACCGACCAGTTCAAACGCCTCGGTCTAGCCGCGTTGATTGGAGCTGCCACGTCCGCC
The DNA here is from genome assembly GCF_059372535.1 of Stenotrophomonas sp. YJH_SMC_43. Classification (NCBI taxonomy): domain Bacteria; kingdom Pseudomonadati; phylum Pseudomonadota; class Gammaproteobacteria; order Lysobacterales; family Lysobacteraceae; genus Stenotrophomonas; species Stenotrophomonas sp. YJH_SMC_43. The sequence goes on from NZ_JCAFVQ010000003.1 coordinate 835,391, forward strand.
TCAATCCTGTTTTACGTGCACTTAAGAGGCACAGCGTCGCACTCGTCAGTCTTGTCCAGCGTACTGGCCGGCGAGCTCGCCGCATTTGTATTCATACTCCGCGCATACATGCCCCAGCTCGCCGGGAAAACTCAGCTGTGACCCACGAAAAAATCCTTTTTGTCTGCACACAGATGGAGGCCGGCGGAGTGCAGCGCCGCTCTACGGCCATGAGTGAGGCGCTCAACGCGAAAGGGATCCCTTCACGGGTAGTATTTTTGTATAGAAAACGTGGCGCTTACGACGGCTTGGACTTCTGCCACTCTCTGCTTATGGGAAAGCCCAAAGGTTTGCTCGACGTCCTGAAGGTCCTATGGCGCCTGGCTAGAGATATCCGCCAGTTCAAGCCTACTGCAGTTGTGGGAATGGCGCATTATTCGTCTCCGATAGCTGCCATCGCCGCGTTCGCTTTGGGCGTACCCAACCGCATTGCAACACAGACAAACCCCCCAGCAACGGTTCCGCTTATTGGCAGGATCCTGGACTACGCTTGTGGAGTGGTTGGCCTATATACCTCCAACATTTGTGCGTCTCATAGTATCGAAAGCGACTTCTCCGGCCACCCCAAATGCTACAGACGAACTCTCACGACTGTTGTCAACGGTGTCGGCGATCTACCACCGCCCTCCACTGAACTCAATCGAAAATCATTGAGGGCGAAGCTCGGACTGGATGAGCGCAGCATAGTCATAGTTAATTGTGGAAGGCTCTCTTCTCAGAAGAACCAAGCACTGCTGGTCGACTGCATCAAGCATATCGACGCCCATTTGGTAATTATTGGCGAAGGTGAACTTCGCTCCGATATTGAGGCGAGGATCATCAGGCTGGGCGTCAGAGACAAGGTGACACTCGTCGGCGAGGTGGCACCATCCGAAATCAATTCATATCTTTCCGTTGGCGACATCTTTGCATTTCCGTCCAACTTCGAAGCCTTCGGATTGGCAGCCGTTGAAGCGATGCGGTCCGGCCTGCCAATTGTCAGCTCCAATCATCCGGCGCTGGCCGAGGTGGTCGGTGATTCAGGGGTTCTCATCGATCCTAGAGACGAGACCAGATGGATCAGCGAACTCAATAGCCTAGCTGTAGACAATTCGCGCCGCTCGGAACTAGCGGATAAGAGTCGATCTCGTGCCAAACACTTCTCATTCGAAAGAATGCTTGATGGATTTGTATTCGAGTCGACCAAGAACAGTCCTGCGACACCGACTTCAAACGAAAAGCTCTAATCCAACAGAGCGCGACAGCATATTCTCCCAGTGTAAATTACTGCCCCTCATCGAAGTAGCGACGAAAAGCAGATAAGAAGAATGGCATCAATTAAGAAATTCGGCCGCGTCGAAGGAATTTATTTCGCATCGATAGTGATTCTTGCATTAGTTGGCCTATTCAGCCCCACTTCCTATAACGTACTTCCGGCGGGCCCTATCCTTGAGGGCATACTAGCACTGTGCGCCGTCCTGATACTGCGGACGCCAAAGAGAGAGATGATTCTCCCTTTGATGATGGCCACCGCGTATGTAGTGGTCTCATTCATTCTGATGTCAGCCTATCAACCTTCCAACTATCTTGATTTCGCGCAGGCCTTCAAGGCGTTCATCTACATCATTCCGCTATGCTTCTTCTTCAAGCGCGACATTTTCCAGAGGGATCAAGCACTTATTGTGCTTAAGATCCTCATTCTTGCATTCGCCATCAAGTACGCCTATTCAATAGCACTCAACATCACTCCCAGAATGGGAACGAGGCCCGGGCTGCTTATTGAGAACAACTTTGAACTGATATTTCTATTGATATATTTCTTTGTCCTGCATAGAGATTTTGGCCGAAAACTAACCCCTTGGTTCTTGGCGGTTTCCTTCATCATCCTGATATCTGGATCAAGAAGCTCAGCGCTGGCACTTATTGTGGTGTTTTGCGGGATATATCTAAAGAACTTAAATACTAAAACAGTATTCTATGTTGCCGGCCTAGCAGTACTAGGATCTTTTTCGGCGACCATTTTTCTATCCAGAGGCTATGCATCGGGTGGCCTTGAATCCATTGACCGCTTCAGGTTCATGCTGGTATTCATCCACGAAATCCGCGACTGGACAGCTCTAAATTACATATTTGGATCATTCCCAATAACCGCGCTCTCGCCGGAATCCTGCCGTTCATTGTCATTCTATGACGTACTATTTAGTTACTCAGGAAATGGATCTTGCTACTCCGTAATCCTTCACTCCTACTTCTTCCGGGTCATATTTGATCACGGTGCATTCGGCCTTGTTCTTCTTTTCTCCTTCCTGGCTGTGGCATTGAGAAAATATGGATACAGCAAGATGGACGTTGGCGTGGTTATCGGAATCCTCAGCGCATCTGCCCTATCTGTTTCGGCCATGAACAGTGTCTTTGTTACGCTGGCAATTGCACTTGCAATAGGCCTTCGAAAGCCTACAGCGTTGGCACATCAACCGGGAAAAATTTAGAACAAGTCTCAACCGGATGGAAGGAACGCACATATGTGGGGATGCAATGCTATTGCCCCTACTCTACGTTGGATGCCTGAGACGGACTCATGAAAAAGGAACTTAGAAACTCTTGGGTTGATCACGCTAAAGCGTTGGGCATAATTTTGGTTGTCTATGGCCATGTCGCTCGCGGCTTGGTATCAGCGGGAATCATGCACGACAGCGATCTTTACCGATTGATCGATAGCGTCATCTACTCGTTTCACATGCCGTTGTTCTTTTTCCTTTCAGGACTCTTCTTTGTTGAGTCACGACGTCGGCGCGGAATCTCCGGAACCCTTGCCACAAAAATAGATACAATCCTATATCCATTTATTGTCTGGTCTATAATCCAGGGCGGAATTGAGGTCAGCCTTTCCAACTACACCAATGGCTCACTGGCTTGGCGCGATGTGTTCCAGATGTTTTGGCAACCCAGAGCACAGTTCTGGTTCCTCTACGCCCTCTTCTTTGTATTCGCGCTTGCATTAATAATTTACAAGTCACAGTCCAGCAGATCAATACTGACAGTTTTGGCGATCTCGTCGGCAGCTTACATCCTTCAAGGATTGTTGGCCGATCACAGAATTATTCTTTACATCGCCGACAATTTTGTCTTCTTTGCACTGGGCGTTGCTTTTACACATTTCTCGCTAGAAGATCGCACAGGAAATCGGGACGCCTTGGTGAAATGCGCCTCCGTCGTACTCCTTGTTTTTATTGCCTTGGAAATTGCACTGCACAGCACTGGCAAAAACTACACCGACAAGGGATTTATCAGCTTGTCAGCGGCCATGGCTGGTATATTTATGATTGTTTTCATTTCTATGATCACCGCATGCGCGGGCATTCGGATTCTCGGAACAGTGGGCGCCATGTCCATGAGCATCTACCTGATGCACATTATTTCAGGAAGCGGCGCAAGGATACTATTTGGGAAAATAATGGGAATCCACGACCCAGGCACTCACCTAGCCCTAGGCACGCTGGCTGGATTATTCATCCCATTACTCGCAGCGTTGGCAATGAATAGAATTGGCATGGATTTCCTGTTCGCTCCGCCAAAATTACTGTCAGCTGGTCGCCGACTTGAACGCCTTCGATCTGCCCCGCGGTCAAATCCAAGATGAGGATTTTGCAGAACTTTCCATTATCACATCAAAGAATGTGAACACTTTTTCTTCAACCCGGATGTAGGCTGTTTCCAAATGAATAAAAAAAGGATTTTGATCTGCGGGGGCGCCGGCTACATCGGCAGTCATATGTCTCATTGGCTCTACGAGCGAGGTCACCAGCTCTATGTCTTGGACAACCTGTCGACGGGCCACCGATCTGCCGTTCGCTGGGGCGAACTCATTGAAGCTGATCTGCTCAATCCCATGTCACTGGAAATAGCCTTTGAACGCGTCAAATTTGACTTGGTCATGCATTTTTGTGCGCGCTCTCTGGTCGGCGAATCAGTTATCGACCCCTACAGTTACTATCAGAACAATGTCACGGGCACTCTCAATCTCCTGCATGTCATGCGGCGGCATGCGGTGAACAAGCTGATTTTCTCGTCGACGGCCGCTGTATTTGGGAATCCGTTGATGCCCACCATCAACGAGCAACACCCCAAAAATCCGATAAACCCATATGGCGCGAGCAAGTTGATGGTCGAGCGCATTCTTGCTGATGCCTACACCGCCTACGGCATCAGCTCTGTTGCTTTGCGTTACTTCAATGCTGCCGGCGCGCTGGCCCAACATGGTATTGGGGAAGCCCATACCTGCGAGACGCATTTGATACCGAACGTGTTGAAAGCTGCGCTGGGTACGGGACCAGCATTAAGCGTCTATGGGAATGACTACGACACTTTGGACGGTACTTGTGTTCGTGACTACGTGCATGTGCAGGATCTTGCATTAGCTCACGCATGCGCCATGGACTTCCTGGACGGGCAGCCCGGCGCGCATGCGTTCAATCTGGGAAACGGGCAAGGCTTTAGTGTGAAGCAAGTAATCGAGACGGCTGCCGAGGTCTCGGGCCGCCCGATCCCCTACACTATCGCGCCCCGTCGTGACGGTGATCCGGCAGTTCTGGTGGCAGATAGCGAGCGAGCTCGACGTGAGCTTGGCTGGAGCCCTGCGTGGACTGAACTTGGCCCGATCATCGAGAGTGCTTGGCATTGGCATAGGAACCAACCCTTCTGATGACACAGGCGAGGCTTCGGACAGTGGAATGCTTCTCGATGCATTGAGGGGGAGATTTATCACCCAATTCCAGATAGAATGCCCCACTCGCGGCGCCTCTTCGGGGTGCCCTGACGCCCACCCCGACGCTGTTCGGCGGTCGGGCGGTTCCACAACGCGCCCGTAGCTCAGCCGGATAGAGTAGTGGCTTCCGAAGCCATTGGTCGGGGGTTCGAATCCCTCCGGGCGCGCCATCTTCCCCTGCTCGTACCCGTCACTCCGGGCCTCTCGCTTGCGCTTCCACGTCAACGCGGTTCAGGAGCGAACGGCTTCGAGCGATGTGCGCAACCTTGAAGATCGCGCACGACGATGGAAAGCGTCTGCCCTTTCTGCACGGCACCGGGCAGGAAGGCGCCCTTGCCGTCGTACAGGAAGGTTTCAATCTCACCACGTGTAACCACCAGGTCCGCAGCCGGCGGCTTGAGCTCTTCCAGAACAACACTGAAGGGACGCCAGGCCAGGCCGTGTTCGTCGCGGATATCGGTCGATACCGCGTGTGCATGCGCCTGCGGATCCACGCTGGCCAGTGGCAGCCGTAGTGCCTGCGATCCCTCCGTAGCGATCTGGAACCTGCCAAGGACCACGGCATCCACGGTTTCACTGCCGATGTAGGTGATCGTGGCCTCGGGACACTGCACCGCATCGGCCGGGTGCGATGCACACGCGGCCACGCTTGCGGTCAGGAGCAGAATGTTCGGCCGGATCATGGGCTGGCACCTGGCACATCGCTACCCTGCCCAGGGTCTGCAGCGGCGCACGAAGCGGTAGCGCCTGGCCTGCGCGCATAGCTGTAATCGGGATCGCGCCAGGCGCGCACGATCGGGCTTCGTGCGTGCCTGATCACGCCGGGGAACCAGGACAACGCGAACACCACGGCCCAGATCGCAGCCAGCCAGAGCCAACGGCCCGAGGCATAGGCCCAGATCATGGGCAACGCAGCCAGCGTTACGATGACCTGCGTATACAGCAGGTAGAGCGTGTGCAGACCCAAGCGGGGATCCGAGCGCAGCACCACGCCACATCCCCTGCATGCCGTCTTCGCCTGCCGTCTCGATGCGGAAAGCAGCGGAAACCGCTGCCCTGCTGCGCCGCAAAGTGGACAGGTGAAGGTCAGCAGGCGCATCAGGCAGCTCCTCTCTGTCGATTGACATCAACTGTCGGGTACGAAGCCGAGCCTAGCATGCGCTTGGCAGGGGGGCGCCACAAACAGCAACGCCGGGCAGTGCCCGGCGTTGCTTTCAGATCATTCGAGCATGGCTCGACTCTACAAAAAGCAGATCAGTATTTACCGTCAAACGCGAAGATCGGCTTGCGCTGCTTCCACGCGCCGGCGGTGAAATCCGGGAACTCCAGCGTCTGGAAGCTGTTGGCGATCGACTGCTCGCTCAGCGGCGTGATCGCACTCCAGGTCACCGCGTCGTAGATGTCGATCGGCATCGGTGCCTTGGCCTTCAGCGCTTCCACAAACGCGTGGATGACGAACCAGTCCATGCCACCGTGGCCAGCGCTGGCGGCGGTGTCGGCATTCTGCTTCCACAGCGGATGCTCGTATTCGTCCTGGTACTTCTTGAACTCTTCCCACTGGTGCGGCGGGCTGCGGCCTTCGATGTGGATCGAATGGTTCACGTCCATCCACAGGCCCTTGGTGCCCTGCACGCGGAAGCCCATCGAGTACGGGCGCGGCAGCGAGGTGTCGTGCTGCAGCAGGATGGTCTCGCCGTTCTCGCAGGCCAGCGTGGTGGTGACGATGTCGCCCAGCTTGAACTTGACCTTGGTGCTGGGGTGGGTGGTGCCGCCACTCTTGGCCACGGTGTATTCGTGCAGGCCGCGCGCCTTGGTCGCGAACGCGTTGATGTGGGTGAAGCGGTTGCCACGGTTGATGCCGGTGTACATCGCGCACGGGCCGATGCCGTGGCTGGGGTACAGCTCGCCGTTGCGCTCCACCGAATGCTCGGTGCGCCAGCGTGCTTCGCTCCAGCCCTTGGGCCCGAACTCCACGCCGCTGTCGTAGGGCTGGTTCGGGTCGCCGGAATTGAACTTCACGCCGCGCAGATCGTGCTGGTAGCCGGCCTGCAGGTGCACCAGCTCGCCGAACAGGCCCTGGCGCACCATCTGCAGCGCGGCCATCACGTCGCGGCGGTAGCAGACATTCTCCAGCAGCATGTACGGGGTACCGGTGCTCAACTGGGTCTTCAGCACGTCCCAGTGGTCCTGCAGGGTGATGCCGGCCACCACTTCACAGCCCACGGCCACGCCGGCCTGCATCGCGGCAATCGCCATCGGCGCGTGGTACTCCCACGGCGTGGCGATGATCACGCCATCGATGCCCTTCTGTTCCAGCAGGCGCTTCCAGGCGTTGCTGTCGCGATCCTGGCCATAGGTCTTCGGGGCCGGCTTGCCAGCCTTGGTCACCATCTCCACGGCGCGACCGAGCATGATCGGCTCGATATCGCACACGGCGACCACCTCGACATCGTCGCGGCGCGCCAGTTCCTTCAGCAGCACCAGCCCGCGCATGCCGGTACCGATCATGGCCAGGCGCACCTTGCGCCCGCGTGCCCATGCCGGGGTCTGCGGCAGCAGGCTGCTGGCGGCGACAGCGGCACTGGCCGCGATGAATTCCCTACGCTTCATGGCAAACATCTCTCCTCTTGGCAGCGAGCCGGCCGTAGCCGGCTCGCCGGGTCACGCAAACGGAATTACTTGAAACGGTAGCCGATGGTCACACTGTAGCCACGGCCGAAGATGGTCGCGTAGTCACTGGAGTCACCCAGGAAGCTGTTCGGATCGTAGAACGGCAGGCGGTTGAACAGGTTCTTGACGGTGAAGCTCAGGTTCCACGCATCATCCGGGCGCCAGGTGACACTCATGTTGGCGGTCCACCACGACGGCGCACCGTCGCACTTGCTCTTCTGCAGGGCCAGGTAGCCGCCGGTGCAGGTTTCCTTGTTGTTGCTCACCTCATCAACCTGGTCGGTGGCCCACTTGGTGCCGCCCACGTAGTTGACGAACATGCTGGTGGTGACCTGCTTGTAGGTCCAGTCGGCATTGAGCGTGGCACGCAGGCGCGGGTTGTTGTAGTAGCCCACCACGTCGCCGTAGTACCAGCCGTTCTCCGCGTCCATGTAGAAGCGGTTGCGGTTGGCGATGGTGGCGGCCAGGCCGATGTTCAGGTTGCCCCAGTCACCCAGCGAGAAGCGGCTGCGTGCATCGATGTCGAAGCCGTCGATCAGCGTCTTGCCACGGTTCTTGTACTGGCCCACCACGCTGGCCACGTTGCCGGCGGAGTAGCCCGGCAGCACCGACGGGCAGCTCACGCCACTGGCCGGGTCGGCACACATCGCCGCCAGCTGCGCCAGGTTGGCGCGGTCACTGTCGGTGATCGGCGAGCGCGACGAGGAGATGATGTCTTCCATGCGGCGGTAGTCCGGCGCGACGATTTCATTGTCACGGTAGATGAACCAGTAGTCGGCCGACACCGACAGCCAGCTCGCTGGCTCGTAGACGAAGCCGAGGGTGGCGATCTTCGCCTTCTCGGGCTTCAGGTCCTTGTTCGGCTGGGTCATGCGCGCCACGGTACGGCTGCAATCGACGTTCAGCAGGTTCTTGCCCAGGTCGACATCGCCCGGACGCTGCGAGCGCAGCAGCAGGTTGGCGATGGCGTTGGTCTCGTTGCAGCGCAGCTCGTCGCGGTAGCCACCCAGCTGCGCGAACACGCCGCCGTTGCCGGATTCGGCCAGGCTCGGTGCACGGAAACCGGTCGAGTAGGTACCGCGCAGCATCAGCTGGTCGAACGCCTGGTACTTGAAGCCGATCTTCGGCGCGACGTTGGCGCTGAAGTTCGGGTACTTGTCCACGCGCACCGCCGCATCCAGTTCCAGCTTGTCGGTGATCGGTGCCACGGTCTCGGCAAACAGCGCGTAGGTGTTGCGCTTGCCGTCGAACCAGGAACCACCCTGCTGGGAGATCAGGCCGTTGGCTGCATCCGCGTTGCCCGGGGTGTAGAAGGTTTCGCGGCTGGCGTTGAAGCCGAACGCGGCGCGCATTTCACCGGCCGGCAGCTGGAACAGCGGGCCTTCGATCTTGCCGTCCAAGGTGTGCAGACGGGTCCACGACTGGATGTCGAAGGTCGGGAACGCTTCACGGATCAATGCAGCGTTGGCTTCGCTGATCTCACCGAACTTGTATGCCGGGTGGTCGGAGATGATCACGCGGCCGGTGGTCGGATCGACCGAGTACGGGCCGAACGCCTTCTCGAAGCCCTTGATGTTGACGTTGATCGTCTGGTACGTGGTGGAGTGGGTGCCGGCACTGGCGAAGGCGGTCTCCCAGTTCCAGTCACCCCGGTTGCCACGCGCACCGGCCAGCACGCGGTAGCTCTTGTCGGTATTGCGCTGGCCAAAGTAGTTCGGGCCGGCATCCTGCAGCAGGTAGTTCAGGCCGACCACGCCGCCCATCATTGCCTTCATCTGCGGGCTGGCGTGGTTGTACTCGTTGTTCGGGCCCAGGAACGGGTACAGGAACTGGTTGACGGTGTTGCCGGTGTTGCGCGAGAACCAGCTGGTCGGGTTGCCGGTGGTGGTGCCGTAGGTGCGCGGCGTGCCACCGTTGGCGCGCAGGTCGATGTCGGTGTAGGTCGCCTCGGCGAAGATCTCGGTGTTGTCACCCACCAGGAAAGTGCCGTTGAGGTAGGCGGTATTGCGCTCGGACTTGGCGCCGGCATCGATCTCGTTGTTCATCCAGGTTTCCCAGACGCAACGCGGACCGGCCGCTTCACTGGTCAGCACGTTCTTGCAGCCCGGCGCGGCTTCCTGCACGCGGCGGCCGGTGACCGGATCGAAGGCGAAGTAAGTGCCCGGATTGAATTCACCCGGCTTGCTGCCCACGCCCAGGCGCAGGTTGTTGAGGTAGTTCGGATTGTTGACGTAGTACTGGTCGGGCCGCTTGTCGTAGAAATCGCTCAGCGGAATCGCGTCGCGGCGGTACATGTTGACCGCACCGTAGATGTTGAAGCGGTTCTCGGCCAGGTCACCGAAGCCGGCGGTGATGCTGGCCTGGCGCTCGCCGTAGGAGTCGATGCGCGAGGAGGTGTCGTTGGTGAAGCTGACCTCGGCGCCCTGGAAGTTGCGCTTGGTGATCACGTTGATCACGCCGGCCACCGCATCGGTGCCGTACACCGCCGACGCGCCGTCGGTCAGCACTTCCATGCGTTCGATGGCCGCAGCCGGGATCGCGTCGATGTTGACGAACTGGGTCTGGAAGCCGGCCGGTGCACCGTAGTACGACAGGCGACGGCCGTTCAGCAGCACCAGCGTGCCCTGCGCGCCCAGGCCACGCAGGTTGGCCTGCGAGGCACCGTCGGAACCGGTGAACAACGAACGCGCATCCTGCTGCGCCGGACGTGCGGCAGGCAGGTTGTCGAGCACCTGCAACAGCGTGCGCGCACCCATGTTCTGGATGTCCTGCTTGCTGATTACCTGCACCGGCGAGGCGGTTTCAACGTCGGTGCGGCGGATGTTGGAACCGGTGACCTCGATGCGGGCCAGGTCGGTGGCTTTGTCCTTGCTCTCCTGGGCAACGGCGGGAGCGGCAATCGAGAACAGCGCGCCGGCGATGGCCAGCGTCAGCGGAGCGATCGAGCGACAGGGGGGGCGGTGGTGGCGGACGGGCAACATCGGGGTTCTCTCCTGGCAGGGGTGCGGCGCAACTGAGTGAGCGCGTGGGCGTTCGGCGGGCAAAACGCTCCCGGGCCACGGCCATGAGGGCCGTAGTCGGAATGGGCGGGGGAGGAGCGGTGTTACGAGGGGGTCATGGGGCGACGATGCTGGCGGAGTCGCCCTCCTGGCCGATCAGTACGGCGTTGGCCCAGTTGGCGCAGACCTGGGCGGGTTGGCTGCCCTGCGCACCCAGCGTGCGCAGGCTCAGGGTGGAAAGGCCACGGATGTCCAGCTCAGGCTTGACCACGCCGGGTGCCTTCACCAGGCCGCTGTCATACAGCAGATGGTTGTCACCCCAGACCTGGAACTGCAGGCCACCGGCCGTGCGGCAGGCGTCGTCGATGCCGAGGTCGGCGCGCAGCAGGCGCCAACCACCCTGCAGGCGCAGGTCGATGCGGCTGTTGGCGCCGACGCCCAGGCCACGGCGGAACTGCAGGCCGTTCATGCGCATGCCGGCGTCGCCAGTGAACGCCTTGTCGGCGCGCACCTGGCTGGCCAGCGCGGCCGGCACCGGCAGCTCGGAGAGATAGCGCTGCCGGGCCGGTCGCTCCGGTTCCTGGTGTTCAAGAATGTGGAAGGTGGACAAGGCGATCGGGCCGACGTCGCGCGGCTGCAGTGCATCGAAGGCGCGGGCGCTGCCCTGTGCGGCGGTGACCATCGGGTCGGCGCTGCTGGCGCCGTCGCCTTCGGGGTTCTGCACGCTCAACACACGGAAGCGCAGCAGGCGGCCGGCATGGGCCGGGAACGCGATGCGCTGCACGCCTTCCTTCAACTGCAGGCGGCCACGCGCGATCGGCTCGCCCCACTCGCCGTTGCTGTCGCCCAGGTAGACCTCGTAATCGCGTACCTGGCCGTGCTTCCAGTTCTTGTCGTTGCGCGGCGCGATGTCGATGCCATCAATCATCCTGCGCTCGCCGAACCCGATCACCCATTCATGCGCACCGGTGCGCACGGCCTGGTTGCGCACACTGCGGAACCAGGTACCCGGGTCATCATCGAAGGCGTTTTCCAGCGCGTGGCCGGGCTCTTCGGCCGGGCGGTTGACCACCAGCAGGCTGTCGGCCGGCAGTTCGCGGCCGAGTACCGGTGCCGCCGGATACGCATCGTCGGCAGCGGCGGCGGCGACCGCGAAGTCCAGCTGCAGTTGCAGGGGCTGGCGGATGTCCTGGTTGGCGGTGCGCACATGCAGCGTGCCGCGTCGTTCGGCGGCATCGAAGTACCAGCCTTCAGCAGCAGCGTTGAACGCAGCGGCATCAGCCAGCGCCGGCAGCGCGCGGCCAGTGGCCTGCACCGCACGCGGCGCCTGGCGGCTGAGCACGCGCAGGCCATAGCGGCGCTGCGGCAGCTGGCCGTTGTACTGGCCCTGCACCGCATCGATCTGCACCTGCACCGGGCCACTGCCCTGCGCGGGCGCCTGCACGCGGATCACCTGCGTGCTCGACTCGCCCTGCTGGTAGCGGCGCGTGCTGCCATCGTCTTCGTACAGCGTGTAGTGCGACTCGCCCTGCGGGTACAGGTCGAAGGTCACTTCATCGAGCGGCTTCTCACCGTCGAACAGCATCGACGGGTACATCGGCAGGATCGCTCCGGCACGCACGAACACCGGCAGCGTGGCCAGGTCCACCTGGCGGTCGAGCTGGCGGCCGTCGGCGCCGGCCTGCACGCGGCGGCCGTCCCAGTAGTCGATCCAGCCGCCGGCCGGCAGGTGGATATCGCGGCGCCAGCCACGGCTGGCCGCCTGGCTGCGGTACACCGGCGCCACCAGCAGATCGCGGCCAAGCAGGAACTGGTACTTGTAGGTTTCATCCTGCGCGTGCGGGTCGCGCGGGTTGTCCCACATCAGGCCACGCACCGGTGGTGCGCCGGTCTGCGCGGCCTCGTGCACCAGGCCGTACATGTACGGGGTCAGGCGCATCTTCAACTTCAGGTAATCGCGGTTGATGCTGCGGTAGGGCTCGTCGTACCACCACGGATGCTTGCGTGCGTTCGACGACCAGCCGCTCATGCCCATCAGTACCGGCGTGAACGCCTTCCACTGCAGGTCGCGGGTGAAGGTCTCGGCGCTGCCGCCGAAGATCGCATCGACGTCGCCGCTGGCATAGGCCATGCCGGACAGGCCGGAGCCGACCAGGGTCGGCACGTGCCAGCGGATGTAGTCCCAGCTGCTGCTCTGGTCGCCGGTCCAGGCCACGGCGTAGCGCTGGATGCCGGCCCAGCCCATCACCGTCCACAGGAACGGGCGCGAATCGGAATTGTCGAGGATGCCGTTGAACGCCTGGCGGTTGGCGTCCATCGCGAACTGGTAGCCCTTGCCGGTCCAGGCCACGTCCAGCTTCTGCACGCGGCTGCCGGCCTTGCCCACTTCCCAGGCGATCTTGTCGACGCCGTTCTCGGTCCACAGTCCGGTGCGGAAACCGTAGCCGGCCAGCCCCTTCACGGTTTCCGGCAACTGCTTGTAACCGCAGCCGTAGCCGTCGTTGGGCAGGATCCAGCCACCGGGCATGTCGTGGGCGCGGTACTGCTTGGCCACGCTGTCGATCACATCGGGGGTGGTGCCGGTCGGGCCGTCGCTCCAGCCTTCGGGCACGGTGCCGGGCTTCTTGCTGTTGTCGCCATCGTTGTAGCAATCGGCGTCGCCGTAGGACAGCGCCCAGCGCGCGACCATGTTCGGGCGGCCAGTCAGCTGGGTGTAGCGCTCGATCAGTTTCGGCAGGTCGGCGCCGACGAAGTAATAGGCATCGAAGCGGTCTTCGCGATGCAGCAGCGTGGCCTGGTCGCTCTGGCGCAGATCGTAGCTGCCATCGCTCCAGGTATTGCGCAGCATGCCCCAGCCACGGCTGCTCAGCAGCATCGGTGCTGGGCTGGGGCGGTCGCCCTCTTCCCAACCGCCGGAATAGGACACCTCCAGCTCGCGGCCCTTGAACTGGTAGCGGCCGTTCTGCTGGCCGCCACCGAAATAGCCTTCATCGGCCTGCGAGGACAGCACCTGCACGCTCTGCGCAGCATCCAGGTCCAGCGGCTGCAGTTCCTGCCACAGCGCGGTGGGCTGGCCGTTGTCCAGCCGTTCCAGGCGCATGCGCAGCGGCTGCCGCTGTACATGCAGCACCAGTGCATCAGTGCGCACGCGGATTTCCTGCGCGTCTTCTTCCAGCTGCGCCTGCACGTTCGCCTTGGGCTGCGGCAGCACGATCGGTGCAGCCTTGTCGCCGGCACCGGTCAGCGTGCCGTTGCGGCCAGCCTGCACGCGGATGATGTCGGTGGCCGGCAGTTCGATGCGGATGCGCGCGCCCTTGTCGGTCTGCAGGTCCCAGCCCTGCACGCCGTCGCGGCTGGCGCTGGCGGCAACCGAACGCAGGTTGCCGACCGACTCGGCCTGGGCCGGCATGGACGCCAACATCAATGCCGGCAACAGAGCCAGCATCAGCGGCGAGCGACGAACGCAGATTTCCACACGGACTCCCAACCCGTTCACCGGGCGTTTCGAAAGCGGTTGGGCCGACTCTAGGGCAGCGATTCGAAAGATGTCAACAAATTGAAAGGAAAAAGGAAGATATATTCCGTTGAAACGAAAGTTGTTGCGTCGCAATACTTTGTGTAATCGATTGCAGCTGCCTGTTAAGCATTGTGCGATACGGCATTCGCCCCGTTCTTTCGTTTTCCCGAGCGCCCGGCAGCGGGAAAAGTCATCGCGTCATTTTCTTTCTTTTTACTTTCGATGTTTGACATTTCGAAAGAAAACGCAGATGGTGCGCTGGCCCAACTGGAACCTCCGAATGGACGTCACCCTGCTTTCCGATGTGTCCGCCTGGCAGCGCCTTGGCGGAGCCGATACCGCTACCGAAATCGCCCAGCAGCCAGCGCTGTGGGAAGCCCTCGCCCAGGATCTGTCGCGTGCCCGCGACCGCCTGCAGGCCTTCCTCGGCGGCAGCCTCAACGATCCCAACCAGCGCGTGCTGTTCACCGGCGCCGGCAGCTCCGGCTTCATCGCCGAGATGGTGGCCGATGCGATCAACGCGCAGTGGCCGGCCGAGGTGCGCGTGGTGCACACCACCAGCCTGCTGACCCATCCGGCGCTGTACCTGCAGCGCGACCGCCCCACCCTGCTGGTCTCGTTTGGCCGCAGTGGTTCCAGTCCGGAAAGCGTGGCCGCGGTGGACCGCGTGCGCGCCGATGTGGATGAGGCACGCTTCCTCGACATCACCTGCAACGCCGATGGCGAACTCGCCCGTCGTGGTGCCGGCCGTGCCGATACCTGCACGCTGCTGATGCCGTCGGCCAGCTGCGATCGCGCCTTCGCCATGACCAGCAGCCTGACCTGCATGCTGCTGGCCGCACTGACCGTGTTCGATCGTTCGCCGTGGGATGCGCGCGTGGCGCGCCTGAAGCAGATCGCCGCGCTGGCCCGCGAAGGCCAGGCGCAGTGGGATGCACCGGTGGCGGTGCTGGCGCAGCGCCCGTTCAACCGCATCATCTACCTCGGCAGCGGCCCGCTGGAAGCGCTGGCGCGCGAGTGCGCGCTGAAGGTGCTGGAGCTGACCGCCGGCCGCGTGCTGGCGCTGGCCAACACACCGCTGGGCTTCCGCCATGGCCCGAAGTCGACGCTGGACGGCAACACCCTGGTGGTGGTGCTGCGCAGCGTGCAGCCGCTGGCGCGCCGCTACGAACAGGACCTGCTGGAAGAACTGCGCCGCGATGGCGTGGCCGGCCAGGTACTGGCGATCGGCCCGCATTCGGACATCGGCGCCGACGACGAATACACCCTCACCGTGCCGGCACTGGACGATCCGTGGCTGGCACCGGTGTGGCTGGGCTTCGCGCAGCTGTTCGCGCTGCAGCGCTCGGCCGCGCTGGGCCTGACCCCGGACAACCCGTTCCCGGACGGCACCGTCAACCGCGTCGTCAAGGGCGTCACCATCCACCATGGCTGAGCTGATCGCCCACGCCTGCTACGGCATCGACATCGGCGGCACCAAGATCGAGCTGGTGGCGTGCGATGCGGCGATGCAGGTCACCTGGCGCCGCCGCGTGGCCACCCCACAGGGTGACTACGACGGCTTCCTGAAGGCGGTGGTGGCGCTGGTGGCCGAGGCCGATGCGGCGCTGGGCCGCGGTGATGCCGCCATCGGCATCGCCCTGCCCGGCGTGCGCGACCGCCGCAGCGGCCGCCAGCTCAGCGCGAACGTGCCGGCACTGACCGGCCAATGCGTGGCGCAGGATCTGCAGGCACGCCTGCAACGCCCGCTGCACTTCGGCAACGACCTGCAGTGCTTTGCCCTGTCGGAAGCGCATGGCGGGGCCGCCGACGGCTACCCCAGCATGTTCGGCGCCATTCTCGGCACTGGTGCCGGCGGCGGCTTCTGCCTGCAGGGCCGCCTGCTATCCGGCTTCAACGGCCTGGCCGGCGAATGGGGCCACTGGAGCGTGCCCGGCCACCTGCTGCAGCGACATGGCCTGCCGCTGATCGACTGCGCCTGTGGCCTGCAGGGCTGCGTGGAGCGCTACGTGTCCGGCAGCGGGCTGGCAATGATCGAGCGCCACCTCGGTGGCAGTGCCGCAGACGCCAGCGCCGTGATCGCCCTGGCCGAAGCCGGCGATGCACATGCGCGCAAGGCGCTGGACATCCACCGCGATCTGCTTGGCCACAGCCTGGCCGCGCTGGTGCTGGCGCTGGATCCGCACGTGATCGTGCTCGGCGGTGGCCTCTCGCAGTACGCGCCGCTGTACCAGCAGCTGCCGGCGGCCATCGCCGCTCATCTGTTCAACGGCGTGCAGGTTCCGCCGATCGTGCCGCCGCGCTTCGGCGATGCCGGTGGCGCACGTGGTGCCGCCCTGCTCGCCTGCCAACCCTCGTTTTCCTGATTGACCGGAGCCTGACCATGTCCCCGTTGCAGACCCTGCTTGCCTCCCACCGCGCCGGTGCCAACGTCGGCCTGTACAGCGTCTGCTGCAGCAACGAGCAGGTGCTGCGTGCGGCCATGCACGTGGCGCTGGCGCACGGCACCGTGCTGCTGATCGAGGCCACCTCCAACCAGGTCGACCAGTTCGGCGGCTACACCGGGATGACTCCGCCGCAGTACCGCGATTACGTCAGCACGCTGGCCGATGAAGAAGGTTTCCCGCGCGAGCGGCTGATCCTGGGTGGCGACCACCTCGGCCCGAATGCCTGGCAGAAGCGCCCGGCTGCCGAAGCGATGACCCACGCGCGCGTGCTGATCGAAGCCTACGTCGCCGCCGGTTTCCACAAGATCCACCTCGATTGCAGCATGTCCTGCGCCGATGACCCGGTGCCGCTGCCCGACGCCATCGTCGCCGCGCGCTCGGCCGAGCTGGCCGAGATCGCCGAACGCACCGCCGCCGATCATGGCCTGCCGCCGCCGGTCTACGTGATCGGTACCGAAGTGCCGATTCCCGGTGGCGAAGCCTCGCTGGCCGAAGGCCTGCAGGTGACCACGCCCGCTGCTGCCGCGCAGACCCTGGCGATTCATCAGCAGGCGTTCGATACGCCGCAGCTGCGCGATGCGTGGCAGCGCGTGATCGCCATGGTGGTGCAACCGGGCGTGGACTTCGACCACAGCAGTGTGCACGAGTACGACCCGGCCGCCGCCAGCACGCTGGCCGACTTCCTCGAACAGCAGCCGCGCATCGTGTTCGAAGCGCATTCCACCGACTACCAGCGCGAAAGTGGCCTGCACGCCTTGGTGCGCGACCACTTCGCCATCCTCAAGGTCGGCCCGGCGGCGACCTTCGCCTACCGCGAAGCGCTGTTCGCGCTGGCCGCGATCGAGGCCGAACTGCTGCCGGCCGCACAGTGCTCGCGCCTGCCGCAGGTGCTGGATGAAGTGATGGTGGCGCAGCCGAAGTACTGGCAGTCCTACTACCAGGGCGATGAGGCAGCGCTGCGCCTGCTGCGCAGCTATTCCTTCAGCGACCGCTGCCGCTACTACTGGGGCGAGCCCGCGCTGGTGCAGGCGGTGCAGACCCTGTTCACCAACCTGGAACAGCACGCGCCGCCGCTGGTACTGCTCAGCCAGTACCTGCCGGAGCAGTACCGCGCCGTGCGCGAGGGCACCCTGGCCAATACGCCTACCGCGCTGGCACGGCATCGCGTCGGCCTGTGCCTGGGCGAGTACGCCCGTGCGTGCAGCGCCAACCAGGCCGGAACCCGCACGCATCACGCAGACGCGGCTGCCGCCGTTGCTGCGAACGGCTAATCTCTACCTTTCCCCGCGACACCGAGAATGGCCATGCGCAACACCCGCTCCCGCCGGCAACAGATCCTGCAGCTGCTGATCGAGCACGGCTCGGTGCAGGTGGCCGATCTGGTCGAGCGCTTCGGCGTGTCGGCGGTGACCATCCGTGCCGACCTGACCCACTTCGAATCGCAAGGCCTGGCCAACCGTACCCACGGTGGCGCCACGCTGGTACGCACGCCGCCGCAGGAACAGGACATCCACGAAAAGGACGCACTGAACCTGCCGCTGAAGGAATCGATCGGCGCGTGTGCCGCGCGCCTGGTGCGGCCCGGTGACAACATCATCATCGACTCCGGCTCGACCACGATGACCCTGGCCCGTCACTTGCGCACCCAGCGCGACGTGACGGTGATGACCAATGGGTTGAACATCGCCTGGGAACTGGCCAACGCGCCCGGCATCAACGTGCTGCTGACCGGTGGACTGCTGCGCCAGCAGTCGTTGTCGCTGCAGGGCAGCCAGGCCGAAGCCAGCCTCAACTCCTACAGCTTCGACACCCTGTTCCTGGGCGTGGACGGCCTGGACCTGCAGTTCGGCCTGACCACCCACGATGAAGCCGAAGCCCGCCTCAACCACCGCATGGTCGAGCGCGCGCGCCGCATCGTGGTGCTGACCGACGCCTCCAAGTTCGGCCGCGTCAGCCTGCACCGCATCGCACTTCTCGATCAGATCCACGCCATCATCACCGACGCCGGCATCGACGACGCAACCCGTGAAGGGCTGCAGCGGCTGGGCATCGAGGTGATCATCGCCGAGCCCACTGCATGACCGACACCCGCACCCTGCATGGCCGCATCCTCACGCCGCTGGGTTGGCGGCGTGGCCACGTCCACTTCGATTCGCACATCCGCCAGCTGCAGGTGGACGACCACAGCGGCGCTGACGACCTGCAGCTGCCGGTGATCCTGCCCGGCTTCATCGACCTGCACGTGCATGGTGCGGCCGGCGTCGACCTGATGCAGGGCGGCGACGTGGCCCGCACCATTGCCCGCACCCACTTGCGCTTCGGTACCACCACACTGCTGGCGACCACCATGACCGCCGGCCTGGATGAGATCGAGCACGCGCTGCACGGCGTGGCCGCGACCATGGCAGCGCCCGATGCCGACGCCGCCTGCATTGCCGGTGTACATCTGGAAGGGCCGTTCATCAGCCCGCAGCGCCTGGGCGCGCAACCCAACCGCACCATCGAGGCGACGCTGGCGCTGGTGCAGCAACTGCATGCACTTGCACCGATCCGGGTGATGACACTGGCGCCGGAAATCGGCGAGCACACCGCGCTGATTCCCGCGCTTTCGGCAATGGGCATCCGTGTGCAGCTTGGCCACAGCGCTGGCACTTACGAAGAAGGTGTTGCTGCGCTGCAGGCCGGGGCTTCCGGCTTCACCCATCTGTTCAACGGCATGACCGGCGTCGACCACTACCGGCCTGGCATCGCCGCGGCGGCGCTGGCACATGCGCAGTACGCCGAGATCATTCCCGACCTGCAGCACATCCATCCCGGCGTGATCCGCCTGGCCGCGCGCGCGATCCCGCGCTTGTACGCTGTGACCGACGCCACCGCCGCCACCGGCATGCCCGATGGCGAGTACGCCCTGGGCGAACAGCGCGTGCACAAGTGCGGCGGCTGCGTGCGCCTGGCCACCGGTTCGCTGGCCGGCAGCGCACTGACCATGGACCAGGCGCTGCGCAACCTGGTGCGTGTGGGACTGGAACTGGCCGATGCCTCGCATCGCGTGTCCACCTTCCCCGCCGATTACCTGGGCCTGGATGATCGCGGTCGCATTGCGCCCGACGCCCGTGCCGACCTGGTGGTACTGGATGCCGGATTGCGCCTGCAGCAGGTGGTGATCGGCGGGCGCGTCGTCGATCTGACCTGACGCAAGCGATGCGGCCCGGATGCCGCGCGGGCTCCCTGTAGAGCCGAGCCATGCTCGGCTCGCCGCGCGAAGCGCGGCATGGGGAACCTCGATATCGGAACGGAAAGCAGCCGAGCATGGCTCGGCTCTACAGAATGCACTCTGCGACGAACCGCCGCCGGGCCTGGCCCGGCGCTACCACAGGAACTGCCGATGACTGCAAGCACCGCCCCGCGCTGGCCCGTACGCTACCTGCTCTTCATCGGCGGCCTGGGGGGCCTGCTGTACGGCATCGACATCGGCATCATCGCCGGTGCCCTGCCCTATCTTGAAGCGACCGCCAGTCACGCCTGGCAGCTCAGCAGCCAGCAGCTCGGCTTCGTGGTGGCGGCCGTACTGCTGGGCAGCGTGCTGTCCTCGCTGTTCGCCGGCATGATCGCCGACCTGATTGGCCGCCGCGGCGCGATGCTGCTGGCCGGCCTGCTGTTCACCGCCTCGATTCCGATCATGGCACTGGCCTCCGGCTACACGCCGCTGCTGCTGGGACGCCTGCTGCAGGGCATCAGTGGCGGTTTGATCGGCGTCGTGATTCCGTTGTACCTGGCCGAAGTGCTCAGCCCCGAACGGCGCGGGCGCGGCGCGGCCATGTTCCAGCTGCTGCTGACCGTTGGCCTGGTGCTGGCAGCCCTGATCGGCCTGTACCACGCCCATGCCGTGGATGCCGCCGCCGAGGCCGTGCGCTCGCTGCCGGTCGCGCAGCAGGCGCAGGAACTGTTCACGGTGAAGGACCACGCTTGGCGCACCATCTTCTGGACCTGCCTGGCGCCCGGCCTGCTGTTCTGCGCCGGTATCTTCTGGCTGTCCGAATCACCACGCTGGCTGGTGCGCCGCGGCCGCATCGATGAAGCCCGCCGCAGCCTTCAGCGCGTCCTCCCCGCCGCAGACGTCGAGCCCACGCTGACCCAGATCCAGGCGCCGGAATCGAGCAGCAGCGACGGCAAGCGCGATCCGCTGCTCAGCCGCCGCTACGTGGTGCCGTTCGTGCTCGCGTGCGTGGTGCTGGCCTGCACCCAGGCCACCGGCATCAACTCGGTGCTGGCCTACGCGGTCAACATCCTCAACCAGGCCGGCCTGTCCGGTTCGGTGGCCAACGGTGCCGACGTGGCGATCAAGCTGCTCAACGCGGTGATGACCGTGGTCGCGCTGCTGCTGGTCGACCGCAAGGGCCGCAAGTTCCTGCTGATGCTGGGCAGCGGTGGCATCTGCGTGGCCCTGCTGGCGGCGGCCACGCTGTTCTTCCAGGCCGAGCGCGGACGCGCCGATGTGCAGCCTCAGCTGCAGGCGGCGGTCAGCGGCGACGGCCTGCAGCTGGTGCTGGATGACGCGCAGTGGCAACGCCTGAGCAATGGCATCGACAGCCAGGGCCGACCGATGCAGCTGACCGTGTCGTACGCCTATGGTGATTTCACCAATGTGCGCGCCCTGCGCAGCGACAACCTGATTGATCGCGAACTGCGCATCGAGCGCACCGGCACCGTGCAGCCGGACAGCGTGATCGGTGCGTTCTTCCGCAAACTCCACCTGAATCCATTTGCCGACCCGGCCAGTGCCAGCCAGGCGCCATTGCGCATCGAGCAGGCCCGCATTGGCCCGGTGCCGCCACCGGCACACGGCTGGGCCGTGGCCACCTGCATCCTGGTGTTCGTCGCGTTCTTCGCGGTGGGCCCCGGCGTCTGCGTGTGGCTGGCACTGTCGGAGCTGATGCCGAACCGCATCCGCTCCAACGGCATGAGCATCGCGCTGCTGATCAACCAGTTCGTGTCGACCACCATCGCCGCCCTCTTCCTGCCCACGGTGGGGCACTACGGCTACGCCAGCATGTTCGTGTTCTGGGCGGCGTGCACCTTCGTGTTCTTCCTGGTGGCCGCATTCTGGCTGCCGGAGACCAAGGGCAAGTCACTGGAGGAGATCGAGGCACGGTTCGCCCGGTAGCAGTCGACCTTGGTCGACCTCCGCGCGCAACGCGTTGGTGTTGGCGCGCCCGTCACTGACCGGTGATGTGCTTCGCCAACGCCTGCGCCTCGGCGATGCTCGGCAACCCGCTCAGCATCATCGATTCACCGAACGGGCCTTTCACCGTCGCCACCATCAGCACGCGGCCGTCCACGCTGAGCGCCGCGCGCTGGCCCACCAGTGCTTCCGTACCATCGTGGATGCGCTGGTGCGCTTCGGGCCGATAGCGGATCTGCAGGCCCGGCTGCTTGGCCTCGTCCAGCACGTAGCGCACATCGGCGATGTCGGCGCTGCCAGCGATCGGCGGCTCGCGCAGGGCGAGCGTTTCGCCCTGCCACTGCGCCTGCCTGCCCTTGCCGTCCGCATCGACCGCGCTCAGGCGTACATCCACACCCGCGCGCGGCGCATGATCCTTGCCTGCCAGCGCACCGGGCGTGGCACCCGGCATGCATCCGGCCAGCACCAGCGCTGCGCCCAGCAGGAACGGAAACGCGCCCCTCACTTCAGCTTCCGCAGCTTGAACGCCACCAGCACCTGCAGCAGCCCGTACAGCAGGCTGCCAATGCCGATCCACAGCGTGGTCACCGCCACGCCTGCATACGGATTGGCCGCGAACAGCAGCCCCAGCACCGCCGCCAGCACGCCACTGAGGATCAGCAGCCACTCGCCCTGGATCTGCTTGCGCACGCGGATCGCGAACACGATGCGATAGATGCCGGCCACCAGCAGCCACGCCGCCAGGAACAGCACCAGCACGCTGGCGGTGGCCAGCGGATTGATCACCGCCAGGATGCCGAAGCCCAGCGAGGCGATGGCATACAGCGCCAGCCAGCCGCGCGGAGCACCATTGCCGCCGCTGATCAGTGCGAACAGGCTGATGACGCCTTCAACGATGGCCATCACGCCCAGTGTCCAGGCCAGTGCCATCGCTGCGGACAGCGGCCAACCGATGGCGATGATGCCGAAGCCCAGTGCGACGAGCCCGTACAGCAGCAGGATCCACCAGCTGCGCCCAACCGCCGACAACAAGGGAGACAGGGGGGAATTCATGGCCACTCCACCGATCCGGAACCGGCCTCATCCTAGCCCCTGTGGATGAAGAGGGCGATCACGGCGCCCGCGCACAGACCCACACGCGCACCTCCGCTGCTCCGGCCAGGCGTAGCGTCTCGGCGACCTCCATCACCGTGCTGCCAGTGGTCATCACGTCATCGACCACGGTCAGCCGCGAGGGCACGGAACCACGCACGTCGAACGCATCGAACAGGTTTTCCCTGCGCTGTTCGGCCGTGCGTTCGGACTGCGGCGCGGTGTGGCGGCGCCGGTACAGCCCTTGCCAGACCGGCATCGGCAGCAGGCGGCACAGCTCGCCCGCCTGGTTGTAGCCGCGCTGGCGCAACCGGCGATTGTGCAGCGGCACCGGCACCAGCGGTGGACACCACCAGGGCGGCGGTGCGCGTTGCATCAGCTGCGCGAGCAGGCGTCCGGCTGCGAGATCCTGATGGAACTTGTAGCGCACCAGCAGCTGATCCACGGGCGGCAGGTACAGCAGGCTGGCATGGGTGGCGGCCTGTGGCGGGACCTCCTCACGGCAGGTGCCGCAGACGATCAGCGCGGTGTCCGGCAACGGCAACGCGCAGCGCAGGCAGGCCCGGCCTGCCCAGGGCAGATCGGCCAAGCAAGCCCAGCACAGATCAAGATCATCGTGGCCCGGGTCGCCGCAGACCAGGCAGCGGAGCGGTAGCAGCACACCAAGCAGTGCGCGCGAGACACGGGTTGCCGAACGCAGGAGATAAGTACGCATCACCCAATACTTGATGGCGCACGCCGCGTGCGGCCATCGGCGAAGCACCGATTGCAGTGTCGGAACTGCCCTCAACTGCGACGGGGGCCGCCGCCCGTCAGGAAAGGCGTTCGCCCTGTCCGGTCGCCGGTGGCGTAGCGGCGGGCCCGATCAACAACTCCGCCAGCCCGCGATAGATCGGCACCCTGCACACCAGCCCGGACACGCCACGCGCGATCAGCACCGTGGCCAGTATCGGCAGCAGCAGGTCGCCGCTGTCGGTCAGCTCCAGCGAGATCACGGCCGACGTCAGCGGGGCCTGGGTAACGCCGGTCAGGTAAGCACACATGCCCAGCAGCACGAACGCGCGCGGGTCCACGCCCGGCATCAGCACTGCCAGGTTGTGGCCGAGTCCAGCGCCGACCGCCAACGCCGGCGAGAACAGGCCGCCGGGAATGCCCGCCACGTACGAGGCCAGATTGGCCAGCAGCTTCATCAACCCGAACTCGTGGCCGACCACCGCCTGCCCCTGCACCAGGCTGCGCGCCTGCTCGTAGCCGGTGCCGAACGCGCCTTCACCGAAGACCAGGGCGAGCAGTACCACCACCAGGCCGCAGCCTGCGGCCAACAGAACCGGATGCCGCTGCCGCAGTTGCCCGAGCCAGCGCGGGCGGCCCGCCGCACTGGCCAGCACCGCACGCGCGAACAGGCCACCCAGCAGGCCCGCCACCACGCCGCACAGCAGGATTGCCAGCCAGCCCTGGCCGAGCGGCAGGCGTGCGCTCACATGGCCGAAGTAGGTGTAGTTGCCCAACAGGCCCAGCGACACCACGCCACCGACGATCACCGCGGTCAGCAGGGTGCCTGAGAAGCGATGCTCGAAACGACCGCTGAGCTCCTCGATGGCGAAGACGATGCCGGCCAGCGGCGTGTTGAACGCCGCCGCGATACCCGCCGCACCACCGGCCAGCAGGAAGTGCGAGAGCTCGCGGGGATCCTTGAAGCCGAACCAGCGGCCGAACAGGTACATCAAGCTGGCGCCTACGTGCACAGTCGGGCCCTCGCGGCCCACCGAGGCGCCACCC
The DNA here is from genome assembly GCF_059372535.1 of Stenotrophomonas sp. YJH_SMC_43. Taxonomy (NCBI): domain Bacteria; kingdom Pseudomonadati; phylum Pseudomonadota; class Gammaproteobacteria; order Lysobacterales; family Lysobacteraceae; genus Stenotrophomonas; species Stenotrophomonas sp. YJH_SMC_43. The sequence continues at coordinate 859,860 of NZ_JCAFVQ010000003.1, forward strand.
AGCAGTGACAGCGAGGTCAGCAGCAGCTTGCCGGCCGAAACCGCGGGTGAAAGGTTGGTCTTCCGGAACGGCTCATCGGCCTTGTCCAACGCGGCGATGACCTGCGGAATGCCGCTGCCGCGCGTGGGCTTCAGCACACCGGCGGTCAACCAGGCCAGCAGCGCGAAGATGCCCGGCGTGAGCAGCAGGGCCCACCACGGCGAGTGCGACGTGATGCGCTGGAACAGATGGAACGCCGCGTCGCTGGCCTTGGCGAACAGGATCGCCACCAGCGCCACGGCCACGGCGCCGCCCCAGAGCGCGGCGCGGCGGCGCCAGGCTTCGCTGAGAACCAGCGCGGTGATGCGGCCGCGGAGGCGATGGAGATCGGTCATGGGAAAGAGTCTGCGCGCCAGCGCTTCCGTTGGGCAGCGGCCACTTTGGCCGCAGCCCTTGCAGGATGCGGTGAAATGCGGCGTTTCCGCCAGGCTTGATGGGAGCGGCCAACCGTAAACCACAATAACAACATTGAGGTTGACAGCGTTCATCAACCCACCCACACTGCCGCCCTCGCTCCACTCGTACCCAAGGTCCCGCCATGGCTGCTGCCATCCGCCACGACTGGCAACACGACGAACTGCAGGCGCTGTTCGATCTGCCGTTCCCCGAGCTGCTGTTCCGCGCCGCAGCGGTCCATCGCGAGCACTTCGACCCGTCGCAGGTGCAGGTGTCCACGCTGCTGTCGGTGAAGACCGGCGGCTGCCCGGAAGACTGCGCGTACTGCCCGCAGGCGCAGCGCTACAGCACCGGGGTGAACGCGCAGAAGCTGATGGAGACCGACGCGGTGCTGGCCAAGGCACGCCAGGCCAAGGCCGCCGGTGCATCGCGCTTCTGCATGGGTGCCGCATGGCGTTCGCCGAAGGATCGAGACATTCCGAAGGTCGCGGCGATGATCGCCGGGGTGAAGGCACTGGGTCTGGAGACCTGCGCCACGCTGGGCATGCTCAGCGGCGAGCAGGCGCGTGCGCTGAAGGACGCCGGCCTGGACTACTACAACCACAACCTCGACACCGCGCCGGACTACTACGATTCGATCATCCACACGCGCCAGTACCAAGACCGCCTGGATACGCTGGAACACGTGCGCGATGCCGGCCTGAAGACCTGCTGCGGCGGCATCGTCGGCATGGGCGAGACGCGCGCGCAGCGCGTCTGCCTGCTGCTGGCGCTGGCCACGCTGCCGGCGCATCCGGATTCGGTGCCGATCAACAAGCTGGTGCAGGTGGCGGGTACGCCGCTGCATGGCAGCGCCGAACTGGACCCATTCGAGTTCGTGCGCATGATCGCGGTGGCCCGCATCGCCATGCCGCGCTCGATGGTGCGGCTGTCGGCCGGGCGCGAGGCGATGAGTGACGAACTGCAGGCGCTGTGTTTCCTGGCCGGCGCCAACTCCATCTTCTACGGCGACAAGCTGCTGACCACCGGCAACCCGGAAAGCGAGCGCGACCTGGCCCTGTTCGCTCGGCTGGGGTTGCAGCCGATGGCGGTGCAGGTGGATGCCGAAGGCCACGACCACGGCGGTACCGTGCACGCCGATATCAGTGCCGATACGCCCGGCTGTGGCTGCGCTCACGCGGCCTGAGACGGGCCGCAAGCAGGCGCCGCGGCAACGCGCTACCCTAGCCGCCCCGTCGACGCATTCAGCCACCATGGCCCGCCCCGACCTGACCGCCCGCCTCCACGCCCAGCGCGCTCTGCGCGATGCCCAAGGCCGTCGCCGCCCGCGACGCACGGTCACCCGTCGTGATGGCGTGCGCCTGGAAGTGGACGGCCAGTGGCTGACCGGCTTCTGCAGCAACGACTACCTGGGCCTGGCCCAGCAGTTCAGCGTGGTCAACGCGCTTCAGGATGCCGCCGCACGCGAAGGCGCTGGCGCCGGTGCCTCGCACCTGGTCTGCGGCCATCATGCCTTGCATGAGGCGCTGGAACGCGAGGTGGCCGAGTGGCTTGGCTATCCACGTGCGCTGCTGTTCGGCAGTGGCTTCGCCGCCAATCTGGCGGTGCAGCAGGCACTGCTGAGCGAAGAGAACGATGTCTGCGTACAGGACAAGCTCAACCACGCCAGCCTGCTCGATGCGACCCGGTTGGCCGGTGCACGTCTGCGCCGCTATCCGCACCTGGATCCGGAAGGCGCAATGCGTCAGCTCAAGCACGCGCCCGATGGCGCGGCCATGCTGGCCACCGATGGTGTCTTCAGCATGGATGGCGACATCGCACCGCTGCGTGCATTGTCGCTTGTGGCACGCCTGCAGCAGGCGCTGTTCTATGTGGATGATGCGCACGGTGTCGGCGTGGTCGGTGATGGCCGTGGTGCCGTGGCCGCCGCCGGGCTGGGCGTGGACGACGTACCGCTGCAGCTGGTCACACTGGGCAAGGCACTGGGCGGTTCCGGTGCGCTGGTGCTGGGCCGCGACGACCTGATCGAGCATCTGGCCGAAACCGCGCGCCCGTACATCTACACCACCGCCGTGCCACCGGCGATGGCCGCTGCTGCGCTTGAAGCAGTGCGCCTGGCGCGCCGCGACCACTGGCGTCGCACAAAGCTGACCGACCTGATCGCGCTGTTCCGCACTGAAGCGCGTCGCCATGGCCTGGACCTGATGGCTTCGGAAACACCGATCCAGCCGCTGCTGTGCGGCGATGACCGCACCGCCGTGGCGATGTCCACGGCGCTGGAACAGGCCGGCTGGCTGGTCGGTGCAATCCGCCCGCCGACGGTGCCGGAAGGCAAGGCACGCCTGCGCGTGACACTGTCCGCGCTGCATACGCCGGAACAGGTGGGTGGCCTGGTGGAGGCCATCGCCAGCGCGCGCGATCGCGTGACCCTGGCCGTGCGTGAAGCCGCGCCACCGCCGCTGCCCGCTTTTGCCTGAGTTCCGTGTCGTTGCCCATGCATATTGACGTCACCGGCCGTGGGCCGGACCTGGTACTGATCCACGGCTGGGCCCTGCAGGGCGGTGTATTCGCGCCGCTGGTGCAGCGCCTGGCAGACCAGTTCACCCTGCACCTGGTCGACCTGCCCGGCCATGGCCACAGCCGCGACGACACCACGCCGCTGCGCCTGCCGTTCGTGGTCAGTGCCATTGCCGCGGCCACACCGCCGGCGGTGTGGTGCGGCTGGTCGCTGGGTGGCCTGTTCGCACTGCATGCGGCGGCCACGCTGCCGAAGGTCCGCGGTCTCGCGATGATCGCCGCCACGCCGCGTTTCGTGCGTGGCGAGGATTGGCCGCACGCGGTGGAGCCGGCGGTGTTCGAGCAGTTCGGGCGTGAGCTGGCGACCGACTTCGGCGGCACGCTGGAACGCTTCCTCGCGCTGGACGTGATGGGCTCGGCGCATGCCCGCGAGGAACTGCGCACCCTGCGCCAGCGCCTGGTCGAGCGCGGTGCGCCCACCGAACGCGCCCTGCTGGAAGGCCTGCGCCTGCTGGAGAGCACCGACCTGCGCGGGGCACTGCCGACGCTGGGCAAGCCCAGCCTGTGGATCGCCGGCCAGCGCGACCGCCTGGTGTCACCGGTCGCCATGGAGGCCGCTGCGGCGCTGGCCCCGGGTGCGCAGGCGCTGACCATCGCCCACGGCGGCCATGCGCCCTTCCTCGGCCATGCCGACGAAGTGGCTGCCGCCCTGCAACACTTCGTTGCCGGCCTGTCACCGGCCGATGGCGGACAATGAGCCCCCTCCGAATTCCGCAGGATTGACGCATGGATCTGGGTATCAACGGCCGCTGGGCACTGGTCTGCGGCGCAAGCAAGGGGCTGGGCCTGGGCTGCGCGCGTGCGCTCATACGCGAGGGCGTGAACGTGGTGATCGTGGCGCGTGGCGAGGCTGCACTGAAGGTCGCCGCCGACGAACTGCGTGCACTGCCCGGTGCCGGTGAGGTGCGCGCCGTCGCCGCCGACGTCACCACCGAGGCCGGCCGCACTGCGGCGCTGGCCGCCTGCCCGCAGGTGGACATCCTGGTCAACAATGCCGGTGGTCCGCCGCCCGGTGATTTCCGCAATTTCGAACGCGACGACTGGATTGCCGCGCTGGACGCCAACATGCTGGCGCCAATCGCGCTGATCCGCGCCACCGTCGACGCGATGATCGAGCGCGGCTTCGGCCGCATCGTCAACATCACCTCGTCGGCGGTGAAAGCCCCGATCGACATCCTGGCGTTGTCCAACGGCGCGCGCAGTGGCCTGACCGGTTTCGTCGCCGGCCTGGCGCGCCGCACGGTGGCCCACAACGTCACCATCAACAATCTGCTGCCCGGCCAGTTCGACACCGACCGCCTGCGCGCCAACTTCGCCCACAGTGCGGGCAAGGACGGCGATGCCGGCGAAGTCGCCGAACGCCGCCGCCAGCAGATTCCCGCCGGCCGCTTCGGCACGCCTGACGAATTCGGCGCCGCCTGCGCCTTCCTGTGCAGTGCACAGGCCGGTTACCTCACCGGACAGAACCTGCTGATCGACGGCGGCGCCTACCCCGGTACGTTCTAAGAGACTTTCGCAATGCCGTCCCACTTCGATGCCCGCCATGTCCGCCGCGCGTTCGCGCGTGCCGCCAGCAGCTATGACGCCGCTGCCGCCCTGCAGCGCGAGGTGCAGTCGCGGCTGATCGAATCGCTGGACTACCTGGAGGCACGCAAGCCCGAGGTGGTGCTGGACATCGGCGCCGGCACCGGCCACGCCAGCGCGTTGATGAAGAAGCGCTGGCCGAAGGCGCAGGTGATCGCGCTGGACGTGGCGCTGCCGATGCTGGACCAGGCCAAGCGCCAGGCCGGCTGGTGGAAGCCGTTCCAGCGCCTGTGCGGCGACGCCGCCGCATTGCCGTTGGCGGACAACAGCGTGGATGTGATCTTCAGCAACCTGTGCCTGCAGTGGGTGGACGACCTGCCGGCGGTGTTCGCAGGCTTCCGTCGCGTGCTCAAGCCCGGTGGCCTGCTGCTGTGTTCCACCTTCGGCCCGGAAACCCTGATCGAACTCAACGAAGCCTTCGCGGCCGCCGATGACCGCCCGCACGTGAGCCGCTTCGCGCAGATCGCCCAGTTCGGCGATGCGTTGATGATGGCGGGCTTCCGCGACCCGGTGCTGGACCGCGATCTGTTCACCCTGACCTACGACGACCTGCCCTCGTTGATGCGCGAACTGCGCGCGATGGGCGCGACCAACGCGCGGGTGGACCGCCGCCACACACTGACCGGGCGTAGCCGTTTCGCGGCGGCGGCAGCGGCGTATGAACCGATGCGGCGCGCCGACGGCAAGCTGCCCAGCAGCTGGGAAGTGATCTATGCCCATGCCTGGGCACCGGACCCCGGCGCACCAATCCGCGAAGGCGGGCATGACGTGGCCTCGGTGCCGGTGTCGGCGATTCCGATCCGGCGCAAGCAGACCTGATCGAAAGCCGCCGGGCATGGCCCGGCGCTACCGGGCGCGCGATAGGGGCCGCGCCGGGTGCACCAATGGTAGCGCCGGGCCATGCCCGGCGAGCGCAGCGGCGCGGCAGCCGCTCAGGTATTGGCCGGCGAACTCAGCGGCGGGCGCACCAGGTCGCGGTGGAAGAAATAGATTTCCTGCACCAGGAAGCGCCAGCTGGTGTGGAAGCTGCGGAAGCGCGTGCTGGGCGTGGACGAGGCCAGCGCATCGATGCCCAGTGCCTTGCTCAGTCGCAGCGCGCGCGCCATGTGCAGCGGGTCGCTGACGATGATCACCCGGTGCAGGTCGCGCTGGTCCATCAGTCGCTTGGCTTCGACCAGGTTCTGCACGGTGTTGCGCGAAGCGGTCTCGATCAGGATCGCATCGTCCGGCACGCCATGCTTGAGCGCGTAGCGGCGCGCCACCTGCGATTCGGAGAAGCGCGCACCGGTGCCGCCATAGCCGCCGGTGAAGATCAGCAGCGGCGCGTACCGGGCCTCGTACAGGTCCAGTCCATGCCGGATACGTTCTTCGAACACCGGCGATGGCTTGGCGTCATAGGCGGCCGCACCCAGCACGATGATGGCATCGGCCTTGGCGGCCTGGTCGCGCTCGCCGACCCAGACGATCCAGGCAGTCACACCCAGCAGCCAGATCACCAGCAGGACAAACAGCCGCCACAGCCAGCCCAGCAGGCCGGTGCGAGGCCGATGCCGGTCGCGGCTCATGGCGCCCCCCAGCGCAACGCGGGCAGGTCGACGTTGCCGCCGGACAGCACCAGGCCCACGCGCAGGCCGGCAAAACGTTGCGGCTGTGCCAGCACCGCGGCCAGTACGGTGGCCGAGGATGGCTCGACCACCTGCTTGAGCACCTCCCACAGCAGGCGCATTGCGGCCATGGTCGCAGTGTCATCGACCACGATCACCTCGGCACCGGCCGCGCGCAGCAGTTCGAAATTCGGCGCGCCGATCAGGGTACGCAGTCCATCGCAGATCGTGTCCGGGGTGAACGCGCCCTGCCGCTCGCCAGCGGCCAGCGAGCGCGCGGTATCGTCGGCTCCGGCTGGCTCGGCCAGCACCAGGCGGGTCTGCGGGCTGGCGTGCTGCAGCGCCAGCGCGGTACCGCTGGCCAGGCCACCGCCGCCCACCGGCACCACCAGCACATCGAACGGGCCGTCGCTGTGCAGCAGTTCCAGGGCCGCAGTGCCCTGCCCGGCCATCACCGCCGGGTCCGTATACGGATGGACCAGGGTCGCGCCGGTATCGGCCTGCACCCTGGCACAGGTGGCCTCGCGGTCGGCGATGGTCGGCGGACAGCGCCAGAGCGTGGCGCCGTGGCGGGCGATGTTCGCCAGCTTGGCGGCCACCGCCCCTTCCGGCACCACCACATGGCAGGGGATGCCCCGGGTGCGTGCGGCCAGGGCCAGCGCGGCACCGTGGTTGCCGGAGGAATGGGTCACCACGCCAGCGATGGCACGATCAGCATCAAGCGACCACACCGCATTGCAGGCACCACGGAACTTGAATGCGCCACCGCGCTGCAGGTGCTCGGCCTTGAACGCCAGCTGTGCGCCGGCCAGCGCATCGAGCGTGCGCGAGCGCAGCACCGGCGTCACGCTGGCGTGCGGGGCGATCCTCGCCGCAGCAAGCAGGACGTCATCGGCGCGGGGCAACAGTGAATCGCTCATGACGCAAGATTAACGTATGGCTTCGCGCTGGCGACCGGGACACAGGTCATGCCAGCATGCAGCCCTACGCCTCCATTCATCCTGGCCGGCGGAATTAAGGGCCGATTCAACGCTGGCGCCCGAAGCTGACTGCACACCCGTCCTCTGGGGGGACCCACCATGAAAATGCGCCTGATGCTTGCCGGTGGCCTGCTGCTGGCCCTGACCGGCTGCACCACCTACGACTATGTCGGCGGCGGCCGCAGCGGCAGCTACTACCACGGTGCGCCGTCGGTGGAGTACCGCTACCCGGCCGGCTATCCCTACAACTACGGCCCCTACTACGGTGGCTATGGCGGCTACTACGGCGGCTACGGCAATCCGTATTACTCGCGCCCGATCTACCGCCCGCCGCACAACCATCGCCCGCCGCCGCGCCCGGGCAATGGTGGCGAGCACCGTCCGCCGCCGCCGTCGCGACCGTCGTACAACGGTGGTTCGCCGTGGCGGAACATGGACTCCATGCGCCGCCCGCCGCAGTCGAACGCGCAGCCGTCGGCGCCCCCGCCGCAGGCCCGTCCGGCACCGGCACCGAGTGCGCCGAGGATGAACGGTTCCCCCTGGCGCAACATGGATCGTGCGACGCAGCGCACAGTTGAGCGCTGAACCGTCTTGCATTTCACACGGTCTAAGCCGCACTCTACGCGGACAGTGACGGCCCGCGTCACAAAGTGACAAAAACGACACGGGCCGCCGCAAAAAGCTCTACGTCGATATCCGACAGGAACATCTGGATCCCCCCTGTTCCGGCCCTGTCGGATGTCGGCACCTCTGAAGGCAGACGGCCCCGCAATGCGGGGCCGTTTGTTTTGTCAGGTCGCCAACCGGCGAAGGCCCCAGCTTCAGTAGATCCACGCCATGCGTGGATGGCGCCTTCCCGACAGCCCCAAAAAAACAGGGCCGGACAGTCCCCCGACTGCCGGCCCTCTGCTCCCCCACCGTGCGCCTGTACCGGCCCCTGTTCCAATTCCGGTCACGGGCGCCTACGGCGCCAGCCACGATGGGTGCTATTGGGTTATCTGCAAAAATCCTGCCAACTTTAGGGCCGATTTCGCCACCAACTGGCCGGCGCCGGCGTCCGGACCCCGAATGGCGCTAAAATCGCCACCCCGGCGGCGCCCCCGGCCGCGCCTGCCCCAAGCTGAACAGCCCCCATGAACCCGTCCTTCCATCGTTACGACGTCATCGTCATCGGCGGTGGCCACGCCGGCACCGAAGCCGCGCTGGCCGCGGCCCGCACCGGCGTGCGCACCCTGCTGCTGACCCACAACATCGAAACGGTGGGCGCGATGAGCTGCAACCCGGCCATCGGCGGCATCGGCAAGGGCCACCTGGTCAAGGAGATCGACGCCCTGGGCGGTGCGATGGCGCATGCCGCCGACCGCGCCGGCATCCAATGGCGCACGCTCAACGCATCGAAGGGGCCGGCCGTGCGTGCCACCCGCTGCCAGGCCGACCGCAACCTGTACCGCATGGCGATCCGCGCCATCGTCGAAGGCCAAGCCAACCTGACGGTGTTCCAGGCCGCGGTCGATGACCTGGTCATCGAAGGCGATGCCGTGCGTGGGGTCATCACCCAGACCGGCCTGCGCTTCGACGCCGAGGCGGTGGTGCTGACCGCCGGCACCTTCCTGGCCGGCAAGATCCACGTCGGCCCGACCCAGTATGCCGCCGGCCGCATGGGCGACCCGCCGGCCACCACGCTGGCCGCGCGCCTGCGCGAGCGCCCGTTCCAGGTCGACCGCCTGAAGACCGGCACGCCGCCGCGCATCGATGGCCGCTCGCTGGACTACAGCGTGATGGACGAGCAGCCGGGCGACACGCCGCGCCCGGTGATGTCCTTCCTCGGCTCGGTGGACGAGCATCCGCAGCAGGTCAGCTGCTGGATCACCCACACCACTGAACAGACCCACCAGATCATCCGCGACGCGCTGCACCGCTCGCCGCTGTACAGCGGCCAGATCGAAGGCATCGGCCCGCGCTACTGCCCGTCCATCGAGGACAAGGTGGTGCGCTTCGCCGAAAAGGCCAGCCACCAGATCTTCGTCGAACCCGAAGGCCTGGGCATCGTCGAGATCTACCCCAACGGTATTTCCACCTCGCTGCCGTTCGACGTGCAGCTGGAGATGGTGCGCAGCATCCGCGGTTTCGCCAACGCGCACATCACCCGCCCCGGTTATGCCATCGAATACGACTTCTTCGATCCGCGCGGGCTGAAGGCCTCGCTGGAAACCAAGCTGGTCAACGGCCTGTTCTTCGCCGGCCAGATCAACGGCACCACCGGCTATGAAGAAGCCGCCGCGCAGGGCCTGCTGGCCGGCCTCAACGCTGCACGCCAGGTGCGCGGGCTGGACGGTTGGTGCCCGCGTCGCGACGAGGCGTACCTGGGCGTGCTGGTGGATGACCTGATCACCCACGGCACCAATGAGCCGTACCGCATGTTCACCAGCCGCGCCGAGTACCGCCTGCAGCTGCGCGAGGACAACGCCGACCAGCGCCTGACCCCGGCCGGCCGCGAGATGGGCCTGGTGGATGACCGCCGCTGGAACGCGTTCGAGACCAAGCAGGCCGCCGTGGCCGCCGAGCGTGCGCGTCTGGGTGCGCTGTGGGCGACCCCGGCCAATGCGCTGGGCCGTGAAGTGCAGGACACGCTGGGCGTGGCGGTCAGCCGCGAAACCAACGTGCTGGACCTGATCAAGCGCCCGGAGCTGGACTACGCGCAGCTGATGCAGGTGCCGTCGCTGGGCCCGGCGGTAGCCGACGCCAAAGTGGCCGAGCAGGTGGAGATCGGCGTGAAGTACGCCGGCTATCTGGATCGCCAGCGCGAGGAAATCGAGCGCCAGCAGCGGCACGAAGCCACGCCGATCGCTGAAGCCTTCGATTACGCGACGGTGCGCGGGCTGTCGGCCGAGGCGCTGCAGAAGCTGGAGCGCGTACGCCCGCAGACCATCGGCCAGGCACAGCGGATTCCCGGCATGACGCCGGCGGCGATCTCGCTGCTGCTGGTGCATCTGGAGCGCGCACGCCGGGGACGCGTGGCGTAAGCGGTCGCACCTGCCTCTGGTGGGTGCCGACCTTGGTCGGCACAAATCATCCGATCGCGATGCTCCATGCATGTGTGCCGGCCAAGTTCGGCACCCACCGGAGCGGAACACGCACCCACATCGGCGAACGCGTTACCGTGCGTCCGCGCCGCCGCCCAGCACCTTGAACAAGGTCACCCGGTTGCCCGCCTCCTGCTGCTGCAACGCGATCAGGTCCTGCTGCGCGGCATACAGGTTGCGCTGTGCGTCCAGCGACTGCAGGTAGCCGTCCAGCCCGGTGCGGTAACGCGCATCGGCCAGCGTGTAGCTGCGCTGGCTGGCGGCCACCAGCGCGCGCTGCGCGTCCATCTGTGCGGTCAGGTGGTCACGCGTGACCAGCGCATCGGCCACCTCGCTAAAGGCCTGCTGGATCGCCTTCTCGTATTGCGCGATGCCGATGTCCTTGCCGATCTTCGAGGCATCCAGCGACGCCTTCAGTGCGCCGGCATGGAAGATCGGAGCGGTGATACTGGGCGCGAACGACCAGCCACGGGTACCAGCCGAGAACAGCGTCGACAACGCGGTGGAGCTGTGGCCGTAGTTGGCAGTCAATGTCAGCGTCGGGAAGAACGCGGCGCGCGCGGCGCCTATATCGGCATTGGCCGCCTGCAGCGCGTGTTCGGCGGACAACACGTCCGGGCGCTGCAGCAGCACGCTTGAGGGCAGGTCGGCCGGCAACGGCGCCAGTGCCACGCTGCCCTCCAGCGCCTGCGCGGTCGGCAGCAGGGCCGGATCCAGCGGCGCCCCCACCAACAGCTGCAATGCATCGCGATCCTGCGCCTGCTGCGTCTGCAGCTTGGCAAGCGCGCCGCGCGCGGCTTCCACGCTGGTCTGCACCTGCGACAGGTCCAGCCCCGAGGCCAGCCCCTGCGCATGGCGGGCCTCGGTGCGCTGCAGGGTCTGCTGCTGGCTGTCCAGGGTCTGTTGCGTGAATGCCAGCGACTGCCCATCGGCGGCCAGCGCCAGCCACGCCGTCGCCACTTCGGCGACCAGGCTGGTGCGCGCCGCACGCTGGTTCTCGGCACTGGCCAGCCAGTTCTGCAGGGCTTCGCTCTTCAGGCTGCGGATGCGCCCGAACAGGTCCAGCTCCCAGCTGCTGATGCCGACCTGCAGCGCGTCGGACTCGGTCACCTGGGTGGCCCCGGTCTCACTGTTGGCGTCACTGACCCGCGAACGGGTGACGCTGCCGCTGGCATCCACCGACGGCAGCAGCGCCACACGCTGGATGCGGTACTGCGCCCGCTCCTTCTCCACCTGCAGCACGGCCACGCGCAGGTCGCGGTTGTTCTGCAGCGCCAGCGCGATCACCTGCTGCAGGCGTGGTTCCAGGAACACCTCACGCCATGCCGGCATCGCCAGCGCAGGATCAGCCTCGCCGGTGGCCGCATTGCCGAACTGCACCGGCACCGGTGCCCCAGGCCGCTGGTAATGCGGCGCCATGCCCACGCAGCCACCGAGCACGGTGGTCATCGTCGCGGCCGCCAGGGCGCGCAGCAGCATCGGCTTCATGGGTGTGCCTCCGGGACAGTGGCTTCGGTCGGTGCGCGGCCCGGGAACATGCGGCGAACCAACAGGTAGAACAACGGCACGAAGAACATGCCCAGCACCATCGAGGCGACCGTGCCGCCGGCCACGCCGGTACCCAGCGATCGGCGCGCGGCTGAACCGGCACCGGTGGCGAACACCAGCGGCAGCACGCCCATCAGGAAGGCCAGCGAGGTCATCACGATCGGCCGCAGCCGCAGGTAGACCGCCTGCAGGATCGCCTCGCGGGTGCTCTTGCCCTGCTGTTCGAGGATGCGCGCGAACTCGACGATCAGGATGCCGTTCTTGGCCGCCAGGCCAATCGTGGTCAACAGGCCGACCTGGAAGTACACGTCGTTGTTGAGGCCGCGCAGGTTCATCATCAGCACCGCACCGAACACGCCTACCGGCACCGCCAGCATCACCGCGAACGGCACCGCCCAGCTTTCATACAGCGCGGCCAGGCACAGGAACACGAACAGCAGCGAGATGGCGTACAGCATCGGCGCCTGGTTGCCCGACAGCTGTTCCTGGTAGGCCATGTCCGACCACGCGTGGCTGAAGCCTTCCGGCAGCGTATCGGCCAGGCGCGCGATCTCGGCCATCGCCTCGCCGGAGCTGACGCCCGGCGCCGGCTGGCCGGTGATCTCCATCGCCGAGATGCCGTTGTAGCGCTGCAGCGCGGCCGGTGCGCTGGACCAGTGCGCGCTGACCAGCGATGACAGCGGCACCATCTGCCCAGCCTGGTTGCGCACGCTCCAGCGCTCGATGTCCTGCGGCTGCATTCGTGCTTCGGCAGCGCCTTGGATGAACACCTTCTTGATGCGGCCCTTGTAGATGAAGTTGTTGACGAAGTCGCCGCCCAGCGCCGCGTTCAAGGTGTCATTGATGTCCTGCGGATTCACGCCCATCGCCTGCGCCTTGGCGTCGTCCACCTTCACCGCATACACCGGTGCATCTTCCAGGCTGGCATAGCGCACGTTGACCAGCTTCGGATCCTTGGCAGCTTCCTTCAGCAATGTGTTGCGTGCAGCCACGGCGGCGGCATGGCCGGCACCGCCTTCGTCCTGCAGTTCCAGGGTGAATCCGCCCGCATCGCCCAGGCCGAGGATGGCCGGCGGCGAGGTGATGAACACCTGCGCATCGGGCACGCTGGCCATGGCCTTGGTCAACCGTACGGCGATGGTATCGGCATCATCCTTGCGGTCATCCCAGTCCTTCAGGCGGATGAAGGCCTGGCCGACATTCTGGCCGCTGCCGGTCACGCTGAAGCCGGCGGTGGCCTGGATCGACAGCACGCTGTCGTCTTTTACTGCGGCGGCACTGAGGCGATCCATCACAGCACGGGTCTGTTCCAGCGTGGCGCCGGCTGGCAGCTTCACCAGCGCGTTGAGCATGCCCTGGTCCTCGTCGGGCAGGAACGCGCCGGGCAGGTGCCACAGCAGCAGGCCGGTGACCACGCTCAGCACCAGGTAGAACACTACGCCGAGCGTGCGCCGACCGAGGAAACCATCCACCCGACGACGCAGGCCGTTGGAGGTGCGCTCGAAACGGTGGTTGAACCAGATGAAGAACTTGCCCAGCAGGCTCGGTTCGCCGCCGTGGTCGCCGTGCGGATGGCCGCCCTTGGGAATCTGGTGCAGGATGCTGCCGCACAGCGCCGGGGTGATGGTCATCGCCACCAGCACCGACAGGATCATCGCTGCCGCAATCGTCACCGAGAACTGGCGGTAGATCACGCCGGTGACACCGCTGAAGAACGCCATCGGCAGGAACACTGCGGTCAGCACCAGCACGATACCGACCAGCGCGCCGGTGATCTGGCCCATCGCCTTCAGCGTCGCCGGCTTCGGCGCCAGCCCTTCGAAGGTCATCACCCGTTCCACGTTCTCCACCACCACGATGGCATCGTCCACCAGCAGGCCGATGGCCAATACCAGCGCGAACATGGTCAGCGTGTTGATCGAATAACCGAACGCGGCCAGAACGCCGAACGTGCCCAGCAGCACCACCGGCACTGCGATGGTCGGGATCAGGGTGGCGCGCCAGTTCTGCAGGAACAGGTACATCACCAGCACCACCAGGATGATCGCCTCGATCAGGGTGATCACCACTTCCTTCAGCGAGATGGTCACGAACGGCGTGGTGGTGAACGCCACGTGGGCGGTGTAGCCATGCGGCCAGTACTTCTGCAGCTGCTGAAGCCGTGCATCGATGGCCTTGGACACGGCGATGGCGTTGGCACCGGCATTGAGTTCGATACCCAGCGATGCAGACGGCTTGCCGTTGAAGGTGCTGATGCTGTCGTAGCTCTCCGGGCCCAGGCCGATCTTCGCCACCTCACCCAGATGCACCACGCTGCCGTTGGCATCGGCCTTCAGCACCACCTGCGCGAACTGTTCGGGCGTGTGCAGGCGGCTGCGCGCGGTCACCGTGGCGTCTAGCTGCTGGCCCTTCAGCGCCGGCTGGCCGCCGAGTTCACCGGCCGAGACGTCGGTGTTCTGTGCCTGCAGCGCGGTCTCGATGTCCGACGGCATCAGCGCGTACTGGCGCATCTTCTCCGGGTCCAGCCAGATGCGCATGGCGTACTCCTGGCCGATCGGCTGGATGTTGCCGACACCGCTGACGCGGCTGATCTGGTCATCGATGCGCGCTTCCATGAAGTTGGCGACATCGAAGTTGTCCATGCTGCCGTCTTCGCTGGTGAACGACAGCACCTCGAAGATCGAACCACTGGACTTGGTGATGGTCAGGCCGTTCTGCTGCACCGCCTGCGGCAGCGTGGCCATGGCCGCCTGCAGCTGGTTCTGCACCTGCACCTGCGCGGTGTCCGGATTGGTGCCGGTGGCGAACACCAGGTTGACCTGCGCCGAGCCGTCGGAGGCACTGGTCGAGGTCATGTACATCAGGTGATCGAGGCTCTGCTGCGACTGCTCGATGACCTGGGTGACCGCATTTTCCACGGTCTGCGACGAGGCACCGGTGTAGGTGGCACGGATGGTGATGGTGGGCGGGGCGATCTGCGGATAGCGGTCCACCGGCAGGATCAGGATCGCAAGCAGGCCGAGCAGGCTGACCGCGATGGCGATCACCCAGGCGAAGATCGGCCGGTCGATGAAGAAACGAACCATGTGCGGCAGGCCTCAGTGCGACTTTTCGTCGGTGTTGCCGTTCGGGTCGATCGCCGGCATCGCCGCCAGCTGCGCCGTGGTGGCCGCCACCGCCTTGACCTGCTGGCCCAGTGATACCGCACTGCCGTTGCTGACGATCACCCGTTCGCCGGTCTTGAGACCATCGGTGATCTGCCACTGGTTGCCGACCACCTGGCCGGTGCTGACCCGGCGCTCGACCACATGATCCTTGGCGTCGAGCAGGCGCAGCAGCGGCTCGCCGCGTTCGTTGCGCGTCACCGCCTTCTGCGGCACCAGCAGCGCGCGCGCGTCGGTGGCCATCGGCAGCACCGCCTTCAGGTACATGCCGGGCAGCAACAGGCCGTCCGGGTTCGGGATGACCGCACGCAGCACCACATTGCCGGTACCCGGATCGACCGCGCTGCCGATGAACTCCAGCGTGCCTTCGTGCGCATAGGTGCTGCCGTCCTCCAGCAGCACCTTCACCTGTGCCTTGCCATCGATGGCCTTCACCAGGCCGGCATCGAGCTGCTTGCGCAGCGCCAGCATCTGCGTGCTGGACTGGGTGACATCCAGGTACACCGGGTCCAGCCGCTGGATGGTGGTCAGCGCGGCGTCCTGCCCGGCCGCGACCAGCGCACCAGCGGTCACGCTGGAGGTGCCGATGCGACCGTCGATGGGCGCGGTCACCCGGGTGTAGTCGAGATTGATGCGGGCGGCCTGCAATGCAGCGCGCGCGGCAATCACGTTGGCCTGCGCCTGCTTCAGCGCCGAGGTGGCGTCGTCGGCATCCTGCTTGCTGGCCGCATCCATGCTCACCAGCGCGCGGGTGCGCTCGGCCTTCGGCTGTGCCGACAACACGGTGGCCTCGGCCTGCGCCAGCTGCCCGCGGGCGGTATCGAAGGCCGCCTGGTATGGCGCCGGATCGACCTGGTACAGCAGCTGCCCCGCCTTGACCTGCTGGCCTTCGGTGAACAACCGCTGGCGGATCAGGCCGCCGATCTGCGGCCGTACCTCGGAGATCTCGAACGGCACGGCGCGGCCGGGCAGCGTCTGCTGTAGTGCCAGCGGCTGCGCGCTGGCCGTGATGACGCCCACTTCGGGCATGGCCGGTGCTTCAGTCCTGCCCGCCGAACAGGCCGCCAGGGCCAACAGCAGGGGCAGCAGCAGGGGACGCGGGGAACAGGACAGCGGGCGCAGGAGTGACATGGGGGACGTGGGGGCCTTGCGTTGACCCGTGCACGCTGCCGTGGAACTGTGCAGAGAATATGGAGATTGTGCGACCGGCTCAGCTGGCGCTTGCTTTCGGCGCCGCATGCGCCGCTAATGGCCTCCGCGATGGCGAAGATTCGACTCAAATTCGGCCTGACCGCGAAGACCTTCCTCGCGATCTTCACCGCCTGCCTGCTGGTGCTGGCAGTGAACGGTATTGCCAGCCGCGTGGCCTTCCAGACCGGATTCCTGGACTACCTCAACGACCAGGGCGACCTGCGCATGCAGCGGCTGATGCCCCACCTGCAGCGCGAGTACCGCGAGCACGGTGGCTGGGGACATCTGCATGGTGATGGCGACCGCTGGGCGCGGTTGCTGCGCCCGGATCTGGCCCATGGGCACGAAGGACCGGTGCCGCCGCTGTCCGACCAGACCGGCGTGCCGTCGCGTCTGGGCCTGTTCGATGCGCAGCACCACTTCGTGGCCGGCAACCCCGATGCCACCAGCGATGACGAGCCGCATGCGGTGCAGGTGGACGGGCAGACCGTAGGTTGGCTGGGCATGGTGCCGTTCCAGACCGTCATCGCCACCAACGACCTGAATTTCTACAACACCCAGGTGCGCGCCTGGTGGGTGATCGGCATCGCCCTACTGCTGGTGACGGTACTGCTGGCCTGGCTGGTATCGCGGGCGCTGCGCCAGCGCCTGGCCAAGCTGGCCGCGGCCACGCACCGGCTGGCGGCCGGTGACTACGCCACCCGCATCGAGCGCACCAGCGACGATGAGCTGGACGCACTGGTCAACGACTTCAACCGGATGGCGCAGGCGCTGGACGATACCGAGCGCAACCGCCGCGCCTTCATCGCCGACATCTCGCATGAGCTGCGCACACCATTGGCGGTGGTGCGCGCCGAGCTGGAGGCGATCGAAGATGGCATCCGTCCGCTGGACCGCGCCAACCTGGTGGGCCTGCAGGGCGAGATCCGCCAGCTGGGCAAGCTGATCGACGACCTGCACGACTTGTCGATGACCCAGTCTGGCGGCCTGGCGTACCGCTTCGCGCCACTGGACCTGGCGGCACTGCTGCGCAGCGAACTCAACGGCATGCGCATGCGCTTCGCCAATGCAGGCCTGGCGCTGGAGGAAGATCTGCCTGCCATGCCGTTGCAGGTGTCCGGTGACGAACGGCGCCTGCAGCAGGTGCTGGCCAACCTGCTGGAGAATGCACTGCGCTACACCCACGCCGGTGGCCGCGTACTCGTGCAGGCAGCGCACGTGCCTGCCGGCGTGCAGCTGATCGTGGAAGACACCGCGCCGGGCGTGCCGGCCGACAAGTGCGCGCTGTTGTTCGAACGCTTCTACCGCGTGGAGAGTTCGCGCAATCGTGCCAGTGGTGGCAGCGGGCTGGGCCTGGCCATCAGCCACAACATCATCCTCGCCCACCACGGCGTCATCCACGCCGAGCCCTCGCCACTGGGCGGGCTGCGCGTGGTCATCACCCTGCCGGAGCCTGCATGAGCACGTCGACCGCCACGTCCGCGAAGATCCTGATCGTCGAGGACGAGCCACGCCTGGCCTCGGTACTGCGCGACTACCTGGCCGCTGCCGGCATGGCCAGCGAGTGGGTGGACGACGGTGGCCAGGTGATCGACGCGTTCGCGCGCTACCAGCCCGATCTGGTGCTGCTGGACCTGATGCTGCCGCAGCGCGACGGCGTGGACCTGTGCCGCGAACTGCGCGCCAGCAGCGATGTGCCGGTCATCATGGTCACCGCACGGGTGGAAGAGATCGACCGCCTGCTGGGCCTGGAGATCGGTGCCGACGACTACATCTGCAAGCCGTTCAGTCCGCGCGAAGTGGTCGCTCGGGTAATGGCGGTGCTGCGCCGCTACCGCCCAGACCCCGGTGCGCGCGCCAACGGCGGCCTGCACATCGACGAGCCGGCCGCACGCGCCACCTGGAACGGCAAGGGCCTGGACCTGACGCCGGTGGAATACCGCCTGCTGCGCACGCTGCTGGCCACGCCAGGCCGGATCTGGGCGCGCGATGAACTGCTCGACCGGCTGTACCTGGACCATCGCGTGGTGGTCGACCGCACCGTCGACAGCCATGTGCGCAACCTGCGCCGCAAGCTGGCCGACGCCGGCATGGAAGGCGAGCCAATCCGTTCGGTGTACGGCATGGGCTACAGCTACGAACCCTGAGCTCCCTGTAGAGCCGAGCCCATGCTCGGCTGCGTAGGGAGCCGAGCATGGGCTCGGCTCTACAACGCACCACGCAGGTATCATCGTCGCGAACGCCCTGATTTCCGGAGACTTCGATGAACCCGCTGCGCCCCTTCCGCGACAAGATGCCCGTCCTCGGCGAGCGCGTGTACATCGACCCGGCCTGCACCGTCATCGGTGACGTGGAGCTGGCCGACGACGTGTCGGTGTGGCCGGGCACGGTCATCCGCGGCGATGTCAACTACGTGCGCATCGGTGCGCGCACCAACGTGCAGGACGGCACCATCATCCATGTCAGCCACCACAGCCCGTACAACAAGGCCGGCTACCCGACCCTGATCGGCGAAGGCGTGACCGTCGGCCACGGCTGCATCATCCACGCCTGCACGATCGGCGATTACAGCCTGATCGGCATGGGCGCCTGCATCCTCGACGGCGCCCGCGTGGAGCGCCATGGCTTCGTCGGCGCCGGTGCGGTGGTCGGCCCGGGCAAGGTGGTGGGCGAAGGCGAGCTGTGGGTCGGCAACCCGGCCCGGCCGGCGCGCACGCTGAGCGACAAGGAGATCGAGTCGCTGCACTATTCGGCCGACCACTACGTGCGGTTGAAGGACGAATACCGGGGCTGAGCAGCCAACGCCGCCACGCGGCTCTGCTAAAGTCTGGGCCCGACCAGGACCTGTCGAGACCCCCATGCCTGTGGCTGCCTGCCGGAGAGGACTCCGGCGCCCACAACGAAGGCCATCGCGCTGATGGCCGCACCGATGCTCGATACCTACCGCGAGGTGGTGACGCCAGAGGGTGTGCCGCTGCAGTTGCCTGCCGCCGGCCCGGTACCGCGGGCGATGGCCTGGCTGGTCGATCTCGGCGTGCGCATCGCGGCACTGGTGTTGGTGTCCATTCCGCTGGCGCTGCTGGACAAGTTCGGCTCCGGCCTCTACCTGGTGCTGATGTTCCTGGTCTACTGGGCCTACCCGATCGTCTGCGAAGCAGTGTGGGGACGCACCCTGGGCAAGCGTGCGCTGGGGCTGCGCGTGCTGTCCCGCGATGGCGCGCCGGTAGGCTGGATGGCGGCGATCACCCGCAACCTGCTGCGCACGGTGGACATGCTGCCCTTCGGCTATGCGCTGGGCCTGATCAGCAGCCTGTTCGATCCGCATGGCCGCCGCCTGGGCGACCTGGTGGCCGGCACCGTGGTGGTGCATGCACCCGCGCTGTATCTGCCACCGCCGCCGACCATCGACAGCGTGCTGGCCCCGCCGCAGCCCCTGCGACCAGAGGAACAGGCCGCGCTGATGGCCTTCGCCGAGCGCGCGCCACGCTTGTCGGCGGCGCGCCAGCAGGAGCTGGCCGGTATTGCCGAGCCACTGACCGGCACCCACGGCCAGGTCGGCGTTCTGCGCCTGTATGCGATGGCCAACTGGCTGCTGGGGCGGCGATGAAACAGGAGCAGTTCGTCGCCCGCTACCAGCAGGAATGGCAGGACCTGGAGCAGTGGCTGCTGCTGCGTGCCGGCGCCTCACGCCGCACGCGCCGCAAGGCCAGCGGCCTGGCACTGGACGACACTACCTTCCCGCAGCGCTACCGGCGGCTGTGCCAGCAGCTGGCGCTGGCCCGCGAGCGCGGCTACAGCCCGCAGCTGGTGCAGCGCCTGCAGCAGCTGATGCAGCAGGGCCACAGCGTGCTGTACCGCACGCCGCCGACACGTTGGCGGGGTGCCCTGGAGTTCCTGGTGGCCGACTTCCCGCTGCTGGTGCGCAGCCAGGCGCGCAGCATGTGGGTAGCGCTGGCGATGTTCGCGCTGCCGGCGGTGGCCTGCTTCGTGCTGGTGCAGGTCTATCCGGACCTGATCCACATGCTGATGGACAACCGCCAGATCGCAGAGATGGAGCGCATGTACGATCCCGCCGCCGAGCGCCTGGGGCGTGACAGCGGCACCGACTGGATGATGTTCGGCCACTACATCATGAACAACATCAGCATCGCCCTGCGCACCTTCGCCAGCGGACTGCTGGCCGGGCTGGGCACGCTGCTGGTGCTGCTGTTCAACGGCGTGATCATCGGTTCAGTGGCAGGCCACCTGCAGCACATCGGCCATGGCGACCCGTTCTGGCGCTTCGTGGTCGGCCACGGCGCCTTCGAGCTGACTGCGATCGTGATCGCTGGCGGTGCCGGCCTGCAGCTGGGCATGAAGCTGCTGGCGCCGGGCCGGCGCAGCCGCCTGGATGCACTGGTCGACGGCGGCCGCATCGGCGCGCGGCTGTGCCTCGGCGTCGCCTTCATGCTGTTGGTGGCCGCCTTCATCGAAGCCTTCTGGTCATCGATCGCCGAAGTACCTGCATGGGGCAAGTTCAGCGTGGCCGGTGTGTTGTGGGCCGGCGTGCTGCTGTGGCTGTGGCGCGGCGGACGTGGAGCTGGCCATGCGCATTGACCACCTGGACGTGGCGCTGCGTGCCCGCAGTGGCTGGGAAGCGATGGAGCTGGGCACCGCGCTGTCCCGCCGTCACGCGCGCGCGCTGTGGGGCAGCTGGCTGCTGGCCAGTGCACCGCTGTTCGTGATCTTCAACGCGCTGGGCTGGTGGCTGGATGCCTTCGGCTGGGCCTGGCTGGCGATGTGGTGGTGCAAACCGCTGTTCGAACGTGCGCCGTTGTATGTGCTGTCGCGCGGCATCTTCGGTGAACCAGTCGGCACGCTGGCCGCGCTGCGTGCGCAACGTCACTGGGGCAACAGCGGCTTCTGGGGCTACCTGGGTTGGCGTCGTTTCAGCGTGCTGCGCAGCCTGTGCCTGCCGGTGAACCTGCTGGAAGGCAACACACCGGGCCAGCGCGGCCCACGTCGTCGTGCAGTGGCAGCCGGCGCAGCGGGCGCGGCACTGGTACTGACCGTGACCTGCATGGCGTTCGAAGCCGTGCTGGTGTCCGGCGCGATCGGTGCGGTGTTCATGTTCATGCCACTGGAGCTGATGTCCGAATCATGGCGCGCCGCATGGGACATGATCGGCCAGGACACACCCGCATGGGCACGGCTGGGCTTCAACCTGGCGTGCTGGCTGGCCTCGGTGCTGATCGGCCCGTTCTTCGTCGGTGCGGGCTTTGGCCTGTACTTGAACCGGCGCACGCAGATGGAAGCCTGGGATGTGGAGATCGCCCTGCGCCGCCTGCGCGAGCGGCTGCTGCCGGCGGCATCGACGCTGGCCCTGCTGCTGTGCCTGGCACTGCCGCTGGTCTCCGCACCGGTGCATGCGCAGGACACAGACGCCGAGCCCGAACGCGCCATGGGCAAGCCCAACGACCGTGGCATCGACGCCGAGGAAGGCGACGAAGCACCGACCATCGACCCGGGCAACACCCCGGCAACGATCTTCGGCGGTACGCCGGTGGACACCGCCGGTTTCCGTCAGGCAGTGAACCGCGCCTATGAAGACCCGCTGCAGCGCCCGACCCGCCAGGTCACCCGCTGGAAGCCGATCGAACAGGCCGAGGAAGAGAAGAAGGAAGACAAGCAGCTGCAGCGTGACACCAACAGCAACGGTGAACGCAAAGCGCGCAAGGACGGCATCGCCTGGCTGGCGCGGCTGGCCGAATGGGGCCTGTGGGGGCTGCTCGGCGTCCTGCTGCTGGTGCTGCTGCTGACCGCACGGCTGTGGCTGCCGTGGCTGCGGGGCAGTGGCCGACGCAAGGCCGAGGCCGCACCGCCGGTGGTGGAGGAACAGGTGGAGTTGCCGGTGGTGCTGCCGCCGGACGTGGCCACCCAGGCCGGCCTGCTCTGGGACCAGGGCCGGCCGCGGCAGGCGCTGGCCCTTCTGTACCGCGCCAGCGTGCGCACGGTGGGCGAGCGCAGCGGTATCGCGCTTCCACCCGGTGCCACCGAAGCGCAATGCCTGCGCGCGTCGCGGCGCATGCCCGAGGCCAGCGACCGTGACCTGTTCGCGCGCATCGTGCGCATGTGGCAGTACGCCGCCTACGGTGGCCGCCTGCCCAGCCGCGCCGATTTCGATGCATTGGCCGATACGCTGCGCCAGCAGTACCGGTGGCAGGCATGAGCCCGCGCCTGTTCTGGTCGCTGCTGCTCGGTGCATTGGTGCTGTTCGGTGTACCGCTGACGATCCTTTACCTGCGCACGCATGAGCGGGTGACCGAGACCGTGCAGCTGCCGCCGCAGGGCGAAGCTGGCTACAACCCGCTGTACGTGCTCGGCCAGGCCCTGCGCGCCGACGGCATTGACGTGCACTCGCGGCCACGGCTGGAACTGCGGCAAATGACGCTGGGGCCGCACGACACGGTGGTGCTGCTGCAGGACAGCAGCGAACTGCCGCCGCCCGTCGCCAGCGCGCTGCTGGACTGGGTCGATGGGGGCGGCCACCTGCTGGTGCGGACGCCGCCACCGGCCGAGGACGATGCCGGCAGCACGCAGGGGCCCCTGCTGGATCAGCTGGGCGTGGACAGCCTGTTCCAGCGCAGCGACTGCCAGCCGTTCCATGTCGACGACGATCCTGGTCACGTTGAGTTCTGTGGAGGCCGCCGCTTCACCCTGGGTTTTGCCGCCAGTGCACAGGCCGAACGTCGCTGGGGTACGGATCGCGACCTGGTGTTTGCGCGCCTGCGCCATGGCCAGGGCAAGGTGAGCGTGCTGGCCGACATGGAGTTCATGCGCAGCGAGGTGCACTCACCGGCAGCGCGCCTGGCATCGGCAGGGGGCAAGGCCAGCGACGGCCTGCACGACGCGTCGCACCGCGACCTGACCCGCTATCTGCTCGATCCGAACTACGGCAAGGGTGCGGTCTGGCTGATCTACGCCAGCCGCCCGCCGTCGCTGTGGTCGCGCATGTTCTACCAGGGCTGGCCACTGTGGGCGCCACTGCTGCTGGCCCTGCTGGGCTGGTTGTGGGGCCGCTCGCAGCGCTTCGGCAGCCTGCTGCCGTCACCGGTACTGGAACGCCGTTCGCTGCTGGAACACGTGCGTGCCAGTGGTGAACTGCTGCTGCGTTTCGGCCACGGTACGCGCCTGTACGAGGCCGTACTCGCCCTGTTCCTGCACCGCCTGCGCCTGCGCGCACCGGTTGCGGCCGCACTGGAGGGTGCGCCACGCGATCAGGCCATCGCCGAGCTGCTGAAGTGGCCTCAAGGCCGCGTTGCCAGCGCGCTCACGCCCCCTCCGCCGCACGATTCCTCCGCCCTGCGCGAGCGCATCCGCTTGCTGCTCCAGATGAGATCCCTGCTATGACCGAAGTCCCCGAGCTGCCGGCGGCCGCCAACGCCCGCCTGATCGAACGCGTCGATGCCATCCGCACCGCCGTCGGACACGCCTTCATCGGCCAGGCCGATGTGCTGGACCAGATTCTGGTGGCCCTGCTGGCCGGCGGCCACGTGCTGATCGAAGGCGTGCCCGGGCTGGGCAAGACGTTGCTGGTGCGCGCGCTGGCCCAGGCCCTGGAGCTGGACTACGGTCGCGTGCAGTTCACCCCCGACCTGATGCCCAGCGACGTCAGCGGCCACGCGGTGTACGACCCGAAGAGCGAGAGCTTCAAGATCCGCCGCGGCCCGGTGTTCACCAATCTGCTGCTGGCCGATGAGATCAACCGTGCACCGGCCAAGACCCAGTCGGCGCTGCTGGAAGTGATGCAGGAAGGCCAGGTGACCATCGAAGGCAAGGCCTTCACCCTGGCGCCGCCGTTCATGGCGCTGGCCACGCAGAACCCGCTGGAGCAGGAGGGCACCTACCCGCTGCCGGAAGCGCAGCTGGACCGTTTCCTGCTGAAGGTGCTGATCGACTATCCGCAGCTGGAGGACGAGAAGCGCATGGTGACCGCGATCACCAGTGGTCGTGCTGCCAGCGATTTCGACCTGAGCCAGGTGCCGCGCGTGCTCGGTGCCGGCGAGTTGCTGGAACTGCAGCGTGCCACTGCGGCGATCACCGTCGATGACGAAGTGATCGACTACGCGGTGCGCATCGTTGCCGCCACCCGGCAGTGGCCGGGTATCGCGGTCGGTGCCGGCCCCCGTGGCAGCATCGCGCTGGTGCGTGCTTCGCGCGCGCAGGCGGTGCTGGCCGGCCGTGATTTCGTCACTCCGGATGATGTGCGCGACATCGCACGCCCGGCGCTGCGCCACCGCATCGCGCTGGCCCCGGAACTGCAGATCGAAGGCCAGGACGCCGACGACGTGCTGGGCGCGTTGCTGGCCAAGGTGGAAGCGCCGCGCCGATGAGGCCGGCCCCGCTGCTGCTGGCGCTGCTGCTGGCCTGGGCCGCCTTGGGTGGCCTGGTGCTGGGCGGGTTGCTGCCGCGCTGGAGCTGGGCGCTGGCGGCACTGGCGATTGCCGTGCCGGCGTTGATGGATCTGTGGCGGCAGTCGCGGCGTCCGTCGCCGCAGGTGCAACGCGAACTGCCCGAAGCGCTGGCACTGGGCGTGCGCCGCGAGGCCGCGCTGCGGCTGCAGGCAGACACGTCGATGACGGTGCAGGTGTTCGACCTGGTGCCGGGCGGCTGGCCGCTGGAATCGCTGCCGCAGCGCGTGCGCCTGCAGGCCGGCAGCGCCTCCACCCTGCACTATCACCTGCACCCGCTGCAGCGTGGGCACTTCCGCTTTGAAGGCGTGCACCTGCGCATGCGCTCACCGTGGCGCCTGTGGTGGCAGCAACGCACGCTGCCTCCCGCGCTGGACGTGCGGGTCTATCCGAACTTCGTGCCGCTCACCCGCTTCGCATTGTTCAGTGCCGACCAGGCCTCGCGGCTGGTCGGTGCGCACGTGAAGCGCCGGCGTGGCGAAGGCACCGACTTCCACCAGATGCGCGAGTACCGCGTGGGCGACAGCCTGCGCCAGCTCGACTGGAAGGCCACGGCACGGGCACGCAAACTGGTCTCGCGTGAGTACCAGGACGAGAAGAACCAGCAGCTGCTGCTGATGCTCGACAGTGGGCGGCGCATGCTGGCCAGCGAAGGCGGGCTCTCGCATTTCGACCACGCCTTGAACGCCTCGCTGGTGGTGGCGTACCTGGCGCTGCGCCAGGGTGACGCCGCCGGCCTGTTCGCTGCCGGTGGTGAACGCCGCTGGGTGGCACCGCAGCGTGGCATGGGCACGGTCGAGCACCTGCTGCGCGCCAGCTACGACCTGCAGCCGCGCGCGGTGGCCACCGACTACCTGGCTGCGGCCACCGAGGTATCGCTGCGCCAGCGCCGGCGCGCGCTGGTGATGCTGGTCAGCAACGTGCGCGACGAGGACATCGAAGACCTGCTGGCGGCAGTGCGCCTGCTGCAGCGGCGCCACCTGGTATGCGTGGCCAGCCTGCGCGAGCGCGAGCTGGACGGCGTGCTGGACAGCGAAGTGCAGACACTGGAAGACGCCACCCAGGCCGGTGCCGCCGCACTCTACCTGCAGCAGCGCGCGAAGGCGCACGAGGCACTGCGCAGCGAGAAGGTGATGGTGCTGGACGTGACCGCCGATGCCCTGCCCGCAGCGCTGGTGGAGCGCTACCTGGCAGTGAAGCGCGAAGGGTTGTTGTAGCCCTGCGCTTGACCGGAGCCGAGCATGGGCTCGGCTCTACACGTGTTGTTCCGTAGAGCCGAGCCCACGCTCGGCTGCCGTATCAGCGCTCACCCAACAACCGCCGCTGCAACCGCTCCACCGCACGCTGCAGCAACACCCGGTTGCGGGCCAGCTTCATCCACTGCGGGAGGCGCGAGAACATGGATCGGTGATGGCCGCGGCTTTCCCGCAACGTCGCGCTCGCATACTCGTGCAGTGCCTGCAGATGTTCAGTGTTATAGGCCCAGAGCAGGCCCGCGCGGGTCGGTTCGACCAGGCGCAGCGGCAATCCGAAGTGCGGATCGGCAGGCTCGGCGTCACGCAACGGACGCACCACGACCGAAACATCGGTACTGCGATCACATTGCGCACATCGAGCAGCGAAGGACGCCGGTGCAGGCACGCCAGCGGGAACCCGGCGGCGCACATGCAGCCACTGATGCCCACAGAATCCACAAGGTTGGCGGCCCAGGATGTAGACCGCACCGACCCAGTCACCACTGTCCAGCGCTGAACTGCAGCCTGTGCAGCGGAATCGCGCCGTCCACCGGTAGGGTTTCCAGCTGGCGATCACCCAACCGGGGGTGTCGCAGCGATGGCAACGCACAGCGACGCGGTCCGCGAAGGCCTGCAGGCTGCGCCCGTCATCGAAATGCCGGCCCGGCACGGGCGTGGGACGCCCATGCCGGCCAGGCCAACGCCGCACCGTCATCAGACGTAGATCCGCGTCGGCGCCTCATCAACGATCGCGTGCGGCACGAAGCGCGCACTGTCGCGGGTGATCGCGCTGTCGTCCTCGCGGATACCGATGCCGCAGGCGTGGTCACCGATCACCCAGCTGCCGATCAGCGGGTAGCCGCCTTCGATGCGGGTCAGCGGATGCGCGCGCTGGATGATCGCCGGGCCGTCGTAGGGACCGTCGCTGCGCTGGGTGCTGCCATCGGCCAGGTGCATCTCGATGTTCGCGCCTTCGCGCGAGAACAGCGGCTTGCGCACCCAGCCCGAGGCCAGCGTGCTGCCGTCATCGAAGTGCGCTTCCAGCAGGTTCGGATGGCCCACGTTGCGCTGCCACAGCAGCGGCAGGATGCCCTTGTTGCTCAGCACCGCCTTCCACGCCGGTTCCAGCAGCTGCACGCCCGAGCCGGGCAGCGCGCGACCGAATTCCTCGGCCATCAGGTCTTCCAGCGGGTACAGCTTGAACAGCGTGCCGATCACCGAATCATCCAGCGCGGTGAAGCGGCCGTCCTCGGACAGACCGATGTCCTCGACGGCGATGGCCTGGCCATGCAGGCCGGCCTGCGAAGCGCAGTCGCGCAGGTAATCGACGGTGCCACGGTCTTCTTCGGAACTGCCCACCGCGCTGAAGTACAGCGGCGGCGGCAACTGCGTGGCCAGTTCGCCGAAACGCTCGACCAGCGCCTCGTGGATCGCATTGAACTGGTCGGCGTGCTGCGGCAGGCGACCGGCGTTGCGCTGGTCTTCCAGCCACTGCCACTGGAAGAAGCTGGCCTCGAACAGCGAGGTCGGCGTGTCGTAGTTCAGTTCGTACAGCTTGGCCGGGCCGGTACCGTCGTAGGCCAGGTCCAGGCGCCCGTACAGGTGTGGCTGGCGCTGGCGCCAGCTGTCGGCGATCCAGTCGCGGTAGTGCGACGGAATCGCCAGCTGGTCCATCAACCGTTCACTGGCGATGACATCGCCCACCAGGTCCAGCGCCATCTGGTGCAGCTCGGCGCTGGGGTCTTCGATGTCCTGTTCGATCTGGCGCAGGGTGAAGGCGTAGTACGCGCTTTCATCCCAGTACGGCTGGCCGTCGATGGTGTGGAAGCGGAAACCCGCCTCTTCCGCGCGTACCCGCCACTGGGCACGCTCGGCAATCCGGATGCGCTGCATGGGTCGATCAGCCGCCGTAGCTGCCGCTGGTGCTGCGGCGTGCGCTGGTGTTGCCGAAGCCACCACGGCTGGCAGTGACCGCACGGTTCGGCTCGCTGGTGACCGGCGCCAGGCCAGCCTTGCCGGCACCGATGCCGCTGGCGGTGTTCAGGCCACCGGTGCCGCCCGGTGCCGGGCGCGCCCAGCCAGCGTTCTTGTCCTGATAAGCCGGTGCCGACGCCGGCGCCTGCGGGGCGAGGCCGCCGCGGTTGCTCAGCATCTGCGACATGAAGAAGCCCATCATCATCGGGCCGATGAACGAGGTACCCGCCGAAGTGTGCTGCTGCACGCACTGCTCCGGCTTGTAGTCCTTCTCGCAGGCTTCCTTGCTGGCGTACTTCGGCGCCGCATCGGCGGCCTGCTTCTGCGCTTCGGCGAAGGCATTGCGGCACGCCGACGGATCGCCGGTGGCCTCGGTGCAGGCTTCCACCGAGGTGTACAGGCCTTCCTGCACCTTCACCTCCGGCTCCTTCTGGCAGGCGGTGAACAGCAGCGGCGCGGCGCTCATCAGCAGCAGCGCGGTGGTGCGGGAACGTTTCATGGCCTCATGCCCTGTCGACGGATCAATGCCCCAATGATGCCAAATCCGGGCCAGCAACCGGAATCGGCAAAGTGGGAAAGATGAACGGCCTTTCATTTTCGTCGTTCCCCATCATCCACGCGTGGCGTGGATCCATCGTGTCGACCAAGGTCGACACCTACCACGAGCAACGCAGAGCGCCGGCCCCGACAGATCGCGGGAAACTGTCGAAGGCGGGGTGGGTCCGCTGGCGGGGGTGTCCGCGGCATGGATGCCGCGGTCAAGCCCCCAAGGAAGGGTTTACGGCGTCCCCCGCCAGCGGACCCACCCCGCCTCCCGCAGGAAGCCCGCTGTTGCTTCGGCTGTTGCTTCGGCCGTTGCTTCGGCGGGTGCCGGGCGCAGCCCGGCCGGACCACCTCCGGTGGTTGCAGCAGCAACCGAAAAAATTGGCCATGATCGGCTGACTCCCACGTCGTACGGCCCGCCCGTTCCGCCAGCCATGCCCGAATACCGTTCCCGCACCTCCACCGCCGGCCGCAACATGGCCGGCGCCCGCGCCCTGTGGCGTGCCACCGGCATGAAGGACGGCGACTTCCACAAGCCGATCATCGCCATCGCCAACTCCTTCACCCAGTTCGTGCCCGGCCACGTGCACCTGAAGGACCTCGGCCAGCTGGTCGCGCGCGAGATCGAACAGGTCGGCGGCGTCGCCAAGGAATTCAACACCATCGCCGTGGACGACGGCATCGCGATGGGCCACGACGGCATGCTGTATTCGCTGCCCAGCCGCGAGATCATCGCCGACGCCGTGGAGTACATGGTCAACGCGCATTGCGCCGACGCACTGGTGTGCATCAGCAACTGCGACAAGATCACCCCCGGCATGCTGATGGCCGCGCTGCGCCTGAACATCCCGGTGGTGTTCGTGTCCGGCGGGCCGATGGAAGCGGGCAAGACCAAGCTGTCCGAGCACAAGCTGGACCTGGTCGATGCGATGGTGGTGGCCGCCGATGACAGCGCCTCCGACGAGAAGGTGGCCGCATTCGAGCGCAGCGCCTGCCCTACCTGCGGCTCCTGCTCGGGCATGTTCACCGCCAACTCGATGAACTGCCTGACCGAGGCGCTGGGCCTGTCACTGCCCGGCAACGGCACCACGCTGGCCACCCACGCCGACCGTGAGGCGCTGTTCCGCCGTGCCGGGCGCCTGATCGTCGAACTCTGCCATCGCTGGTATGGCGGCGAAGACCCGAGCGCGCTGCCGCGCGGCATCGCCACCCAGGCCGCGTTCGCCAATGCAATGACCCTGGATATCGCCATGGGCGGTTCCACCAACACCATCCTGCACCTGCTGGCCGCCGCGCAGGAAGCGGAGGTCGACTTCGACCTGACCCACATCGACGCGCTGTCGCGGCGCGTACCGCAGCTGTGCAAGGTGGCGCCGAATACGCCGAAGTACCACATCGAGGACGTGCACCGCGCCGGCGGCGTGTTCGGCATCCTCGGTGAACTGGAGCGCGCCGGCCTGCTCGAAACCACGGTGCCGACCGTACACAGCACCAGCCTGGCCGAAGCGCTGGAACGCTGGGACGTGGTGCGCAGTGACAACGACACCCTGCACACCTTCTTCAAGGCAGGCCCGGCCGGCATTCCCACCCAGGAAGCCTTCAGCCAGGCCACGCGCTGGCCGACGCTGGACATCGACCGCGCTGAAGGCTGCATCCGCTCGCTGCAGCAC
Organism: Stenotrophomonas sp. YJH_SMC_43; assembly: GCF_059372535.1. Taxonomy (NCBI): domain Bacteria; kingdom Pseudomonadati; phylum Pseudomonadota; class Gammaproteobacteria; order Lysobacterales; family Lysobacteraceae; genus Stenotrophomonas; species Stenotrophomonas sp. YJH_SMC_43. The sequence continues at coordinate 889,898 of NZ_JCAFVQ010000003.1, forward strand.
GCGTACTCACTGCAAGGCGGCCTCGCCGTGCTGCGCGGCAACCTGGCCGTGGATGGCTGCGTGGTGAAGACCGCCGGCGTGGACGAGTCGATCCACGTGTTCGAAGGCCCTGCGCGCGTCTATGAAAGCCAGGACGCGGCCGTCGCCGGCATCCTCGCGGACGAAGTGCAACCCGGCGAGGTGGTGGTGATCCGCTACGAAGGCCCGAAGGGTGGCCCGGGCATGCAGGAAATGCTGTACCCGACCAGCTATCTGAAGTCGAAGGGGCTGGGCAAACAGTGCGCGCTGCTCACGGATGGCCGCTTCTCCGGCGGCACCTCGGGCCTGTCGATCGGCCACGTCTCGCCGGAAGCGGCCAGCGGCGGCGCGATCGGCCTGGTGGAAGATGGCGACCGCATCCGCATCGACATTCCGGCCCGCCGCATTGATCTGCTGCTGGATGAGGCCACCCTGGCGCAACGCCGCGCCGACGCCGATGCCCGCGGCTGGAAGCCGCGTGCGGCGCGCCCGCGCAAGGTCACCAGCGCCCTGAAGGCCTACGCCCTGCTTGCCACCAGCGCAGACAAGGGCGCCGTGCGCAACGCCGCGCTTCTGGGCGATTGACCGCCATACGGTAGTGCCGGCCGCTGGCCGGCATCTGTACTGCGACGCCCCACATCAATGAGGTTGCCGGCCAGCGGCCGGCGCTACCCATCCTGATCCGTTATGGTGGTCCAGGAAGTCACCAACACGGAGGTTGAGATGATGTTGCTTTCCTTTGCGCTGGCCGCTGCCATGGGTGCAGCAGCCGAACCGCCAAAAGCACCCGACTGCAGCTACGACCGTGCAGCGATGCTGGCGATGGAACCTGGCCGGTTCGATCAGGACCTGGAAGGTGGCTGGCGCCCGTTGGCCGACCGTGGCTGTACCCGCGAAGCGGCCGACCTGCTGTCCGCCTACGGCGCACTGTCCAAAGCGGAAGGCAATGTCATCATCACGTGGCACGAGGGCCAGCTGCGCGCGGAGCTGGGGCAGACCGCGCAGGCGATTGCGCTAATGGAACGCAGCCACAAGCCAGTAAACGGGAGCGACCCGGGTTACTGGAATGCCTACGTGGACGGCATGGTCGCGTTCCTGCGCCAGGATCGCAGCGCCCTGGAGAAGGCTCGTGCGAGGCTGGTCGCGATACCGACGCCCACCGCGATCGCGGAGAACATCAAGGACGGCCGCTACCACTTCACCACCGAGGGCGGGCAGCAGGTGCAGATGCCGTGGCCGCCGAACCTGGACGTGCTTGATGGACTGCTGCGCTGCTTCGGCAAACCCTACGTGAAGGCCTATGGGCCAGGCTGCCGGAATCCGGAAGGCCGTTGAGGCCCTCCGCCGGGCATGGCCCGGCGCTACCAGCACCCGTCAACCAATCACGCGCTTGAACGGCGGCAGGGCGTCGATGATGCGCTTGCCGTAGCGGCGGGTCAGCAGCCGCGAATCAAGAATGACCACGCGGCCGGTGTCGGTGGAGGTGCGGATCAGGCGGCCGGCGAACTGGGTCAGCGTGCGCAGCGCATGCGGAATGGCGATCAGGTTGAACGCATTGAGCCCGCGCCCCTCGAACCATTCGCTGAGCGTGGCGGTCTGCGGGTCGGTCGGCACCGCGAACGGCACCTGGGTGATCACCACCGTGGTGCAGGCTTCACCTGGCAGGTCGAGGCCTTCGCCGAACGAATTCAGCCCGAACAGCACCGAGCCTTCACCCGCCGCGACACGGCGCAGGTGCTCGTCGATCAGGCGGGTCTTGGACATCTCGCCCTGCACCAGCACCTGCTTGCGGCGCGCGGCCGACATCAGGCCAGCCACCTTCTCCATCTTCCAGCGCGAGGTGAACAGCACCATCGAGCCCTTGGCCCAATCCAGCTCGGTGTCGAGGTAGCGTGCCACTTCGCGCGGATGGCCTTCGCGGTCATCCGGCGTGACCGGGAACTTCGGCACGATCAGCTCGGCCTGGTTGGGCAGGTCGAACGGCGACGACAGCGAAACCATCTCGGCCTCTTCGGGAATGCCGTTGTCGATCGCCAGCGATTGGAAATCGCCACCGCCGGTCAGCGTCGCCGAGGTCATCACCACCGAATCCACTTCATCCCACAGCAGCTTGCGCAGCACGTGCGCGGCCGACACCGGCGAGCCGTGCAGCACCAGGTCGCCGTCGCGGGTGGCGGTGACCCAGCGCGCCATCGGCGGCGCGCCGTCCTTGTCCTCGCGGCGCCAGGCCTGCCACAGGTTGTACTGCTGCTCGATCATTTCCAGCGCCATGCCCAGGTTGCGCTGCAGGCGCTCGCGCGCGGCATCGTCCGGCTTGCCCTTGGCGACCTGCGCGGTGGCGGCATGCGCCCAGTTGTAGAGGCTGCGGGTATCGTCAGCCAGCGCTTCGATCGGCTCGCGCCAGGCGTCGGGCAGTCGCCCATTCGCCGCGCGCCACATCGGCTCTTCGTCCGCCGGCGCCGGCATCCACACGCGCTCGATATGATCGCGGAACGCGCGCAGCTGCTTGGCCACGTTGCTGGCCACTTCGATCGCTTCGTTCGGCAGCAGGTTGCCGAGGCGGTCCTTGTCGACCGCGCGGTAGGCACCGGCGATCAGGATCTGCAGGCGGCCGGTGCGCTTGGCCATTTCATCCAGCGCCAGGCTGGCCGCGCCCTGGTCGATCGCCACGTTGCCGATGTGATGGCCTTCGTCCAGCACCAGCAGCATGTCCGACGGCGGCGCGATCAACGGCTGGCCGTTGTCGCTGTCGCCGATCGACAGCGCCGACAGCAGCAGCGCGTGGTTGGTAACGACGATCTGCGCATCACGCACGGTGTTGCGCGAACGCAGCACCGCACACTGCGCCGAATAGGCACAGCGGCGCCCGGCGCAGCCCGAGGCCGGCGTGGTGATGCGGCTGCGCAGGCCGGGGCTGATGGTCTCCGGTGCGTTGTCGATGTCGCCATCCCAGCTGCCGCTGGTGAAGGCGTCGGTCAGGCGCTTGGCGATGTCCATTTCGATCGGCGCCAGCGGCCGATCAAACAGCGGCGCGTCATCCTCGAACATGCCGCCCTGCGCGCCCTCACCCTGTGCCTCGGCAGCATTGCGCGTGCACAGATAGCGGGTGCGGCCTTTGGCCAGCGCCACGGTCGCTTCCAGGCCGGTGGCCTTGAGGAAATTCGGGATATCGCGCTCGACCAGCTGCGACTGCAGCGCCACGGTACCGGTGCTGATCACCAGCTTCTTCTTGCTGGCCAGCGCAATGGGTACGCCCGCGGTGAGGTAGCCCAGGCTCTTGCCGACGCCGGTGGGCGCCTCGACCACGCCGACGCCGCCGCTTTTCGACAGCGCGCGCGACACCACGCCGATCATCTGGCTCTGCGAACGGCGGGTGGAGAAGCCGGGGGTATTGGCCTGCAGCGTCGTGTACGCCTTGCGGATCGCATCCTTCAAGGTGTCATCGAGCGTGCGCGGAGCGGCAACGGTTTCGGTCACGCCGGGAAGTACCGTGGCTGGATCAGGCCGGTCATTGTCGCATGGCCGGCCACGTTCACCGCCGCTGGCACCCTGAACGGGCCAGCGACGACGCCTGGCGGCGGTCACGGTCCGGTGGCCGGACCGCTCAGGGGCCAGATACGCCGGGCATGACCCGGCGCTGCCGCTCAGGCCGCCGGGATCGTACGGCTACGCAGCAGGCGCACCAGTGCCCAGACCAGCAGCACCACGCCGATGGCCTCGACCATTGCCAGGGCGAAATGCAGCACGCCGAGGATGGTGCCCATGCCCGAGATGACGCTGAAGTTGCCACTGCTGACCAGCCACATCGGCAGGACACCCGCCGCCAGGCCGCCCAGGCTGGACAGCAGCAACAGCCCCAGGCCGACCAGGGCGCCGGTGCGGGTGGCATCGCGCGGTGCGCCGACCACCCAGACCAGGCCGATGCACAGCGCGATCAGCACCGGCAGGCGCACGCCGACCATGCTCAGCACGGTCACCATCAACGTTGTGCTGTCCATCGATCAGTCCTCGCCGGCCAGCACCGCCGCGCCCTGGCGCAGCGACTGGTAGATCTCGTCGGTCTGAGGGCGCACGCCATGCCACTGCAGGAAGCTCTCGGCCGCCTGTTCGACCAGCATGCCCAGGCCATCCACGGTATTGCGGCAGTTCGCCGCACGTGCCCAGGCCAGGAAGGCGATGGCGGCCTCGCCGTAGTTCAGGTCGACGGCGGTGGTCATCGAATTGACCAGCGACAGCGGCAGCTTGAACTCGACGTCGCGGTCGCGGCCGGCCGAGGTGGCATTGACGATCAGTTCGAAGTCGCCCAGATCACGCAGGTCTTCCCAGTAGCGGCTGATCGCGCGGCCCGGTTCGCCCATCGCGTCGATCAGTTCATCGGCGCGTTCCGGCGTGCGGTTGACCACCACCAGCTCGGTGATGCCGGCATCGAGGAAGGCCGGGGCGACGCTGCGCGCGGAGCCACCGGCACCGATCAGCAGCATGCGGCGGCCACGCAGGTCCAGGCCATGACGGTCGGTCAGGTCACGCACCAGGCCGATGCCATCGGTGGTGTCGCCATGCCAGCGGTCGCCCTTGCGCAGCAGCGTGTTCACCGAGCCGGCGCGGCGCGCACGTGCGGTCAGGGTGGAGCACACCGAGAACGCAGCCTCCTTGTGCGGCGAGGTGACGTTGGCGCCGACACCGCCGTCGGCGGCGAAGGCTTCCAGGCCGGCCAGGAATGCATCCGGGGCCAGGTCGATCGCGCGGTAATCCACCGCGATGCCTTCCTGGCGACCGAACGTCGCGTGGATCTGCGGCGACTTCGAGTGGGCAACGGGGTGTCCGAAGACGGCGTAACGGTCGGTCATGGAATCCTCAAGCTGGCTAGACTGATGCTCTTTCGTGCACGGACCCGGATGATGCGCATCACCCCGCCCCTGCTGGTGCTTGCCGCCAGTCTACTCTCTGCCCCCGTGGCGATGGCGTTGAACGAGTACGGCATCGAAGGCATGGGCGTGGTCTCCACCCGTGCCGACGAGGGCCGCGCCACGATCAGTCCCGATGGCCAGCGCATCGTCTTTGCCCGCCGCGGTGAGGCTGGCTGGGGCCTGTGGGAGGCGCGCGTGGTCGGCGGCCGCTGGCAGCAGGCGCAGGCCCTGCCGGTAGGCGTGGCCGGTGAGGTCCGTGATCCCTACTTCAGCCGTGACGGCCGCTGGCTGCTGTTCGCGGCCGGCCGCGAGGGCAGGCTGGCGCTGTACCGCGCCGCAGTCTCCGCCGATGGCCAGCTGGGCAAGGCGCAGCATTTGGCGGGCGACGGTGACCGCCGCGAAGAGCGCGGACCAGCCCTGAGCGTGGATGGCAAGCGGCTGTTGTTCACCCGCCAGCAGGGTCGCGGCGCGGGCTGGGACCTGTTCGTGGCGTCATTGGACGCGCAGGGCGTGCGTGGCCCAGCCACCGCGTTGGCCGCGTTGAACAGCGCCGACGACGAGACCGACGGCGACTGGCTGGGCAACGACGGCGCCGTGGTATTCAGTCGTGGCAGCGGCGCGACCGCGCAGGTGTGGAGCAGCGGCTGTGCGTGGACCGGCGCGGCGCTGCAGCCATTGGGGCTGTCATTCAACCAGGCCGGCGGCTGGACCGGCGCGCCGGTGATCGACAACGCCAAGCCGGGCGAGATGATGGTTGCCAGCAGTGCGGCGAAGGCGCCACGTGCCGGTGGCGTGGATGTGTACCGGTTGGCGGTGCCGAAGGTGGCGGCGGTTGCGGGGTGCGTGCCTGCCGCCCGGTAGATGCCAACCTTGGTTGGCATGCGGGAAAGTGCCAACCAAGGTTGGCACCCACCCGTCAGCGCGACAACACCTTCGCGCGCTGCTGCTCGTACTCGACTTCGCTCAACTGGCCGTTGTCCTTGCGCTGGTTCAGCGCGGCCAGCTCGGCCTGCACGCTCTCCGGCAGGGCCTGCTCACGGGCCACGTGGCGGGCGGCGGAGAGCTGCTCCGGCGGGCGCTTGCCCGCGCGCCATGCGGCGATGAAGACACCGACGATGATGGCGCCGAACACCAGCGTACCGATGCCCCAGATCAACCATTGCATCCATCCCAGTTCGGGTCCCATCGCGCAGTCCTCCGTCTATCGTGGCGCTATTGTCAGCGCTCGCGCAGCCATCGCGCCACCTGCGGCGCGAAATAGGTCAGCACGCCGTCGGCACCGGCCCGCTTGAAGCCCAGCAGCGACTCCAGCACGCAGGCGCGCTCGTCCAGCCAGCCGTTGGCGAAGGCGGCCTTCATCATCGCGTACTCGCCACTCACCTGATAGGCGAAGGTCGGCACGCCGAACGTCTCCTTCACCCGGCGCACCAGGTCCAGGTACGGCATGCCCGGCTTGACCATCACCATGTCGGCGCCCTCTTCCAGGTCCAGCGCGATCTCGCGCAGGGCCTCGTCGCCGTTGGCCGGGTCCATCTGGTAGGTCTTCTTGTCGGCCTTGCCGAGGCTGGCCGCGCTGCCCACTGCATCACGGAACGGACCGTAGAACGCCGAGGCGTACTTGGCCGAGTACGCCATGATGCGCACATTGATGTGGTTGCCGGCATCCAGCGCACGGCGGATCGCGCCGATGCGGCCGTCCATCATGTCCGACGGCGAGACGATGTCCACACCGGCCTCGGCGTGCGACACCGACTGCTTGACCAGCGCTTCGACCGTGATGTCGTTCAGCACATAGCCCTTGTCATCGATGATGCCGTCCTGGCCGTGGGTGGTGTACGGGTCCAGCGCCACGTCGGTCATCACTCCCAGCTCCGGGAAGCGCGACTTCAGCGCGCGGATCGCACGCTGCGCCAGACCGTCCTCGGCCCACGCCGCCGATGCATCCAGCGACTTCAGCGACGGGTCGATCACCGGGAACAGGTCGATCACCGGAATGCCCAGCTCCAGCGCTTCTTCGGCCACCTTCAGCAGCTCTTCGATCGACAGCCGCTCCACGCCCGGCATCGACGGCACTGCGGTGCGGCCGGCCAGTTCGTGCACGAACACCGGGTAGATCAGGTCGTCGGTGGTCAGCGTGTTCTCGCGCATCAGGCGGCGCGAGAACTCGTCATGGCGCATGCGGCGCGGGCGGTAAAGCGGGTGGGACATGGCAGGCTCCGAGGAGTGGCTATTGCAACAGGTAGCCCTGCGGCAGCAGGGGTTCGGGCAATGGGCGTTCGCCGAGCGCGTCGAGCTGGTCGATCTCGATCGTGCGCACCAGCGCGTCCAGCGGCAGGTCATTCGGCTCCAGGCCGAACGGGTCTTCCATTTCTTCGCCCAGCTGGTCCAGGCCGAAGAAGGCATAGGCCAGCACCGCCGACAGCACCGGCGTGCCCCAGCCCAGCGAACTGGCCAGGCCGAACGGCAGCAGCACGCAGAACATCCACGCGCAGCGGTGCAGCAGCAGGGTGTAGGCGAACGGCAGCGGGGTGGTGAGGATGCGCTCGCAGCCGGCCTGGATCGACGACATCGCGTGCAGGCGCTCTTCCAGCTGGGTGTAGAGGATCGGGTCGAGGTCACCGGCGCGCAGGGCTTGGGCCAACTCGGCCGCGATCATCGACAGCAGCGCGTCGGGCACGTTCTCACGCTGCCCGAGTTGTTCGCGCTGGCGCTTGTCCAGCCACGGCAGGGCCATCAGCGCCACGATGCGCCCGCGCAGGCGACCGGCCAATGCATGGGCGAAGGCGGTGGTGAGATAGGCGATGCGGCGGCGACGGCCGGTGTCATCGGCCAGCAGCAGGTTCACCTGGCGGGCCAGCGAGCGCGATTCGTAGACCAGCTGGCCCCACAGCTTGCGGCCTTCCCACCAGCGCTCGTAGCAGGCGCTGTTGCGGAAGCTGAGGAAGATCGACAGCACCAGGCCAAGCAGGGTGAACGGCGTGACCGACACGCGTTCGATGCCGGTGGGCGGCGCCAGCTCGACCACCGCGGCCACGGCGATGGACAGGATCAGGATGGCCAGCACCTTGGGCGCGATCGCTTTGACGATCGAACCGCGCAGGATGTACAGCAATTGCCAGCCGTGGGGACGGGGTCGGATGATCATGGGGCAGCCGCGCCGGGCGCGGATTCACAGGCACGCGGGGGGCTCGCGCAGCCATTCATTGTACGCCCCTGCCCGGCCACCGGCCGTGCGCCTGCGACGCCCTGTCGCACCCGGGCGCGGGCTCAGATCACGCCGCCACCCAGGCCGAGGCGGAGGATGCCCACCACCACCACGATGCCGTTCAGGACCAGGCCGGCCCAGGCCCGGCCACGCTTGCTCGGGTGGGTGAACAGGATGCCCAGCGCTGCGATGACTGCGCCCACCGCAGCGAACGGGATCAGGAACCAGTTGCCCCAGCCGAGCAGTGGAATCAGCGCCAGGATCATCCACAACAGCGCCAGTACGCCCCACAACAGACTGATCACACCCATGCCGCTCTCCCGCAGTTGGTTCCTGCCCCAACCATAGACGTTCCCGCTGCCGCCGCCTACTGCCATTGGCGGGGCTGTCACCCGCACCGTGCTAGCGTGCTGCCGTGCGTGCCCTGGCCCGGGTGTTGGCGCCGATTCAGAGTGGCCCGCCGATGATCGCAACCAGTCCTACAGGGGTCGTGCCATGAACATCCGTTGGGCCGCGTTGGCGGCCATCCTGCTGGTCGCCGCTGGCTGTGCCAGCACCTCCAAGGTGATGCTGGGCCGCGCCCGCGCACCGATCGATCCGGCGCTGGTGCAGATCTATTCGACGCCACCGGCCGGTTCCCAGGAAATCGCCCAGCTGGAATCGGCGTCCGCCGTCGGCTTCGGCACCCAGGGCCAGACCGATGCCGCCGTGGCCCGCCTGAAGCGCGAGGCCGCCGCGCTCGGCGCCAATGGCGTGGTGCTGATGGGTGTGGGCAGCAGTGGCTCGCCGGTGGGCATGTCGGTGGGCGCCGGCACGTTCGGTTCGCACGTCGGTGGCGGCGTCGGCATCGGTATTCCGACGACGCAGAAGCGCGCCGCCGGCGTCGCCATCTGGGTGCCGAATCCGGCACCGCCAGCGCGGTTGCCGACACAGGTGATCACCCCGCAGCGGTGACGCAGCAGCGTCACCGCTGGTAGCGCCGGGCCATGCCCGGCGTCTCTCCCGCTGCGCTCGCCGGGTATGGCCCGGCGCTACCGATTATTTCTGCCGGTACTTCGGCACGAACACCTTGTTCACCGCATCGGCGAGCTGGTCCGGCGGCAGCAGGCCCTGGTCGAGCAGGAAGTTGTTGAACGCCAGGCGGTCAAACTTCGCGCCCAGTGCCAGCTCGGTCTGCATGCGCAGCTCCAGGATGCGGGTGTAGCCGTAGAAGTAGCTGCCGGCCTGGCCCGGCATGCGCACCATGTAGCGGTCCAGCTCCTGGGTGGCCATCGCCTTGGACAGGCCGACCTGCTCCATCAGCACGCGCTCGCCGTTGGCGCGATCGGTCAGGCCGAGGTTGAGCATCGGGTCCAGCATCGCGCGCGCGGCACGCAGCAGGCGGAACTGCAGGGCGATCATCTGACCGTCCAGCGGTTCGTAGGGCACCATCTCGGCCTCGGCATACAGTGCCCAGCCTTCCACGTTCACCGAATTGAACGCGAACATGGTGCGTGCCAGCGACACGCCACGCTCGACCATCGCGGTGAACTGCAGCTCGTGACCGGGGCGGCCTTCATGCGCGCTCAGCGTCCATGCCGCCGCACCGAAGTTGAAGTCGTCGTACTGCGCGCCCGGGCCCGCTGCCGGGTTGCCCAGCGGCAGCACGAAGGTGCCCTGCTGCCCGGTGTTGTTGACCAGCGGTGCCGGCAGGAAGTGCGGCGCCGGGCTGGCCGCGCTCTCGGCGGCCGAACCCAGGCGCATCTGCATGGCACGCTTGGGTACGTCGACGATGGCGTGTTCACGGATCAGCGGGTCGATCGCATCGATCACCTTGCGATAGTGGCCTTCCAGATGGTCGTCGGCGATCTTGTCGGCCTTCAGTGCGCGGATCACCGCCACCGGGTCGCTCGGGTCGGCCACCTTCAGGCCCTTGTCCTTCGCCACCAGCGGCGCCAGCTGCTGCATCGCCGAGCGGGTTTCCATGAATTCCAGCTGCGCGCGCTGCATCAGCAGCTTCGGGTCGATATCGATACCGACCTGCTTGAGCTGGTAGGCGTACAACGGTGCCGGCAGGCGCGCGTCGGTACGCGCCTTCGGCAGCACCTCCTTGCGGGTCCAGGCGGCGTAGTCCTTCATCTGCCCGGCCAGCGCCTTCATCGCTTCATCGGCGCCGGCAATCTGGTACTTCTTCAGCAGCGACTCGATGCCGGTGATGTAGGTCTCGACGTTGTCCAGCGACTGCTGCACTTCGATCTTGGTCGGCTGCAGCAGGCTGCTGTCCTTCAGGCGTTCTTCGTAGCGCTGGCGGGCCAGCGTGGTGAACGCGGTGCCGCCCGGCTGCAGGCCGGCATAGGCCTTGAGGCGGTCAAGCGCCTTGGCCCGGCGCTCGGCCGGCACCTGATCGGACAGCAGCAGGTTGAGGCCGCTGAACACGGTCTGCGGCGCATCACTCCACGGCAGCAGGTATTTCTCGTTGAGCTCGCTGCCTTCGATGTTCTGGCTGGCGGCGTGGATCATGATCTCCAGGTCCTGGCGGACGTTGGGATCCTTCTCGGTGGCCAGCTTTGCCTTGAGTTCATCGCGGGCTTTGGCCATCGCGGCGCGATAGCGCTTGCCGTTGTCCGGGCCAAGGTCTGCGACCTTGTCGTCGTAGCCGGGAACGCCGAAGAAGCCGGTTTCCTCCGGCTGGAACGGGCCTTGTGCATCAAGCAGGATCTGCGCCAGTGCATTGCTGCGGGCAACCCAGGCCGGGCTGGCCGGAGTAGTGGCCTTGGCAGCCGGCGCGGCCAGGGCCGGCGGTGCGGACAGCAACGGGGCGGCGGTCAGGGCCAGGGCAACGGCCAATGCAATCGGCTTCATGGTGCACTCCAGGACAGGGTTGCCCGCACCCTACGCGCTCACGGCGATGGCGACAATCGGCTGGAGGTCACAACGCCGCGGTCAGCGGGCATTCGCCGCGATCACGGCAGGCCTGCAACTCGCACTCTCCCGCAGCCTCGTCGTCATCCAGTGCGGTCAGATCGAAGGTCTGCTTGTCTTCGGCCAATACATACATCACCGGGTAATCCCAGACTTCATCGCGACGGCTGCCCTGCACGAACAATCGCCCGTGCGCATGCGGTCCTTCCAGCGCAACGGTCAGGCCGACATCGCGCTGGCCATTGATCGCGGTCTGCATGCTGCCCAGCGGCATCGATTCGATATGCAGCGGCTCGCCGAAGGCTTCCACCAGTTCGATGCTGCAGCCCGCGCGACGCAGCGCTTCGCGCATCGGCGGGCTCTCGCGTGCCGCCTCGCTCCAGCGCAGCACGCTCCAGGTCACCACGCCACCTGCGCCGCCCAGCACCAGCACCACCGTCAGCGGCATCGCCCAGCGCCAATGACGGCACCACCAACCGGCGGACGTCTGTCGATGGGCGGGAATCGGTGGTGGCAGGGTCATCGGCGGGCTCCTTCCCGACTGCGGATCAGGGCTTCAGGCAACGTCCCAGGAAGGCTTCGGCCACGCGGTAGCGATGCAGGGCATCGGCGCCGGACAGGCCATGCTTGGCACCCGGGTAGGTCATCAGCTCGAACGGCTGTGCACGCTTCTGCAACGCGCTCATCAGGCTGGTCGAATTGGTGAACAGCACGTTGTCGTCGGCCATGCCGTGGATCAGCAGCAGCGGCGAGCGCAGGCCGTCGATATGGGTCAGCACGCGCGCTTCGCGGTAACCCGCTTCATTGCGCGCCGGCAGATCCATGTAGCGTTCGGTGTAATGGCTGTCATACAGGCCCCAGTCGGTCACCGGCGCACCGGCCACGCCACAGGCGTACTGGTTCGAGGCCTTGGCCAGCAGCATCAGGGTCATGTAGCCACCGTTGGACCAGCCCTGCACGCCGATGCGCGCCGGGTCCACCCACGGTTGCTGCTTCAGCCAGGTCACGCCGCGCAGCTGGTCGGTCACTTCCACCGTGCCCTGCTTGCCATACAGCGCACCACCGAAGTCACGGCCACGTCGCGGGGTGCCACGGTTGTCCAGCGAGAACACCACGTAGCCCTGCTGGGCCAGATACTGGTTGAACAGGTGGTCGCCACGGCCGGGCCAGCTGTCGGTGACGGTCTGGCTGGCCGGGCCGCCGTAGACGTACACCGCCACCGGGTAGCGCTTGGACGGATCGAAGCCGGCCGGCTTGATCAGGCTGTAGTTCAGCGGGGTCTTGCCATCGGCAGCCGTCAACGTGCCGAACTCGACCGGGCGCTGCGCATCGCGGTAGCGCGCATACGGGTGCTTGGGATCGGCCAGGTCGTTCTCCACCAGCGTAGCGATCTTCTCGCCGTTGGCGCGGAACAGTTCAATCTGCGGCGGCGTAGTGCTGTTGGACCAGCTGTCAACGTAGACGCTGGCATTGCGGGCGAACGTGGCGCTGTGCATGCCCGGCGCCCTGGACAGGCGCTGCGGCTCGCCACCCTGCAGCGACACCGCGTAGATCTGGCTTTCGCGCGAGGTCTCGATGCCGGCACGGAAGTAGGCCTTGCCGGCCTTTTCATCGACCGCCAGCAGTTCGTCCACCGGCCAGTTGCCGTGGGTCAGCGCGGTGGCCTTGCCCTTGCTATCGATGCGGTACAGGTGCTGGAAGCCGGTGCGCTCGGACGACCACAGCACGCTGCCGTCTTCCAGGAAGCGCAGGCTGTTGTGCAGCGGCACCCAGGTCGGGCTGGTCTCGTGGGCGAGCAGGCGCTGGCGGTTGGAATCGAGCGCCACTTCCACCAGGTCCAGCTGCTTCTGGTCGCGCGACTGGCGCTGGAAGCTCAGGTGCTGTGCATCGCGCCAATCGACGCGGGCCAGGTAGATGTCCTGCTCCTTGCCCAGGTCGACCCAGCGCGGCTGCGCGTCGGCGGCCGGTGCGATCACGCCCAGCTGCACGCGCACGTTGGCGTCGCCGGCGGCCGGATACCGCTGTTCAATCACATCGGTGCGGTCGGCGTAGACCTCGTAGCGCTTCTGCACCGGCACCGATGCCTCGTCGATGCGGGCAAAGGCAATGGCCGAATCATCCGGCGCCCACCAGTAACCCGTGTGGCGGTCCATCTCCTCATCGGCGACGAACTCGGCCACGCCGTTGCCGATGGTGGTGCTGCCATCACGGGTCAGCTGCAGCTGCTTGCCACTGGCCAGGTCGATCACCCACAGGTTGCGGCCGCGGATGAAGCTGACGAAGCCGCCCTTGGGCGACAGCTTGGCGTCGGTGGCGAATCCTTCACCGTGGGTCAGCTGGCGTACCGCGGCCTGGCCCTGCTGCTTGAGGTCGTACAGGTACAGCTCGCCGCCCAACGGGAACAGCAGGCGCTGCGCGTCCGGCGACCACTGGTAATCGACGATGCCGGTCATCGCGGCGATGCGCTGGCGTTCGCGGCGTGCCTTTTCCTCATCGCTGAGGGTTTCGGTGCCGGGCAGCACCACCTTGGAATCGACCAGCAGCCGGGTCTGGCCGCTGCCGATGTCGTAGGTCCACAGGTCCAGCTGGTTGCGGTCGCTGTCCTTGCCGCGCAGGAAACTGACCTGCGAACCGTCCGGCGCCACCTTCGGCTTCATCAGGGTCGGGCCGGACAACGGCAACGGGCCGGTGATGGCTTCCAGGGTCAGCTTTTCAGCGTGGGCGGCGGTTGTGGTGGCGAGCATGAGGGCGAGCGAAGCGAACAGGTGGCGCATGGAGGATCCCGGCAAACGGCAGGTCCACCCCGGCTCGGAGCACGGGGCGGTCGTTCCCCATCCTAACCAAGCCCGTGCAGGAAGGCAGCATGACCTTTTGCCCATAAGGAATGCTGACGAGTGCCGACCAACGGCCGGCACCCACCGTCCTGGGTCAACGCTGGCCGAACAGGTGCTTGCGCTCTTCGTCGCTGAGCGGCTTGCCGGCGTTGGGGTTCACCTGCTGGCGCAGGGCATAGGCGCGCTGGGTGGCCGGGCGTGCGGCGATGGCGTCGTGCCAGCGCTTGAGGTTCGGGAACGCGGCGAAATCCACCGGCAGCTTGTCGTAGGCGCCGATCCACGGATAGCTGGCCATGTCGGCGATGCTGTACGCGTCGCCGGCAAGGAAGGCGTGCTGGGCCAGGCGCTTGTCCATCACCCCGTGCAGTCGGCGCACCTCGTTGTCGTAGCGCTCGATGGCATACGGGATCTTGTCCGGCGCATACACGTTGAAGTGGCCCATCTGGCCGCTCATCGGGCCCAGGCCGGCCATCTGCCAGAACAGCCATTCCAGGGTGGTGACGCGGCCGCGCGGGTCGCTGGGCAGGAACTGGCCGGTCTTTTCGGCCAGGTACAGCAGGATCGCGCCGGACTCGAACACGCTCAGCGGGGCGCCGCCATCGGCCGGGGCGTGGTCGACGATGGCCGGCATCTTGTTGTTGGGCGAGATGGCGAGGAATTCCGGCTTGAACTGGTCGCCCGAACCGATGTTGACCGGGTGGATGCGGTACTCCAGGCCGGCTTCTTCCAGCAGCAGGGTCACTTTGTGGCCGTTCGGGGTGGGCCAGTAATACAGGTCGATCATGGCGGCGGCTCGGGGTGCGGAAAGGAACCTGAAGTCTAGTGCGTGAGTTGGGTTGGCACCGTCATGGCGGGCCGGTAACCTCGCCTCTCCCCCGCAACGCAGCATCCTCCGCATGAGTGCAAACCGCCCGCCGCTCTCCCCGCTGTCCACGCTGATCTTCGCCTCACGCTGGCTGCAGCTGCCGCTGTACCTGGGCCTGATCGTGGCGCAGTGCGTCTATGTGTTCCTGTTCGGCAAGGAACTGTGGCACCTGATCTCGCATTCGGCCTCGATGGGTGAACAGCAGATCATGCTGATCGTGCTGGGCCTGATCGACGTGGTGATGATCTCCAACCTGCTGGTGATGGTGATCGTCGGCGGCTACGAGACCTTCGTCTCGCGCCTGCGCCTGGAAGGCCACCCGGACCAGCCGGAATGGCTGAGCCACGTCAACGCCAGCGTGCTGAAGGTGAAGCTGGCGATGGCGATCATCGGCATCTCCTCAATCCACCTGTTGAAGACGTTCATCGCCAGCGGTGCGCTGGGCGGCATCCCGCTGTGCACGCCGGAGCAGATGAGCGTGGCCGCTGCCAACATCGGTGTCGCCCGCTGCTCGATGCTGACCCAGGACGGCGTGCTGTGGCAGACCATCATCCACTGCGTGTTCATCCTGTCGGCGATCGGCATCGCCTGGACCGACAAGCTGATGTCCAACAGCCACAGCAAGTCCCACGACAAGTCGCACGACCACTGAGGTCGTTGCCAGCAGCGGCATGACGCCGTTGCCCGTCCCGGCCACCACCCCTTGTACGCGGCGGTGGCCGGGATGCTAGATTGCACCCTCGCCGTTGCCGGCGGTGGCGTCGGGAAACGTCACCCTGCCGCGCCCGGACCCCAGGTCCCGGCCATGCGTATCAATGATTTACGTCACGTCGTCTTCTAGAGGGGAGCAGGATGTCGCACGTCTCAACGATCACCGCCGCGCGCCGGTGGCTGCCGGTTGCCCTGGCAGTGGCACTGGCCGCCTGCTCGGGCAAGGAAGAATCCGCAGCGCCTGCTGCCGCCACGGCGCCTGCCGCTGCCGCACCCGCCGCACCGGTGGTCGCTGCCAAGGTGCAGTCGATGGGTACCGAGCAGCTGCGCGAGTCGGCCAGCCAGGCGCTGCGCGAGAACCGCATGTATGCACCGGCCGGCGACAACGCCATCGAGTACTACCTCGCCCTGCGTGACAAGACGCCGGACGACGCCTCGGTGAAGAGCGCACTGACCGATCTGCTGCCCTACACCCTGATCGCCGCCGAGCAGCACCTGGGCCGCGAGGACTACACCGAGGCGCAGCGCCTGGTGGCACTGATCGAGAAGGTGGATGCCTCCGCCCCCGCACTTCCGCGCCTGAAGGAAGGCCTGGCCAAGGGCGTGGAGAACGCCGCCAAGCGCACCGAGACCGAAGCCGAGAAGGCAAAGAAGGACGCCGAGGACCGCAGCAAGCAGCAGATCGAACAGCAGCGCCTGGCCGAACAGCGCACCAAGGAAGCCGACGCGGCCAAGCAGATCGCCGCGCAGCAGGATGCCGCACGCCGCGACAACGAGCGCCAGGAGGCCGAGCGCCAGGCCGCGGCCCGTCGCGATGCCGAACAGAAGCAGCAGCAGGCCGCCGCCCAGCAGGCCAGCGCCGCGCGCCAGGCAGCCGCCGCCGCAGCTCCCACCCTGCGCCCGGTCAGTACGCCAGCGCCGCGCTATCCGGCCGAAGCCCTGCGTTCGGGAACGTCGGGGGAAGTACTGGTGGAGATCACCGTGGGCACCGACGGCTCAGTGGTCAGCGCCCGCGTGCTGCGCGCAACGTCCGGACGGACCTTCGACCGCGAAGCCCTGAACGCGGTCAAGCGCTGGCGCTTCGAGCCGGTCAACGCGCCGGTCACCACCCGCCGCACCCTGGTGTTCGCGCCGGGCGGCTGACCGCAGAAAAGGGGACGGAGGGGATCAAGTCGTTTCTGCCGCCTCCATGACGCCAAGGCCCGGTCCGTCCGGGCCTTGTCCGTTTCAGGCCGCGCCATCAATCAGGTGCTGCAGGGCAGGATCGCGCGCGACCAGCACCTGGAACAGGCCCAGCGCATGCAGGCCCGGCAGCAACGCACGCAGGTCAGCTTCGGCAGTGGCGCGGAAGGCGGGATCGCTGGACGGATCCTGCCAGTCACGAACGCTGGCCAGGAAAGCACCTACGCTGCCCTTGCGCACGGTGACGCCGTTCACCTGCACGTCGTTCTGATGGTCGGGAAGAATGTCCTGTGGCTGCATGGGGAAGCGCTCCGTTGAAGTAGGCTCCAGTGTCGGGACGCGGACGCGACGTTTCTGCCGTATAACTGCCAATTGATATGGCAGATCAGACAACCACCGGATTACTCGACCCCACGTTGGCCGATACCGCCGACGGACCGGTGGTGCTGGCGGCCGGGCTGCGCCAACGCGGTATGCGTCGCACAGCGCGCCACCGGCATGCCCGTGGGCAGCTGCTGGGTGCACACCAGGGGCTGCTGCGGATCGCCGCCGACGACCTGCACTGGCTGCTGCCCGCAGGTCACGTCGCCTGGATACCGCCCTTGCTGCCCCACGCGCTGCTGAGCGCAGACGGGTTCGATGGCTGGAGCCTGTACTTCAACGCCGAGGCCTGCCTGGGCCTGCCCGCCACACCGCGCATTTTCCAGCCCAATGCACTGCTGCGGGCGGCGACAACACGTGCGCTGCGATGGCCCCACCAGCCACTGGATGCTGCGCAGGCACGACTGGTCGGTGTGATCGCCGATGAGATCGCCGCCAGCACGCCTCTGCCGCTTGCCCTGGCACAACCGCGTGACCGGCGACTGCAGAAGATCGCCGCCGCACTGGCGCGCGCACCCGAAGACGGCCGCAGCATCGAGGACTGGGCCGCCAGCAGCGGCCTGTCCGGCCGCAGCCTTGCCCGCCGTTGGCAGGCCGAAACAGGCATGACCTTGAGCCAGTGGCGGCAGCGCCTGCGCGTGCTGCTGTCGCTGCCACGCCTGCTGGCGGGCGAACCGGTGATCAGCGTCGCGCTGTCGATGGGCTACGACACGCCCAGTGCGTTCATCGCCGTGTTCAAGCGCGAGATGGGAGTGACGCCTGCGCGGTACGGGGAGGACTGACGTATCCAGCACTCCCTCTAGCCTTCCTTGCGACCTAAGCTGCTTGCTGATTTCAGGAGCGCAACAGATGAAGTACGACGACGCCAGCTGGCATTCCGGGGGTGACTTCCCTTCGGATCTTCCTGCAGAGGCCGGTGCCACTCACATCGGTATGTACCTGGCATGGCTGCTGCTACAGGGCATGGCAAGCGAAGAGCTCGCCGAGGACGCAGAAGAAGACCTGCAGGCGCTGCTGGAACGCAGAACGACGCCAGGCCTGTTCCTGCTGGAGTGCAGCGACGGCAAATTCGTCGACGATCTGATCAGTGATGAAGCCAACACGTTCACCGCTGCGTACTACGACCTCGAGAATGGCCAGTACCTGGACGACTATGAGGGACAGCTGGGCGCCAATGTCCCGGATTTGTACCACGTCGCCGATACCTGGGAGAACTTCGATCGACTGGCACCGGTGATTGCCCAGCGTTTCGCCATTTGGCAGGCAACGCAGTCCTGAAATCAACGAGGCCCGGAATGACCGGGCCTCGTTTCAGATCCGCCGGGCATGGCCCGGCGCTACCACCCGCACTTAGCCGGAGATCGCCAGACGCTCATTGTGGTAGCGCCGCACCGCGGCGAACCACAGCAGTGCGGCCAGGCCGAGGCTGGCGCCCAGGTAGATGGCCCAGACTGCCGGCGTGATCGGCTCGTGGCGGATCACCTTCAGCAGCATCTGGTTCTGCGACAGGAACGGCACGGCGTACTGCCACAGCTCGCTCTTCAACGGATAGGCCACCAGCGCGTAACCGGGCATCATCGGCAGCAGCATCAGCCAGGTCATGTGGCTCTGCGCTTCCTTCATGCTCTTGGCCGCAGCCGACAGGAAGGTCAGCAGCGAGGTGCCGATCAGCAGCATCGGCAACATCACCAGCAGCATCTGCAGCATCGAGCCGACGTTCATGTTGAACTGGCGGCCGATGTTGCCGGGGGCGATCTGCGCGCTCACCTTGAACGCGACCAGGGTCAGCAGCAGCGACACGAAACCGACCACGCAGGCGGCGGCGATCTTGCCGCTGACGATCGCACTGCGCGAGCCCGGCGTGGCCAGCAAGGGTTCCAGTGACTGCCGCTCGCGCTCGCCGGCCGTGGCGTCCATCACCAGGTAGGCGCCACCGATGAACGAGGTCAGCGTCAGCAGTACCGGCAGCAGCATCGACAGGATCATGCCGCGCTTGGCCTCGGCACTGGCCAGGTCCTGGCGCGCCACGTCCAGCGGGCGTGCCACCTGTGCGTCGATGCCGCGTGCCATCAGGCGCAAGGCACCGACCTGGCCGTTGTAGGTGGCCAGCGCCGCCTCCAGGCGTGCACTGGGTACTTCGGCCGCGCGACGCGTGCTGTCCTTGATCACCTCCACCAGCGCTGGCTTGCCCTCGGCCCAGTCCTTGCCGAACTCATCGCTGATGCGCAGCGCCACATCGATGTCCTGGGTGCGGATGGCCTCGGCCAGGTCCTTCGGTGCCGGTGCGGTGTTCAGCCCCTGCGCGGCGAGGAAGCGCACCAGGTTCGGCGCGTTGTCCGCACCGATGGTCGGAATCTGCAGCGGTTGTTCAATCTGGGTGCGCACCCGGCTCTCGGCCAGCTTGCCCATGCCCAGCAGCAGCACCGGGTACAGCAGCGGCCCGAACAGCAGGGTCAGCAGCAGCGTGCGGCGATCACGGGAAAGGTCGCGCAGTTCCTTGCGCATCACCGTCATCAGGGTCGACATCATGCTCATGCGTGCAGGCCCTCTTCGCTGCCGATCAGTTTCACGAACGCATCTTCCAGGTTGGATTCGCCGGCCTGCGCACGCAGTTCATCGGCGCTGCCGGCAGCCATCACCGTGCCCTTGGCAATGATCACGATGTGATCGCACAGCGCGGCCACCTCCTGCATGATGTGGCTGGACAGGATCACGCAGCGGCCCTCTTCGCGCAGACCCAGCAGGAAGCGGCGCAGTGCGCGCGTGGTCATCACGTCCAGGCCATTGGTCGGCTCATCGAGAATGACGTTGCGTGGGTCGTGCACCAGCGCGCGGGCAATCGCGGTCTTGGTGCGCTGGCCCTGCGAGAAGCCATCGGTCTGGCGGTCGAGGATATCGCCCATGTCGAGTGCATGTGACAGCACCTCGATGCGCTCGCGGATGCGCTCGGCCGAGAGACCATGCAGTTCGCCGAAGTAGGCGATGTTCTCGCGCGCGGTCAAGCGCTTGTAGACACCGCGCGCGTCGGGCAGCACGCCAAGGTGGCGGCGTACGTCCACCGGATTGCGCGCAGCATCGACACCATCGACGCTGATGCTGCCCTGGTCGGGGGTCATCAGCGTGTACAGCATGCGCATGGTGGTGGTCTTGCCGGCACCATTGGGGCCGAGCAGGCCGGTGATGCGGCCATCCTCGGCGCGGAAGCCGACGTTGGAGACCGCCTGGATGCGGCCCGTGCGGGTGTCGAAAGCCTTGTGCAGGTTGTCGGCGACGATCATGGTTCCCATCCGTTGAACGAGGTGAACGCCGGCACGTAGCTCAGCGTGTCCAGGCAGCCGGCATCCAGCGCCTTGGCATCGGTCTTGTCGATGAACTGGCCGAGCAGGCGCGGCATGCAGCCGGCGGTCAGCGTGCCGTGGCCCTGGCCGCGGGCGACCAGCGCGCGACCATTGGGCAGGCCCTTGAGCACCTGCTCGGCATAGCGCGGCGGCGTTACCGGGTCCAGCTCACCGGACAGCAGCAGCGCCGGTACGTCACTGCGCAGCGGCACGGCATTGCCTGCCGGTGCCGGCCGGTGCGGCCATACCGCGCAGGCGGCGAAGAAGGCACTGGCCACGTCGTTGCCGAACAGGCGCTCGGGATCTTCGGCCGGTGCGTGGTAGCGCGGCGCATCTTCGCTGCAGATCACCGACCACTGCATGCCACGATTGATCTGGAAATCCATGCTGCGGTTCGCACCACGTGCCAGCGACGCCAGCGGTGCATAGCGGCCATGCGCGGCTTCATCGAGAACCAGCGGCAGCAGCGAGGAATACTGCGGCACATAGGAGAAGGCGAACGCCAGGCCGATCACGCTGTCCGGACTCAGTACATCCTGCCGGGTCTGGTTGGTGCCGGGGTCGCGATACTCCACCGAGACCGGCGCACGGCGCAGGGTCTCGACCACGCTGCGCAGCTGCGCGCGGGTGTCGGTCGGGAAGCGCTTGCTGCAGGCGGCATCCTTGCGGCACTGCGCCGATTGCAGGGCGATCGCATCCTCGAACGTCGTGGCGAAATCACCGCCCACCACCAGCTCATTCGGCACCACGCCATCGATGACGATGCTGCGGGTGTGCTGTGGATAGGTACCCGCATAGCGCTGGGCCACGCGGGTACCGTAGGACGCACCGATCAGATTGACCTGGTCCACGCCCAAGGCCTGGCGGACCGCGTCCAGGTCGGCAATGGCTTCGGTGGTGGTGTAGAAACGTGCGTCCGCACGTCCCTGCAGGGAAGCCGCGCATCGCTTGGCATAGTCGCGCAGCAAGGCCTCGGAGGGCGCCGCGTCCTCGTCCATCGGCAGCTCCTTTCCGTCCGCGCCGAGGCAGCTGAGCGGGTTGGAGCCACCGGTGCCGCGCTGGTCGACCAGGAAGATGTCCCGCTGCTTGCGCACCTGGCGCAGCGCGGTGTCGACAATGACGGCCACTTCGCTGGCGGCCTGGCCGGGGCCACCGGCCAGGAAGAACACCGGGTCGGGCTGGCTGGAGCCGCTGCTGCCCGATTCCAGCCAGGCGATGCGCAGGCCGATGCGTCGGCCATCAGGCTGGGCCCGGTCCTCCGGCACCTGCAGGGTGGCGCACTGCGCTTCCACGTTGGCACTGGCGCCTACCGTGGACAGCGTGCAGGGCTGGAAATCGATGCTGCCGAAGCGGCGGCTGGGTGCATCGCTGGCGCCTTCGGCGCCGGGTGACGGTGACTGGCTGCAACCGGCAAGCATCAGGCTGGCCAACGCTGCGGCCAGCGCGAGGTGGTGTCTTTGCATCGTGCTCGTTTCCCCTGGAGGACGTTCCTGGCAACCACGACGGGCTGCCGCGGAAGATGTGACTCAACTTACACGGGCACGGCGTCGTCGGCGATGGGCAGACGCGAAATCTCCGCCGGCGTGGCGCAGGCCAGGCGATCGCGGCCGGCGGCCTTGGCCCGGTACAGCGCCGCGTCTGCCGCTGCCAGCAGCGTGGACAGGTCGCCGTGGCCGTCGTCCATGGCCAGGCCGATGCTGGCGGTGACCGTCACCGGCCCGGTGGTCAGCCGCGCCGGCTTCTGCTGCAGAGCGGTACGGATCGCCGCAGCCCCCGCCATCGCTTCACCCTGCGTGCTGCCGGCCAGCACCAGCACGAACTCCTCGCCACCGTAGCGGCCCAGCAGCGTGTCGTGGCTCTGCAAACCGTGCTGCAGCAGCGCAGCGAAATGGCGCAGTACCTGGTCTCCGGCCAGATGACCCCAGCGGTCGTTGATCTGCTTGAAGTGATCGACGTCGACCAGCAACAGGGCCAGTGGCCTGCCCTGCCGACGCATCCGCTGCAACTGTGCCTGTCCATCGGCCAGCACCGCACTGCGGTTGAGCAGGCCGGTCAGCCCATCGGTGCGCGCCGCACGCCGCAGATCGACCAGCATGCGCTCGACCAGCAGCAGCACCATCGCAAAGCACCGCGCCAGTTCCAGCATCACGCCGGCAAGGTAGGTGACGAACATCGGTGTACCGGTGCGCATGATGTCCTCGCCGGCATCGGGTGCCACCGGCAGGAACAGGCGCACCGCGTACAGGGCCGCCTCGGCCAGGAACACCGCCGCCGCCAGACGGCAGCTGGTGCGCTGCTGCACGGGGGCATGCCGCAGCAGCAGCCACGCGATCCAGCCATCGACCAGCAGCGTGAACACACTGAACACCTGCAGGCGCACGCCCAGGTCCGGCCACAGCACCAGGAAGGCGAAGATGCAGGCCATGAAGGCGGCCGCCATCAACAATGGACGCCACAGCGGCAGCGGCTGTTCCAGATGCAGCGCCACGCCGCGCAGCATCAGCACCGCGCAGCCGGCCATCGCCGCATTCCCGGCCAGTATGGCCGGCGCCAACGGCAGGTAGGGTCGCAGCGCCAGCAGGGTCACACCCAGGGTCAGCAGCCACAGGCTGGCGGTCCACAGGCGCAGCACCGGTTGCCCGCGCAGCACCACCAGCAGCAATGAGAACCCCACGGCAATGCCGATGCAGAGCAGGAAGCCAAGCACGGTAATGGTCGGGAAATCCAGGGACATGCGACGCTCATCGGCCGGGGCGGCGCGCGCATCTTAGCGCCTTGTGGTGCGATCCCTCCGGCGCTTCCCGCCCCGATGGCGATGCGGGGTCTGAAAACGGCGAGCATGGCGGCCGGCGCATCCGCAGAATCGCGGAAAACCAAGGAGACGCCCATGCATGCGTGGTACCTCGGTGGCATCGACCACCGCCCGTTCCTGCACCTGTTCGAGAAGAGCGACACCGCGCTGGCTGCGCTGGGCATCCAGCGTCGCTGGGCCGGCGAAACAGGAGGACACCCCTGCCGGATCAGCCTGAGCGATCCGCCCGGTGGCAGCGAGCTGCTGCTGTTGTCCCATGTGCACCTGCCCCTGCACTCGCCCTATCACGCCTCGGGCCCGATCTTCGTGCAGCGTGGCGTCACCCGCTGCGTGCTGCCGCCGGGTGAAGTACCGCCGTACGTACAGCGCCGGATGATCTCGTTGCGCGCTTATGACCAGGCTGCATGGATGCTGGCCGCAGAGATCAGCGCGGGCACGGACGTCTCCGCTCGGCTGGACGCGCTGTTTGCCGATCCTGCCGTGGCCTTCGTGCAGCTGCACAACGCGGCCCACGGCTGCTTCTCATGCCAGGCGGATCGCGTGGGTATGACGCCGACGTAGCACGATCTCCACGACGTGATCGTTGCCACGCCGAAGACGTGATCGCCAGCGCATCCGTTCAGTCCCGCGTGAAGCCTGCGGGAAGGGCTTCACACCCACAGTCACGGATCGGCATTTCCATGGTTCCGCCCCCTGCGCTGCGACTCGATACTCGCCGTGGTGCCGCCGAAAGTCCGCCGTGCAGCGCAGCTCCTGCGGCCACCGCTCTCTTTCGACGACCACAAGGAAGCGCCATGTCATTCCGATCCACACCGCTGTTGCTGGCCACTTCACTGGCCGCCGCTGGACTGCTGCTGGCCGGCGATACATTTGCCCATGGCACCATGACCACGCCGATCAGCCGCGTCTATGCCTGCTTCCAGGGCAATCCCGAGAACCCGACCAACCCGGCCTGTGCCGCGGCCAAGGCCATCGGCGGCTCACAGGCGTTCTACGACTGGAACGGCATCAACCAGGCCAACGCCAACGGCAACCACCAGGCCGTGGTGCCCGACGGCAAGCTGTGCAGCGGCAACAACCCGACCTTCCGTGGCCTGGACGTGAACCGCAGCGACTGGCAGACCACGCCCATCCACGCCGATGCCAATGGCAAGTTCACCTTCGTGTTCAAGGCGACCGCGCCACATGCCACGCGTGACTGGCGCTTCTTCGTCACCCGCGAAGGCTGGCAGCCGGGCAGCCCGCTGGGCTGGGCCGATCTGCAGGAGTTCTGCGCCCTGGGCAATACGCCGCTGTCGGCCGATGGCACCTACAAGCTGCAGTGCACGCTGCCGCAGCGCACCGGCCAGCATGTGATCTACAACACCTGGCAGCGCTCGGATTCGACCGAAGCGTTCTACACCTGCATGGACGTGCGCTTTGAAGGCGGTGGTGGTACGACACCGGCACCGCAATGGCAGGATGCTGGCCCGGTCACCGCACGCGGCGACCTGCCGGTGGGAACGACGCTCGCACTGCGTGTGTTCAACGCCAGCGGCAACGATGTCGAACGTGTGGAAACGACCTTGGCCAGCGGCCAGACGTCTGCAACGCAGTGGCCATTGGTTCTGGCGCGCAAGGTCAATGGCAGTGCACAGCATGCGCGCGTGGGCGTGCTCGCCAATGGCGTGATCACGCCGTCGGCGTCGGCCACCGACAATCGCGTGTACCTGAAGGACGGCAACCGCTTCCAGCTCGATACCAGGGTGCCGGACCCGGGTACGCCGTCGCCGGGCGGTGATTTCGACCACGTGTACCCGGCGGGCATCGGCAGCTATGTACCGGGCCAGACCGTGGTGAAGAGCAGCGACGGCAAGCTGTATGCCTGCCGTCCGTTCCCGGAGGGTGCGTGGTGCAACGTCAATGCCGAGGCCTACCGGCCGGGTGTGGGTGCGGCCTGGCGCGATGCCTGGATCGCATACTGAGACCGGGTGCAGGGAACGGTGGCAGAGCGCCGTTCCCTGCATAGCGTGAGACGCGCCAGCGCGTGAGTGTGAAGCCGTTCCCATACGGAACCACGCGATGCTTTTTTCAAAGTAATCCGATGGATGCGGGCGGGTGGGATGCCGAGACTTCGCGGGGTTTCACCACCCACAGGAGATCTCCATGCATCTGTCACATCGGACTGTCATCGCGCTGTCTGTGATCGCAGGCATTGCCACCTCTGGCAGCGCTTTCGCCCACGGCACCATGTCCAAACCCTCCAGCCGCGTCTATTCCTGTTACCAGGGCAATCCCGAAAATCCGACCAACCCGGCCTGTGCCGCCGCCAAGGCCATTGGTGGCGCCCAGCCGTTCTACGACTGGGCCGGTGTCA
This sequence comes from Stenotrophomonas sp. YJH_SMC_43, assembly GCF_059372535.1. Lineage (NCBI taxonomy): Bacteria > Pseudomonadati > Pseudomonadota > Gammaproteobacteria > Lysobacterales > Lysobacteraceae > Stenotrophomonas > Stenotrophomonas sp. YJH_SMC_43. The sequence goes on from NZ_JCAFVQ010000003.1 coordinate 915,408, forward strand.
ATCAGGCCAACGCCAATGGCAACCATCAAGCGGTGGTTCCAGATGGCGAGTTGTGCAGCGGCGGCAACAGCAAGTACCGCGGCCTCGATCTGAACCGCAGTGACTGGCCGACCTCACCGATCCATGCCGATTCGCGCGGGCGTTACACCTTCGAGTTCAAGGCACCGGCCCCGCATGCCACCCGCGAGTGGAAGTTCTACGTCACCCGCGACGGCTGGCAGCCGGGCAGCCCATTGCGCTGGGCCGACCTGCAGGAATTCTGCACGGCGGGTAACGTGCCGGTCTCCGGCGACGTCTACAAGCTGGATTGCCCACTGCCCAAGCGCAGCGGCCAGCACATCATCTACAACACCTGGCAGCGCTCGGATTCCGGTGAAGCGTTCTATACCTGCGCGGACGTGCGCTTTGAGGGGGGCGGTGGTGTGACCCCGCCGCCGCAGTGGCAGGATGCCGGCCCGGTCACCGCCCGCGGTGCGCTGGACGTGGGCACCACCGTGACCCTGCGCGTGTTCAACGCTCAGGGCAACGATCTGGAGCGCCCGGAGATCACCCTGGCCGCAGGTCAGACCGCTGCGAACCAGTGGCCGCTGGCGCTGGCCCGCAAGGTCAACGCCAGTGCGCAGCAGGCGCGCGTAGGCGTGATGAAGAACGGCGTGATCACACCGGTCGCCTCGGCCACCGAGAACCGCGTCTACCTGAAGCCGGGCAACCTGTTCCAGATCGATACCCGTGTGCCGGGCCCGATCGATCCGCCGCCGGGCGACGACTACGACTTCGTGTATCCGGCCGGTATCGGCAGCTACAAGCCGGGCGAAACCGTGGTCAAGGGTACCGACGGCAGGCTCTACGCCTGCCGCCCGTTCCCGGAGGGCGCGTGGTGCAACATCAATGCCGATGCCTATCGCCCGGGCACGGGCTTTGCCTGGCGTGATGCCTGGATCGCGTACTGAAGCAGGGCACCGGGGGCGGCGTGATGCCGCCTCCGGTTCAGGGAATGCCGGCCAGCGGCCGGCACTACCCGGACCTATTTGCTGCTGACGTACTTCTCGCGGCGGATCTGCGGGTTGCCCAGGCCGGCGGCCTTCAGCAGCTCGGCGCAGGCATCGACCATGTCCGGGTTGCCGCACAGGTAGGCGATGTCGGTGGCCGGGTCCGGCGTGAAACCGGCCAGCGCCTGCTGCACGTAGCCGTGCTGCACGTCCGGGTGAGGATCAGCCGGCAGTTCGCGCGACAGGCACGGAACATAACGGAAGTTCCGGTGCTTTTCGGCGAAGCTGTAGAAATCTTCGCTGTACAGCAGCTCACCCGGGCTGCGCGCGCCCTGCAGCAGCACGATCTGCACGCCCCGTTCGGCCATCGCCGTTTCCAGCAGCGGCAGCATCGAGCGGTACGGGGTGACGCCGGTGCCGGTGGCGATCAGCAGGTAACGGGCATTGTGGTCGCCGGGATTCAGGCAGAACCGGCCATAGGGGCCGGACGCACTGATCTGGCCGCCCGGCTCCAGCGCCTCGAACAGGGCCGTGGCGGCGCCACCGGGCACGAAACTGACCGCGATATCCACCGCCTCGCCCGGGCCCAGCGCATGGTCGTGGATGGTCGCCAGCGAGTAGCTGCGCTTGGTTTCAGTGCCGTCGGCGTAGCTGAAATGGACCTGGATGAACTGCCCGGGCTGGAAATCCAGCGGCTGCCCATCGTCACGCACGAACTGGTAGTGGCCGACGGTCGGGGCCAGCATGCGGCAGCCGACCAGCTTGAGGGGGAATTGAACAGGCACGACTTTTCGGGACAGTGTGTAGCCGGGGCAAGCCCTCGGGGTCTTCTATAATAGCCCCTCCCCGCCCCTCTCCAGCGCCAGCCCATGGGCGCGAAGGCTTCGAGCTTGGCATCCCAGAACGATATGGCGCCCGCCCTGCGCGTGCGCGACCTGCGCAAGACCTACGACAACGGCACCCAGGCCCTGAAGGGGGTTTCCCTGGAAGTGGCCCCGGGCGATTTCTTCGCCCTGCTCGGCCCCAACGGCGCCGGCAAGTCGACCCTGATCGGCATCATCAGCTCCCTGGTCAACCTCAGCGAGGGCCAGGTGGAAGTGTTCGGCAGCGACCTGGTGCGCAACCGCAGCGCCACCATGCGCCTGATCGGGCTGGTGCCGCAGGAAATCAACTTCAACCTGTTCGAGAAGCCCTTCGACATCCTGGTGAACTACGCCGGCTTCTATGGCGTGCCGCGCGAGGAAGCGGAACAGCGCGCCGAAGAGGAGCTGAAGCGCGCGCACCTGTGGGAAAAGGCCCAGGTGATGAGCCGCACGCTGTCCGGCGGCATGAAGCGCCGGCTGATGATCGCCCGCGCGATGATGACCCGCCCGCGCCTGCTGATCCTGGACGAGCCAACCGCCGGCGTGGACATCGAGATCCGTCGCGACATGTGGCGGGTGCTGAAGGAGATCAATGCGGCCGGCACCACGATCATCCTCACCACCCATTACCTGGAAGAAGCCGAGTACCTGTGCCGCCACCTGGCGATCATCAACCATGGGCAGATCGTCGAGCAGGGCCCGATGCGCGCCCTGCTGGCCAAGCTGGACGTGGAAGGCTTCCTGCTGGACATCGACGGTGAGCTGCCGGCGCAGCTGCCGGTGATCGAAGGCGCGACGCTGACCGCGCCGGACCCGCACACGCTGGACATCGACATGCCACGCGCAATGGACCTCAACCGCGTGTTCGCCACGCTCAACGAGGCCGGCATCCGCGTGCGTTCGATGCGTACCAAGAGCAACCGCCTGGAGGAGCTGTTCGTGCGCCTCACTGGCAACCTGGAGACTTCCGCATGAGCACCACCGAGCTGACCGACGGCCAGCGCAACCGCGTCGCGCTGCTGACCATCGTGCGCCGCGAAGTCGCACGCATCATGCGCATCTGGGGCCAGACCCTGGTGCCGCCGGCGATCACCATGACCCTGTACTTCCTGATCTTCGGCAACCTGATCGGGTCGCGCGTGGGTGACATGGGTGGCTACACCTACATGCAGTTCATCGTGCCGGGCCTGGTGATGATGAGCGTGATCCAGAACAGCTACGGCAACATCAGCTCCTCGTTCTTCGGCGCCAAGTTCGGTCGCCACGTGGAAGAACTGCTGGTCAGCCCGATGCCGAACTGGGTGATCCTGTGGGGCTACGTGGCCGGCGCCGTGCTGCGCGGCCTGATGGTGGGCGTGATCGTGCTGATCATCGCGATGTTCTTCACCCCGGTGCGCATCCCGCACCCGCTGGTGATGCTGACCACGGTGATCCTGGGCGCGACGATCTTCTCGCTGGCCGGTTTCATCAATGCGGTGTATGCAAAGAAGTTCGACGACGTGGCGATCGTGCCGACCTTCATCCTGACCCCGCTGACCTACCTGGGCGGCGTGTTCTATTCGGTGAAGCTGCTGCCGGGCTGGGCCGAAGCGGCCACGCATGCGAACCCGATCTTCTACATGGTCAATGCGTTCCGCTATGGCCTGCTGGGCAGCAGCGATGTGCCGCTGCCGGTGGCTTACGGCCTGATGATCGGTTTCGTGGTGGTGCTGACGGCGCTGGCGCTGTGGCTGCTGCGCCGCGGCGTGGGCATGCGCAGCTGAGTTTTGCGTGCAGGGCCTGCGGCCCTGCACCCGCCGAATCAACGTCAACTTCTACGGCAACATCAAAAGCTGGCATTCCGTGGGTTGGCGGGGTGGGTCCGGTTGCGGGGGACGCCGTAAACCCATCCCTGGGGGCTTGGCCGCGGCATCCATGCCGCGGACACCCCCGCAATCGGACCCACCCCGCCTTGGACAGATTGCCGCTGCTGTGGGTAGGTGTCGACCTTGGTCGACACGATGGATCCACGCCATGCGTGGATGAAGCGTTCCAAGCCGATGCTCGGCGCTTTTCGTCTGGGATTGCGGCTAGGCTGTGGCGATGAAGATCACTTCCATTCCGTTGGACAAGGCCGTGTCGGACGGCCCCATCGATGCCTTCAGCCATGTGGTGCTGGGCGATTCGCCCACCCTGGATGAGGTACTGGATTGCCTGGCGTCGCTGCACGTGGCCAATCCCCGCCATCGCTATCTGTGCACGCTCGACGATGTCGGTCAGTGCCGTTACACCAGCATGCACGCGTCCGACGACGCGCGCATCGCACTGTACGAGGACGAAGACCCGGCGACCCCCGAAGATGCGTTGGCGGCACGCGAGCGGTTGCTGGCGCATGTCATCGCGCAGCTGGAGCACTCCTTCCATCGGCTGGAATGGACCACCCTGCCGGGTACCTTGCTGTGCAATGACGCAGACATCGAGACGCTGGTCACGGCCAATGCCGCACCCGACCTCATCGTCGACGAAGCGGTCTGCGTACAGCAGGTGCCGGTGGACCGCGATGACCTGCTGATCGCCGCCCTGCCCAACGGCTACTTCAGCGCGGACTGGGACATCTTCCAGAACCACGCCCTGATACGGCACCTGCAGGAGCGGTACGACTACCGCCTGTTCGGACTCGGCGCATCGTGGCTTGGCTTCCAGCGTAACCGCGCGCCACCGCCAGCAGAGGCAAACGCGTTGGTCGCTGACCTGCAGCGTGTCTACGCTGCCGGAACGCACGACACCTGGTCACAACTGGCTGCAACGCTGGCCACCCGAACCACGCTTCTATTGGGATACACCGAAGACTTCAGCCAACAGCTGTCCTGAGCAGAGCCGCCGAGCGTGGGTCATGCGGGCCGTCCTGACCGGTATCCTTCGGACCGTCGGATGCGACGTTGGCAGAGGCGCGTACTTCTTCCACCACGAGGGGCACCGCCGTTGGCCGCAATCTCCGGCACAATCGGACTCATGATTCCCCCAGAGCACGGTGAACCTGCAATGCGCATCCTGATCCTTGGCGCCGGCGGTACCGGCGGTTACTTCGGTGGTCGCCTGGCCCAGGCCGGCGTGGACGTGACCTTCCTCGTACGCCCCGCGCGCGCCGCACAGCTGGACCGCGATGGCCTGGTCATCCGCAGCCCACTCGGCGATGCCCGCTTCCCGGTGCAGCACGTCACCGCCGATGCGCTGCCCGCATTGGCCGCGCGGAAGCCGTTCGATCTGGTCATCCTCAGCTGCAAGGCCTACGACCTGGACAGCTCGATCGACGCCATTGCTCCGGCCGTGGGCGCGAACACCACCGTGCTGCCGATCCTCAACGGCCTGCACCACTACAACGCGCTGGACCTGCGCTTCGGCCGCGAGGCGGTGCTGGGCGGCCTGTGCTTCATCAGCGCCACCAAGGCCGCCGACGGCGCCGTGCTGCACCTGGGCAAGCCGGCCAAGCTCACCTTCGGCGAGCGCGATGGCGGCGCGATCTCCGCGCGCGTGCGCGCCTTGGCTGCCGCCTGCGCACAGGCCAACCTCGACCACCTGGCCAGCGAGCGCATCGGCCAGGAGCAATGGATCAAGTACACCTTCCTGACCGCGCTGGCCGCGGCCACCTGCCTGCTGCGCGCGGACATCGGCACCATCGTCGCTACCCACGATGGCGAGGCGATCGTGCGCGGCCTGTACGACGAATGCCTGGCGGTGGCCGAAGCCGCCGGTGAGCCGATTCCCGATGCCGCGCAGGACACCGCACGCGGCACTTTGACCCAGGCCGGATCTGCGCTGAAGGCGTCGATGCTGCGCGATCTGGAAGCCGGTCAGCAAGTGGAAGCCGAACAGATCGTCGGCGACATGCTGGCGCGTGCACGTAAAGCCGACCAGGAAGGCCTGCTGCTGCAGGTGGCCTACAGCAGCCTGCAGGCCTACCAGGCACTGCGCGGCGCGTGAGCCTCCCGTTGCAGGCCAGTGCGCTGCCTACGCGGGTGCTGATCCTTGGCATGGGCTGGAGTGGGTGCGTGCTGGCTGCGCAGCTGCAGGCGCGGGGCGTGCAGGTTGCGGGGACGGTGCGCGACCCCTCGTCGGCACCGGACGATGGCCGGCTGCGGCATCAGCTGCGCGCCGACGCGCCACCGTCGTCAGCCCTGCTCGATGAGATTGCACAGGCGGAGGCCGTGCTGTGCAGCGTGCCGCCAGATGCCGAGGGCGACCCGACGCTGCGCCTGCTGCTGCCGGCACTGCAGGCCAGCCCGGCACTGCGCTGGGTGGGCTATCTGTCGTCCACGTCGGTGTATGCCGACCGGGCCGGCGGTTGGGTTGACGAGCGCAGCGCAGCCGATACCACTGAAGCAGCCGGCGTGCAGCGCCTGCGTGCCGAAGTGCAATGGCGTGCACTTGCAGAAGAACGTGGTATCGCCTCGGCGGTGTTCCGCCTGCCGGGGCTGTATGGTCCAGGCCGCAATGCCCTGCTGCAGTTGGCCGAAGGCCGTGCCCGCCATGTGATTCGGCCGGGCCTGGTGTTCAATCGCCTGCACGTAGAGGATCTTGCGGCAGTGATCATCGCGGCGATGCAGCGACCGACCCACCAAGGCCTGTACCTGCCCAGCGACGACGAGCCGGCACCTCCACAGGATGTGCTGGCCCTCGCCGCGCAGCTGGGCGGGTTTGCGATGCCGCCGGCCGTGGCCTGGGACGATCCAGCGCTGAGCCCGACGCTGCAGCGCTTCTACCAGAGCAACAAGCGCATCGACAGCCGTGGCACGCGTGCGGCGCTGGGGTGGGCACCACGGTTTCCGACGTATCGGGAAGGACTGCAGGCGCTGGCCGCTTCGCTCGCCGGGCATGGCCCGGCGCTACCGGACAGCGCTTTGTAGAGCCGAGCCCATGCTCGGCTGCTCTTTGCGTCTTTCGCGCTGCGCGCGATAAGCCGAGCATGGGCTCGGCTCTACGTATCAACCCGCGTCGGGCAGCCGGAAGAACGTGCGCGTGGCCGCCGTGGCATTGGCCGCCGTCACCGCCACGTCCTCGCCACGGTCGCGCGCCAGCTCTTCCACGATGTGCGAGAGGAACATCGGCTCGTTGCGGCGATCCTTCGGCATCGGCTTCAGCGTGCGCGGCAGCAGGTACGGTGCATCGGTCTCGATCATCAGGCGGTTGGCCGGGATGTTCTTCACCAGTTCGCGCAGGTGCGCGCCACGGCGCTCGTCACACAGCCAGCCGGTGATGCCGATGTACCAGTCCTGGTCGAGGTAGTCGAACAGCTCATCGCGTTCGCCGGTGAAGCAATGCACCACCGCCGGGCCGATGCGCCCTTCGAAGTTCTTCATCTGCGCCATGAAATCGGCGTGCGCGTCGCGCTGGTGCAGGAACAGGGGCTTGCCGTTGTCTGCCGCCAGCTGCAGCTGGCGCTCGAAGGCGCGGTGCTGGGCCGGGCGCGGCGAGAAATCACGGAAGTAGTCCAACCCACACTCCCCCACCGCCACTACTTCCGGGTGGGCATGCAGCGCGCGCATCTCGGCATCGCATTCCTCGGTGTATTCCACCGCGTGATGCGGGTGCACGCCGGCCGTTGCGTACAGGAAGCCCGGATGCTGCTGGGCCAGCTGCATCGCCAACGGCGAGTGCTCGCGGCTGGCGCCGGTGATGACCATCTGCACCACGCCGGCCTGGCGCGCGCGATCCAGCACGGCATCGCGGTCACGGTCGAAGGAATCGTGGGTCAGGTTGGCGCCGATATCGATCAGGTGCATGGTCATCGTGGGGGAAAAGTGCCCGCGCATTGTACCTGCGCCCGCCGTGGCCCCTTATCCTTTGCACATGAACGCCCCGCTCTTCCCGATTTCCCCGCTGCTGCCGCAGATCCAGCAGCACCTGGCCGCGCAGCCACGGCTGGTGCTGGAAGCCCCGCCCGGCGCCGGCAAGACCACCCAGGTGCCGCTGGCGCTGCTCGATGCACCGTGGTTGCAGGGGCGGAAGATCATCCTGCTGGAACCACGCCGGGTGGCCGCACGCAGCGCTGCACTGTTCATGGCGCGGCAGCTGGGCGAGGAGGTCGGTGGCACGATCGGCTACCGCATCCGCTTCGAGAACAAGGTCTCGGCGCGCACCCGCATTGAAGTCGTCACCGAAGGCATCCTGACCCGCATGCTGCAGGACGACCCGATGCTGGAAGAGGTCGGTGCGATCCTGTTCGACGAATTCCACGAGCGCCATCTCAGCGGTGATCTCGGCCTGGCACTGGCGCTCGACGTGCAGGCACAGCTGCGCGATGACCTGCGCCTGGTGGTGATGTCGGCCACGCTGGATGGCGAGCGCCTGGCACGCTTCCTCGATGCGCCGCGGCTGAGCAGCGAGGGCCGCAGCTACCCGGTGACGGTCAGCCATTTCCCGGCGCGCCGCGATGAGGCGCTGGAGCTGCAGGTGCGCCGCGCGGTGCAGCAGGCCCTGGCCGAACACCCCGGTGACCTGCTGGTGTTCCTGCCCGGCCAGCGCGAGATCGCGCGGGTGCAGACTGGCCTGCAGGAATCACTGGATGCCGGCGTCGAAGTGCTGGCGCTGCACGGTGAACTGCCGGTGGAACAACAGGCGCGCGTGCTGCAGGCCGCCAGCGATGGTCGCCGCCGCGTGGTGCTGGCCACCAACGTGGCCGAGTCCTCGGTGACCCTGCCCGGCGTGCGCGTGGTGATCGACAGCGGCCAGGCACGCGAGCCGCGCTACGACCCCAACAGCGGCTTCACCCGGCTGGACGTGGTGGCCATCGCCCAGGCGTCGGCCGACCAGCGCGCCGGCCGCGCCGGTCGCGTGGCCGAAGGCGTGGCCTGGCGGCTGTGGCCGCAGTCGCAGCGGTTGGAGCCACAGCGTCGCGCCGAGATCGACCAGGTGGAACTGGCAGGACTGGCACTGGAACTGGCGGCCTGGGGCAGCAGCGACCTGCGCTTCCTCGACCCGCCGCCGGCCGGTCCGATGGGCGCGGCACGCGAACTGCTGCAACGGCTCGGCGCCCTGTCCAGCAGCGGTGCGATCACCGCACTTGGCCGGCGCGTGCTGGCGTTGGGCACGCATCCGCGGATGGCGGCGATGCTGCTGGCGGCGCCCGATGCACGTGCGCAGGCGCTGGCCGCTGATCTGGCCGCCCTGCTGGAGGCGCGCGACCCATTGCGCCAGGGCGGTGACGCGCTGGCGGCACGCTGGCGCGCACTGGCCGCGTTCCGCAATGGCCGCGCACCGGGTGACGCCAACCGCAGCGGTCTGGCCGCCATCGATGCGGCCGCCAAGCAGTGGCGACGTCGCCTGCGCTGTGATGCCGCGCCGCCCGCCAGCATCGAGGCCCACGAACTGGGTGACCTGCTCGCACATGCCTTCCCCGACCGGATCGGTTTCCAGCATCCCAGCGATCCATTGCGCTACCTGCTGGCCAATGGTCGCAGCGCGCGCCTGCACGAACTGAGCGACCTGCGTGGCGAACCGTGGCTGGTGGCCAGCGAGCTTCGCTTCGAGGCACGCGATGCGCTGCTGCTGCGTGCCGCACCGGTGGACGAAGGCCAGCTGCGCAAGGCGTGGCCGGAGCGCTTCGTCACCGAAGATGTGGTCCGCTGGGACAGCGAGCGCCGCGCCCTGGTGGCCCTGCGCGAGACCCGTTTCGACCGCATCGTGCTGGACAGCCGCTCGGCCGGCCGGGTCGATCCGCAGCACGCCGCGCAGGCGCTGACTGACGCGGTGGCCGAGCTCGGCCTGCAGGCGCTGCCATGGACCGAAGGTCTGCGCCAGTGGCAGGCACGGGTGGAATCACTGCGGCGCTGGATGCCGGAGTTGGATCTGCCCGACTGCAGCGACGCGGCCCTGCTGGCCAACCGTACGCAGTGGCTGCAGCCCGCGTTCGCCGGCAAGAGCCGTCTGGATGCGCTGGACGAGTCCAGCTTCGGCGAGGCGCTGAAGTCGCCGCTGGAGTGGTCGCAGCGGCAGCTGGTCGAGCGCCATGCGCCGACCCGCATCACCGTACCTTCAGGCTTGGAACGGCCGATCACCTACGCGTTGGACAGCGAAAGTGGCGAGCCGTTGCCGCCGGTGCTGGCGGTGAAGCTGCAGGAACTGTTCGGCCTGGCTGATACGCCGCGCATCGCCGATGGGCGCGTGCCGCTGACCCTGCACCTGCTGTCGCCCGGTGGCCGGCCGCTGCAGGTCACCCAGGACCTGCGCAACTTCTGGGAAAACACCTACGCCGAAGTGAAAAAGGAGATGAAGGGCCGCTACCCGCGCCATCCGTGGCCGGATGACCCGTGGACGGCCACGGCCACGCACCGGGCCAAGCCACGCGGGACCTGACCGGCCCTGCCGGCACCACCGGTTGCGGACCCTGCCTGATCCTGAATGGCTGCGGTAAAGTCACGCCACGTGCGGCCTCGACTGACATACCGTTTACGGGCAACACGCGACACTGGACTTCGACCCGAGGCAAAGGACCCCCCGCATGAGCAAGCTGACCGTAATCACCGACCGCGCTCTGGAGCGCGCCCTGGAGCTGGCCCACACCGCCGGCGATGGCCTGAAGAGCGCCGGTGGCAGCCTGCGCAATGCGGATTGGATCAAGACCGGCGCCGCCATCGGCGCAGTGAAGACCGGCGGCAAGGCCGCGACCAAGTTCGTGCGCCGCAATCCGGCAGTGGCCGTGGCCGCAGCTGCGGTCGGTGTGGGCCTGCTCGGCTATGCGCTGTACCGCAAGCAGCAGAAGAAGAAGGCCGCCAATGGCCACGTGGTGAATGGGCAGGCTCAGCGCATCAATGCACGTGACCGCCGCAATGACACCGTGGTGGATGAGCACAGCGATATCGGCAGCGACGCCTGAGATCGTCGGCCGCTGCCAGGGCCGGGGTCCTTCCGCAGGAAGGGCTCCGGCCTTTTCATTTCAACCGATCTGCCGCCACTGGCCCGGCTGCAGGTCGTCCAGCCGGTAGGGTCCCATCGACACGCGGACCAGCCGCAGCGTCGGCAGGTTCACCGCCGCGGTCATCCGCCGCACCTGGCGGTTGCGGCCCTCGCGGATCGTGATCGCCAACCAGCTGTCAGGCACGGTCTTGCGGAAACGTACCGGCGGATCCCGTGTCCACAGCGACGGCGCCGGATCGAGGCGCTCGATCTTCGCCTGCAGGGTCGGCCCGTCGTTCAGCTCAACGCCGTCGCGCAGCCGCTGCAGCTGCTCGTCGCTGGGGGTGCCTTCCACCTGCACCCAGTACGTCTTGTCGGCCTTGTGCTTCGGGTCGGTCAGCTTGTGCGCCAGCGCACCGTTGTCGGTCAGCAGCAGCAGGCCCTCGCTGTCATGGTCCAGGCGGCCGGCGGCATACACGCGCGGCGGCAGGCCAAACCCGGCCAGGGTCGGCCGCGGCGGCACGCTGCGGTCGGTGAACTGGCAGAGCACGTTGAAGGGCTTGTTGAAGGCAATCAGCATTGCGGGCACGACGGGCGGCAGGTGCAGCATTGTCCCATGCCGCGCAACCTCGGCCGAGCGCGGCCCCGGTGCTGCCGGGCATCACGCCGGCCGAGGCTGCGGCGGGATCAGCCGAAGACCTTCCACTCCAGCAGGAACGAACCCAACACCAGTGCGATGCCGCACGCCGCGATGACATTGGCCCGGCGCCGCAGGCGGACCGGTGGCGGATTCATGGCACGCGCACGTTCCTCCAGCAGCGCACCGGCGAACAGCACGGCAAACCCCACCGTCGCCACCAGGTCGTGGGCATGGCCACCGTAGAACACGAAATCAATCAGCCGCGCCAGCACCAGCACGGCAACTGCGATGTAAAAAATCTTCTTCAACTATCCATGTCCTTGCATACGATCGAATTCCGGCGCATGGCCGGCCTTGGGACCAGCCATGCGCCGCGCTACGCGCGATGAGCCGAGCATGGGCTCGGCTCTACAGAGTCAGCATGCGCCAGCCCGGCACCCCTCTTACGGCTTGATGAAGCGCAGGGTCATGCGATCGCTCTCGCCGATCGCCTGGTACTTCGCGTCGTCGGCCTTGTCGTGCTGGTTGGTCGGCGGCAGCGTCCACACGCCGTTCGGGTGGTCCTTGGTGTCCCGCGGGTTGGCGTTGACCTCGCTGCGCGCATCCAGCTTGAAACCAGCCGCCTCGGCCATCGCGATCACCTGCTGCTGGCCGACATAGCCGGTGTCATCGTCGTCGGCCACATCGGCCTTGGCGCGATGCTCGACCACGCCCAGCACGCCGCCCGGCTTGAGCACGTTGAAGAAGCCCTGGAACATGCCCTGCGCCTGGCCGGCCTTGCGCCAGTTGTGCACGTTGCGGAAGGTCAGCACCACGTCGGCTGAATTGGCCGGGCCGAACACCGGCTTGGCCGGATCGTAGGCGACCACGGCAGTCTTGCCGAACTGCGCCGGTGCGCCGGCGTACTTCTTTTCCAGGCTGTCGCGGCTGCGCTGCTGGTAATCACGGCCGCGGCCTTCGGGTACGGCCATCGGGTCGACCACGGCGGCGACGTAATGACCCTTGTCATGCAGCAGCGGCGCCAGGATCTCCGAGTACCAGCCGTTGCCGGGGGTGATCTCGATGACGGTCTTTTCCGGAGCCACCCTGAAGAACGACAGCGTCTGCGCCGGATGACGGAAGCCATCGCGCTTGACGTTGTTGGCATCGCGGGTGGGCGCCTTCACCGCCGCGTCGATGGCCGGCGAGACCTCGATCTTCGCCGGCGCGACCGTGGCCGGTGCGGCGAACGCGGGAACAGCAGCAAGCAGGGCCGAAGCAAGCAGCAGTCGGCAACCACGCAGGGACGAAGCAGGCATCATCGGGACGACTCCAACGGAAGATGCGGCGAGACTAGCAGTCACAGCGTCCCAGGTGTTCACAAAACGTTAGCTGCGTGCGCGCCGCGGAACACTGTTTTGTGGTCGTCGCCGCAGCACGGTCACACATCGCGTTCTATTCTGGAGCACTTCCCCCAAGGAGTCCGTGCCCATGACGGCAACCCGCGAACTGGGCCGTTCCGGCCTGCATGTACGTCCGCTCGCCTTCGGTGGCAACGTGTTCGGCTGGAGCGCCGATGAGAAGGCCAGCTTCGCCCTGCTCGATGCCTTCGTCGACGCCGGTTTCAATCTGGTCGACACCGCCGATGTGTACTCGGCCTGGGTGCCGGGCAACGCCGGCGGCGAATCGGAAACACTGATCGGCAAGTGGTTCGCGCGCAGCGGCAAGCGCGACAAGGTGGTGCTGGCGACCAAGGTGGCCAAGTGGGCCGAACGCCCCGGCCTGACCCCGGACAACATTACTGCGGCGGTCGAGGATTCGCTGCGCCGCCTGCAGACCGACGTGATCGATCTGTACCAGGCCCACGAGGATGACGAGTCGACGCCGCTGGAAGCGACCCTGGCTGCGTTCGGCCGCCTGATCGAAGCCGGCAAGGTACGTGCGATCGGTGCCTCCAACTACAGCGCCACGCGCCTGGCCGATGCGCTGAAGGTGTCCACCGACTACAAGCTGCCGCGTTACGAAACCCTGCAGCCGGAGTACAACCTGTATGACCGCGCCGGCTACGAAAAGGAACTGGAACCGCTGGTGCAGCGCGAGCAGATCGGCGTGATCGGCTACTACGCGCTGGCCAGTGGCTTCCTCAGCGGCAAGTACCGCACGCCGGCCGATGCAGCCAAGAGCCCGGCGCGTGGCGAGAACGTAGTGAAGCGCTATCTGAACCCGCGCGGCCTGCGCATCCTGCAGGCGCTGGATGACGTGGCCAGCAAGCACGGCGCCAGCGCCGCACAGATCGCGCTGGCGTGGCAGATCGCGCGGCCGTCGATCACTGCGCCGATCGTCAGCGCCACCACCGTCGAACAGCTGCACGATCTGCTGGCAGCGGCCAACCTGTCGTTGAGCGTGCAGGACGTCGCGCAGCTGGATGCCGCCAGCGCGGAAGCCTGAGTTGTAGTGCCGGCCGCTGGCCGGCATTGCACAACAGCGAAGAAAATAATTGAATAAAATGGTTGCGCGCGACTAAATCGTGGTTTATCGTGCGCACCTCGTTTCAACGACCACTGGAAAACTCCCTTGAACGCGCACTCCGTCGCCACCGCCAAACTACTGCCATGCCTGCGCATGGACGTGCTGGCGCGCGCGTTCGGCAAGGAAGACCAGCTGACAACGGCCTGATACCCGCCCTGCGGAGATCGGCCACCCCGATCTCCGAGGCCTGACGACGCCCTCGGAACGCAAGTCCCGGGGGCGTTTTCGTTTGCGTCGGCACAAGGACCCGCGATGCCAGAACTGCACCCCGCGCGGCAACCCGCCGCTCACTGACCCAGGTTTCTTCGCCGCACCGGAGGATTTTCTCCGCGTGCATGGCAACGCCTGGACATTATCTGCATCGCACCCAAACATTATCGCTCGCCGATAATGTCGGTGGCCTGCACCTTCGATTCTCCAACGGTCCCGTTTCCACCACGGGCTGGTGCGCGCGGCGTTGCCGTGGCGTATGCCGGAGGTCGCGGACATGCCATCGCCTGGATCGCCTGCTGGAGGCAGGCGCCGGTTCGCCGGTACGCGGTTCGATTCCGCGCGGTTCACCACTGGATAGCTCAGTAGGGTAGAGCAACGGATCCTGATTCCGTCTGTCGTGGGTTCGATTCCCACTCCAAACCACATGACCTGTCACGTCATGACTTGAAGCAACACCCGGGGCGCAAGCCCCAGCGGCCATCGTCGCCATCCACGGACATCGCCTTCGGGCAGGAACGTGGAAGGCAACGGAGCGCACGCCGGGCTCCGGCCCGCCGCCACTGCCAGCCACGTTCCGCACCGGTGCTGCCTGCCGGGAACGACGATGGCAGCACTGCCGGTGCACCGAAGGCTCCGCGCGCGGACCGTCCGCCGATGGCCGCCCTCTTCCGCCGCCTGCACGTGGTGTGCAGGCGGCCGCGCCACGGACCTGATCGACCCGGGTCATGGCGATTCATACGCAACGGGTCGAACCACCAGAGCCATACAAGGAGAGACTCCCATGTTCTGGACCATCAAGGTCGTGATCGGCGACGGCGAGCGCGGCCTGGTGTATCGCAACCGTCGTTTCCAGCAGATCCTGCTGCCGGGCGTGCACCGCCTGTCGCCGTTCGGCGGCCGCCCACACGTGGACATCCACACCGCATCGAAGGGCGCGGCCTATACCGGCAGCGACCAGGACAGCCTGATCGAAGCGCTGGGCGCACAGCTGGACATCCACTTCGTGCTGGCCAATGTTGGCGCCAGCGAGGTCGGCCTGTTGCTGCGCAATGGCCGCATCGATGAAGTGCTGCCGCCGGGCAGCCGTCGCCTGTACTGGCGCGGTTCGGTCGACACCCAGGTGCGCGTGATGGCGCTGGGTGACGAGCCGCGCATTCCGGTGGACGTGCAGCAGCGCCTGGGCCAGCTGGGCGTGCTGCCGCGTGTGGCGGTGATCAGCACCGTGCCGAGCGAGTCGGTGGGCCTGCTGTTCATCGATGGCACGCTGCGGCAGACGCTGGACGCCGGCCTGCACGCGTTCTGGAACTTCAACGGCAACGTGTCGGTGGAGCGCGTGGAGCTGCGTGCACGTTCACTGGACGTGTCCGGCCAGGAGCTGCTCAGCCGCGACAAGGTCACCCTGCGGGTGAACCTGGCCGCGACCGTGCAGGTGGTCGACCCGGTGCGTGCACACCGCACGCTGAGCAATGCCGATGAGTTCATCTATCGGCAGCTGCAGTTCGGCCTGCGCCAGGCGATCGCCGCACGCAGCCTGGACGAGCTGCTGGGCGACAAGTCCGCGCTGGACGGCGAGATTGCCGCCCACGTGCAGGGCGCGATCGAGGGCCACGGTGTACGCCTGCTCGGCGTCGGCATCAAGGACGTGATCCTGCCGGGCGAGATGAAGGAGATCCTCAACGGCGTGGTGCTTGCCGAGAAGCAGGCCCAGGCCAGCGTGATCCGCCGCCGCGAGGAGGCCAACGCCACGCGTTCGCAGCTCAACACCGCAAAGCTGATCGAGGACAACCCGGTGCTGATGCGCTTGAAGGAGCTGGAGGCGCTGGAGAAGGTCACCGAGAAGATCGACAAGCTCACCGTGTTCGGCGGCCTGGATGGCGTGCTGAAGCAGCTGGTGACGATCAGGTAGGGGGTCGCGGCGGCGCAGGGACGCGCCGCCGGCCCATCAAGGACATTCAATAAGACAATGGACACGCAACAGAACTATCAATGGCTGCACGCCGATGGCACCACGCCGATCAAGGGCTGGATCAACGGTGTGCCGCTGGAGGCACAGGCCCACGAGCAGCTGCGCAACATCGCCGCGATCCCGTTCGTCGGGCCGTGGGTGGCGGTGATGCCGGACGTGCACCTGGGCAAGGGCGCGACCGTGGGCTCAGTGATTCCGACCCGTGGCGCGATCATTCCGGCCGCGGTCGGCGTCGACATCGGCTGCGGCATGGCGGCGGTGCGTACCACGCTGCGCGCCAACGACCTGCCCGATGACCTGCGGCAACTGCGCAACAGCATCGAGCGCAGCATCCCGGTCGGCAACGGGCGCGGCGGCGAGCATCGCCGCATGCCCGACAGCATCCACACCCGGTTGGTGCAGTCCGGGCTGGCCGACGGCCTGGAGAAGATCAAGGACAAGCACCGCAGGATCCGCACCGATAAGCTGGACCGCCAGCTGGGTACGCTGGGCGGCGGCAACCACTTCATCGAACTGTGCCTGGACGAGACGGATACGGTGTGGGTGATGCTGCACAGCGGCTCGCGCGGCACCGGCAACCTGATCGGCACCTACTTCATCGAGAAGGCGCGCGAGGAGCTGGCACGGCGCGTGCTCGGCTTCCACCTGCCGGACAAGGACCTGGCGTTCTTCATGGAAGGCGAGCCGCTGTTCGATGACTACGTTGAAGCGGTGTCGTGGGCGCAGGACTACGCGCGGCAGAACCGCGAGGCGATGATGTCGCGCGTGCTGGCCGAGATGCGCCACCGCTTGCCGAAGTTCCAGCTGGCGGCGATGGCGGTGAACTGCCACCACAACTACGTGCAGAAGGAAACGCATCACGGCCAGGAGCTGCTGGTGACACGCAAGGGCGCCGTCAGTGCCCGCGAGGGTGAGCTGGGCATCATTCCCGGCAGCATGGGCACGCGCAGCTACATCGTGCGTGGCAAGGGCAACGCGGACAGCTTCCACAGCTGCAGCCACGGTGCCGGCCGGGTGATGAGCCGTGGCGCCGCGCGCCAGCAGATCACGCTGGCCCAGCACCGCGACGCCACCGCGCACGTGGAATGCCGCAAGGACAGCGGCGTGCTGGATGAGTCACCGGCCGCGTACAAGTCGATCGACGATGTGATGGCCGCGCAGCTGGACCTGGTCGAGGTGGTGCACACCCTGCGCCAGGTGCTGTGCGTGAAGGGGTAACCGAGCGGTGCCGGCCTAGGCCGGCACCCACCGGAACACGTTCAGCGCGCCACGCTGTCTTCAGTCACCAGCGCGTGGTGCACGCCGATGCCCGCACGCACGCCCTCGGCAGCAGCCAGGGTGATGTTGCCAACTGTGGTTGCATCGCCGGCGGCGTACACGTTCGGCAGCGAGGTCTGCTTCATCGCATCGACCTCGATCAGCACGCCCAGCGGGCTTTCCACCAGGGTGCAGCCCAGCTGCTGCACCAGCGGCGTCGCCATCGTCTGCGTGGCCGGCACGAACAGCGCGCGTTGCGCGATGCGGCGGCCATCAGCCAACTCCACTTCCAGCCAGGTCGGCTGGTCGCCCTGCACGCCCACCACCGGCGCGGTCTCGATCTGCACGCCGCGCTGCTGCATGGCGGCCCGCTCCTCCTCGGTGATCGGCAGGCCCTGGCTGAAGAAGGTGACATTTCCCCAATCGGCGAACAGCGGCGCCTTGCTGGCGGACATCGGGTGCCCACCAAGCAGACCGATTGCGCCACCACCCACTTCATAGCCATGGCAGTACGGGCAATGCAGCACGGTGCTGCCCCAGCGCTCGGCCAGGCCCGGCAACGCCGGCAACTGGTCGGCAATACCGCTGGCCAGCAGCAGCTTGCGCGCGGCCAGGACCTGGCCATCGGCGGTACGCACTTCCACGCCTTCGGCGCGGGCGGTGGCCTGCACGGCTTCGGCATGCACCCAACGCACTGTGGGGTAGTCCAGCAGCTGCTGTCGCGCGGTCTTCAGCAGCTCGGCGCCACTGGTGCCATCCAGCCCCAGCACGCCATGCGAATGGCTGGCGAAGCGGTTGCGCGGCAATCCGGCGTCGATGACCGTGACCGGGCGGCGGGCGCGGGCGAGGATCAGGCCGGCGGCAATGCCGGCATAGCTGCCGCCAACGATGAGCACATCAGGATTCATGATGACCTTCCAGGGAACGGTGATGGGCGAGATGGCGGGCGAAGTCGGCGCCGAGCTGGTCCAGCGTGGTGGCCTGCAGCCGCTGTTCGAGAAGGCGCTGTGCTTCGCGCGCCCCTTCGAGCAGGGCGCTGTTGACCAGCTGCTGGATCGGGCAGCCGCCGCCGGAATCGCGGGCGCCGACCTGCACCAGCGGTGGTGCGCCCACGGCCAGATAGATGTCATGCAGGGTGATCGTTGCGGCATCGCGTGCCAGCAGGCTGCCGCCGCCGTGGCCGCGGGTGCTGCGCACCAGGCCGGCCTTGTGCAGCTGTGCCAGCAGGCGACGGATCACCACCGGATGCGTCGGCAGGCACGACGCCAGCTGCTCGGACGTACGCGGGGCAGCGTGGCCCACCAGATGCGCCATCACGTGCAGGGCGTCGGAAAGCGGGTTTGCTGATTTCATGTAACAACAATAGTTACATTTAAACCACCTGTCGAGAGTCCGTATTCGTTCCATATGGACACATTTGTCCTGTGAAACATCTCCTTCACATCTCTAAACAGAACGCGAATGTGATCGTTGTCGCACTTCAGGCGCGCAGGGCACGGGTCGATACCGCATTGCCCCTTCCCGAGAGTCCCTTCCATGAAAGCGTCTGTCCGTGCTCCGCGCCTGCAGTCCAAGCTGCTCGGCGCGGTTTCCGTTGGTCTGGCCGTGGTCCTGCTCTGCGCACTGGCGGGCCTGGCCTCCGCCTGGTTGAAGCTGTCCACCGAGGTTCCACCCGAAGTCGCGCACAGCCGCGATGCAGAACGCCTGCAACGCGAGTTCCGCGGCCAGGTGCAGGAATGGAAGAACGTATTGCTGCGCGGCCGCGACGATGCGCTGCGCCAGCGCCATCTGGATGCCTTCGACAGCGAGGGCAGCCTGGTCGAGCAGCTGGCCAAGGGCCTGCTGGCCAGCCCGGACGCGCGCACGCGTGATCTGGCACAGGCCTTCATCGGCCTGCATGCGCAGCTGCAGAAGGACTATCACGCTGCCCTGCAGGCATTTGCAGAGGCCGGCTACGACCCCGCCGCCGGCGACAACCTCGTGCGCGGCAAGGATCGCCCCGTGGCGAGCGCGCTGGATGCGTTGAGCGCGCACGCCACCCAGGTGGCCGAAGCAGCGGTGGCCGCGCGTTCTCAGCAGGCACGCCAGACCCTGCTGCTGTGTGCAGCGCTGACCGTGCTGGCTGCCGTGCTGCTGTTGATGGGCCTGGCCTGGTGGCTGCGGCGCGCGGTGGTGCAGCCGGTACTGGCGGTGGAAGCCGCTGCACGTGCAGTGGCTGCCGGCGACCTGCAACACGTGGTGCAGGTGCGCAGCCGCGACGAAATTGGCCGCCTCGCGCAGGCCATGCAGGCCGTGCAGTCCACGCTGCGCGGCGTACTGGACGCACAGGCAACGATGGCGCAGGCGCATGACGCCGGCAGCATCAGCCACCGCATGGATGCCAGTGCCTTCCCCGGCGCGTTCGGCACGATGGTGGCCGACAGCAACGCGCTGGTCGATGCGCACATCCAGGTGAAGCTGCGCGCGATCGCGATCATGGGCCGCTATGCCGTCGGCGACCTCAGCCAGGACATGGAACGCCTGCCCGGCGAGAAGGCCGTGATCACCAACGCATTGGATACGGCCAAGGCCAATCTCGGTGTGATCAACGGCGAGATCCGCCGCCTGGCCGAAGCGGCGGCCGCCGGTGACTTCAGCCAGCGCGGCGACAGCGCACGTTTCGAGCATGATTTCCGCGCGATGGTCGACGGTTTGAACCGCCTGATGCAGACCACTGAACTGAACCTGGGCGAGGTCTCCAGCATGTTGCGTGCGATTGCCGATGGCCGCCTCGGCGCGCGCATGCACGGTGATTTCCAGGGTGTATTCGCGCGCATCGCCGGTGACGCCAACACCACCGCCGCGCAGCTGGCGACCATCGTCACCGACATCAAGCACGCCTCCGGCAACATCCACACCGCCGCCGCGGAGATCGCCGCCGGCAACAATGACCTGTCGCGCCGCACCGAGCAGCAGGCCGCCAACCTGGAG
Organism: Stenotrophomonas sp. YJH_SMC_43; assembly: GCF_059372535.1. NCBI lineage: Bacteria > Pseudomonadati > Pseudomonadota > Gammaproteobacteria > Lysobacterales > Lysobacteraceae > Stenotrophomonas > Stenotrophomonas sp. YJH_SMC_43. The sequence goes on from NZ_JCAFVQ010000003.1 coordinate 935,685, forward strand.
GAGACGGCGGCATCGATGGAGGAGCTGACCTCCACCGTGCGCCAGAACGCCGAACATGCGCGCCAGGCCAACCAGCTCGCGATCGGCGCGCACGCGGTCGCCTCGCAGGGTGGCAGCGTGGTCGGCCAGGTGGTGACGACGATGGGCGCGATCGAAACCTCGTCACGGCAGATCGCCGAGATCATCAGCGTGATCGATGGCATCGCCTTCCAGACCAACATCCTGGCATTGAACGCTGCGGTGGAAGCCGCGCGTGCCGGCGAGCAGGGCCGTGGCTTCGCGGTGGTTGCCAGCGAGGTCCGCACGCTGGCGCAGCGTTCGGCGGCGGCGGCGAAGGAGATCAAGTCGCTGATCGAAGCCTCGGTGGAACAGGTGGGGCACGGTGCACAGCGCGTGCGTGAGGCCGGTGACACCATGGCCGAGATCGTGGCCTCGGTGCAGCGCGTGACCGACATCATGGCCGAGATTTCCGCCGCCTCGCAGGAACAGAGCGCGGGCATCGAGCAGGTCAGCCAGACCGTGATCCAGATGGACGGCACCACCCAGCAGAACGCTGCGCTGGTGGAGGAAGCCAGCGCAGCGGCACGCAGCCTGGAACAACAGGCGAACCGGTTGATCGAGGCGGTGGATGTGTTCGATCTGTCGACCACGGCGGATGCGAAGGGCGGGTTGGCGCGCGCGGCCTGATTGGTCCGGTTGCCGGCCAGCGTCAGATGGGTAGCGCCCGACCGTTGGTCGGGCGATGGCAGGTGCAGTGCGGACCAACGGTCCGCACCCACCCGAATCCGATCAGCGCAGGTAACCGCTCTGCGCCATCGCTTCACCCATGTAATCCAGGAACGAGCTGATCCGCGCCGACACCGCCGTGTTGCGGTAATACACCGCGTGGATCGGCTGGTACACATCCAGCGTCTGCGCCGCCAGCACCGGCACCAGCGTGCCAGCAGCGCGGTCGCGATCGGTGACGAAGTCGGACAGGCAGGTGATGCCGACACCTTCCACCGCCAGGCGGCGCAGTGTCTCGCCACTGGACACCGCGATATCCGGATGCACCCGCAGCAGGCCATCGGAATCGCCCGGCAACGGCCAGCGGTTGAGTGACTCCGGCTCGTTGAAGCTGAGCAGCGTGTGCTGGCCCAGCGCGGCGACGCTGGCCGGTTCGCCGTGTGCAGCCAGGTAGGCCGGGCTGGCCACCAGCCGCAGCTGGCACCGCCCCAGCGGCCGCGCATGCAACGTGGAGTCGGCCAGTGGCCCGATCCGGATCGCCAGATCGGTGCGCCGCTCCAGCAGGTCGATGTAGCGGTCGGAGCTGTTCAACTCCAGCTGCACTTCCGGGTAGCGCGCACGATAGCCGCTCACCAGCGGCGCGATCACGTGCAGCACGAACGGCATCGCCGCATCCACGCGCAGGCGCCCTGCCGGGCGCTCGCGGCGTGCCGCCATCTGTTCCTCGGCCGATTCCACCGCATCGATGATCGCCCGGGCATGGCGCAGGAACGCCTCGCCCTCGGCAGTCAGGTGCAGGCGGCGGGTGGTGCGGGTCAGCAGGGTGATCCCCAGCTTGTCCTCCAGCCGCCCCAGCGCACGGCTCACGCCCGAGGGCGTCTGCCCCAGCTGCTCGGCAGCGGCACTGATCGACCCGCTGTCGATCACCGCGAGGAAGGCCTGCATTTCATCGAGAGTGGTCTTCATCCCGCCATTATTGACTGAGCGGCAATAGTGATTGGCGTGAAGACTGGTTTTTCGGCAAAGGTGCACCGCGCACACTGCGCGCCTTCCTTCCCTCCGGAGCCGGCCATGATCCGTGGCATTCCCCTCGCCCTGCTGGCGTTGACCCTCGGTGCCTTCGCCATCGGCACCACCGAGTTCGTCATCGTCGGCCTGATTCCCACCATTGCCGCCGATCTGCAGGTCAGCCTGCCCTCCGCAGGCCTGCTGGTCTCGCTGTATGCCCTCGGGGTGGCCATCGGTGCGCCGGTGCTGACCGCGCTGACCGGCCGCGTGCCGCGCAAGACCCTGCTGGTGGCGCTGATGGTGCTGTTCACGCTTGGCAACGTCATCGCCTTCCTGGCGCCGGGCTACACGTCGCTGATCGCCGCGCGCATCCTCACCGGCCTGGCCCACGGCGTGTTCTTCTCGATCGGTTCGATCATCGCCACCGCGGTGGTGCCGAAGGAGAAGGCCGCCAGTGCCATCGCCATCATGTTCACCGGCCTGACCGTGGCACTGGTGACCGGCGTGCCGCTGGGCACCTTCATCGGCCAGCACCTGGGCTGGCGCGCCACCTTCCTGGCGGTGGCCGGGCTCGGCGTGATCGCACTGCTGGGCGCGCTGCTGTTCGTGCCGCGCAGCGTACCGCAGAGCGCCCCGTCCAGCTTCCGCCAGCAGATGGCGGTGCTGGCCCAGCCGCGCCTGCTGCTCGTCTATGCGATGACCACGCTGGGTTATGGCGGCACCTTCCTGGCCTTCACCTACCTGGCGCCGATCCTGCAGGACGTCACCGGTTTCTCGGCCAACGCGGTCAGCCTGGTGCTGCTGGTGTACGGCGTGTCGGTGGCGATCGGCAACCTGTGGGGCGGCCGCATGGCCGACCGCATGGGCCCGGTGCCCGCGCTGAAGCGCATCTTCGCCCTGCTGGCGGTCGTACTGTTCGTGCTCACCTTCACCGCCTACAACATCTGGCTGATGCTGCTGACGGTGCTGGCGCTGGGCGCGGTGGCATTCGGCAACGTACCGGGCCTGCAGGTGTACGTGGTGAAGCATACGTGGTGAAGCAGGCGCAGCGCTATGCGCCGCAGGCCACTGACGTGGCCTCGGGGCTGAACATCGCCGCCTTCAACATCGGCATCGCGCTGGGCGCCTCGCTCGGCGGCCTGGTGGTGGAGAACATCGGCCTGATGCACACGCCGTGGCTGGGCGCGCTGGTGGTGGTGGGCGCGTATGCGCTGACCGTGCTCAGCGGCCGCCTGGACCGTCGTGATGGCATCGATGATCGCGCCGATGGCATCGCCATGGCCGCGCATTGATTCATGCAATGCAGCGTTGCCGGCATGCATACGGCACCTGTCCTACCCTCTTTCCTTTGCGACTCCCTCCCCCTTGGAGCTTCCCATGACCGTTCCCGCTTTTGGCCTTGGTACCTTCCGCCTGAAGGACCAGACCGTGATCGACTCGGTGCGCAATGCACTGGACGTCGGCTACCGCGCCGTTGATACCGCGCAGATCTATGGCAACGAAGCCGAAGTCGGCCAGGCCATCGCCGAGTCCGGCGTGCCGCGTGATGACCTGTACCTCACCACCAAGGTGTGGATCTCCGAGTTCAAGCATGATGCGCTGCTGGCCAGCCTGCGTACCAGCCTGGAAAAGCTGCGCACCGACCGCGTCGATCTGGCGCTGATCCATTGGCCCTCGCCGAACGACAAGGTCGACGTGCCGATGGAGGAGTACCTGACCGCACTGGCCGAGGCCAAGGCACAGGGCCTGACGAAGGAGATCGGCATCTCCAACTTCACCATCGCACAGACCCGCAAGGCGATCGAGATCCTCGGCGCCGATGCGATCGCCACCAACCAGATCGAGATCCATCCGTACCTGCAGAACCGCCTGCTGGTGAAGTTCCTGCAGGACAACGGCATCCACATCACCGCCTACATGAGCCTGGCCTATGGCGAGGTGATCAAGGACCCGGTGATCCAGGCCATTGCCGGCCGTCACCAGGCCACGCCCGCGCAGATCGCACTGGCCTGGGCACTGCAGCAGGGTTACTCGGTCATTCCGTCTTCGACCAAGCGCGAGAACCTGTCGGGCAACCTGGAAGCGGCAGCAATCCGCCTCACCGACGAAGACATGGCGCAGATCGCCAAGCTGGATCGTGGGCACCGCCTGGCCAACCCGGAAGGCATTGCGCCGGCCTGGGATTGAGGCCCTGTTGTTGTAGAGCCGAGCCCACGCTCGGCTGCCGTCTCCCTGGAGCCGAGCATGGCTCGGCTCTACAGACTGGATCCCCGAGGCGCCACCTCGTGCAGCATCCGCAGCACCTCGTGCACATCCAACGGTTTGCACAGGAAGCCGGCGGCGCCCATTGAACGCGCCCTCTCGATGACCTGCAGACGCGTGTCCGCGCTCATCACCAGGATGGGCGGACCGTCCGTTCTGGAGCCGACCGCTTCAAGTACGTCCCAACCGCTGCAACCCGGCATATGAAGGTCCAGCAGCACCACGTCCGGCGCAAGCGACGCCACCGCAGCCTGCGCATCGCGCCCGTCGTGCCGGCAACTCAGTCGATGACCTGCACATTCCATCAGCCGCTCGACCACCTGCCGGTTGGTTTCCACATCCTCGAACAGCAGGCAATGCAGGGATCGTACCGACGCCGCATGTGCCTTGAACACCGCCTCAAGCGAAGGTGATGCTGCCTCGCCGATCACGGCAGGAGCGGTGAAGCACCACTGGAACGAGGCGCCACCCCACGTGCTGCGGCCCACCTCGATCGTCGCGCCCATGGCATCGGAAATCAGTCGCACGATGTAGAGCCCAAGCCCAACCCCCTGCTCGCAACGGGCATCACCCTCGCTCACCTGGACGAAGGGGGAGAAGATCGCCTCCTGGTCGCTCTCGTCGATACCGCACCCGGAGTCGGAAACGGTCACCCGCACCTGCCATTGCTCACCGATGCGGGAGGCGTCAATGGACACGCGGGTCTCGCCCCCCACCGGGCTGAACTTGATCCCGTTGCAGACAAGATTGCTGATCACCTGTTCGACCCGGCCTGCGTCAACCAGCATCCACACTGCGGGATCGCAGTCCTCCACCGTCAGCAGTACACCTTTCTCCGCAGCAGCCGGCGCGCAGCTTTCCTGCATCGCATCGAGAGCGGACGCCAGTGAACAGGGTTGAGGACGAAGCCGCAGCGTTCCACCCTCGATGCTGGCCACATCGAGGACATCATCAATGCGATGCCGCAGCGCTCTTGCCTGCCGGGCCACCATCGCAAACGAACTGCGCTGCGCCGACGTCGCGGCATCCATGTCCAGCAACTGGATGCCATTGATGATGGCGTTCAACGGCGTCCTCAGCTCATGGCTCATCGTTCCGATGAACCGCCCCTGGGCCTCGCGCGACGCGACGGCACGGAGCGCAATATCGCGCATGGCCGCAACCATGGAGGCAACCACGGCCGGCAGCAGGATCGTCAGCGCCAGGGCATAGGCCAGGTAGGCAGGTCGCGAGATCCAATAGCCCTCCGGCGCGGCCCACAGCAGCCCCAACGCCGTTGCAGCGATGGCTGGCGCGATCGCCCTCCGCCCGTAGGCAGCCGTCGCCGCGATCACCAGGAAAGGCAGCGTCGCATTGAGCGTCATCAGAAGAATGAAGGCTGCATCGACCTGCACCGTCACCATCACCAGGCTGAGGAGCAGGCCCACCGCGTCGCGCCATGCCACACCGCGATCCTTATGGAGGTTCACCCATGCGGCCCATGCCACGGACGCAACAAGCAGCGCAATCGACGCAGGCAGCACCTTCGCCGCCTCGTTGGCCAGCACGGGTTGTGGTCCATCCATCCAGAGCCAGCACCACAGCACGGTCAGTACCTGCAATACCACTCTGGACAGGCTGGCACGCGGCTCCTGCAGCGAGGACAGCAACAGCGCAAGTCGTTTCATTTCCAGTGAGCGGGCCGCCTGAAGCAGTGCGTCGGGGCCAGCATCGAGCAGACCAGAAGGTGCATGGGGCATGGCCGGACTCCTTCACCTGTGAGAAACGATGGAACGTTGCAGAAGGCGCTGCGCCGCTACCGCCACGGCTTGGGAGCGGCGGCGTACGTGGTCTGTCGCCGCGCCCGATCGAAGGCACTCACCCAGGTCGTCGCACGCGCTGGCGATCATCCTGCTGCCCAGCGCCGACGTGATGCTCTTGAGCGCGTGCAGGCGCGCCAGTTCTGCATCCAGATCGCTGCTGGGCGTACTCGCAGACTCCGCCCTCCACCGTGCTATCGCTTCGTCCAACGCAGCAACAAAGGACGGCAGCTCGCATGGTGACACCGCGGCAATCACCTTCAGCATTGAATGCTCGCCAAGCTCAGGGCGATCGGCGCCTGCCGCCTGCGTTCCCGCCATGCCACGTCGATCGATTGCGTGCATCTGTCTCCGCCATATGTCGCATGCGACCTGTTCGTGCATATCGCTCCCGGCCAAATACGATTTCGTGCAGGGCCATTCGCGACAACGCATCTTCCCGATTCGCTACTGCATCCGCTCATGAATGAGAGCGAACAAACCCGGAAACCGCTCGGAAAACACGTATCCCAGCCCTAATCCAAGCAATACGCCGCCGAGAATGACGCCCGCTCTTGCGGAGGGTGACAGTCGCTTCAGATCCATGGCATCCAGCATCCACACAACGAAGGCCCCGCGCCATCGGAATTCATTCAAACTTTCCTGAGGTGCACTGTGCTGGCGTTTACCCTTCTTCTTCTGCTGGCATGTGCCGCACTGATCGCCACACGCCGATTCCGCACCGCGGCACTCCTGTCGATGCTGCCCCTGATGGCCTTGTCCAGCGCAACGGGCCCGATAACGCAGTGGATGCTCGACCGGGCCCAGGCCAGCGCTGCATTCACGACACCTGCAGATCGGCCGAAGACAACGATCGTGCTGCTGGGCGGTGGCATCGAGCACCATGCCGAGGGCTCCAGCCCGGGTCTGGTGGGGTACAGCCGATTGCTGGTTACGGCGCAGCGCTATCTGCTCTGCCAGCAGAAGCACGAGACCTGCAGGTTGATCGTGAGCGGAGGTGCCCCACGAAACCGTAATACCAGCGAGGCCAACGTCTACGCGCGCGAGCTGGTCCGTCTGGGTGTGCCGATGGATCGCATCGAGCAGGAGGATGCCAGCGCCAACACCTGGGAGAACGCCCGGAACAGCAGTGCGATGCTCCACCACGACCCATCGCGCGTGGTAATCGTGACCTCGGGTCTTCACCTCAGGCGAAGCCTGCTCTATTTCCAGCATTTCGGCGTGATTGCCGAAGGCCTGCCCAGCGACCGGCTACGCGCCACACCCGGATGGCTCCCCTCGGCCTTCAACCTGCTGCTGGCTGAGGTGATGTTGCACGAACGTATCGGCGTGCTTCGTTACCACGCCTACAACAGACTGGGGTGGAACGAACCGCCGATGCCACCGATCCCCTTCAATCCACAGACAGCCACCCACGCATCGCCGCACTGACCTCGTCCGGCTTTTCCATCGGGGCCAGGTGACCGCAATCGGGCACCACCACCAGCTGCGAATGCGGCACCAACGCATGCATTTCCTCGCTCACTGCCAGCGGCGTGATGCGGTCGTTGGCCCCGCAGACGATCAACAGCGGATCGCGGTAACCCGCCAGCACGTCATGGCCATCGCGACGTTCCAGCGCACTCTGGCGCAGGAACACCTCCGCCCCGAGGCGCGCTGTCATGTCGCGCACACGCTGTACCAGCACGTAGTCGTCCAGCCGCGAGGCGTCGATGTAGCTGCGCATCAGCACATCGCCGAAGCCATGGAACTTGCCAGGCAGGCGCACGCTGGCGCGCTGGCTACGGCGCTGCTCGGCGCGCTCCGGCGAGTCGGCGTGGATCGAGGTGTCAACCAGCGCCAGCTGCAATACGCGTTCCGGCGCGATACGCAGGATCTGCTGGGCCACGAAGCCACCCAGCGAGAAACCGGCCAGGGCGAAGCGCTCCGGTGCCTGTGCCAGCACGTTCTCGGCCACCGCCTGCAGGGTCTCGCCGCGGGTCTGGTCGCCTACGGCGCAATCGGCAATGTCGGCCAGGTCGGCCAGCTGTGCGCGCCACAGTTCAGCATCGTTGAGCAGGCCGGGCAGCAGCAACAGGGGGATACGGTCGGTCATGGGGGTATTGTCGCGCTGGTGCGGTGACGGCGCCATGCCAGCGACCGCGCCAAGCGCGGGGACGTGCCCACGGAGGAGCCAGGCGCGCCGGACCCGCACCCGCTTCTGGATACCCTGTGAGACGCCAGTCAGACCGGTGCCGCGGCGCATTCCTCGGCGTCGGAAGCAGACGTCGTCCATGCCTCACGCTGGGGCCGCACCTCCTGGACAATCCGCCCCTGCTCCATCACCAGGACACGGTCGGCGCTGCTTATGGTCTCCGGCCTATGGGCCACGATCACCTTAGTCAGCTTCATACGCTGCACGGCTTCGTTGACCAAGCGCTCGCGCATGACATCAAGATGGCTGGTGGCCTCATCCAGAAACAGAATCTGAGGCCGGCGGTAGAGCGCACGGGCCAGAATCACGCGCTGTTTCTGACCGCCTGAAAGCGAGTTGCCCATGTCCCCGATAAGACCGTGATAACCCATCGGCAGCCCCGCGATATCGTCGTGCACGGCTGCCATCCGAGCAGCTTCCTCGATGCGCTGTTCATCGAAGCCGCTATCGAAGCCGCTATCGAAGCCGCTGATGTTGTCGGCAATGCTTCCGGCAAACAACTGGTCATCCTGCATCACCGCTCCGACCATGGAGCGGATGCCACGTGGACCGTACTTCCGGATATCCACCCCGCCGACGCTTACGCTTCCTTCGCTCGGCTTGAGCAATCCGAGCAGCAGTTTCATCAGGGTCGACTTGCCGCAACCTGATCCGCCCACGATGGCCACTGCTTCCCCCTGTTCCACGCGGAACGAACAGTTGCGGACGATCCAAGGTTCACCTTCGGCGTAACGGAAGGAGAGATTCTCGACCTCAATGGAGGACGAAGTCGGTACCATTGTCTCGATTTGATCGAAATCCTGATCAGGTTCACTCAGAACAACATCCGCCAACCGCTCGCCATGCAGCCGAAGCATCCTGAACTCGACGGCCTTGTCGATCAGACCAGCCATTCGTAGTGCGAACTGGTCCTTGTACGCAAGATAGGCTACCAGCATGCCGACCGAGAACACGTTGTTCATGGTCAGCACCGCGCCAATCCAGATGACAGTAATCCTCTCGACTCCGAAGATCAGCTGACTGGTAACGGTGAAGCCGAGCGTCAGCTTCGAAAGCCTGACTTCCTCATTGACCGTGCCAACCATCAGGTTCTCGTAGGTTGCCCTCCGCATCGGCTCCTGGCCGGCGATCTTGATGCTCTGCATGCCTCGGATCGACTCGAGCAGATGCGATTGCTGCTTTGCACTGGCAACGAGCTGGCGCTCGGTACGATTGCGAACTGGCGCGTACGCGGTGGCGCGGACCAAGGTGTACAGCACCACCGCCGCCAGCGTCACCAACGCTAGCTTCCAGCTGTAGAGAACCATGACTCCTAGCGTGACGATCGCCATCAGGCCATCGATGAGCGCTTCGACGAAACTGGTCGTCAACGTCTTCTGGATGGATTGCACCGACGAGACCCGAGAGGTGATATCGCCCAGGTGTCGCTTCTCGAAGAAGTCCAACGGCAATCGCAGCAGATGCCCGATAACATTCCCCATCCATCTCAAGCCCAGAGTAGAGGAGAGATAGATGACAGACCAACCGCGCAACAGCCCGATAGCCACCTGCAACAGCATGGCAAGCCCGAAGCTTATTCCCAGTACCGTAAGGAGATCCCGATCTGCCGAAACCAGTGCCTGATCCACCACCCACTGGGTATAGAACGGGGCAAGGACCACGAAGATCTGGAGCGCGACCGAGAGAAGCAGGACTAACGCCAACGAGGGCCACAGGCCATTGATCTGTCCCGTCAGCTGCCGCAGTGAGATCGAAGCCGGCCGGGCCTCCTTCTGGAACTCCAACGTGGGAGCCAGCTCAAGCGCCACACCGGTGAAATGCTCGGACACCTCCTCCAGCGCAAGCACCCGCTCACCGATGGCGGGATCAAGAATCCTGACGCCGCTGCGGCCCACCTTTGCCAGCACCACATAGTGGTTCAGATCCCAATGTAGAATACAAGGCAGTTTGAGTTCGGAAAGGTGCTCCATCTCAAGCCGCAAGGGCCGCGAAGACAGTCCCAACTGATGTGCAATGTGGATGAGCTGGGCCAGCTTGGCACCCTTGAGCGATAACGGATAGCGCCGGCGGATCTCGCTTAGACCGATCTTCTTCCCATGAAAGTCGGCGATCATCGCGATCGACGCCAGCCCACATTCCGTTGCCTCCGACTGCAGTATCGCTTTCATTCCGATGACAAGCCCAAGATCCCAGTCAATCTGAAACAGACGCCTCTGGTGCAAACCTCAGTACCAATGGCCACTACCGAACACGCCGCATGATCACCTTCGGCAGCGTGAATTTTTCCCGCACAAGGGTTCAATTCGACGTATGTTCTCTCTGAATTCGCTTGCGTCTTGCATCAACGAATCTGGCGATAGCGACCACAATCGCACCAACGCACAGAAGTGACCAGATCCGGCGGTCTGAAGATGCCGCGACCACGGCCAGGCAGCACACACAGATGGCGAACGTCTTTTCGTCGATACCCGGAAACTTCATGATCTGCTCTCCTCCTGCCAACTTTTCCGGAAGCCAGTGCTTCCAAACAGATTGCGCAGGGGTGCGCCAACACCCCTGCGCCATGCCCATCACATCAGGTAGTGACCCACGATTGCACCGTGGATGCCACCGCTGACCGCGCCAGCGAATGCGCCCACCGGCCCCCCCACCAGGAACCCGACTCCCGCACCGGCGATCACGCCACCGACGAAGCCGTTCGAAGCACCTTCGCCTGCGCCGTCGACATTGGCAACTTCCGCATTATTGAGTTCACGCATGATAATTCCTCCCATATTGATATGATTGATTGAGTTTCAGAGAAGAAGGACTTACATCAGGTAAAGCGCAACGGCGATTCCCCCACCGATGAGCGCACCGGCAGCGGACCCGGCCGGGCCACCAGCGAGCGCACCTGCAAAGCCACCCGCACCTGCACCATTGATGAAGGCACCCATCGCACCTTCACCCTCAACTTCGAAAACTTCATCCATGGTCAGTTCACGCACAATCGATCTCCTGAAATTGGCACACGTCCAGTGTGCATGGGCTGGCTCGACCAGCAACACGCTGTCTCATCCAATGCTGCAGTCATTGTCCGAACACAGTTCCCTTGATTGAGTAGATCGGCTCAAGGACCCACTCAAAGAATGATCTCGTCTCACCCAGAACATCCGCATCGACGAGCATTCCGGGTTTGAGTGCCTCGGGCTTCCCGTATGCGCTTACCGTTTGCGCTGCAAGCGCGACGGTGATTCGGTACATCGGCTCTGTCGCGCTGCCATTCTGCGGGACGCCCAGTGTGCTTCGACTGATCCGCGAAACCCGCCCTTCATGATGTCCAAACTTCTGGTAGGGATATGCCTGGTATCTGAGCAGGACCTTGTCATCGGGTTCGATGAAACCCACCGCTCGGCTCGGAACCAGTAATTCCGCTTCCAGACGGCCATCCCCAGGCAGCACGCTCACGATCGGCTGACCGCTCTGCACGGCCTGGCCAGCCTTGATCTGCTGGGTGGCCACAATTCCAGAGACCGGCGCGACAATGGCCAAGCGCCCACGTGCGGTATTCTCCACGCGTTCCTGCTCAAGCAATGCCAGATCCTGCTGGAATGCCGCTTCTGCGGCCTCATTCTCTCCAGGCAGTTCATTGAGCGCCTGCGTGATCTGCTCGATCATCCTGCGCGTGGCGATGGACTGTCGCTGCAATGCCTGCATTTCGCCCTTCTGCGTGAGCGCTGCAGATTCCTGCTGCTTGATCTGGAGAACACTGACGTAACGATCATCCTCAAGGAGCCGGAGGCGTTCCAAAGTTTCCTCTGCAATTCTGATCTGATCCCGCCTTGTCAGCACTTCCGTGTCAATCTGTGCAAGCTCCCGCTGTGCGTTGGAAAGTTGGCCACTCAATCCCTCACGCTGTGCGCTCAGGCGCATCCTTTTGGCAATCTGTGCGGCCTCAAGGCCGGACGTCCTGCGCTCGAAGCGGGATTCCATCGCGGCCAGCGTATCCCCATCGGTGGTAGTGGCCCGCGGGACAGTCAAGACCGCGATCACTTCACCTGCTTCGACGTGCTCACCCTCGGAAACGCTGACTTCCGACATGAACCCATCAGCGGGCGCCATGACCTGCGCGATGCCATTAACTGGAACAAGCTGGCCACCCACATGCGAACGACGGGTATAGGTGCCAATTGAAAGCAGCAGCGCTACAGCAAGTGCGGTGACAGAAGCGGCGATCGCAAGAACCCAGAGTCTGATTGGCTGCGCGATGGAAATCGATCCCAACCAACCGGCACGTTTTCCTTGTAGAACTTCCTTGCGAAACAGATCTGTAGACACTCTTCGATAATCATTTAGCCCGCGTTCACCGAATGATAGCGACGTCTGTTCGCAGAGTTAAAGAGCGAAATGCGTCAGCGCTTATCCCATATGGTGACCTCGATTCGATAACCATTTCTTGAGAGACGCGCCAACTACTTGGTGCACTGGCATGCTCGGGCTGATCGCGCGCCGTCATGCAGGGCATAAGCCGTCGTCATAGTCCACGCTCAATCATTAGAACAACCGGCGCCAACGCGATCATCGGCATGCGCTACGACGCCACCGATGTGATGACCGGGCTGACCGAGCTGCTGTGCTATGGCACGGCGGTGATGGTGGAACCGCTGCGTTGAGGTGATCGCCGGGCATGGCCCGGCGCTACCGATGGGCGGCGATCACGCCACCGGGGGGACATCGGGCACCTCGACCTGCTGCACCGGCAGCGTCACCATCATCACCGTCGGGTCGTCCGGATCGAGTTTGGTCTTGAAGCCCAGGCTCTGGCACATCGCCAGCATGGTGCTGTTCTCGCGCAGCACCTGGCCTTCCACCACGTCCAGGCCCAGCCACTTGGCGTACTCGATCATGATCGCCATCAGCCGCCAGCCGATGCCGTGGCCCTTCAGGTCCGAGCGGATCAGGATGCCGTATTCGCCACGGTGGTAATCGGCATCGGCGTGCAGGCGCACCGCGCCAAGCATTTCGCCGCTGCGTGGCTCGATCGCCACCAGTGCGATCGAGCGCGCATAGTCCAGCTGGGTCAGGCGCGCGATGAACTCGTGGCTGAAATGCTTCACCGACTGGAAGAAGCGCAGGCGCAGGTCCTCGTCGCTGACACGGGCGAAGAATGCGCGGAACAGCGCATCGTCTTCCGGACGCACCGGACGCACGAAGGCGCGGCCGCCATCGGACAGTTCGATGGTGCGCTCCCACTCCTTCGGGTACGGGAACACCGAGAAGCGCGGATGACCGCGGCCCTTGTGCAGAATGCGCGACGGCGCCACCGCCACGCGTGCGTCGAGGGCAAGAATGCCCTTGCTGTCGACCAACAACGGATTGATGTCCAGCGTACGCACTTCGGGAATGTCCGCGGCCAGCTGTGCCAGCTTGACCAGCGCCAGCGCCAGTGCGCGCTCGTCGGCGGCGGGCACATCGCCATAGGCCTTGAGGATGCGCGAAGCCCGGGTCTGGCCAATCAGCTCGTGGGCCAGGCGCAGGTCCAGCGGCGGCAACGCCAACGCCTTGTCATTGATCACTTCAACTGCGGTACCGCCACGACCGACTACGATCACCGGGCCGAACGTCGCGTCATCGGCGATGCCGACAATCAGTTCACGCGCCTTCGGGCGAACAATGGTCGGCTGCACCAGCAGGCCATCGATGCGGGCATCCGGCCGCAGCTGGCGTGCGCGCGACAGGATCGCGTTGGCCGCGCTCTGCACCGCCGGCAACGTGGACAGGTTCAGGCGCACGCCGTCCACTTCCGACTTGTGCGGGATGTCCGGTGACAGGATCTTCAGTGCGACCGTGGCACCGCGCTCGAGCAGCGGCTGCGCCAGGTCCATCGCCTCGTGCGCATCGCGCGCATGCATCACCGGTGCGGACGGAATGCCGTAGGCCTTGAGCAGTTCATGGGTGGCCAGCGGGTCCAGCCACTGCTGGCCGTTGGCCAGCGCGGCATCGACCAGCGCGCGTGCGGCCGCTGCATCGACACTGAAGTCCTGCGGCAGGCTGGGTGGCGTTTCCATCAGGGCGTTCTGCGCTTCACGGTAACGCACCAGGTGCTGGAAGCCGCGTACTGCCTCCGCCTCGGTCGGATAGGTCGGCACCCGCGCCGCGTTGAGCGTGGCGGTGGCCTGGTCATCGTTGCCCAGCCACACCGCGAACACCGGCTTGTCGCGATGATGGCGCGGACGCAGGCCGAGCGTGCGGGTGAGCGCCTGCGCAGCGTCTGCGGACGAGGTGAATGCGGTGGGCACGTTGACCACCATCACCGCGTCGTTCTCGTTGTCGGCCAGCAGCGCTTCGATGGCCGCGGCATAGCGGTCACCATCGGCGTCGACCACGATGTCGACCGGATTGCTGCGCGACCAGCCCTGCGGCAGCACGGCGTCCAGCTTTTCGACCGTGGTGTCGGACAGGTTGGCCAGGGTGCCACGCAATGCGATCAGCTGGTCCACGGCGAGGCGACCGACGCCGCCGCCGTTGCTGAGAATCGCCAGGCGACGGCCCGGGAAGGTGCCCAACCGCCCCAGCGATTCGGCAGCAGTGAACAGTTCGTCCAGCGCGCCCACGCGCAGCAGGCCGGCACGGTTGAACGCGGCGCCGTACACGTCGTCGGCGCGGGCCAGTGCCTGCACATGGGTATCGCGGCTGCCCGGCTGCACGCGCTCGGCGCGGCCGGATTTCACCACCACCACCGGCTTGGCGCGGGCGGCGGCACGCGCAGCCGACATGAACTTGCGCGCGTCCTTGATCTGCTCGACATAGAGCAGGATGGCGCGGGTGCGGTAGTCGGTGGCGAAGTAGTCGAGCAGGTCGCCGAAGTCGACGTCCATCGTGTCGCCCAGCGAGACCACCGCGGAGAAGCCGACCGAGCGCGCTACGCCCCACTCCACCAGCGCGGCGGCGATGGCCGAGGATTCGGAGATCAACGCAAGATCACCGGCCTGCGGGAAGTGCGCGGCGATGCTGGCGTTGAGTCGCGCGTGCGGCGCGATCACGCCCAGGCAGTGCGGCCCGAGGATGCGCAGGCCATGCTTGCGCGCCACCGCCTCTACCTGTGCGGACAACGAACCCGGGCCTTCGCCCAGGTGCGCAGTGAGGATGATCGCCGCCTGCACGCCACGCTCGGCAGCGGTACGCACCACCTGCGGCACGATCGCCGCCGGTGCGGTGATCACCACCAGGTCGGGCACCCAGTCCAGGTCCTTCAGCCGCTTGATCGTGCGGATGCCATCGATCTCGGCATGCCGCGGGTTGATCCACGCCACCTTGCCGGGGAAGCCGGTGCCGCGCAGATTGCGCATCACCGCGCGGCCGGCCGAACGCTCACGCGGGCTGCCGCCGATCACCGCGACCGACTGCGGACGGAACACAGACTGCAGGTGGTAGGTACTCATGCGCCTACGGTACCCAAAAAAGGGGACGGAGGGGATTAAGTCGTTTGTGCCACAAACGACTTAATCCCCTCCGTCCCCTTTTTGTTCTGCGTGCCGACCAAGGTCGGCACGGTGGCTCCGGCTTACAACAACGTGCCGTGCAGGATCATCGCGGCGATGCTGAAATAGATCACCAGGCCGGTGACATCCACCAGGGTGGCCACGAACGGCGCCGAGGCGCTGGCCGGGTCGAAGCCGAGCCGCTTGAGGATGAAGGGCAGCATCGAGCCGGACAGCGAGCCGAAGGTGACGATGCCGACCAGGGCGGCACCGATGGTGATCGCCAGCAGGATCCAGTGCTCGCCGTAGTCATGCAGGCCGCCCAGCTGCCAGATCACGATGCGCACGATGGCCAGGCAGCCGAGGATCGCGCCCAGCACCATGCCGGTGGGCACTTCGCGCAGGGCCACCTTCCACCAGTCGCGCAGGCGCAGCTCGCGCAGCGCCAGGCTGCGGATCAGCAGCGAGGTGGCCTGCGAACCGGAGTTGCCGCCCGAACTCATGATGAGCGGAATGAACAGGGTCAGCACCACCGCGCGCGCCAGTTCGTCCTCATAGTGCTGCATCGCGCTGGCGGTCAGCATCTCGCCCAGGAACAGCACGCTCAGCCAGCCGGCGCGCTTGCGCAGCATCTCCAGGAAGCCGATCTGCATGTAGGGCTTGTCCAGTGCCTCCATGCCGCCGAACTTGTGCGCGTCCTCGGTCGATTCCTCGATCAGCGCGTCGAGCACGTCGTCCACGGTGACGATGCCGAGCATCTGCTGCTGCGCATCGACCACCGGGATCGCCAGCAAGTCGTGGCGACGGATCAGCCGTGCCACTTCTTCCTGGTCCATCAGTGCGTCCACCGTCACCGGTGGATTGACCTGAGCCACGTCCAGGATCGACTCCTCCGGCAGGCCGGTGATCAGCCGGCGCATGGTCACCACCTGCTGCAGCTGCTGGCTGGACGGCTCCAGCACGTAGATCGCGTACACCGTTTCACGGGTGCGCTCGACCTGGCGGATGTGCTGCAGGGTCTGCGCCACGGTCCAGCTGGCGGGTACCGCCACGTACTCGGTGGTCATCAGCGCACCGGCGGTGTTCGGCGGGTAGCTGAGCAGCTTCTGGATGGCCTGGCGGGCGTCGGTGCCCAGCAGCGGGATCAACCGCGCGCGTTCTTCCTCATCCAGCTCATGGACGATGTCGGTGGCACGGTCATCGGCCATCAGCCCAAGCAGGGCGGCGGCGCGGGCCGGCGGCAGCGCGGCGACCAGTTCGCCGCTGCGGTGCAGTTCCGGTGCCTCCAGCATCTTCACCGCACGCGGCAACGGCAGCGCGGCCAGCGTTTCCGCAGCGCGCACGAGTTCCAGCGTGTTGAGGAATTCCACCGCATCGGCGGTGTTGTAGTTCGCCAATGGTGCGGCCAGTGCGGCGGCATCGGCCACCGGGCGCAGCAATTGCTTCTGGTTCATCGGGTTTGCCTTGTGGGGGTGCGACCTCGCGCAACGCCAACGCAGGCAAACCGTCCCGATGTCAGGCGGTGGCCATCGCTGGCGTCGAACGAGGTCGACTTCTACTGTCGCTGGACATGGGTTGGGGACTCCGGGATGCGTGTGCCGGCGGACGCGCCGCCAGCGGCGGGCAGTCTGGACCCGTGGGCCATGCAGGTCAACCCGGCCGCTGTGCGCAGGGCGCCTGCCCGGCAGGTTGTTCTCGTGCATACACAGGCCGGCGCGCATAATGACGCGGTGGTACTCGCCACCCCTTCCCCCACCCGAATGGACGCACAGCGGGCTCCGCCGATGACCAGGTATTCCCATGCATAGCGGTGGTCTGGAACTGGCCCTGGTGCTGCTGCTGGCGGCGGTCATCGCCGTGCCGGTGTTCAAGAAGTTCGGCTTCGGCGCGGTGCTGGGCTACCTGGCCGCCGGTGTGGTGCTGGGCCCGGACGGGCTGGGCTTCGTGCAGGACGCCGACCGCATCCTCGGTGCCGCCGAGATCGGCGTGGTGATGCTGCTGTTCGTGATCGGCCTGGAGCTGTCGCCGGCACGCCTGAAGGTGATGCGGCGCTCGGTGTTCGGCGCCGGCACGGCACAGGTGGCGTTGTCCGGGCTGGTGCTGGGCGGCCTGCTGCTGCTTGACCATTTCCAATGGAAAAGCGCGCTGGTGGTGGGCGTGGCGCTGGCGTTGTCATCCACCGCGGTGGGCCTGCAGCTGCTGTCCGAGCACAAGGCGATCAACAGCGACCATGGCCGGCTCGGGTTCGCCATCCTGCTGTTCCAGGACCTGATCGCGATTCCGCTGCTGGCGGCCATCCCGCTGCTGGGCGGGGTGAAGAACGAGACCCTGCGCTGGGAAGACGCCGCCGTGGCCCTCGGTGCGCTGGCCGTGGTGATCCTGTGCGGGCGACCGGTGCTGCGCAAGGTGTTCAGCATCATCGCGCGCACCCGCAGCCCGGAAGTATTCACCGCCACGGCACTGCTGGTGGTGCTGGGCACCGCCTGGTTCATGCAGGAAGCCGGCCTCAGCCCCAGCCTGGGCGCGTTCCTGGCCGGCGTGCTGCTGTCCGATTCGGAGTTCCGGCACGAGTTGGAAGCGCAGATCGAGCCGTTCAAGGGGCTGCTGCTGGGCCTGTTCTTCATCGCGGTGGGGATGGGCATCGATCTGGACCGCATCGCCGCCGAGCCGTGGCTGATCGCTGCCGGCGTGGCGATCCTGCTGGTGGTCAAGTTCAGCCTGCTCTACGTGATCGGGCGTATCGCCAAACTCAGTTCGCGACAGTCGCTGCTGCTGGGCAGCGTGCTGTGGCTGGGCGGCGAGTTCGCCTTCGTGGTGTTCAACGAAGCGCAGCGCGCGCACCTGCTGGGCAACGCCAACCATGACCGGCTGGTGGCCATCGTCGGCCTGTCGATGGCGATCACGCCACTGCTGATGATTGCGCTGCTTAAGCTGCTCGGCCAGGAGAAGGCCGCACCGCGTCAGGCCGCCGAGGCCGACAAGGTGGCGCCGGACAATCGGCCGAAGGTGCTGATCGCCGGCATGGGCCGTTTCGGCCAGGTGATCGCGCGCCTGCTGACCGCGCAGAAGGTGCCGTTCGTCGCTCTGGAAGCGAACCCGGACACCGTGGCCGACCTGCGCCGCTTCGGCAACCAGCTCTACTACGGCGACCCGACCCGGCCGGAGATGCTGCGTGCGGCGGGCGGTGAGCACATTGATGTGTTCGTGATCACTGTGGACGACCCGGAGACCAACCTGCGCGCGGTGCGCATGGTGCGTCGGCTGTACCCGGACGCGACGGTGCTGGCGCGTGCACGCAACCGCCAGCATGCGTGGCGCCTGATGGACATGTCGGCCGAGCCGTTCCGCGAAGTGTTCGGCACCAGCCTGGAGATGAGCGGCCGCGTGCTGACCGCGCTGGGCGTGGCACCGGACGTTGCCGAACGCCATGTGCAGCGCTTCCGCGAGCACGACGAACAGCTGCTGCGCGACCAGTATCTGGTGTACGACGACGAGGCGGCGGTGATCCAGACCTCGCGCGATGCACGCAACGACCTGATGCATCTGTTCGAGGCCGACGCGGAAAGCGACGGCAAGTAGGGGGCCGACCAACGGTCGGCACCCACCACAGATTGCGGTTGCCGGCCAGCGGCCGGCACGACCCTTTTCCAGGAATCAGCCGTTGTCGCGCAGGAACCGCGCCATCGACGAAACGCCCGGCACGCGCGGTTCGAACTCACCGGCCACGTCGATGAAGCCACGCATCACCGCGATCTCGCGCGGGCTGCGGTTGAGGCTGTCGCGCACTTCCGGATCGGCACCGGCACGCAGCAGGCGCTGCACCAGCAGCGGCAGGCCATGCAGCGCGGCCAGGTGCAGCGGGCCGAAACCGCGCGGATCGCGCACGTCCAGGCTGACGTCTTCATCCAGCAGGCGCTCCACCGCCGCCATCACCACCTGCTCGTCGCAGGCGGTACCCGGCTCGGCACGCGCACCCAGCAACAGCAGCAGCGGCGTCACCGAACCGGCAGCGGCCTGGTCCGGTTCGGCACCGGCCAGCAGCAGGGTGTCGAGCAGGGCCAGCAGGCGCGAGCGGTCGCGGGCACTGAAACCGTACAGTGCGGCGCAGTGCAGCGGGCCCAGCTGTTGCGCATCACCGGCATGCACGTCGGCACCGGCAGTGAGCAGGCGCGCGACGATGTCCGGCAGGCCCAGCGCCGAGGCCAGCATCAGCACGGTCACGCCGCCCGGCAGGCGGTGTTCCAGCTTGGCGCCGGCGTCGAGCAGGGCCGAGACGATATCCACCTGGCGCATGCTGACCGCCGCCGACAGCGGCGTAGCCCCACTGGCCGCAGCGTGCTGCGGATCGGCGCCACGCGCCAGCAGCAGGTCAGTCACCGCCAGATGGCCACCACCGGCGGCGCGCAGCAGCGCGGTGCAGCCCTGTGCGTCGACCGCATCAACGGCGAAGCCCAGGTCGATCAGGCGGCGCACGGCGTCCACATCACCGGCCATCGCGGCGGCCGGCAGATCGGCCTCGCGCAGGGTACGGCGCGGCAACGGCCACACCCGCCAGTCCAGCCAGTCAGCCAGATCGCGGCGACCAATCGACAGCGCCACGCCCAGCGGCGTCTGGCCGTCGGCGGCACGGGCTTCCGGCGAGGCACCGTGCTGCACCAGCAGCTTCAGCGCGCCTTCGCGGGCCAATGCGGTGGCCAGATGCAATGCGGTCATGCCATGGCTGTCGCGCGCTTCGCGATCGACACCGGCCTTGAGCAGGGCCTGCTGCAGGCGCAGCCAGCCCAGGCGCACCGCCAGCGACAGCGGCGGATCACCGGCCGGCGAGGCGGCGAACGGATCGGCGCCACGTTCCAGCAGTTCCAGTGCCAGCTGTTCCAGGCCACGGGCGGCCTGGTCGTGCTGCGCACACGCGGCGAGGAAGCGTGCCAGGCCACCGCGTCCGGCCGGCGACAGGCCACGCTGCAGCATGACCTGCAGCGCCGGCACCGCGTCGATGCCGCGCGACAACAGCGCGAACATCGGCGTGTCGGAACAGGCGTCACGCACGTAGGGATCGGCACCGTGGGCCAGCAGCCAATCGACCGCACGCGGCTCCAGCGCCAGTTCCGGATCGAGCAGCAGGCCACCCAGTTCTTCCGGCTGGCACAGCTTGGCCAGCGCGGCCATGCCTTCGGTGTTGCCGAAGCCCAGCGCTTCACGCAGCAGGGTCAACGGCGGACGGTCCGGCAGCAGGCCACTGGCACTGGCGGCTTCGCCGCGCTCGGCCAGGCCATCACTGACCGCGGCCGGCAACGGATAGGAGGGGTCCAGCAGAGCCACGATCGCCCAGCGGCCGGCTTCGGCAGCGTAGTCCACCGCACGGCGACCGACCGGATCGGCGGCATCGGCGGCGATGCCCAGTTCGACCAGGCGCTTGATCAGCAGCGGTGAGACATCCTCGGCCATCGCCGCCAGCTGCACCGCGTTGCGGCCTTCGCCGTCCACCGCGACCAGGTCCGGCTTGTGCGGCAGCAGATGCTCGACCACGGCGGCACGACCGGCACGGGCCGCTTCCAGCCATGGCGTACGGCCCAGCGCATCGCGCGCTTCCAGATTGGCACCGGCGCCGAGCAGCACGCCGATGATCTCCACGTGGCCGGCCAGCGCCGCCTCATGCAATGCACTGCGGCGCTGACGATCGCGGGCGTCGGCGCGCGCCTTGTGCTTGAGCAGCAGCTGCACCCCGGCCGGATCGTCATCTTCGGTGGCAGCGGCGGCCAGCAGCACCGGCGTGCCCTCGGCCGGTTCGCTGCGCGCACCGCGTTCGAGCAGGAAGCGGGCCAGGCGCCAGTTGCCGACCTGGCAGGCCACCGCCAGCGGCGACCAGCCCTCGTTGTTCAACGCATCGACTTCGGCGGCGGCATCGCGCAGCAGCGCGGCCACGCCCGGGTCGGAACTGCGCGCGGCATGGTGCAGCGGGGTGTTGCCATCGCTGTCGACGGCACGCGAGTCGGCGCCGTTGGCGAGCAGGGTCATCACCGCTTCGGGGCGGCCGTGCCAGCTGTCGCGGGTGGCGGCCAGCAGCGGGGTCATGCCCCGGTGCGGCGCATTCACATCGACGCCGCGGGCGATCAGTTCGCGCAGCAGGCGCAGGTCCGGCAGCACCGCCGCCAGCACCGCCAGGCTGCGCTGGTCGCGCCAGTTCGGGTCCGGCAGCGCATACGGATCGGCACCGGCCTGCAGCAGCTGCAGGCCCCGGTCGATGCGGCCATGGCGGGCGGCTTCATACAGTGCCGGGGTCAGTTCCTGCGGTGCCATCGCCTCCAGCGGCGCGGTTTCGGCCGCGGCGGCGAACATCGGTTCGTGCTCGTTGCCGGCGGTGGCCAACGGGCTCGCGCGCAGCGACACCAGCGGCGCGGGCGCGACCCGCTGCAGCAGCAGGTGCAGCACCGGCGACAGCAGCACGACCGCCAGCGCGGCGGGCCAGCGCGCGCTTTCCGGCAGCAGGCCCGGCCAGGCCGGCAGCACCACCAGCGCGGCCAGCGCGATCACCAGCGCGGCCACGCCGAGGCCACGCCAGGCGGTCAGGTCGCGCCCAGCCAGCGCCTGCCAGTGCTGGGCCAGGCTGCCATCGAGGCGTTCGACATCGTTCCACAGCGGCCAGGTGCGCCAGGCCGCCAGCAGGCCGGCACTGACCAGCACGCTCAGGCCCAGCACCGCCGCAAGGCTGCCGCTGTCACGCAGTGCGGCCAGCGGCCAGGCCAGCAGCAGCGCCAGCAACAACGGCGCTGCCGTCCACAACGCCAGCAGCGCCGGCAGGTCCTGGCGCGCGACCACCTTCAGCGGCAGCAGCGCGCGGCTGCGCCGCCACCACGACACACCCAGCGCGAACGCCGGCTGCGCCAGTGCAGCAAGGATGGCGCCTGGAACGCCGCCCACGGCGGCGCCCAGCGCCAGCACGGCGCCCACGGCGAAGGCGATCGACAGGGCGCGCGGACGGGACGTGTCAGTCATAGTGGCGCGGCATCAGGCTGGCCACCGACGGCGGCACCTGCAGGTAGAACCCGCGCTCGCTCATTTCGCTGCGGACCTTTTCCGGATCGGCCTGGGCCAGGCGGCGCTGGGCATCCAGGGCCACGTCCAGGACGAAGGCGAGCGTCCCCAGCGAGGTGAGCAGCGGCGCAGGCAGCGCGCTGAAATCATCGCGACGGGGAACGTAGACGTAGGTGTCCGGCTTGAGTTGGCTTTTATAGACGTAGGCGTGCATGTCCGCGGGACGATAACCCGGGAAGAGCCATGATTGTGTCGGAAAGCCGACACCGGGGAAAGCCGTCATCCGACGATGACGGCGTGATCGACGGCGTTTCCCCGGCGGGGTTCAGCAATGTGGCGGCGGCGTTCAGCCACGGCCGGCACCACGCAGGCGCTTACTTGACCTTGGCGTAGGTACCCTTCAGCGCGACGCCGGCGAGGATCGCACCGGCGTAGCATTCGTAGTTGGTGCTGCTCTTGAACTCGTTCTTCTTGTAGTAGCTGACGATGTCGACCACGGCGTTGGCGCCGCGCGACTTGGCGCCGTCCTGCAACGCGCGCAGCGCCGACAGTGCGACCCAGCGGCAGGCTTCGGCATCGCTCTTGTTGGCGGCGTTGGTCTTCTTGTTGGTCACGTCTTCGCCCAGGCGCTGCTGCACGCTGACCGGCTGGCCGGCCAGGTAGAAGCGGACGCTGCCGTCGATGCCGGCGTCCTTGGCAGCCTGCGAACTGACCAGTTCCTGCAGGGACTGCTCCACGCGGGTATCGCGGGCAGAAGCGGTGGAGGCCAGGGCCAGCAGTGCGGTGGCCGTGGCGATCATCAGGGTGCGGCGCATCGGAACATCTCCTTGTCGAGGGTGCGGGTAGGTTGCGGGAACAACGGCGGTGGGGCGGTGGATCACTCGCGCCAGCGGCGGAACACCAGAGAGGTGTTGATGCCGCCGAAGGCGAAGTTGTTGCTCATCACGTACTCGGCCTGCAGTTCGCGGCCTTGGCCGGTGATGAAGTCGAGCTGGCCACAGCGCGGGTCGACCTCGGCCAGGTTCAGGGTCGGCGCAAACCAGCCAGCACGCATCATCTCGATGCTCATCCAGGCCTCGAACGCACCACAGGCGCCGAGCATGTGGCCGACATAGCTCTTCAGCGAGCTGATCGGCATGCGGCTGCCGAACACCTGCGCGGTGGCCTGGGTCTCGGCGATGTCGCCGTGATCGGTGGCGGTGCCGTGGGCGTTGACGTAGTCGATCTGCGCCGGCTCCAGGCCCGCATCCTCCAGCGCCAGGCGCATGGCCTGGGCCATGGTGTCGGCGCTGGGCTGGGTGACGTGCTGGCCGTCGCTGTTGGTGCCGTAGCCGACCACCTCGGCAAGAATGGTGGCACCGCGCGCCTGCGCGTGCTCCAGGTCTTCCAGGATCAGCGTACAGGCACCCTCGCCCAGCACCAGGCCATCACGGCCAGCATCGAACGGGCGCGGCGTGGTCTGCGGCGCATCGTTGCGCACGCTGGTGGCGAACAGGGTGTCGAATACCGCCGCAGCGGTGGCATCGAGCTGCTCGGCACCGCCGGCCACCATCACCGTCTGCTTGCCGCTGCGGATCGCTTCATAGGCCGCGCCCACGCCCTGGCTGCCCGAGGTGCAGGCGCTGGAGGTGGTGTAGACGCGCCCGGACAAACCGAAGAACACGCCGATGTTGACCGGCGCGGTGTGGCTCATCATCTTCAGGTAGGTGGTGGCACTGATGCCTTCGGTGGTGAATTCGTTGAGCATGCGCCCGAATTCGCCGGTGGCCTCATGGCTGCCCGAGGACGAGCCGTAGGCTACGCCGGTACGGCCGCTGCGCAGTACCGGATGCTCGTGCAGGCCGGCTTCGCGCAGCGCCACCTCGGTGGCGCGCACCGACATGACCGCGACCTTGCCCATCGAGCGGGTGGTCTTGCGGTTGTAGTTCGGCGGCAGCTCGAAGTCCTGCGCCGGCGCGGCCAGCTTGGTGTTCAGGCCGGCATAGACATCCCATTCGGGCATCGTGCGCACGGCATTGCGGCAGCTGCGCAGGTGCGCTTCGATGGTAGGCCAGTCGTGGCCAAGCGGACTGATGGCCGCAGCACCGGTAACCACCACGCGACGATCGGCGCCCATCAGAGCATGCCCCCGTTCACCGAGATCACCTGGCGGGTGATGTAGCCGGCCGGCTCGGACAGCAGGAACGCCACCGTCGCCGCCACTTCGTCGGGGCGGCCGACACGGCCAGCGGGAATCAGCTTGAGCGCGTGTTCGATCACTTCATCGTTGAGCATTTCGGTCTCGATCAGGCCCGGAGCCACGCAGTTGACGGTGATCTGGCGGCTGGCCAGTTCGAGCGCCAGGGCCTTGGTGGCACCGATGATGCCGGCCTTGGCGGCACTGTAGTTGACCTGGCCGCGATTGCCGGCCAGTCCGGACACCGACGACAGGGTGACGATGCGGCCGGGCTTGCGCCGCCGCACCATCGGCATGATCAGCGGATGCAGCACGTTGTAGAAGCCATCCAGATTGGTGTGGATGACCTGGTCCCAATCCTCGGCCGACAGTGCCGGGAAAGCACCATCACGGGCGATGCCGGCGTTGCAGACCACGCCGTAGTACGCGCCATGCGCCTCGACATCGGCCTCCAGCGCGGCGCGTGCGGCCTCGCGGTCAGCCACGTCGAACGCCAGCACGCGGGCCTGCTGGCCCAGTGCATGGATCTCGGCCACCACGGCCTGTGCCTCTTCCAGGCGGCTGCGGCAATGCACCACCACGTCGAAGCCATCACGCGCGATGCGCAGCGCGATGGCCCGGCCGATGCCCCGGCTGGCGCCGGTCACCAGCACGCTTCGATTCCCTGTCATGCCTGTCCACTCTCCAGATAGGCCATCGCGTCGGCCGGTTCGAACACCGACACGTTGGCTGTCGCCCATTCGTCCTCACCTGCCAGGATGCGGCAGGCGAACATCCCCAATCCATTGTCACCCAACAGCTCGCAGCGCGCCTGTACGCGCAGCCGCGAACCGGCGGGGAAGCTGCTGCGCGCGCTGCTGTAGCGGCGGCTGCCGAGCAGGAAGCCCAGCTGCGGCGGCTTGCCGGCCGCACGCGCGCGGCAGCCGGCCCAGGCCGCGATGGCCTGCGCCATGTATTCGATGCCGACCCACGCCGGCACTTCGCCGTTCTCCACGAACAGGCCGGCCTCGGGCACCACCAGTTCGGCCTCGAGGGTGTCCTGGTCCCAATGCGTGATGCGCTGCAGCAGGCACATGTCCTGGCGGTGCGGCACCACCTCTTCGATTGCATACAGCGTGTTCATCGACGCTCCAGTGCCAGCACGGCGTTGCTGCCGCCGAAAGCGAACGAATTGCTCAGCACCCGTCGCGGCGGCTGCGCCAGGCGGGTGGCCGGTGCGACCAGCGGCAACACCGGCAGCGCTGGGTCGGCCACGCCGTCCCACCAGTGCGGCGGCAGCTGCTGCTGCGGGTTCTCGGCCAGCAGGATCCAGCACAGCGCGGCCTCGATCGCGCCCGAGGCACCCAGCGTGTGCCCGGTCAGCGGCTTGGTCGAACTGGCTGGCACGCTGTTGCCCAGCACCTGCGAGACCGCCAGGCTTTCCATCGCATCGTTGTGGCCGGTGGCGGTGCCATGCAGGTTCACGTAATCCACTTCGTCGGCGCCCCAGCCTGCGCGCAGCAGCGCCTGCTGCAGCGCGTCGATGGCACCCAGCCCCTGCGGGTCGGGAGCGGACATGTGGTGCGCGTCGGCCGATTCGCCCCACCCCGCCAGGCACACCGGGCCGGGCTCGCGGGTGAGCAGGAACAGCGCGGCGCCTTCGCCGATGTTGATGCCGGCGCGGTGCTGCGAGAACGGGTTGCAGCGTGCCGCCGACACCGATTCCAGCGCGCTGAAGCCAGCCACGGTGAAGCGGCACAGCGAATCGGCGCCACCGGCGATCACCGCATCGACGATGCCGGCGCGCAGCATGCGCGCGGCTGACATCAGTGCCTTGGCACTGGACGAACACGCCGTGGACAGGGTCCACGCCGGTCCCTGTGCGCCGCTGCGCTGGCGCACGAACTGCGCAGCGGTGCCCATCTCCTGCTGGGCGTAATCGAAGCCCTGCGGCCACTGGCCCTGTTCGGCGTGGCTGCGCAGGGCCTGCTCGGATTCACCGATGCCCGAGGTGCTGGTGCCCAGCACCACCGCCACGCGCTCGGCACCATGGCGGGCAATCGCCGCGGCCACCGCCGGTGCGATCTGCGCCAGCGCCACGTCCAGCAGGGCGTTGTTGCGCCCGCGCAGGGCCACCGGCAGGTCTTCCAGCGCCGGCAGCGGCGTGCGGACCTCTCCCAGCGCCAGGGTGCGCCCCGGCAGCAGGCTATCGTTGTCGCTGAGCCCGCCCGGCACATCGGCGAACATCGCCGACGCGACCGCAGTGCGGCCATCGCCGAGCGCGCAGACCACGCCCAGGTCGTTCAGGTAGATCGGTGCACTCATCGGTCCTGTCCGGCCATATCGATCGATTCGATGCGCAGCGCATAGCCTTCGGCACGGTTGTCCAGCTGCACGCTGCCATCGTCCAGGCGCTGCAGCAGCAGCCACACCGTGCCATCGCGCGACAGGCTGCGCTGCTGGCCGTCGTCGCTGACCTCCCAGCCGGCCGGCAGCGCGGCGGCGATGGCCGCGGTCGGCCACAGCGCGAACTGCAGGTCATCCAGCACACGCTCGGCACGTACCTGCGGCGGCAGCCACGGCGCACGCTGCTGGGTCAGCTGCTGGCCGTCCCACTGCAGGCGCACGCCGGTCTGGCCCATCGCCTGCACCGCCAGCTGCACCCGCTGCGCGTCGGCCTCCAGCAGCGCGTCGAGGTCGCGCTCATGGCTGCCGAAGCGGAAATGCAGCTGCTGCTGCAGCGCCAGCGGCGCCGGCAGGCTGGCCGGCGACAGGCGCAGCGGCGGCAGTTCCACCTGTGGCTTGGGCATGCGCCCGGCACAGGCGGCCAGCAGCAGGCACAGCAGCAGGGCCGCAGTACGGAAGATCAGGCGCTGCACAATTCCTCCAGCACGCGCATGCGACGGCCGCTTTCGTCGGCCACATACGGGTTGTTGGTGTCCCAGGCGTAGCCGGCCAGGATGGAGCTGATCATGTCGCGCACTTCGGGCTGCTGCTGCGGGTGGTAGATGATCTTCTGGAAGCCGCCTTCGTACCAGCTTTCGACGAAGCGGCGGAAGGTCTTCACGCCGGCGCGCAGCGGGATCGAGAATTCAGCTTCCCAGTCGACGGTTTCACCGGCATAGCGGCGCGCCAGGCATTCGCTGGCCAGCTGCGCGGACTTGAAGGCAATGGTCACACCGGACGAGAACACCGGGTCGAGGAACTCGCCGGCGTTGCCCAGCAGGGCATAGCCGGGCCCCCACAGCGAACTGACGTTGGCCGAGTAGCCGGTGATGCGGCGCACCGGCAGCACCGCCCATTCGGCGTTGGCCAGCAGGCGGGTCAGGTTGGGGTCCTCGCCGACGATGGCCTGCAGCTTCTGCAGGTCGTCACCCTCGTAGCGCTCGAAGAACGACGGCTCGGCGACCACGCCCAGCGAGCAGCAGCCGTTGGAGAACGGGATCGTCCAGTACCAGACGTCGACGTGCTCGGGGTGGGTGGTGATCAGGATCTTGTTGCGATCGAAGTCCGCTTCGGCCGGAATGTTGTCGCGCACGTGGCAGAAGATCGCGCCGCGCACCGGGAAGTTGGATGGCGATTCCAGCTGCAGCAGGCGCGGCAGCAGGCGTGCGAAGCCGGAGGCATCGAGGATGAAGTCGGCTTCGATGCGGTATTCGCTGCCATCCGGGCGGCGCACGTTCACCGTGGGCTGTTCACCGGGTTCGACCGACAGCACTTCATCACCGAAACGCAGCGTGGTGCCCATGCGCTCGGCACCGCGTGCCAGCACGTTGTCGAAGTCGGCGCGCTGCACCTGGTAGGTGGTGCCCCAGCCTGGCGAGAACTTCTTCCGGAAGTCGAAGGCGGTACGCGCTTCGCCGTGCACGAAAGCGGCGCCGTTCTTGTACTGGAAGCCGGCCTCGACCACATCCTGCAGCAGCCCGGCGGCTTCAATGTATTCCATGCTCTGGGGCAGCAGGCTTTCGCCGATGGAGAAGCGCGGGAACTGCTGACGCTCCAGCATCAGCACCTGGCGGCCCTGCTGGCGCAGCATCGCCGCAGCCACGGAGCCGGCCGGGCCGGCACCGATGATCAGGATCTCAGTACGTTCGACAGCATCCACAGCAGTATTCATCGGTGCGTCCTTGTTGCTCGATCAGGTGGAAAGAAGGAAGTCGGAAGACAGGTTCAGGCTGGCGGCAGCTCATGCGGCGGCGGCCGGAACAACGGCGAGATCAACCAGACCAGGCCGATGCCGAACAGCAGGGTCAGGCCGAACGCGCGCAGCGCCGGGGTCTGCGACAGGCCCAGCAGACCGAACGACAGCCAGGTACTGGCCGCACCCACGCACACCGCCAGCCAGGCGCTGGCATCGCCACGGTGCTCGATCAGGAAGATGCCGTAGTCGATGCCCATGCCCAGCAGCAGCATCAACGCCAGCACGTTGAACAGCTGCAGCGGCTGGCCGAACAGGCCCAGCAGGCCCAGGGTCAGCGCGCCGGCGATCAGGGTCGGGGCGAACACGCGCCAGGCCTGGCGGCGGTAGCGCAGCCACAGCGCACCGAACACCAGTGCAATGCCGACCAGCAGCAGCCCACCCATCAGCTTGCGATAGTGGCCGAGCAGCTGCGAGAAATCGGCGGTGCGGTCGACCCAGCGCACGCCCGGCAGGCCCTCGGCCGCGCCACGCAGGGTCGTCAGTGCATCGGCGCGTGACAGGTCATCGACCATCACCACGCTGATCATCTGCCCACCCACCGCACCCACCCAAAGATGGCGGAACGGCTGCGACGCCGGCGAAGCGAGGAAGGCCTCGGCGGTAAGCGGTGCAGCCGCGAACTGCGGTCGCTGCAGCGGTTCACCCACGGCCTCGGACACGGCCGACAGCACGCCGGGTTCCACCTTCGCGGTCAGCGCGGCATCGGCTTGCTGGCGCGCCGGCGACGGCAGCCAATCGCTGATCGCGCGATAGCCACCAATGCGCTTGTCGTTGGCCAGTACACGCAGGCGCTCGGTCAGTGCTTCCTCGCGCTGCAGCAGCTGCGCGGCATCCGCGCCCTGCACCAGGTAGAACTGCGCCGGGCTGGGCATGCCCAGCAGCTGGCTCAGGCGGATCTGCTGCGCCATCAACGCTGGCGGTGATGACTGCAGGCTGCGCAGGTCGTCGTTGCTCTGCAGGCGTGCGATGCCGATTGCAGACAGTGCCAGCGTGATCACCACGAACATCGTCACCGCGCGACGGCCATGCAGGCGCGGGAAGCGCTCCAGCGTGTTGCCCAGCCACTGCGAGAAGCGGGTCTGGCGGATCTCGCCGCCATCCAGCCACGGGAACCAGAAGATCACCGTGAGGAACGCAGCGGCCAGGCCCACCACCGAGAACAGCGCCATCTGGCGCAGGCCCGGGAACGGCGCCAGGCCCAACGCGAGGTAGGCCAGCGCACTGGTCAGCAGGGCCAGCCACAGGCCCGGCAGCAGATGCCGCAGCAGCTTCCAGCGGCGATCGGCCGGTTCGGCCTGGCGCGAGGCGAACCAGTGAATGCCGTAATCCTCGGCCACACCCACCAGCGACGCACCAAATACCAGGGTCAGCACGTGTACCTTGCCGAACACCAGCACGGTCACCGCCAGCGCCACGCCACAACCGATCAGCAGCGAGGCGGCGACCAGCAGGATCGGCCGCAGCGAGCGGAATGCCAGCCACACCAGCAGCAGCACCGCCGCCAGCGAACCCCACCCGATGGTGTTGATCTCCTGGTTGGCCTGCACTGCGGCGGCCTCGGCATGCAGCGGCACGCCGGCATGCAGGATTTCCAGCTCCGGCGCTGCGGTCTTGGCCGCCTTTCCGGCCCGCTCCAGCAGGCCATCAAGATGGCGCTCGCCATCGAGCTGGAACGCCGAACCCGGCGTATCGAACTGCAGCGCCGCCCAATGCTTGCCTTCTGCTTCCAGCAGGCCATCATCGCCCAACCGCAGGCCCGAACCCTGCGCCTGCTGCTGCCACCACTGCGGCCACAGCGACAGCGGGTCCTGTCGCCAGTCGGTCAGGCGCGGCGCGCCCATCGGGCCGTACAGTGCAGCCAGCGCCTGCTCGGCCAGTACCCCGGTTTCGCTGTTCTGCAGCTGGTTGCGCTGTCTGGGAGTCAGCAGGCGATCGCGGTACGGCGCGTAGAACGCGCGCGCCTCATCGAACCAGCCTTCGATCGAACCACTGGGCACCAACAAGGCGTGGTCGGCGTCCTTGGCCATGGCCGCCGCAAAGGCCGCCTGCGCGCGCTTGGCGGCCGCGCTGTCCTTGCTGCCGAGCAGCACCACCACCTGCCGCGAACTGCCATCGGCGATGCGCCGGGTGACGTCGCTCAACAGGCGGTCATGCGCATCCTGCGGCAGCAACGCGAGGATGTCGGTGTCGATCCGCGATTGCTGGCTCCACAAATGCCACTGCTGTGCGCCCAGCGCCAGCAGCAGCACCAGCCAGGCGATGCCCAGCCAGTGCCACCAGCGCCGCAGGCGGTCCGGTGCGTTGGATGCCACGGCCTCACTCAAAGCGGCGGGCCTCATCGGCGTTGAGCGTGGCCGGCGTCTCGCTCAACGCGCTGAACTGGATCTGCGTGCGGTCCTTGTTGGCCTCGACGATCTCGACCTGGCGCACGTAGCGGTCGCCCTGCAGGGTCAGCGATTCGAAAGCCTTGGACAGCATCACCGACTTCGGCGTCAGGCGCAGCCGCCAGCCCTGTCCTTCACGGCTGGCCGCCACGTTGAACTGGCTGGACAGCGCCTGCACGTCGCCACTCATCAGCGCGAACATGATGGCGTTGACCGAACGCATCGCTGGCTGCTGCCGCGCATCGAGCTCAACGCGGGTGCTGCCATCGCGCTGGCGGCTGAGGATGCGGTCCGCGGTGACCACCACCTCGGAGGGGAACGGCTTGAGCGTGGTCCAGATCACGCCGTGCTGGCGTGCGACCACGAACCGGCCCTGCGAACGCAGCGGGTTCTTGAAGCCGCTGACCTGCTTTTCCTGGCTGAACTGGCCACGCAGCACCTCCGGCCGCGCCACCGCCTGGGTAATCGCATCGACAGCGGGGTCGGCAGCCTGCACCCGCGGTGCGGCCACCAGCAGCAGCGTGCACAGCAGCACGCTCGAAAGACGGGCAAGCATGGTCACGGCGCAGGCACTCCCAGGCGTTCCCACAGTACCGGCGGGCACTGGTACAGCATTTCCTTGCTGGTCGCGTCCACCGCGACCTGGATGGTCATCGCGCGGGTCAGCACCTGGCCGCTTTCCGCATCGAGGATCTCGTACTCGATCTTCAGCCGGTTCTCCCATTCCACGATGCGCGCGATCACGCGCAGGGCCTGGTTGAACAGCAGCGGGCGCACATATTTCACCCGTGCATCGACCACCGGCCACAGGTAGCCCGATTCGAGCATCTGCGGGTAGTCGTAGTCGTAGCGCCCGAGCAACGCGCAGCGCGCGATCTCGAAGTACTTGAAGTAGTTGCCATGCCAGACCACGTTCATCGGGTCGCAGTCATGGAAGGCGGGGGTCAACGCAATCTCGCCAACCCGTTCAATGGCCTCATTCACCGGCATACAGCTCCCAACGTTGCGCGCGGATCTCCACCAGCAGTTCCCGCAGTTCGCGATCCAGCGCGCGGTCTTCTTCAACCAGGGCGATGCGCTGCCCCAGGTCGGCGTACATGTCGGCCAGACTGCCATGCAGCTGCGCGTTCAGGCCAACCCGTTCGCGCAGCGCCAGGCCCTGGCGGGCGGCGATCAGCATCGCCGCCACCACCTGTTCGGTCAGTTCGATCACCCGCAGGCAGTCGCGCGCGGCGATGGTGCCCATGCTGACCTTGTCCTGGTTGTGGCATTCGGTGGAACGCGAGAACACGCTGGCCGGCATGGTCTGCTTCAGCGCTTCGGCGGTCCACGCCGAAACGCTGATCTGCAGCGCCTTCAGGCCATGGTTGATGGCCGCGCGCGGGCCGGTGGCCGCCGACAGGTTGGCCGGCAGGCCATGGTTGTAGCGCGCATCCACCACCAGCGCCAGCTGCCGGTCGAGCAGATCGGCAACATTGGCCACGGTGTTCTTCAGGGTGTCCATCGCCAACGCGATGTGGCCGCCGTAGAAGTGGCCGCCGTGCAGGATGCGCTCGCCATCGGCATCGATCAGCGGATTGTCGTTGGCGCTGTTCAATTCGGTTTCGATCAGCTGGCGCAGGAACGGCAGGCTGTCCTCCAGCACGCCGATCACATGCGGCGCGCAGCGCAGCGAATAGCGGTCCTGCAGGCGCTGTTCATTGCGCGGCGGACGCTCGCTGTGCAGGTCGCTGCGCAGGCGCGCGGCGATGCGGCCCTGGCCCGGGTGCGGCTTGGCCGCGAACAGGGTCTCGTCGAAGTGGTGCGCGTTGCCGTCGCTGGCCAGCACGTTGAACGCGGTCAGGCGCGTGGCCATGCGGGCCAGGTAATCGGCGCGCTGCCAGGCCAGGCAGGCCAGGCCGGTCATCACCGCGGTGCCGTTCATGATCGCCAGGCCTTCCTTCGGCCGCAGCTTCAGCGGGGTCATGCCGATCTTGGCCAGCACCGGGCCGGCCGGCTGCACCTGGCCTTCGAACAACACCTCGCGCTCGCCACACAGCACTGCCGCCACGTACGACAGCGGGGTCAGGTCACCACTGGCACCGACCGAGCCTTCGGCCGGAATCATCGGCAGCACGTCGTGCTGCAGCAGCGTGGCCAGGCCTTCCAGCAGCGGCACGCTGACACCGGACATGCCGCGCACCAGCGACGCCAGGCGCGCAGCCAACACCGCACGGGTCTCGACCGGGTCCAGGTAACGACCCAGGCCACAACCATGGTAGGTGTAGAGGTGGTGCGGCAGCTCGGCCACCAGCGCCGGCGGGATGTTCACCGTGCACGAGTCGCCATAGCCGGTGGTCACACCGTAGATCACGCCGTCCTCGCGCAGCAGGCGGTCGAGGAAGTCGGCACCACGCTGGATGTGCGCACGGAATGCCGGCGCGTCGCTCAGTGCGGCCTCGCACTGGCGCTGGGCCAGGGCAACCACGTCTTCGATGGTCAACGGTGCATCGCCAAAGCGGCACACGGGTACGGCGTCAGTCGTCATGCGGAGCCTGATCCCAGAAGGGGAAGAAATTGAACCAGTCCAACGGGGACTGGATGAGCTGGAGTTCCAGCCAGCGCGCGAAGCGCTGTGCCTGTTCGGCCAGTGCCGCATCGCGTGAGCCACGCGGCAGCACGATGCGTTCGGCGAACTGTTCAAACGCCACGCGATAGCCTTCGCCCTGGTGCAGGCAGGCCATGGTGTAGACCGGGCAGCCCAGCGCGGCGGCGAGCACGTAGGCGCCGATCGGGAACGGCGCCCGGTGGCCGAGAAAATCGGCGGTGACGCTGCGACCGCCCTGCACCGGCGTGCGGTCGCCGACGATGGCGACAAAGCCACCGGCGGCCACGCGCTCGGCCAGCATCACCGCCGTGGCCGGGCCCATCTCGGTGACCTGCACCAGTTCCACCGCCGCCAGCGGGTCCAAGCGCTGCAGCAGGCGGTTGAAGCGCTGCGCATGCGCGGTGTGCACCAGCACGGTGATGCGGAACCCCGGCACCTGTTCGGCCAGCACCTGGCACAGTTCCAGGCAGCCGATGTGCGCGGTAAGGATCAGCCCACCTTCGCGGCGCGCGATCTTCTCCAGCACCAGGTCACGATGCAGGTGGATGCGTTCGGCCGGATAGCGCCCGCCCAGGCCGAGGATCTTGTCCAGCATCGTGTCGGCGAAGGCGAAGAAATGGCGCAGGCTGTCACGCCGCGTTGGCGTGCGGCCGAGCACGCCGCTGTGCGCCTGCAGCCGCTGCAGGTACTGCATCGAGGCCTGGCGCCCTACACGGTTGCCCAGCCAGTGGCAGGCCACCACTGGCCACACGCACAGGCGGAACGGCCAGCGCCCGAACCAGCGGTGCACCCAGCACAGGAACAGCACGCCGGCCACCGACGTCGATTCGCCGATGTCGGCCCAGTGCGGGGCACCCTGCGCGGTCGCCATCTCAGTGCTGCCCCCGCAGGCGGCGCCACAGCAGGCGTGGTGCGCGCCAGAGCATGCCGAAGAACAGGCGGGTATGCATGCGGCTGATGCGCACGTTGTCGCGCCACACATCGAAGTGCGACACGCCATCGGCGGGATAGGTCACGCGCGTGGCCAGGTGCTCGACCGGCAGCTGCCGCCAGTACAGGCGCACCATCACCTCGGTATCGAAATCCATGCGGCGGCCGATGGTCTCTTCATCGATCAGGCGCAGCACCGCCGGCAGCGGATACACGCGGAAGCCGCACATGGTGTCGCGCAGGTGCAGCGAAAGCGTGTTGATCCAGACCCAGATGTGGGTCGCGTAGCGCCCGTACAGGCGCGCCTTCGGAACACTGGCGTCGTAGGCCGGAATGCCGCAGATCACCGCCTCGGGATGGGCGCGCGCCGCTTCGATGAAGCGTGGCAGGTCAGCGGTGTCGTGCTGGCCATCGGCATCGATCTGCAGCACGTGGCTGTAGCCACGTGCACCGGCTTCGGCGAAACCGGCCAGCATTGCCCCGCCCTTGCCCTGGTTGATGTCCAGGCGCAGCAGGTCGACGCCCTGGCGCTGTGCCAGCGAGCGCAGTGCATTCGCGCACGCCTCATGCGAGCCATCATCGACCAGCAGGCACGGCAGGCCGGCGGCCTGCACGCCGTCGACCACCGCCGCGATGGCGTGCTCGTGGTCGTAGACGGGGATCACCACCAGTGGCGCGAACGCGGCACTGGCAACGGCCGGATCAGTCCGCATCGGCGAAGACCACCTTGCCGCTGGCATGCACACCGTGGCTGGAGGTGTAGCGGAAGGCCAGCACGTTGCGTGCGGCATCCCAGTCCAGCTGCAGGGTCAGCTCATCGCCCGGGCGGGCCACATGCTGGAACTTCACCGCATCCATGCGCAGGAACGCTGCCGGCATCGCGAACATCTGGCGGCCAAAACGCACTGCCCAGTCCAGCTGCGCCACGCCGGGCAGGATCGCCGCCTGCGGGAAGTGGCCCTGGAACGGCCGCAGCGCCGGGTCGAGGGTCATGCGCAGGGTGGCGCTGGCGGCGTCGCGGCGGTCCCAGACCGGCACCGGCATCAGTGGCTGGAACAGCGCTGCCAGCGCCGCCTGGGTGACCTTGCCCTGTGCGTTGATCGGCAGCGTCGGCACCAGCCGCCAGCGGCGCGGCCGGGTGACCGCGTCATGTGCCTGTGCCAGGCGCGCGCCCAGGCGCTGGCCCAGCGCGCGGCGCGCGGCGTCACCGCCCTCCAGCAGCGCCAGGTCGGCCGGCACCACCACGGCCGCCAGCTGCTCGCGCTGGCCGGGCAGGACCAGCACGCGCACGTCGTCCACTTCGGCGTCTTCGCGCAGCGCGCGTTCGAGCGCATCCAGCGAAACGCGGCGCTCTTCGATCTTGACGATGCGGTCGGCACGGCCCAGCAGGCGGAAGCGGCCGTCGGCCAAGGCTTCCACGCGGTCCTGGGTGCGCCACCAGTCGAGGGTTTCCAGATGCGCCGAGGCGACGGCCAGGCAGCCATCCTCGATGCGCCACTGCACGCCCGGCAGCGGCTGCCACGGCGGCAGGTCGGCGTCCCAGCGGCGCCAGGCGATACCACCGGTCTCGCTGCTGCCATAGACCTCGGTCGGTGCCACGCCCAGCCACTGCCGTACCTGGCGTGCAGCTTCTTCCGGCAGTGGGCCACCGGAGGAGAACACCGCACGCAGGCGGCCATGCAGGCTGGCCCAGTCGAGCTGCTCGGGCAGGCGCTTGAGGTGAGCCGGGGTCGCCACCAGCACCGTGTCGGTACCGGCCAGCGCGCCCACCAGGTCTTCATGGAAGAAC
The DNA here is from genome assembly GCF_059372535.1 of Stenotrophomonas sp. YJH_SMC_43. Classification (NCBI taxonomy): domain Bacteria; kingdom Pseudomonadati; phylum Pseudomonadota; class Gammaproteobacteria; order Lysobacterales; family Lysobacteraceae; genus Stenotrophomonas; species Stenotrophomonas sp. YJH_SMC_43. The sequence continues at coordinate 972,212 of NZ_JCAFVQ010000003.1, forward strand.
CGGCGTGGATGGATCAGGCGGCCGGCGGCCAGTGGCCACAGCACGCGGAACAGCAGGCCGTAGATGTGCTGGTGGGACACCGTGCCATGTACCTGCACGCCTTCCAGCTGCGCGCCGAACGCGGCCTGCAGCGCATCCACCTCGCGCGCCAGCTGGTCCATGCGCTTGCTGATCGCGCTCGGCTGGCCGGTGCTGCCGGAGGTGAACACGCACAGTTCGCAGGCGCGCTCGTCCAGCGCCTGCAGTTCGTCGTCCAGCGCGGCGTCCAGCGCCGCCAGCGGGCGGTAATCGACGGACACGTCGCCTGCGAAACCGCTCACCTGCGGCTGCAGCGCCTGCAGCGTGGCCGGCAGGTTGTCGGCGGCCAGGAACACCCGCTTGCCGGCATGCCAGGCGCCGAACAGCGCCGCAGCAAAGGCCACGGCATCGTCGAAATACAGGGCCCAGTCACGGCCTTCGGCGGCCGCAAAGGCCGCGCGCCAGGCCAGCACGCGCTGGCGGAAGCGAGCGTGGTCGATCACCTCGCCATCGCAGACGCCAACATTGCGCTGCGGCCGCGCCTCCAGCAGCAGCCGGTCCAGGGCAATCCACTCAGCCATGCGCGTGCGCCGCCTTCACCCGCCGCCGCACCAGCCACTCACCTGCGAACAACACGCCCATCATCACGTACGCCAACAATCCGTTGTAGAGCATCCAGACCCGGTCCGACGCGTACAGCGCAGTCAGCAGGGCCAGGCTGCCGTTGAGAACGAAGAAGCCACACCACACCTGGGTGACGCGGCGGGTATAGGCCACTGCGAACGCTGGCAGGTCCGGTTCCTGCAGCCGTGCCAGGCGTTCCACCAGCGGCGGGCCGAAACGCAGGCTGGTGCCAAACACCGCCAGCATCACTGCATTGACCAGCGCCGGGTACAGCTTCAGCGGCAGGGCCTGGTTGAGTACCGTGGCCAGCACCGCCAGCAGGCCGGTGCCCGCGGCCGCGGCCCACCACAGCGGCTGGCGCGTACTCAGCGCGCGCAGCAGGGCCAGGGTGAACAGCAGCAGCGACAGCCAGCGTGGCTCGAAACGGCCCATCGCCAGGTACACCAGTACCGGGTAGGCCAGCGAGATCGCAGCCACCACGACCGTGCGTGCGCGTGCCATGGTGGAGCCGTCGGCGCTGCGGTCAGGCGGCTGCCTGGTCCGGCAGCAGCCTGTGCACCACATCAACGATGTCCTGCACGGTACGCACGGCCTTGAACGCTTCCGGCTGCAGATTGCGGCCGAGCAGCGGCTTGAGCTGCACGATCAGGTCCACCGCATCGATGCTGTCGATGTCCAGGTCGTCGTACAGGCGGGCCTCGGGCGTGATCCGGGCGGTTTCGATCTCGAAGCTGTCGGTCAGGATGCTGACGATGCGTTCGAACAGTTCATTCTTGGTCATGGCAGGTCCTGGCACCGTTACGACTGGCGGGCGGCGACGAACTCGCCGAGCGCGCGCACGCTGGAGAAATGGCGACGGGTTTCTTCCGAATCGGCCGAGAGGCTCACACCGTACTTCTTCTGCAGCGCCAGGCCCAGCTCCAGCGCGTCGATCGAATCCAGGCCAAGGCCCTCGACGAACAGCGGCGCGGTCGGATCGATGTCCTCCGGCGTGATGTCCTCCAGCGAAAGGGAGGAAATGATCAATTCCTTGATCTCGTGCTCAAGTGCTTGCACGGTTCGGATCTCCAGACAGGTCGAAATAACGAGAAAGGTGCTCGGTGACGCGACGGGCTGCCAAGGCATCCCCCCTTGGCGAGTCGTCTTCGGCCAGAAATGGCGCGATCGGGATATCTTCGCCGATCTGCAGCCGAACGTGAAAGCGACGTGAGGGGACACGATACCACTTCTGCCCCTTGGTCAGCGTTGGCGGGCTGCAGGTGATCCGCACCGGGGTGATGTCCAGGCGGCCGCGCACGGCGATGTTGGCCGCGCCCCGCTGCAGCCGCGGCGGCTGTCCGGGCACGCTGCGGGTGCCCTCCGGGAAGATGACCAGGGTGCCTCCAGCGCGCACTGCGGCCACACAGTCATCGACCAGGCCGGCACCATCGTCGTTGGCGATGTAGCCGGCGGCCCGTACCGGACCGCGCATGAACGGGTTGCAGGCCACGGCCCGCTTGACCACGCAGTCGGCGTTGGGAAGCAGCGAGATCAGGCAGACCACGTCGATCAGGGTGGGGTGGTTGGCCAGCACCAGCAGGCCGTCGCGCTGCAGGCGCTCACCGCCCTCGATCTCGTAGGTCATCACCCCCAGCCCGCGCATCAGCCGCAGGTGGCTGGCGAACGCGACCTGGACCACGCGCCGGGCGCGGCGGCGGCGCGCCACTGGGTCACGCATCAGCAGCAGTACCGGCATCACCAGAACGCCGAGCAGCAGCCCGCCCAGGCCAAACGCGACGAAGCTGAGGCCGGTGCCAAACACACGCCAGGCATGGTCGAGGCGGCGCAGCAGCTCAGCCACGGCGGCTCCAGCACCAGCGCTGGCCGTGGGCCACGTGTTCCAGTGCCGGCGCGCCAGACAACAGGAACCGGTGCAGGTCCAGCGCATGCGGCAGCAGGCCGGGCGCAGTGCTGGCCTGGCCGTCGGCCGGCTGCCACTGCAGCGACAGCGTCGGCCGGCCCTCTGCCGGAGCGGTCAAACGCCAGCACCACGCAAAGAACGGATCGGGTTCGTCGGCGAACGTCGCGTATATTTCAGGAAGTGGCGACTCGTAGACCACTACCCGTACCTCGCGGGCGCCATCGGCCAGCAGGCCGACGGCCTCCAGGCAGGCCGTCTCCACCGTGGCCTGGCCCGCCGCCAGCGCCAGGTAGTTGCCGCGGTGACCGCGGGCGATCGAATACAGCGCGGCGATCGCGTTGTGCACGGACAGGCCGAATCCGGTCGGCGACAACGGCTGGTCGCCGACCAGCGCGCCCAGCAGGTCCATCGAACGGGCCACGTCGCCGTGGCGGCTGGCGAACACCAGCGGGACGTCACTGTCGGCGCCCTGCCCGTCCTCGCACCAGCACGCGGCCTGGATCGCCATACGACCCAGCCGCTCGATGCGACGGCGCTGCATCGCCGGCACTTCGGCCAGCGCCGGCGTGTCCCCGCCATGCGGCAGGTACGGCGTATCGGCCCAGCCCAGCCACTGGCTGCGCTCACTCAGGCCGGGCGCCCAGGCGGCCCAGTCGACGATGGAAAATTCGATCATTTGGCGATGGTGCTTCAACGGGAGAACGATAGGCACGAGCCATTACGGCGACGCGCGGCGGCCCCCCGTTCCTGCAGCCGTGCGTCCGTCCAGGACGTCGCCGGCTGCCCCCCTGGCCGCCGGAAAGGAGCGCACGCTAGCACGTCCCGCGCGGGGTGTGCAGGTTTCACATTCCCCAACACGGGGCCCGGCAAGCGCAGGCCCCGTCTTCAATCGATCAGTGGTAACCGGTGTCGGCGTGCACCTTGCCGCGGAATACCCGGTACGACCATGCCGTGTAGCCGAGGATGACCGGCAGCAGAATGACCAGCCCGACCAGGGTGAAGCCCAGCGAGGAGGCCGGCGCGGCGGCCTGCCACAGCGTCATCGACGGCGGCAGAAGGTAGGGCCACATGCCCAGCACCAGGCCGAGGAAGCCGAGCACGAACAGGGCCAGGCTGAGCAGGAACGGCGGCAGGTCACGGCGCGGGTGGGTGGCACTGCGCCACAGCGCGGCGGCTACCGCCAGGGTCAGCAGCGGCACCGGCGACAGCCACCAGAAGTTGCCGTCGCTGAACCAGCGATCCATCAACCGCGAATCGAGGAACGGCAGCCAGCTGCTGACCAGGCCCATCGCCGCGATCACCGCCACCACCAGCGGCCGGGTCAGCTGCCGCGCCAGCGCCTGCACGCGCCCTTCGGTCTTCAGGATCAGCCAGGTGCTGCCCAGCAGCGCGTAGCCGGCGACCAGCGCGGCGCCGGTCAGCATCGCGAACGGGCTGAACCAGGCGAACGGCCCGCCCTGATAGACACCGTCCACCAGCGGGATGCCCTGCACCAGGGTGCCGAGGATCACGCCCTGGGCGAAGGTCGCCAGCAGCGAACCGAGGCCGAACGCCACGCTCCACAGCCGGCGCGAACGATGCGCCTTGAAGCGGAACTCGAACGCCACGCCGCGGAACACCAGCGCCACCACCAGCAGCAGCACCGGCAGGTACAGCGCCGACAGCAGCACCGCATACGCCCTCGGGAACGCCGCCAGCAGGCCGGCGCCACCGAGCACCAGCCAGGTCTCGTTGCCGTCCCAGATCGGCGCGGCGGTGTTCATCATCAGGTCCAGCTGTTCCTCGTCCTCGGCGAACGGGGCGAGGATGCCGATGCCGAGCACGAAGCCGTCCAGCACCACGTACATCAGCACGCCGAAGCCGATCACCGCGAACCATGCCACCGGCAGCCAGGTCATCAGGTCCATGTCAGCGTTCCTCCAGCGGTTCGTCGGCGGCCGACAGCGGGCGTGCCGGGGTATGGCTGCCGTGGTCCAGCGACGGCCCCTCGGCGTACGGCTGCGGCCCATGGCGCAGGATCTTCACCAGGTACCAGATGCCCCAGCCAAACACGAAGGCATAGCCAACAACGTAGACGCCCAGCGACAGCGCGGTCATCCACGCGCTCTGCGGGCCCACTGCATCAGCGGTGCGCAGCACGCCATACACCACCCACGGCTGGCGCCCCATCTCGGTAACGAACCAACCCGACAGCAGCGCGATGAAGCCACTGGGCAGCATCCAGTTCCAGCCGCGCAGCAGCCACGGCGAATCCAGCAGCTTCTTCCGCCACAACTGGAAGGCCGACACCCAGGCCAGCAACAGCATCAGCGTGCCCAGCCCGACCATGATGCGGAAGGCGAAGAACACCGGCGTCACCGGAGGCCGCTCGCTGGCGGGTACCGAGGTGAGAGGATCGAAGGTGCCGTCCAGGCTGTGGGTGAGGATCACGCTGCCCAGCTTCGGGATGGTCACTTCGAAATCGTTGCGCTCTTCCTTCTCGTTCGGCAGCGCGAAGACCACCAGCGGCACGCCCTCGCCTTCCTTGGTTTCATGCCAGTGCGCTTCCATCGCCGCGATCTTCATCGGCTGATGCTTGAGCGTGTTCAGGCCATGCATGTCGCCGACGAAGATCTGCACCGGCACGGTCAGTGCTGCGAACCCCACCGCTGCGATCAGCATGCGTCGGCCCGCTTCCACGTGCGTCCCCTTTCGCAGGTACCACGCACCCACGCCACCGATCACGAAACAGGTGGTGATGAACGAGCCCAACGCCATGTGCGCCAGGCGATAGGGGAACGAGGGGTTGAACACCACTTGCCACCAATCGACTGGATGCACGATGCCGTTGACCATCTCGTAGCCGGCCGGTGTATGCAGCCAGCTGTTGGACGACAGGATCCAGAACGTGGAGAACAGCGTGCCCAGCGCGACCATGCAGGTGGACAGGAAATGCAGGCGCGGCGAGACCCGGCCCCAGCCGAACATCATCACGCCGAGGAAGCTGGCTTCCAGGAAGAACGCGGTCAGCACCTCGTAGGTCAGCAGCGGGCCGATGACCGTGCCAGCCACCTCGCTCAGCCGCGGCCAGTTGGTACCGAACTGGAAGGCCATGACGATGCCGCTGACCACGCCCATGCCGAACGACACCGCGAAGATCTTCTGCCAGAAGAAATACAGCTCGCGCCACACGGGCAACTTCGTGCGCAGCCAGCGCCATTCGATGAAGGCCAGCCAGCTAGCCGTACCGATGGTGAAGGCGGGGAACAGCACGTGGAAACTGATGACGAATCCGAACTGGATCCGGGACAACAACAACGCGTCCAAGGGACGCCTCCTGCCTGTGACCGGTGGGATACCGGACCACTTTAGGAGGATTTCGTTAAGGTGGGATGCGACCGGGTGACGCGCTGCTTCACTTTGTCGCAGGTGGAGCTGGGCTCACGGGCGAACGAATCAGAACGGCTTCAACAACGCCAATGGCTCCTCCCGCACCGTTCGCCATGCACGGGGCAGCAGGGCAGCAAGACTCGCCACCATCACCAACATGAACGCCATCAACCCTGTCAGCCACGACGATATCGAGCTTCGTTCCTCGGGCGACCAGAACAGGTACAGCGAACACGCGCCCAGCACGGCGCCAGGAATGGTGAAAATGCTGACTTCGAAGATGATCTCCGTGAAGATCACCGATGCGCGCGCACCCAACGTTCGACGGATACCGATGGAGCGCCGCCTACGCTCCAGCCATGCGCCTACCACGCCGGACACGCCGGCCATCAGCACACCCAGGACCACCGCTGCCATGAAAGCGAGCATGGCCGTCGTGAAGCGGTCTGCACGAAGGTAGGCATCGCGATATCCGGCCAACGTGTCAACGCCTGTCGGATTCACGACGCGATAGGGCTGCCGCAGCGCCTCAACGGTGCGGTCAAGCAACACGCGATCCACCTCCGCGTGGGATCCGATCAGGTAATAGCGGCTCGCACCGGTTGGAAAACCGGGAAACAGCGCCCACTGCGAGTCCCGATCGTTTCCACTTGGCGCAGGCCCGACGATGGACGAGAACACACCCACGATCACCCTGCTGCTTCCCGGCCCGAAGTACAACTGACGACCCACGGCGCTCTCCGAGCCAAACAGATGGACGGCCAATGCCTCGCTGATCAGCACGACCGGCGCGCCGTCGGTCGCCTCATGGTCTGCCGGCAAACGCCCCTTCACCACCTGTGTCCCCAGCATCGTCAACAGGCCTGGGCTGGCGGTTATCACGGGAATGCGATCACAGCCTGCCACGTCGCTGCTGCCAGCCGCCATGGCGTGTGCCATGGCTGCATCACTGGTGCATGCACCGTAATGATGGGCCCTGCCTCCGAACGGAACCGAATCGCTGGCGACCGCCTGCCGGACGCCAGGGAGCTGGATGGCGGAGAGGTCCGATCGCACCAACGAAGGCGCCACCCTCTCTTCGATATCGGAGACCCGGATGACACCGATCGCCTGTGCTCCCTCGATGCCCCGCGTGTTCAATCGTGAGAAACCATCTGCGGCAGACTGCAGGGCAAAGGCGCAGGCCAGGCTGGCCAGTGCGGCCTGTACAAACAGCAGCGACGCGCGGCCCAGGTGGTTGCGGACTTCCTGCATTGAATCCAGCATTTCACGCCGCTCCCTTTGCAAACAACCGCGACAGCGATCCGCTCCGGCAGACTTCCAGCGCGGGGATGAACGCGCACAACAGCGCTGTCGCGAACCCAACCCCGGCTGCCATCAGTACGGACGCGGGGTCCAGCGTAGTGATGGCCGACGGAAGCACCTCCCCTGTCGCCACCAGCCGCATGCCCACCGCATACGCAATGGCCGCCAATGCAGCACTGGCCAATCCCGACGATGCGCATTCCCACATGAGCTGGGCAAAAACATCCCCCCGCCGGGCACCCAGCGCGCGACGTATCGCAAGCTCGCGACGGCGCGCGCCCAGGCTGAATCCCAGCAGCGCGGCTGCATTGACGATGCAGACCACCAGCAGAAGCAGTGCCAGATGAAGCTGTTTCCGGGTGCGTTCAGGGACCAGCCCCTGTCGGTCCAGCCACGCCATCAGCGGCCAGAGCCCGACCTGATCGCTGTCCGGGTCAACCTGCAGATCCCGGGCTTGCGCGTACGCGTTCAGCATCGCGCGGTATCCAGACACGTCATCCACTGTCGGTAACCATGTCCACAGTTGCAGCCAGGACGCCTGCGGGCCAGCAAGGTCCACTCCCTCCCCACCGCCCCAGACCGCCACGCCGTCGACCACGGTCAATCCGTCCGCAATGGCAGTTTCAACCGGTAGATAGATCTGATCGGGTTCCACGAAAGGACGACGGGTCACGTCTCCCTGGAACATCGGCACCGGATGCCAGTCCTCCGCCACGCCGACAACCGTGTATGTGCGCCCGCTCAGCTCCAGCGGATGACCGATGCATCCGGCCGGGCACTCGACCGCTGCGAGTGCCCGTGACAGCACAGCGATCCGACTTCCAGCCTGCCCTTCCTCCGCCGTCCACGATCGCCCTTGCACCAGAGTGATCCCGAGCACGCCGAACACTCCTGACGTTGCGTATCTGGCACGCAGCCGGGCGCTTGATTGCCCGGGTTTCAGCAGGGTCACGGCACCACCGGCCATGGCCGCCTGATTCCAGGCATACCCTTGGTCCAGCAGGGCTTTGGCATCAGGCCAGGTCAACCCCTGCCCAGGATCAGGTGCCGCCGCGTGCTGTGCTCCCGGGCGCACGTCCAGGTGTGGACGGAAGAGCGACCCGCTGCGTCCCGGGACCGGATCGGAGGATGCCTGCAGCACAATGGACAGCATCACCATGGCGGTTCCCACTCCCGCACCGAGCATGAGAGCGACGGCAATGTGCGTCCGGAGGCGCTGCCGAAAGCGCTTAAGCGACAGAGAAACGTAATAGAAGATCACACACCCTCCATGGAGTTGACCCTGTGCCTAGACAGACGCGATCGGCATCCCACGCAGGAGCAGATCCCTGCTTCTCACTGGATCGCCAAGGGTGGCCAGATACGGGCTGAATGCACGGGCAGCACAGACTTGTCGATCTTCGACATGACTCATCTCCGTTGAAGTTGATGGAACGCGAACAGGTCCAAGCCTCCCCAGCTATGACCTGCGTCAGCGATTGCCGACGACCGAGAGTTCCCCAGGACGCACATGAACCTCAATAGCGGAATGGAACTCTGCAACTATCCTCAAGATGGTTGAGAGCTCAGAATCATTGTCGGCAACATCAGCCTACGATTGGCGGCGCGATCACGACTCGTCATGGCGCTAATCACCACATCTTGATGAAGCTCGTGAGTTTCACGAGTCCTCATTCCAGGTCATTGGTCTTGCAGACCACGCAGAATGCGTCTACCGCATCACCACGTCCTGTCAGCGCCAGAAGTACCAGACAGCCCCTGCCACCAACGCCCCCAGCAACACCACCTGCACCACCACATACCCCACGCCACTGTCGCGCGACTCAGCGGCGATGCGCTTCTGCAGCGCCTCGCTCACATCCGGTGTCTGTTCCTGCTGCGCCTGCTCACGCAACGCCTGCGCCAGCGCGCGCTCTTCCGCATCGCGAGGGTCGGTCGGTGGATTCACAGCAGTTCTCCGGCGGCGGCATGCCGCGTCAGTTCCTGCTTCAGGACCTGGCGCGCACGGTGAAGGTGGCTCTTGATGGTACCGCGCGCCAGCCCGGTCACCTGCTCGATCTCGGCCAGATCGAAATCCTCCAGGTAATGCAGGCCGACGATCAGCCGCTGCGGTGCACTCAGCCGTTCCAGCGCCGCGCCAAGATGGCGACCAGCCTGCAGCGCCTCGCTCAGTTCAGCCGGCCCCGGCCCTTCATCGCCAATACCCAGTTCCTCGGGTACTTCCACCGCCACCATCCATTGCGCCTCCAACCGTCGCCGGCGCAGGTGCTGCAACGCCGTGGTGTAAGCCACCCGTGAAACCCAAGTGCGCAAAGAGGATTCAAAGCGGAACCGGTGCAGCTGGCGGAACACGGCCAGGAAGGTTTCCTGCAGCAGGTCGGCCACCTGATCACGGTCGCCCACCATGCGCCCGATCACATGCGCGCAGGTGCGCTGGTGGGTCTCCACCAGCTTCGCGAAGGCCGCCTGCGAGCCGTCGATGATGGCCCGCACCAAGGCTTGGTCCGCATCCAGCGGTTCGATGGGTGCCGCCGTCGCCGCCGTATCGTGGCGGCGATGGCCCCGCAGTGCCGACAATGCTTCGCCGAGCAGGCTCATCTATGGAGCGCCCCCTGTGCCCATGGCATGGGCCGGCTCAGCCCTTGCGCGCGGCAGGACGGGTGAAGTGCCAGGCCAGCAGCTGGCCGAGGCCGGCACTGCCGACCATCGCGGCGGCGGCGCCGAAGGTCAGTTCGCGTGCACCGATCGCCTCCAGCAGGCCCATTGCCACGGCCAGGCTGACCAGGCTGATGCCCCAGCGCAGCGCGCCCTGGCGGCGGCGTTCTTCTTCCAGTACCGCCAGCGAGCGGATCACTTCCTCCGGCACGTGCGGAGCCACCAGCTTGCTGCGGGCGCGGGCATCGGCAATGGCATGGATCGCGTAGGCGATGCAGATGAAGAGGGTGATCGGGATCAGTTCCTGCATGGTCGGGCTCCTGTTCGGTGGATGATGCGGGTTCAGGAGAATGGATGCGCGACCACGGCAACCGGTTGCACCACTTTGCCAATCCCGCTGCCATGACCTGTGGCCCCTGCCCCGGGCCGGGGCGGCTGGTACCCTTGGCCGGTTTCCTCTTCTGGTGCCGTCCGCCCATGTCCCGAGTGCTGCCCCTGTCCCTCCTGCTGTCGGCCGTGCTGGCCGCACCGGCTGCGCATGCCGCGCCGACGCCGATCACCATCGAACAGGCCATGGCCGACCCGGACTGGATCGGTCCGCCGGTCGAGAAGGCCTGGTGGTCGTGGAACAGCCAGCAGGTGGAATACCAGCTCAAGCGTAGCGGCAGCCCGGTGCGCGATACCTTCCGCCAGCCGCTGGCCGGTGGCGTGGCCGCGCAGGTCGCCGATGACCAGCGCGGCACCCTGGACGTGGCCGAGCCGGTCTACGACCGCAGCCGCAGCCGCAGCGCCTTCGTGCGCAATGGCGACGTGTTCGTGCGCGACCTGCGCAGCGGCGCGCTGACCCAGCTGACCCGCAGTAACGAGCGCGCGGGCAACGTGAACTTCGCCGCCGACAACGGCGTGATCTGGCGCGTCGGCCAGAACTGGTTCCACTGGACCGCCGCCAGCGGCGTGCAGCAGGTGGCCAGCCTGAAGGCCGAGAAGGATCCGCGCACGGCACCGAAGGCCGACGTGCTGCGCGACCAGCAGCTGCGCACGCTGGAAACCCTGCGCCGCGACCGTGACCAGCGCGAAGCACTGAAGGACCAGGACCAGCGCTGGCGCCAGGCCGACCCGACCCGCGCGCCGGGCCCGGTGTACCTGGGCGCCGACGTGGAGATCGCCGACAGCGTGCTGTCGCCGGACCTGACCCACCTGATCGTGGTGACCAAGCCGAAGGACTTCGATGACGGCCGTGGCGGCAAGATGCCGCTGTACGTGACCGAATCGGGCTACGAGGAAACCGAAGACACCCGCACCCGCGTCGGCCGCAACGGCTTCGAACCGCATACCCTGTGGTACGTGGACGTGCGCACCGGCAAGGCCGAGAAGGTTTCGCTGGCTGGCCTGCCGGGCATCAGCACCGATCCGCTGGCCGAGCTGCGCCGCAAGGCCGGCAAGGACGCGCTGAAGGGCGAGCGCAGCCTGCAGGTGATGAGCGACTTCATGGGCGGTGGCATCCGCTGGAGCGCCGACGGCCAGCAAGCTGCGGTGATGCTGCGTGCCAACGACAACAAGGACCGCTGGATCATCAGCGTCAACGCTGCCGACGGCCGCGTGCAGAACCGCCACCGCCTGACCGACAACGCCTGGATCAACTGGGGCTTCAACGATTTCGGCTGGATGGCCGATGGCCGCACGCTGTGGCTGCTGTCGGAGGAATCGGGCTTCTCGCACCTGTACACCCAGGCCGGTACCGCAAAGCCGCAGGCGCTGACCAGCGGCAAGTGGGAAACCTCGGCGCCGGTGCCGTCGGCCGATGGCAAGGGCTTCTACTTCCTGTGCAACCAGCAGGCGCCACATGACTACGAAGTCTGCGCGGTCGACACCGGCAGCCGCCAGGTGCGCGAGCTGACCAGCCTCAACGGCGTGGAAGACTTCTCGCTTTCGCCGGACGGCCAGCAGCTGCTGGTGCGCTACTCCGGCGCCTACCTGCCGCCGCAGCTGGCCGTGCTGCCCAGTGCCGGTGGCCAGACACGCGTGCTGACCGACACCCGCACCGCCGACTACAAGGCGCGCCAGTGGATCCAGCCGAAGCTGGTGGCAGTGCCGTCCAAGCATGGTGCCGGCGTGGTCTGGGCCAAGTACTACGAACCGGAAAACAAGGAACCGGGGAAGAAGTACCCGATCGTGATGTTCGTGCACGGCGCCGGCTACCTGCAGAACGTGCACCAGCGCTACCCGGCCTACTTCCGCGAGCAGATGTTCCACAACCTGCTGGTGCAGAAGGGCTACATCGTGCTGGACATGGATTACCGCGGCAGCGAGGGCTACGGCCGCGACTGGCGCACGGCGATCTACCGCAACATGGGCCACCCGGAACTGGAAGACTACAAGGACGGCCTGGACTGGCTGGTCGACACCCAGCAGGGTGACCGCGACCACGCCGGCATCTACGGTGGTTCCTATGGCGGCTTCATGACCTTCATGGCGCTGTTCCGCTCGCCGGGCACCTTCAAGGCCGGCGCCGCGCTGCGCCCGGTGGTGGACTGGCACCAGTACAACCACGGCTACACCAGCAACATCCTCAACACCCCGGACATCGATCCGGAGGCGTACCGCGTGTCCTCGCCGATCGAGTACGCGCAGAACCTGCAGGACAACCTGCTGATCGCCCACGGCATGATGGATGACAACGTGTTCTTCCAGGACTCGGTGAACCTGACCCAGCGCCTGATCGAACTGCACAAGGACAACTGGTCGATCGCACCGTACCCGCTGGAACGCCACGGCTACACCCGTGCCGATTCCTGGCTGGACCAGTACAAGCGCATCCTCAAGCTGTTCGAGCAGAACCTGAAGTGAGCAACGCCGCGGCCACGATCCACATCGTGGCCGCGGTCATCCTGGATGACCGCGGCCAGGCGCTGGTGGTGCGCAAGCAGGGCGCCAGCCGCTTCATCCAGCCGGGCGGCAAGCCCGAACCCGGCGAGGCGCCTCTGCAGGCGCTGGCCCGCGAGCTGGACGAGGAGCTGGGCGTGCAGTTGCGTACGGCTTCAGCGGCTGCGCTGGGCACGTTCGAGGACTGGGCGGTGAATGAGCCTGGCCACCGCGTACAGGCACAGGCCTGGTGGGTGCAGGTGCACGGCACGCCACAGGCGCGCGCCGAGATCGCCGAACTGGCCTGGGTGCCGCTGCAACCACCGCATGGCCTGCCCTTGGCACCCTTGAGCGAACACCATATCCTGCCGGCGGTCGCCACCCGGGTGACGGCCCGCTGACCGCGCGGGCACCGATTGCAAGGACACCGGATGTCAATGTCGATCCCGCCGATTCCTTCGCTGGTCCAGCCGGCCTATCACGCCTGGGTGCGCCCGATCGCACAGGCCTCGTTCTGGCTGTCACTGCTGCTCACGGTCTACTTCGTGATGCAGGGACTGCTGCTGTGGCCGCTGCACAACCTTCCGATCTGGCATCTGGTTGAGAGGGAAGTGCAAGACCAGCACCTGCACAGCCTGATCTGGCTTTTGGCGCATCCGGTGGCCGCGTCGTTGATCGTCGCGCTGCTGTGCCTGGCCTCGACCCTGGCCAGCTGGGGCCTGCTGCGCGAGCGCAGCTGGGGCCTGTGGAGCTTTGTGGTGATCCTGCTGCTGAGCGCATTGACCAACTTTGCGATCGCCGGCTGGTTGGACGTGTTCATGCGTGACGTCATCCCGTTTCTCTCCGACGACGCCCTCCTGCAGCAGGAACTCCATCTGAAACGCTGGTTGATCACGCTGACCGTGGTGGCCATGTCATTTGTGTTCCTCGGCCTGCAGGGCTGGCTGGCCTGGCGCCTGCTGCGGCCGGACATCCGCTCACGTTTCCACTGAGTCCCCCTTTTCCGCACGACAAGGACCGTCGCATGCGCTTGCAGGCTCTTCTCCCCGCACTGCTGCTGTTCGCCGCGCTGCCAGCCGGCGCCGACGCGTTGCAGTGTGGCGAATACCGCAGCGCCGATGGCGGCATGGCGCTGGTGTTCACCACCCCCAGCAGCGGCTACCACCACGATGACGGCAGCGAGCCGCAGCCGCTGTGGGTTGATCGCAGTGCGGCGCAGACGCGCCTGGTCATGCTCGACGATGGCGTGGCGGAGCCGATCCGGATCAGTGCCGGTGGCCAGCGCATCGAGGACGACGGGGTGGTGACCTACACCCTGCGCCAGTCCCGTGCCTGCACCGTCGAGCCCAGCACGATGGACGGCAGCTGTCGCGCCGCCGGCAGCCACTGCATTGCGCAGCTGCCCACGGCCTCTCCCGGCCAGGCCCAGCGCGCGTGCGGCGAAGGCGTTGGCGCGGGCTGCTCGGCGCTGTTGCGACAACTGCGCGATGGCAACGCCGCAGCCGCTGGTGACACCGGCGCCGCCCTCTTCGAGCGCCCGTCCGCCTGCCGCGAACACACGCCCGAGCATGACCCGCAGGCCTGCGAGGCGCTGACCGGTGATGCGCTGGCCACCGCGATGCAGCGGGTGGGTGAACGCCTGCAACAGGAAGACGAAGACGCACTGGATTCACCGCTTCCGGCCGCTGCACGCGATCGTCTGCAGCAGCTGTGCCTGCAGCACCGCAGTGGTCGCTTCTGCGTCGAAGTGGCCGAACAGCAGTTGATCGCGCTGGAACCCGCGTTGGCGGTGCAGGCCCTGCAGGTGGTCTGCGATGCAGGCCGCATCAGTGCCTGCGAACGCATCGCACCGCTGCGCGATCTCGGCGCGGACCTGCGCCTCGTCCCGGCCCAGCGGGTGCCGTGCGGCCGCTATCAGGCCGACGGTGGCGTGATCGACAGGCTCGACTTCGGTGATGGCGCGCGTGGCCGTCTGCATGACGGCGCGATCCACCTGCAGCAGAACGGCGAAGCCCTTTTGCTGCGTCAGCTCGGCAATGGCGACCTGCTTGGTATGGATGCGCAGACGGGATATCAGCGTTACCAGCCGGTGCCCGGCACGGCACAATGCACGCCCCCGCGCGAGGGCCGTGGTTCGCCGTAGCGCCTGGAGTTTTCCGTTCGATCGTCAAGGAGACGACATGCATTCACCCGCACCGCGCCGCCGCTGGCTGGCCTGGGCGCTGCTGCTGGCCGCGCCGATGGCCGCCGCACAGTCACCGCAATGCGGCATGTTCAAGGCCGACGAAGGCAGCGGTACGCTGCGCATCAGCTCGCCAAACCGCGGCGAGCAGAAACACTTCGGCAGTGCGCCCTCTCCGGTCGCGTTCCAGCAGATCGACGGAAAGCTGCAACTGGTGAACCTGGAGTACGGCCTGCCCAGCGCGCTGCAGGTGCGCGATCGTGGCCGGACGGTCGAGGTGGATGGCACGGTCTACATCCTGCAGGCCCCTGCACAGTGCGCCGCAGCCGCCGCGCCGGCTGAAGGCAGCTGCCTGGCCGATGCGGCGGCGTGCCTGGACAACCGTCGCGAAGCCACCCCGGCCGCGCTGGAATCAGGGTGCCGGGAAGGCGTGCCCGGCATGTGCCTGCAACTGGCTGATCGTTGGCACGAGGAGGCCAAACCTACGGTCGAGGCCGATCCCGCTTTGGCAAAGGCAGCGCTGGACGCCGCCCTGTCCGGCATCAAACTCCCCGCCGCCTGTGACGACGGTGGCTTCGAGCAGGGAACCGCGGCGTGTGCCGCCGCACTCGAGGCCGCCCCCGCAGTGCAGGAGCAGCTGGTCAAGGCGGCGATGACGGCAGCCATGACCGAAGCCGTGGTGACGATGGCAGCGCCGACCGCGCCGGTGATCATTCCGGCCGAGCGGCGCCAGCAGCTGTTGCAGCTGTGCCGCGAGGTATCCCATGGCGGCTTCTGCACCCGCGTGGCTGAACTGTCCTGGGAGGCAGGAGACCACTTGCAGGCGGTGCAGGCCCTGGCTGCGGCCTGCACACCCGGCAACGACACCGCCAGCTGCGAACGCCTGCCTGCGCTGCAGGCGGTGGGTGCATCGTTGCGACCGCAGCCGGCAACGGCCCTGCCCTGTGGCAGTTACCGGTCCGACGGCGGCCTGATGGACACGCTGGATTTCGGCGATGCCGGCCTGGTCGGTGTGGGCTGGAGCAGCCATCTTCGCGCGCGCGTCGAAGCGGGCGACATCCGCATCCACCACGACCGGGACGGCGACTTCGTGCTGCGCCCGCTGCCCGGCGGGCAGCTGCTGGGCCTGGATAACTGGACCCGCTTCCAGGTGTTCGTCCCCACCGGGGAGGGCCCGACCCGGTGCAGTGCGCCGAAGCAGTTCAGGGTGCTGCCACTGCCACAGGATTGCCCGCTGGCACTGACCAACGAGGACGGTGCCGACGCCTGCTGCGCGCAGGGCAAGCTGCAGGGCTGCAACATTCTCGGCAACCGTCTTGCGCTGTCCGGGCACTGGCTGCAGGCCGTCGAGCACTACACAACGGTCTGCCGTGCCGGTGTCCGCGAGGGTTGCGAGAATCTGGTCACCGCACAAGGCAACGGTGCGGAGGTGGACGCGCGTCGAATCCTGGAACAGCTGTGCAAGGCCGACCGCAGCGGCCTGCATGTGGCCTGCGACGTGCTCGAAACCCAGAACTGGGAGCTGATCACGCTGGGCGGTGCCCTGCAGAAGGCGGGTGACGAGGCGGCGGTGGACGACCTTCCGGTACCGCGCAACCCCAACCGCAAGCGCTGAGCCGGTCAGGGCCTGTCCGCAGCTTCGGGCGGGCCCTGCGGTAAAGTACGCGCCATGAACGAATTCGAGCGCGTGCGCGCCTACCTCACCGACCTGCAGGACCGCATCTGTGCGGCGATCGAGGCCGTCGATGGCCAGGCCCGCTTCCAGGAAGACCTGTGGCAGCGGGCCGAGGGCGGTGGCGGGCGTACCCGCGTGCTGCGTGACGGTGCGGTGTTCGAGCAGGCCGGCATCGGCTTCTCCGACGTGGCCGGCAGCCGCCTGCCGCCGTCGGCCTCGGCCAACCGCCCGGAACTGGCCGGCGCCTCCTGGCGCGCCACCGGCGTGTCGCTGGTGTTCCACCCGCTCAACCCCTACGTGCCGACCACCCACGCGAATGTGCGCTTCTTCCAGGCGCAGCGCGACGGTGAAGTGGTGGCCAGCTGGTTCGGCGGCGGCTTCGACCTGACGCCGTTCTATCCGTTCGACGAAGACGTGCAGCACTGGCACCGGGTCGCACGCGACTTGTGTGCGCCGTTCGGCGAGGAACGCTATGCCGCGCACAAGCGCTGGTGCGACGAGTATTTCTTCCTGCGCCACCGCAATGAAACGCGTGGCGTTGGCGGCCTGTTCTTCGACGACCTGCACGGCGACTTCGAGCGCGATTTCGATTACCTGCGTGCGGTCGGCGATGGCTTCCTTCAGGCCTACCTGCCGATCGTGCAGCAGCGCAAGGACACCGCGCATGGCGAACGCGAGCGCGAGTTCCAGCTGTACCGTCGCGGCCGCTATGTGGAATTCAACCTGGTCTATGACCGCGGCACGCTGTTCGGTCTGCAGAGCGGTGGCCGCAGCGAGAGCATCCTGATGAGCCTGCCGCCGCGGGTGCGCTGGGAATACGGCTTCAGCCCGGAGGCCGGCAGCGCCGAGGCGCGCCTGGCCGACTACCTGGTGCCGCGCGACTGGCTCTGATCTTCCGGCGCCACGCCTGACGCGTGGTGCCTTCCCCGCCTGCGGTGCGCCCCGCACCGGACAGGCCCTGCCCCACTTCTTTCAAGGATGACCCCATGCCTGCTGCTGTTTCCCTTCGCCCCCGCGCTGCGGGCTGGCGCTCCCTGCTGTTGCTTGCATTGGCCTCGGCCAGCCTGCCGGCCGCTGCGCAGTCGATGGCCTGCGGCACCTACAAGGACAGCAGCGGCAACACCACGCTGACCCTCGAGAGCGAAGGCCACGGCTTCCTGTCCGGCCCCTACCAGGCGACAGAGGAGCTGCGCATCGCCCGCCAGGAGGACGTGCTGGGTACCGGCAACCTGTCCACGGGCCAGCTGGAAAATTGGTACTTCTCGGACAACGACCGCACGATCAGCACGCCCTATCGCGAGTTCACCCGTGAGCACGCCGCCGCCTGCAAGACGATGCCGGAGCCCATCGAAGACGGTTGCGTGATGAACACCTCCGAGTGCCTGGAGGCGCTGCCGGAGGCCGCACCCGTGAAACTGCACGCCTGGTGTGCCGAGGGCGTGGGCGCAGCCTGCATGCGGTTGCTGGAGACCTACCAGCAGCGGGCCAAGGACGCAGTCCCCGCGCCTGCACGAGCCGAGCCGCCGAAACCGGAGATCTGCAAGGAGGATTCCGCATCCTTCAACGCCGAGGGCTGCCGGGCGATCGCCGAGGTGATCGGGCTGGAGATGATCGGCAAGTCCCTGCTCGGGCTGCAGCATGCGGTCGACCCTGCGTTGCCGTCGGCGCAGCTCGATGAGCTGGCCGCATTGTGCCGGCAGCAGCACGGCGAGACCTTCTGCGCCGACGTTGCCGAGGTGCTGTGGAGTGGTGGACGCCTTTCACAGGCCCACGAAGCACTGCAGCTGTCGTGCGCGCAGCGCGCGGACGGCGTGGCCTGCGGCCGCGCCAAGGCACTTGCCAGCCTGGCCACCGCACCGGCCGCTGCACTGGCCCCGGTGCCGGCCACCGCACTGCCCTGTGGCAGCTTTGAAGCCGAATACGGCGTGCTCTCGCAGCTGCGCTTCCTTGATGGCGGCCTGGTTGAGGCCGAGGGTCGCGACCAGCGCATGCGCGCGCGCCTGCAGGACGGCCGTATCTTCATCCGTCGCGATGTCGGCAGCGACTTCGTTCTGCAGCTGCTGCAGAACGGCAACCTGGCCAGCATCGATAGCGGCGACCGTTTTGCCTATTACGAGCGCAAGCCGACCACAGGCAGCGCCAGCTGCAAGCCGCCTGTGGCCTTCGTGGAAATTCCGCTGCCGCTGGATTGCCCGACCCTGGCACGCAAGGACGGCGCAAAGGCCTGCTGCACCGATGGCAAGCTGCTCGGCTGCAAGGTGGCCGGCGAAGCGCTGTTCGAGTCCGAAAAATGGGCCGCGTCGCTGCCCTACTTCGAGACGCTGTGCGGCGCGGGCGTGCGCGAAGGGTGCCTGGCATTGGCAGCGGTGTATTCGCACACCGCAGACCCGAAGATCCCGCAAGCCATGGCTGCGATCTGCGCGAAGGATGGCAAAGGCACGCACGTGGCCTGTGATGTGGACGCCACCCGCAACTGGCCGGCGCTTAAGGCCGAAGCCGCGCCCTGAGGCTCATGCACCTGTAGAGCCGAGCCCATGCTCGGCTCCGGACGCAAGGCAGCCGAGCATGGGCCCGGCTCTACAAGGTCAGGTGCTCTTCCTCGGAATGATGGTGATGTGCCCGTTGATCTCCAGCAGGGCCAGCTCGACATCCTCCACGCCCAGGCCGCCCTGCTGGCGCATAGCGGCCTCGAAATCCGCACGCGTGACCTGCTCGCGACGCAGAACGGCGTCGAACAGGCGCCCATCACGCGCGATCACCACGGGTTCTCCTTCAACCAGGCGCTCGATCCGCCGGCTGCGGGTACTCACCCAGCCTACCCCATAGTTGAGCAGGATCAGGGTTGCGGCCAGCAGCAGGCCACCGCCCAGCGAGGTATCGGTGCCCAGCAGCGCGTTCTGCACCGCATTGCCCAGCAGCACCACCAGCAGCACGTCGAACGGGGTGATCTGCCCCAGCGGGCGCTTGCCGCTGAGCCGGACCATGCCCAGCACCACGACATAGACCACCACCGCGCGCAGGATGAACTCCCACCACGGCATTGCCAGTGCGAACAGGTCGGGCATGGTCTTCCCCTGCGGAGCGGTGGCCCAGCGTGGCGCAGGCCATGGCGTCTGGCAACGGCGCAAATAAAAAGCCCCGCTGACCAGGGGGAGGTCAACGGGGCCGGGGAACGGGCACTTGGGGAGGAGTCCCCGTTCCGAGATCTGCTCCAGGGGATGGGAGAGATCCACAACAGGCGTTGCGCCTGTCGAGAGTTATAGAAGCACTCCGAACACTAACGGTTCGTGAAGGGGCCCAATTTAATGAACCTCGATCAGGGCAACATTCATGATCGAGTCAGAAACCTCTGACGAATGAACGAATTCACGTCGTTTTCGGCCTGAAACACCCTCAGTGTGCTTCGTCCCAGTTCTTGCCGATGCCGGTATCGACCACCAGCGGCACGCGCAGTTTGGCCGCTTGCGACATGCGCTCCACCACCTGCAAACGCAAGTCTTCAACGAAACTGCTTTCGGTTTCGAACACCAGTTCATCATGCACCTGCAGGATCATCCGTGCCGGTGCGCCGCTGTCGCGCAGCCACTGGTCCACGTCCACCATCGCGCGCTTGATGATGTCGGCGGCGGTGCCCTGCATCGGCGCGTTGATCGCAGCACGCTCGGCGCCGGCGCGCAGGCCCTGGTTACGTGCATGAATGTCGTTCAGGTACAGGCGGCGGCCGAACAGGGTCTCTACATAGCCCTGGTCGCGGGCCTGCTGGCGCATCCGCTCCATGAAGTCGCGCACGCCCGGGTAGCGGCTGAAGTACAGCGCCACGTAGTCCTGCGCCTGGCCGCGGTCGATGCCCAGGTTGCGGGCCAGGCCGAAGGCGCTCATGCCGTACATCAAGCCGAAGTTGATCGCCTTGGCAGCGCGGCGCTCGTTCGGGGTCACCTCTTCCAGCGTACGCCCGAACACCTCGGCGGCGGTGGCACGGTGCACGTCGGCGCCCTGCTCGAAGGCACGCACCAGGCCCGGGTCCTCGGACAGGTGGGCCATGATCCGCAGCTCGATCTGCGAGTAGTCGGCGGCCAGCAGCTGGAAGCCCTCCGGGGCGATGAACGCGCGGCGGATGCGGCGGCCATCTTCGGTGCGGATCGGGATGTTCTGCAGGTTGGGGTCCGACGAGGACAGGCGGCCGGTGGCGGCGCCGGACTGGTGGTAGCTGGTATGCACGCGGCCGGTGTCCGGGTTGACCATCTCCGGCAGCTTGTCGGTGTAGGTGCTGCGCAGCTTGGCCAGCCCGCGGTACTCCAGGATCACGCGCGGCAGCTCGTGCTGGTCGGCAATCGCCTCCAGTGCCTCTTCATTGGTGCTGGGCTGGCCCTTCGGGGTCTTCACCACCGCCGGCAGCTTCAGCTCGTCGAACAGCACCGCCTGCAGCTGCTTGGGCGAATCCAGGTTGAAGCTGCGCCCAGCCAGTTCGGTGGCCTTCTGCTGCGCCGCCAGCATGCGCGAGGACAGGTCCTGGCTCTGCCGGCGCAGTTCGTCGGTGTCGACCCGCACGCCGTTGGCTTCGATGCTGGTCAGCACCGGCACCAGCGGCATCTCGATGTCGCGGTACACGCTGTCCAGTGCCGGTTCGGCCAGCAGCTGCGGCTGCAGCGCGCGGTGCAGGCGCAAGGTGATGTCGGCGTCCTCGGCCGCATAGCGGCTGGCTTCGTCGATGCCCACCTGCGAGAACGGAATCTGCTTGGCGCCCTTGCCGGCTACGTCCTCGAACTTGATGGTGCTGTAGCCCAGGTAACGCAGGGCCAGCGAATCCATGTCGTGGCGGGTGGCGGTGGAGTTGAGCACGAAGCTCTCGAGCATGGTGTCGTCGTGGTAGCCCTGCACGTCCACGCCGTGACGGCGCAGCACGTGCAGGTCGTACTTGCCGTGCTGGCCCAGCTTCTTCTTCGCCGGGTCCTGCAGCATCGGGCGCAGCGCATCCAGCACCTGCTGCATCGGCAGCTGGGCCGGCGCACCCGGGTAATCGTGGCCGACCGGAATGTAGGCGGCCTTGCCCGGCTCGACCGCCAGACTGACGCCGACCAGGCGCGCACGCATCGCGTCCAGCGCATCGGTTTCGGTATCGAAGCTGATCAGGTCCGCCTGCTGCAGGCGCTCGACCCAGGCCTGCAGCTGCTCGGCGGTCAGCACGGTCTCGTATTCACCTGGCGCGGCCAGCGCCGGATCCAGCGTGCCCGCTGCCGGTGCCTCGGCGCTGCCGCGGGCAAAGCCTGCTGCCGTACCGCGCAGGCTTGGCGTTGCTTCGCTGGCGGCCGTCGGCGCCGGCAGCGGTGCACCCAGCTCCTTCAGCGCCTGGGTGAAGCCGTAGCGCGCATACAGCTCGGTCAACTCCGGCACGTCCTGCTCGCGCAGGGCCAGCATGGTCGGGCTGGCGTCCAGCTCCACGTCGGTGCGGATGGTCACCAGCTCGCGGTTCAGCGGCAGCCGCTCCAGCGCCGCCCGCAGGTTCTCGCCGATCTTGCCCTTCATGGTCGGCGCGGCCGCCATCACCCCATCCAGGTGCTGATACTCGGCCAGCCACTTGGCGGCGGTCTTCGGCCCGCACTTCTCTACGCCCGGCACGTTGTCGACGGTATCGCCCATCAGCGCCAGTAGGTCGATGATCTGGTCGGCGCGCACGCCGAACTTCTCCATCACCGCCGCGTCCGAATCCATGCGGCTGCCGGTCATGGTGTTGACCAGCTCGATGCCCGGGCGCACCAGCTGGGCAAAGTCCTTGTCGCCGGTGGAGATGGTCACCTTCAGGTCCTGCGCCACGCCCTGCAGGGCCAGCGTGCCGATCACATCGTCGGCTTCCACGCCGGGAATGCGCAGGATGCTGATGCCCAGCGCTTCGACGATGCGGCACATCGGCTCGACCTGGCTGCGCAGCTCATCGGGCATCGGCGGGCGGTTGGCCTTGTACTGGTCGTAGAGGTCATCGCGGAAGGTCTTGCCGGGCGCATCGACCACGAACGCCACGTAGGCCGGGCGTTCCTTCAGCGTCGAGCGCAGCATGTTGACCACGCCGAACAGCGCGCCGGTGGGTTCACCCTGTGCATTGGACAGGGGCGGCAGCGCGTGGAACGCGCGGTACAGGTAACTGGACCCGTCGATCAGGACTAATCTGCTCATGGGTCGATTCTACGCGCCCGTGCCTGCATCGCGGCGACACGGCAGGCGCCCGGCGATGGGGCATAATCAAGGCTCTTTCCAGGCAAAGGCCCCCGCCGATGAAGACCCTGATGCTGGCTTCCCTGCTCCTGCTCGCTGGCTGCGCCAGCATGGGTGGTGCGGGCGCTCCCCCGGTGGACGTCAAGGGCGCGGATGTATCCAAGCGCACCATGGACAACGGCGATGTCATCGAGGAATACCGCGTGTCCGGCCAGCTGCGCATGGTCAAGGTGACCCCGTCGCGCGGTGCCCCGTTCTACATGTACGACAAGAACGGCGACGGCCGTTTCGACAACGACAAGGATGGCGTGTCGCCGGTGTACTGGAAGCTGTACAGCTGGTGATCTGACCGGGGTCGGATCCCTGCGATCCAGTAGATCCACGCCATGCGTGGATTCACCCCCGGCCCCCACAAAAAACAACGCCGGCGCGCATCCTGCGGCCGGCGTCGGGTCCCCTCCCCGGGAACGCTTGAATCAGCGGATGACCAGCACCGGCAACGTGCTGCGTGCCAGCACCTCAGCGGTCTGGCTGCCCAGCAGCACGCGGGTCACGCCCCGGCGGCCGTGCGAGGTCATCACGATCAGGTCGCTGTTGCGCTCGGCCGCCGTCTCGATGATGCCGTCGGCCGCGTAACGGTCCAGCACATGCACCGGGTTGGCGGTAATGCCCTGCTCGGCGGCCTTGGCCAGCGCCGGCTGCAGCACTTTCTGCGCGCCTTCCTCGCGGTCGGCCTTGTACTCCGGGCTGTTCATGTAGCCCACGCTCCAGCCCATGGCGTCGTACATGCCGACGGCCCACGGCTCGGACACAGTCACGATATCGACCTCGGCATTGAGGTCCTTGGCCAGCTCCAGGCCCTTGGCCAGGCCCTTGTCGGCCAGCTCGGACCCGTCGGTGGCAATCAGGATGCGCTTGTACATGGTGGGGCTCCGTGGCGATCTGCCAGATGGGAACGACACCATTACACACCGGATGTGCAGGCTGCGCCTTGAGCAGGATCAATCCGGCGCCGCGCAGCGGCGTGTGCGCACCGCCGGCTTGCGTACCCACTGACCGCGGCGCATGCTGACCAAGCGGTATCGGGCCGCCCTGGGAGAACCCGCATGCAGGACAGCAAGCCGACATCACAAAGCACCCTCAGGATCATCCTGTGGAGCCTCAGCGCCGCCTTCGTGCTGTTCTGCGGCGGCTATTACCTGGGCAAGGATCTTGCCCAGCGCGACAACGCCCGGCAGTCAGCCGGCCGATAACCTGCTCCTGTAGAGCCGAGCCCATGCTCGGCTGCGGACGAAGCAGCCGAGCATGGGCTCGGCTCTACATCAGGCCCACCCTCAGGCGATCTGCACCACGCGTGCGTTCTGGCACAGCGGATAGCTGGCCACGAATTCGGCAATCGCATCACGCATCGCCTCGAACGATTCGCCATACATGTACAGCGCGGTTTCGGTCGGGCCCTGCCACCAGCTGCAGATCTCGCCCAGGCCGTCGATGTTCTCCGACAGTTGTTCGAATACGTGGTTGGAATCGCACTGTTCGTAGACTTCGTCCGGCAGATTCAGGCCATCCAGATAGATGCCCAGGCCCTCGGTCACGCCGAAGCTGCGGTCGGCCTCGCCCGCGCCGTGGATCTTCGAGCCCTTCGGTGCACCCAACTGCTCCAGCAGGTCGATCAGCTTCGGCACGCCACTCGCATCGACCAGCGCCACTTCGATGTCGCCGTATTCGACCTCACCCAGATCCGACATCGCGGTGCCGCCGCCGGTGAGCTCGCCCACCTGGGCCGCCTGCAGCAGCGCGTCGAGCGGATCTTCGAACAGCTCGTGGCGATGCTCCGGCTGCAGCCGGGCGTTCAACTTCACGGTGACGTGCAGCGTAGGTTCGGTCATGGGGGCGTTCCTGGAAGATGTGGAGCCTATTGTAGAGCCAGGCCCATGCTCGGCTGCTTTTCGCGCCAGAAGCAGCCGAGCATGGGCTCGGCTCTACAACAGCCTGTCAACGCAGGAACGGCGTCACCTTGCGCTTCAGCAACTCCACCAGCACCGGGTCCATGTACTCGTAGTCATCAGGGATATCCAGGCAGATCACTCGCTTGCCGTTCAACCACGCCTTGTAGCGGCTGGACAGCCGGTTGCGGTGGGCGCGTTCCATCACGAACACCAGGTCGGCCCACTGCAGCAGCTCGGGGCTGAGCACTTCCTCGGCGTCGGCCAGCAGCCCGGCCGAGGCGGTCTCGATGCCCGGCCAATCGGCGAATACCTGCTCGGCCGTCGGGCTGCGCAGGCGGTTCTGGCTGCAGAGGAAGAGCACGTTGCGGGTCATGCGTACTCACCTTGGTAGAGCCGAGCGATGCTCGGCTGGTTTTCTCCGCCAAAAGCAGCCGAGCATGGGCTCGGCTCTACAGGAATTCCTGCCCCCCCGACGGTGATCAGATCACCGTCAGGTTGGCGTAGGCCATCACCAGCCACTTGCTGCCGGCGTCGGCGAACTCGACCTGCACGCGGGCGTGGGCGCCGCTGCCTTCGTAGTCGGTCACCATGCCTTCGCCGAACTTGGGATGGGTGACCAGCGCGCCGAGCTTGATCGGCGGTGCTTCGATCGAGGCATGGCCCATCACCCGGCTGGCGCCCATCGAGGCCGGCCGCGAGACCTGCACCTTCGGGCGCACTTCGTGCAGCAGCTCGCGCGGAATCTCGCGCAGGAAGCGCGAGGGCAGGCTGTAGTTGTCCTGGCCGTGGATGCGACGCGATTCGGCATAGCTCAGCACCAGCTTCTGGCGCGCGCGGGTGATGCCGACGTAGGCCAGGCGGCGCTCTTCCTCCAGCCGCCCGCTTTCTTCCAGCGAACGTGCGCTGGGGAACAGGCCGTCTTCCATGCCCGCCAGGAACACCAGCGGGAATTCCAGGCCCTTGGCCGAATGCAGGGTCATCAACTGCACACCGTCCTCGCCGGCCTGCGCCTGGCCTTCACCGGCCTCCAGCGCGGCATAGGCCAGGAACGCGACCAGCTCGTCCATGTCCTCGCCCACTTCCTCGACGTCGTCGGCGCGGCGCACGAAGCGCGACGCCACCGAGACCAGTTCGTCGAGGTTGTCGGTACGCGATTCCGAATCCAGCGAATTGCGGCTTTCCTTGCTCCAGTGCTCGCGCAGCTGCGAGCGGGCCAGCACGTGTTCCACGCGCTCGGCCAGGGTCATGTGCACGGTCTGGGCCTGCAGCTCGTTGACCAGCCCCAGGAAGCCGGCCAGCGCATTGCGCGCGCGTGCGGCCAGCGCGTTGCCCTGGGTGACCAGCATGGTCGCTTCCCACAACGAGATGCCCTGTGAGCGCGCCTCGCGGCGCACTTCGTCGAGCGTGCGGTCGCCGATGCCCCGGGTGGGCGTGTTGACCGCGCGCTCGAAGGCGGCGTCATCGTTGCGGTTGGACAGCAGGCGCAGGTAAGCCAGCGCATCCTTGATTTCGGCACGCTCGAAGAAGCGCATGCCGCCATACACCCGGTACGGCACCTGTTCGCTCAGCAGCGCTTCTTCCAGCGCGCGCGACTGCGCGTTGCTGCGGTAGAGCACGGCCACTTCGGTGTAACTGCCACCGTCGCGCACCCATTGGCGGGCACGCTCAACGATGTAGCGCGCCTCGTCCATCTCGTTGTACGCCGCGTACAGATCGATCGGCTCGCCGTCACCGCTGTCGGTCCACAGCTGCTTGCCGATGCGGTCGGGATTGTGCGCGATCACCGCGTTGGCGGCACCGAGGATGTTGGCGGTGGAGCGGTAGTTCTGCTCCAGGCGGATGGTCTGCGCACCCGGGAAGTCGCGCAGGAAGCCCTGCACGTTCTCGACCTTGGCACCGCGCCAGCCATAGATGGCCTGGTCATCGTCGCCGACCACGAACACGTGGCCGGAATCGCCGGCCAGCACGCGCACGAAGGCGTACTGGATGGCGTTGGTGTCCTGGAACTCGTCCACCAGGATCTCGCGGAAGCGGGCGCGGTAATGCGACAGCAGCGCCGGGTTGTCGCGCAGCAGTTCGTGCGCGCGCAGCAGCAGCTCGGCGAAGTCGACCAGGCCGGCGCGGTCGCAGCGCGCCTGGTACTCGATGTAGGCCTGGCGCATGGTTTCCAGCCACGCATCGTGCGGCTCGGGCTGGATGTGCTGCGGGCGACGGCCCTCGTCCTTCTGTGCGTTGATCCACCACGCGATCTGCTTGGCCGGGTACTTGCCGTCGTCCAGTTCCAGCGCCTGCACCACGCGCTTGACCAGCCGCAGCTGGTCGTCCGAATCCATCACCTGGAAGCCTTCGGGCAGCTTCGCGTCCTGCCAGTGCAGGCGCAGCAGGCGGTTGGCCAGGCCGTGGAAGGTGCCGATCCACATGCCGCGGCTGCCATGGGGCAGCTGGGCGTCGATGCGGTGGCGCATCTCGCCGGCCGCCTTGTTGGTGAAAGTCACCGCGAAAATGCCGTGGGTCGGCACGCCATTGACTTCATGCAGCCAGGCGATGCGGTGGGTGAGTACGCGGGTCTTGCCGGAACCGGCACCGGCCAGCACCAGGTGGTGGCCGGGGGGAGCGGAGACGGCTTCGCGCTGGGCCGGGTTCAGGCCATCAAGCAGGTGGGAGACATCCATGCCCCCATTTTACGGCATCGCCGTCGCGGCTCCTGCGATCACTTCGGTGGCGAGCGCCTGCGCCTGCTGACGCAGTTCAGGCACCGCCAGGCTTTCCCACAGGCTGCCGATGCGCAGGCTGCCGAGCACGCCCAGCCGCGCCTGCGGCTGGCCACCGGCGGCGCGCAGGCGGCCGCCCGGCACCGTGCTGTCCAGGCCCAGCCCATGCGGGCCGGGGCGGGCCAGCCCATCGGCCTGCAGCTGCTGCAGCAACGGATTGCGCAGCGCACTGGCGCGGGTTTCGACGCCGGTGGCGTTGATCACACCGCTGATCGTCCACTGCTGTTCATTGCCGGAGGCATCGCGGCCCGACAACTGCAGCGCATCGCCGTCGCGCCAGACGCGCTGCAGGCGGGACCGGTGGATACGCAGTTGGCCGCTGTCCTGCAGGGCCTGCAGCTGCGCGTCCACCTCTTCGGCGATGCGGTGGCGATGCACGTCCCAGTAGCGCACCACATGGCGCAGGAAACGACGCTGGTCGGCCTCATCGAGGCTGCACCACAGCGCCTGCCCGTGCGGACGGATACGGTCCATCACGCTCTGCCATGGCAAGCCGTCGGCCTGCGCCTGACGCGCGAACCCACGTAGCGCGCGCAGGCGCTGGCGCAGGTTCATCGGCAGCAGCATCGCCGGATCGAAGCTGGGCAGGCCGCCGTGCGCGTGTGGCAGCGGCAGCAGGCCATGACGCGAGATCACATGCAGCGGCCCGGTGTGACCGGCGGCGACCAGCGCCAGCACGGTGTCGGCCATGCTCAAGCCGGAGCCGACAATGGCCACGGCCTGTTCGCCGGCCAAGGTACGCACACCGTCGTAGTCCCAGGCCTCGATCACGTCGTCGGCGGGCAGTGCCTCGGCACCGGCCACCGGCAGCGGCCGCATGCTGTTGCCGGTGGCGAGCACCGCCTGCGCGGCGTGCAGCGTGCCGCCATCGCCGAGTGCCAGCTGGTAGCCGTGGTCATCCGGTTGCAGGCCCAGCACCGGTTGCGCGATCACCTGCAGCTGCGCCGGGCTGGCGGCCACGGTGTCCTGCAGGCGCTGCTGCAGGTAGGCGGCAAAGAAGTGGCGGCACACGTAGCGCTCGCCCAGCACCTCGCGCGCCTCGCCCGGGTAGGCGTTGGCGGCCATCAGGTAATCGAGGAAATCGCCGGGATGGTCGGCAAACGCGCTCATCTTGGCCGCCGGCACGTTCAGCAGATGCTCCGGCCACGGCGTGGCATAGGCGATGCCCTGGGCCAGCTGCGAGGCGGGTTCGAAGATGGCCAGCGCCAGCGGCGCGTGGGCCTGGCGCAGTACCTGGATCGCCACCAGCACCCCCGCCGCACCACCACCGATGATCGCCAGGTCCAGTTCGCCATTACGCGGTGAATCAGTCATGCACCGATTGTAGGCCATCGGCGATGACAGGCCGGATTGCCGAAGCGGGCGGTTACCGCCGCCTCACATCAACGCATCGGCCAAGCGTGCGATGCCCTCGCGGCTGCGCCGCCAGGCAGGACGCTTGCGCCATTGCTGCAGATCCAGCTGCCGCGATTCACGCAGGTAGCCATCCTCGATCCCGCACAGCTGCTTCACCAGCGCATGGTCGTAGCAGATCAGGCCGATTTCGGCATTCAGCGCGAACGAACGGATATCCATGTTGATCGAGCCGAGCACGGCGATGTCCTCGTCCACGCTCATGTGCTTGGCGTGCAGGAACTGCGGTTCGTACAGGGCGATGCGCACGCCACAGCGCAGCAGCTCGTCGTAGTAGGCCTCCTGCGCCCACGAGGTCAGCCGCTGGTTGTTGCTGGCCGAGAGGATCAGCTGCACCTGCACGCCGGACAATGCGGCGATACGCAGCGCGCTCAATGTGGCCTCGTCGGGCACGAAGTACGGGGTCACCATCACCAGCCGGCGCCGCGCCAGATGAATCAGCGCCGCAACCGCATCGCGTGCGTTGCTGTACGGGTAGGCCGGGCCGCTGGGCAGCAGCTGGGTGGCGATGTCGTCGCCGCATTCGGGAACATCGGTGATCACATCCAGGCGCTGGCCGGTTTCCATGTACCAGTCGCTGGCGAACACCGCTTCCAGATGCGCCACCGCCGGGCCGCGCACGCGCGCCACCAGCTCGCGGTTCGGGTGGCCAGGCACGAACTGCGGGCCGGCCAGGTTCTGCGAACCGACATAGGCCACTTCGTTGTCGATCACCGCGATCTTGCGGTGGTTGCGCAGGTCCATGCGGCCGCTGCGGCGCCAGCGCAGGCCACCGGGCAGCATCGCACGCACTTCGATGTCGCGCGCCTGCAGGCGCTTGCGATAGGCACGCAGGCCGCGCTTGGCGCCCACCGCGTCGAGCAGCACGCGACACTGCACGCCCCGTGCAGCCGCACGCTGCAGGGCCTCGACGATAGCCTCGCCCACCGCGTCGTCGAACATCAGGTAGTACAGCAGGTGCACCCGGTCTTCGGCCTGATCGATGTCGGCGATCAGCGTGTGCAGCGATTCGTCGTAGTCGGTCAGCAGATCGACGGCGTTGCCGTGCACCGGCATGAAATCGCCCTGGCGCTGCACCAGCGGCACGATCTCGGCGCTTGCGGTATCCGGCTGCGGGGTCCAGCGCAGGCGGTGCTGCAGCGCCTGTTCCTCGCGGATGACCTGCGAGGCCTCGGCCTGGCGGCGGATGCGTTCGCGTGACAGCCACGGGTGGCCAAACAGCAGATACAGCGGCAGGCCCAGCAGCGGCACGAAGCCGACCAGCAGCAGCCAGCTGCGCGCCGCACCCGGCGTGGTGCGGGTGGGAATCCAGCACAGCGCAACCAGCCGGATCAGCCAGTCGATCAGCAGCAGATACGAACCCAGCAACCACTCGAACAGCATCGCGTCGCCCGTCGGGAGGTGATGGGCCATTCTGCCCAGCAGGGTGTGTAGAGTCGAGCCGCGCTCGACTGCTTTGAACCAGCGTGTTGACCAAGGTCGACACCTACCAGGCGCGGGGACAGTGCGCCGGCCAAGGTTGGCGGCCGCCGGGTATGGGAACAGCGTGCCTACCAACGGTCGGCACCCACCATGGGAACACCGGGCGTGGATACCGGGCATGAAAAAACCCGCCACAAGGGCGGGTTTCTTCGCGGGGATCAGCAATCCTTGCGGATTACTTGATCTTGCCTTCCTTGTACAGGACGTGCTTGCGCACGACCGGATCGTACTTCAGGAATTCCATCTTCCCCGGGGTGTTCTTCTTGTTCTTGTCGGTCGTGTAGAAGTGGCCGGTACCGGCCGAGGAAATCATACGGACCTTATCGCGCTTGCCTGCCATGATGCTTTACTCCTCAGACCTTTTCGCCGCGCGCACGCAGCTCAGCCAGAACGGAATCAATGCCGTTCTTGTCGATGGTGCGCAGTGCATGCGCGGAAACACGAAGCTTGACCCAGCGGTTCTCGCTGGCCACCCAGAAACGGCGCTCGTGCAGATTCGGCAGGAAACGACGACGGGTCTTGTTGTTGGCGTGCGAGACGTTGTTACCCGTCTGCACTCGCTTGCCGGAAACCTGGCATACGCGGGACATTGCGCACCTCGATAGTAGTAGTTGTCAGCCCGTAGCCCGGGAGACGGCGGCCTCGATGGTTGCCCACCACACGTCAAGAGAATCAAAGGGTTACGCTGGCGTTGGGCGGCCGGGGACGTGCTCCCGGGGGCGCCGCCCGGTAGAAAACCGGACACAGCGAGCCGCGCATTATGCACGGGTTCAAGCACTTGCGCAAGTTACCCACAGGCGAGGCGACTGAACGTGGCACGCCTCGTTCATGGCAGGGCTGGCCATACTGACGGCCCCTTCCGTGGCGCCGCCCCCCGATGCGACTGCTGGCCCTGACCTATGGAACCGAAGGCGACACCCGGCCGCTGGTGATGCTGTGCCATGGGCTGCGCCAGGCCGGCCACGAGGTGCTGCTGCTGGCCGAACAGGGAACGTTGGGCAGCGCGCGCGCGCTGGGGGTGCCGCACGCGGCGCTGGAAGGCGACATCCACGACGAAGTGGTGGCCCTTGTGGCACGCGGCAACAACCTGGCCGCCGCGTCGCGCGGCCTGGCGCGGATGGCCGGTCGCCATGTGCCGACCTGGATGACGCAGGCCGATGCGGCCGCCGCCGGCTGCGATGCCGTGCTGACCGGCGGCCTGGCCGCGCTTGTCGGCCTCAGCGTGGCTGAGCGGCACGGCCTGCCGGGCATCGGCACCGGCATGATTCCGCTGACGCCGACGCGCGACTTCGCATCGCCCTTTCTGCCGCCGATGCCGCTGCCGGGCGTCCTGCGCCGGGCCAGTTACGGGCTGGTCAACCAGGCGGTGTGGCGCACCTTCCGCGGGCCGATCAACGCCGCGCGCGCCGCACTGGGGCAACCGCCGCGCCGCACGCTGTGGACCGGCCTGCCGATGCTGTACGGCATTTCCCCGCAGCTGCTGCCGCCGCCTGCCGACTGGCCGACCGATCATGTGGTGTGCGGGCAATGGCGGATGCCGGAACAACCTTGGTCGCCGCCCGCCGACCTGCAGGCCTTCCTCGATGCCGGGCCCGAGCCGGTCTATCTCGGCTTCGGCAGCATGACCGGCTTCGACCGCGAGCGCGTGCTGTCGGCCCTGCTG
Organism: Stenotrophomonas sp. YJH_SMC_43; assembly: GCF_059372535.1. Classification (NCBI taxonomy): domain Bacteria; kingdom Pseudomonadati; phylum Pseudomonadota; class Gammaproteobacteria; order Lysobacterales; family Lysobacteraceae; genus Stenotrophomonas; species Stenotrophomonas sp. YJH_SMC_43. The sequence goes on from NZ_JCAFVQ010000003.1 coordinate 1,004,287, forward strand.
CAGGCGTTGGCGCCACGCCGCGTGCTGCTGTTTCCGGGCTGGGCCGGACTACCGTCGGGTGCTTTGCCAGCGAACGTGTTCGTGGTCGGCCCGACCCCGCATGAAGCACTGTTGCCACGCTGCGCGCTGGCCATCCACCATGGCGGCAGCGGCACCACGCATTCGGCCTGCCGCGCCGGCATTCCCTCGCTGGTGATGCCGTTCGCCGCCGATCAGTTCTTCTGGGCGCGGCGCCTGCAGACGCTGGGGGTGGCGACTGCGCCGTTGTCACCCAAGCGGTTGGATGCGGGAGTCCTGGCGGCGGCCATCAGGTTCGCCGAGGACGGCGCGACGCGTGCGCGTGCGGTTGCACTGGGCGTAGCAATGGCGAGCGAGGATGGCGTGGCCACGGGCGTGGCGATGATCGAGCGCTGGCTGCAGCCGGCGTAACCCCGCGCGGCCATCAACGCAGATGCGGGATCACCTGGGCCAGCAGATGGGCATCCTTCAGCGCGCCGTGCAGGCCGCGATTGCCGGGAATGCGCAGGCGCTGCAGCACATCGTCCAGCTTGTTTCCCTGCCCGGGCCAGCGCCCGCGCGCCAGCTTCAGGCTGCAGGTGATGCGGCAGTGCTGGGCCAGCGTGGCGGGAATGCCGGCCAGGCGCAGCTCGTTGTCGAGGAAACCCACATCGAAGGTGGCGTTGTGCGCGACCATCTCGCTGCCGCGCAGGAAGTCCAGCAGTTCGGCGGCCTTGCTGGAGAACAGCGGCTTTCCCACCAGCATTGCATCGCTGATGCCGTGCACGCGCTGCGCGCCCCAATCGACCCTGCGCTGCGGTTGCAGGTAGGTGTGGAACTGGCGCCCGGTGAGCTGGCCTTCGATCAGTTCGACGGCACCGATCTCGATCACGCGATGACCCAGGCGGTGGGAGATGCCGGTGGTTTCGGTGTCCAGTGCGACGATGCGATTCATGCGTGGCGATGGTTCCTGTTGCGTGCCGCGATGATTTTCGCATGTCTGCAGCAGGAAGGTCCCACTGGAGAGCCGAGCCCGTGCTCGGCTCACGCGCTAAGCGCGGGCCTTGGGCGCTGGTGCCAGACGCAGCCGAGCGTGGGCTCGGCTCTACAGGCGCGCGCGATCAACCCGACGCTTCCACCACCCAATCGATGAACACCCGCAGCCGCTGGCTCATGTGCCGATTGGGCGGGAACATCACATGCATCGGCATCGGCGGCAGCTGCCAGTCCTCCAGTACCGGCAGCAGTTCGCCACGTGCGACATGCGATTCGGCCATGTAGCTGGGCAGCGCGACCACGCCGAGACCTGCCAGCGCCGCCGCCAGATAGGCGTTGCCGTCGTCGAAGCCGACCGTGTAGCGGCCCTGCACCTCGATGCGCTCATCGCCGCGCTGTGCAGTGAACACGCGGGCACGGCCACTGCGCGGGCTGAGGAAACCGACCATGTGGTGGTCCGGCCCCTCCAGCGCGCGCGGGTCGGCCGGCATACCGAAACGCTGCACATAGCCCGGGCTGGCATGGAAGCCGATCGGCAGTGCAGCCAACGGCCGCGCCACCAGCGCCGGGTCGGCCGGCGTGCCACCACGGATCACGCAGTCGACGTTGTCGGCAATGACATCGACTTCGCGGTCACTGACGCCGATATCCAGCTGGATCTCCGGGTAGCGCGCCTGGAACTCCGGCAGCGCCGGTACCAGCCGCAGCCGTGCGTAGGGCCCAGGCACATCCACGCGCAGGCGCCCGCGCGGCTGGGTAGCCGCGTCGCCCAGCCCGCCTTCGACCTCGTCCAGTTCGGCCAGCAGGCGGGCGATGCGCGGGTAATAGGCCGCGCCGTCGGCGGTGACGCTGACCCGCCGGGTGGTGCGGTTGAGCAGGCGCAGCCTTAGGTGCGCCTCCAGCTGCTGCACCAGCTGGGTAACCGTGGTGCGGCTGATCTGCAGGGTGTGCGCGGCGCGGGTGAAGCTGCCGGTTTCCACTACCCGGGCAAAGGCCCGCATCGCCTCGAAACGGTCCATGGCCGGCCGTGATTATTTGGGATTGGCAATCAATCTAGGCCGATCATCGCGGTTTATCCAGACAGCGCTCGCGAGGAGGATGGCGTTCTCTCCCACGGGATCTTCCCCATGTCACAGCGTGATGTCGTTTTCCCCGCCGGGCGCCAGGCCCTGTACGAGCGTAACCGCTACTCGCCGGCGATCCGGTCCGATGGCTTCCTGTTCGTTTCCGGCCAGGTCGGCAGCCGCGAGGACGGTTCGCCCGAGCCGGACTTCGAGGCACAGGTGCGCCGCGCCTTCGAGAATCTCAATGCGGTGTTGGCCGCCGCGGGCTGCACGTTCGATGACGTGATCGACGTGACCGTGTTCCTGGTCGACCCGGAAACCAACTTCGAGAAGGCCTGGGCGATCGTGCCCGAGTACTGGGGCGAGGCGCCGCACCCGACCCTGACCGGTATCGGCGTGACCTGGCTGTACGGGTTCCAGTTCGAGATCAAGGTGATCGCGAAGCTGCCGTGACCGAGCCCATGCTCGGCTGGTCGTGCGAAAGCAGCCGAGCGTAGGCTCGGCTCTACAGACGCGCAGCCCGGTGTCCGACCCCACGGGCCGAAAAGCGTGTCGACCAAGGTCGGCACACACCAGGGCAGGTTGCCCCCGGGCCGTCCAGCTGAACGGGAGATTCCGACGTATTCCCGAAGCGGCCATTGATATTGTATCCGGCGAAAACCGCTTGCTAGCCTCCCCTTCATGCGCTGGATCACCCGCCACCTCCGTTCGACCCTGCTGATGCTGCTGATGGCGGCATTCGTGGTCGTGCCGGTGGCCGACGCCCTGGCGTGCACGGTGGAACCGCATGCCAGCACGGTGCATGTGGAATCCGCACCGGATGCCGATGGCGATACCGACGGCAAGCATGTCGGTGCCTGTGGCCACAACCACTGCCACCACTCCAACCTGAGCCTGCCGGCGCACACGATCGCCGCCTTCGGGGCGCCACTGCCGGCGCGCTGGATGAGTGCGGGCGATGCGGCGGCCTATACGGTCGCCCAGGATGAATTGACGCGTCCACCCCGGGCGTGAGTTGAGCGCGTCCCGCGATTGCGGGCTCCCGTTTCACTCACAACCGGAATCCCCCTATGTCGATCCTGACACCTCGGTCGCCGCGTGCGGCCGGGCTGGTCGTCGCCGTGTTGCTGGGCCTGGCCCCGGCGGCATCGGTGATGGCGCAAGCCGCCCCCTCCTACGACACCCTGCTTGAACGCCTGGACCAGCTGCCCGGCACTCGTGTGGGCACGGCACTGGCCGAGGCCGCCGATGCGCGCGCCGACCAGGCCCGTGCGCTACCCAATCCCTCCCTTTCCTGGTCGGCCGAAAACGCCTGGGGCTCCGGCACCTACCGCGGCATGGGCAAGGCCGACACCGTACTCACCCTGTCCCAGCCGCTGGAGGTCTGGGGCCAGCGTGGCGCGCGCGTTCGTGCCGCCCGTGCCGAGGCCCAGGCGGCCAACCTGCGTGGCGCGCAGAGTCGCAGCGACGTGGCCAGCCAGCTGGCGGTGGTCTATGCACAGGCGGAAAGTGCACTGCGCCGCTACACCCTGGCCGAGGAAGCACTGTCACTGACCCGCGATGACGCCAACGCCGTCAACGCCATGGTCAAGCAGGGCCGCGAACCACAGCTGCGCGCGGTGCAAGCGCAGAGCGAAGTAGCCAATGCCATGGCGTCGCTGGATGAAGCACAGGCGTTCCGCGATGCCGCGCTGGCCCGCCTGGCCGGCACCGCGCTGCTGGATGCGCCGGTGCAGTCGATCGACAACAGCCTGCTCGACCGCGCACCGCCGCTGCCGCGCGGTGCCACCGATACCGCACTGGCAGTGCGCATTGCCGAAGCCGAAGCCGATGCGGCGGGCAAGCTGGTCGACGTGGAGCGCAAGCGCGCCCTGCCCGACCTCAGCGTCACCGCCGCACAGACCCGCTTCCGCGAAGGCGGCGAGCGTGCCTACAACCTCGGGCTCAGCCTCAGCATCCCGCTGTTCGACCGTAACCGCGGTGGCATCCGCGCCGCCAATGCCGACCAGCGCGCGGCCGAGGCACGCCTGGACCAGCAGCGCCGCGACAGCGAGGCCGCACGCCTGTCCGCCGTGGCCGGGCTGAAGGCGGCCGGCAGCCGCACCCGTGCCGCCGATGAAAGCGTGGTCGCCGCCGAAGAGGCCTACCGCCTTGCACGCATCGGCTTCGACGCCGGACGCATCTCGCAGCTGGAACTGCGCAGCACGCGCAGCGCCCTCATCGCCGCCCGCGGCGCCGCCGTGGATGCGCGCCTGTCGCGCGTCGGCGCGGAAATCGATCTTGCCCGCCTTGAAGGGCGAGCACCTTTTGTGGAGGCACCATGACTCTCTCCCGTACCTTCCCGCTGATCGGCGGCGTGCTGCTGACCGTGCTGCTGGCCGGCTGCGCTGGCAACGCGCAGACACCTGCAAATGAAGACCCCGCCGCGGCCAAGGCGGGCACCGACGATGGCCATGGCCACGCGACCGACAGCAAGGAAGCCAAGGCGGAAGCCGCCAAGGCGCCGGCTGACGCCGATGAAGGCGTGGTGCCGCTGACCCCGGAGCAGATCAAGGCGTCCGGTATCGAGGTGGTCGCCATCGGCCGCGGTGGCGGTGGCTCGACGCGCCTGTCCGGCCGCGTCGAGCCGTCGGTGGGCGCACGTGCCTCGGTGGCGTCGACCGTGACCGGCCGCGTCGAACGCGTGCTGGTCGCACCGGGCACCGCAGTGAAGCAGAACCAGGCCTTGGCCATCGTGGTCAGTGGCGAAGCGGCGGTGTTCCGCGCCAATGCGCTGGCCGCCTCGGCCGAAGCCGAGGCTGCGCGCCTGGCCTATGGCCGCGACAAGGCGCTGGTCGACCAGGGCGTGGTCGCGCGCCAGGAAATGGAAGCCTCGCGCGCACGCTCGCTCGCGGCACAGGCCCAGGCCGCCGCCGCGCAGGCCCAGGCCGCCGCCAACGGTGCGCCCGATGCCAGTGGCCGCGTGCGCATCACCAGCCCGGTGGCCGGCATCGTCGGCAACGTGCAGGTCACCCCGGGTGGTGTGGTCGCTGCCGGCAGCGCAGTCGCCGATGTCGCCGACCCGTCGATGAACGAGCTGGTGTTCACCGCACCGCCGGCGCTGGCCGCGCAGGTCACGCCGGGCATGAAGCTGGAAGTGAGTGTGCCGGGGGGCAGCTTCACCGCCACCGTCACCGGCTCGGCCGCCGATGTCCGCCAGCAGGGCGGCGTCGCGGTGATCCGCGCCACGCCGGTGGATGCGTCGCTGCCGCCGGCCGGTTCGCCGGTGTCGGCCGTGGTGGTCACCGAAGGTCAGGACGGCTCGCTCAGCGTGCCCGCCGATGCGGTGCAGAACGTCGATGGCAGCAGTGTGGTGTTCGTCGCCGTCGAAGGCGGCTTCAAGGCGCAGCCGGTACTGGCCGGGCGTCGCGCCGGCGACCGTATCGAGATCCTCGGTGGGCTGACCGGCAACGAGCGCATCGTCGGTGCCAACGCCTTCCTGCTCAAGGCCGAACTGGCCAAGGGCGAAGCCGAGCACGGCCACTGAGGAGGCGACCATGTTCAAGCTGATCATTGAAACAGCGGTGCGCCACCGCTGGCTGGTGGTGTTCATGGCCGCGCTGATCGCCGCCGTGGGCCTGTTCCAGCTCGGCAAGTTGCCGATCGACGCGGTGCCGGACATCACCAACCGCCAGGTACAGATCAACACGGTGGCGCCAGCACTGACCCCGGAGCAGATCGAGCGGCAGGTGACCTATCCGCTGGAAACCGCGCTGGCCGGCATTCCCGGCCTGACCACCACGCGTTCGCTGTCGCGCAATGGCTTCTCGCAGGTCACCGCGATCTTCACCGATGCCACCGACATCTACTTCGCCCGCCAGCAGGTGGCCGAACGCATGCGAGAGGCATCGGAAGACCTGCCCGATGGTGCGTCGCCGATGCTGTCGCCGGTCACCACCGGCCTCGGCGAGGTGTTGATGTGGACGGTGGATTTCACCGCGTTCGACCCTGCCAAGCTGGCCAAGCCCGGTGAAGCCGGCTGGAAGGCCGGTGAGGTCTACCGCACACCGGAAGGCAACCTGCTGCGCACGCCGGAGGAACGCGCGACCTACCTGCGCACCGTGCAGGACTGGATCATCGCGCCGCAGATGCGTTCCAGTCCGGGGCTGGCCGGCGTCGATACGGTTGGCGGCTACGTCAAGGAGTACGGCGTGCATCCGGACAGCGCCAAACTGGCTGCGCATGGCCTCGGCCTGGCCGACCTGGTCACTGCCCTGCAGCGTTCCAACGTGCAGGCCGGTGCCGGTTTCGTGCAGCGTGCCGGCGAGGGCCTGGTGGTACGTGCCGACGGCCTGGCGCTGACCACCGACGACCTGGCGCAGGCGCCGGTGGCCACCCGCAATGGCGTGGTGGTGCGCGTGGCCGATGTGGCCGACGTCGACCTGAGCCGCGCGCCGCGCCTGGGTGCGGCCAGCCGCAATGGCCATGAAGCCGTGCTGGGTACCGCGCTGATGATCGCCGGTGGCAACAGCCGCACCGTGGCGCAGGCAGCTGCGGCGCGCCTGGAACAGGTGAACAAATCGCTGCCGGCCGACATCGTGGCGGCACCGGTGCTGGACCGCAGCGTGCTGGTCAATTCCACCATCAAGACCGTGGCCAGGAACCTCACCGAGGGCGCACTGCTGGTGGTGGTGGTGCTGTTCCTGCTGCTGGGCAACCTGCGTGCGGCGACGATCACCGCGCTGGTGATCCCGCTGTCGTTCCTGTTCGCAGTGATCGGCATGAACCGCTTCGGCATCAGCGGCAACCTGATGAGCCTGGGTGCGCTGGACTTCGGCATCCTGGTGGACGGTGCGGTGATCGTGGTCGAGTCGACCCTGCTGATGCTGGGCCAGCGCCGCGCCGAACTGGGCCGTGCGCTGACCGCGATGGAACGCCTGCGCGTGGCCGCCGATTCGGCGCTGAGGATGGCGCGCCCGGCGGCGTTCGGCCAGCTGATCATCCTGCTGGTGTTCGCGCCGATCCTCACCCTGGAAGGCGTGGAGGGCAAGACGTTCCACCCGATGGCGGCGACCTTCATGCTGGCCCTGGTCGGTGCCTTCCTCTTCTCTTTCACCTTCGTGCCGGCGATGGCCGCACTGCTGGTGCGCGAGCCGAAGCTGAAGGACGGCGAGGCACACAGCGATGATGGCGAGCACGAAACCAGGCTGATCCGTGTACTGCGTGCGCGCATCGAGCCGGTGATCCGCAAGGCCGTGGCGCATCCGCGCACGGTGGTGGCCGGTGCGGTGATGATGGTGGTGGTGGGCATCGGCTCGTTCTCGCTGCTGGGCCGTGAGTTCATGCCGACGCTGGACGAAGGCAACGTGGCGATGCAGGCCCTGCGCGTGCCATCGACGTCGCTGGAGCAGTCACTGGCCATGCAACTGGCGTTGGAGAAGGTGATTGCCAAGCAGCCGGAAGTGGAGACGGTGTTCTCGCGTACCGGTACCGCCGAGGCGGCGATCGATCCGATGCCGACCAATATCTCCGACAGCGTGATCGTGCTGAAGCCGCGCAAGGACTGGCCCGATCCGAAGCTGGACAAGGAAGCCCTGGTGGCACGCTTCGAGAAACTGGCCGGGCAGCAGCTGGGCAACAGCTTCGAGTTCAGCCAGCCGATCGAGCTGCGCTTCAACGAGCTGATCTCCGGCGTGCGTACCGACCTGGCGGTGATGATCTTCGGCGATGACTTCAGCCAGCTGCAGAAGGTGGCCGACCAGGTGGCGCTGAAGCTGCGTGCGGTGAACGGCGCGGCCGACGTGCGGGTGGAACAGATCTCCGGCCTGCCTACGCTCAACGTAGCGATCGACCACGTGGCGGCGGCGCAGTACGAGCTGACCGCCGCGGACGTGAGTGATGCGCTGTCCACCGGCATTGGCGGTACTGCGGCCGGCAAGATCTTCGAAGGTGATCGCCGCTTCAACGTGGTGGTGCGCCTGGACGATGCCTCGCGCAACGATCCGGACCAGCTCGCGTCACTGCCGATCGCCACGCCGTCAGGGCTGGTGATTCCGCTGTCGTCGGTCGCGCGCATCACGGTCAGCGAAGGGCCGAACCAGATCAGCCGCAACAATGGCAGCCGCCGCGTGGTGGTGCAGGCCAATGTGCGTGGCCGCGACCTCGGTGGCTTCGTCGGCGAGGCACAGGCAGCGGTGGCCGACGTGGCACTGCCGCCGGGTGCCTACCTGACCTGGGGCGGTCAGTTCGAGAACCTGCAGCGCGCGGAGAAGCGGCTGGCGACGGTGGTACCGGTGGTGTTCCTGCTGATCGGCAGTCTGCTGTTCATGGCGCTGCGCAGCGGCAAGGAAGCCATTCTGGTGTTCAGCTGCGTGCCGTTGGCGCTGGTCGGCGGCATCCTCGCCCTGCTGCTGCGTGGCATGCCGTTCTCGGTATCGGCGGCGGTCGGCTTCATCGCCGTCTCCGGCGTGGCCACGTTGAACGGCCTGGTGTTGATGCAGGCGATCCGCGAACGCCTGGATGCCGGCGACCTGCCGCTGCAGGCGGCGATCAACGGTGCCTCCAGCCGCATCCGCGCGGTGCTGACCACGGCGCTGGTGGCGATCGTCGGCTTCATTCCGATGGCGATTGCCAGCGGTTCCGGCGCGGAGGTGCAGAAGCCGCTGGCGACGGTGGTGATCGGTGGCCTGATCACCGCCACCGTGCTGACCCTGCTGGTGCTGCCGACGTTTGCCGCGCGCGTGGCCAAGCCGCGGGCGGTGGGGGTGAGGTGAGAGGGGGTCGGAGCCCCGCCCTTCGGGCGGGGCTCTGACCCGATCGCATCACGCTCGCCGGGCATGGCCCGGCGCTACCACCGCGCATTCTGGTAGCGCCGGGCCATGCCCGGCGACGCGTCGGGTCAGGCCTTCTTGCGTTCGGCGATGTAGGCCTGGATCTGCTGTTCCAGCACCGGCAGCGGCACCGAGCCCTGCTTGAGCAGGGTGTCGTGGAAACCCTTGATGTCGAACTTGTCGCCCAGCTCCTTCTCGGCCTGCGCACGCAGGCGCACGATGGCGATCTCGCCCAACTTGTAGCTCAGCGCCTGGCCCGGCCAGGAAATGTAGCGGTCCACTTCGGTGGTCACTTCATGCTCGCTCAGCGCGGTGTGGTCACGCAGGTAGGCCAACGCCTGCTCCCGGGTCCAGCCCTTGCTGTGCACGCCGGTGTCGATCACCAGGCGCGCAGCACGCCACATCTCGTAGGTCAGACGGCCGAAATCCTCGTACGGGGTTTCATAGATGCCCATTTCCACGCCCAGCTTCTCGCAGTACAGCGCCCAGCCTTCGCCATAGGCGGAGATGTAGGCATTGCGGCGGAACTCGGGCAGGTTCTTCTGCTCGGCGGCGATGGCGCCCTGCAACGCGTGGCCCGGATCGGACTCATGCAGGGTCAGTGCCGGCAGGTTGTACAGCGGGCGCGACGGCAGGTTGTAGGTGTTGAGCCAGTAGGTGCCCATGCCACCGCGGCCGGCGGTCCAGAACGGCGCAATGTCCGGCGGCACCGGCACGATGGTGAAGCGGGCGCGCGGCAGCGTCATGTACTTGCCAAGCTGGCCATCGGCGCGCTTGGAGATCCACGCGGCACGCGACAGCAGCTCTTCCGGCGTCTTGGCGTAGAACCGCGGGTCGGTACGCAGGAAGGTCAGGAATTCGGCGAAGCTGCCCTTGAACTTCACCTGCTTGATGATGTCGTTCATTTCCTTCTGGATGCGTGCGACTTCATCCAGGCCGATGCGGTGGATCTCGTCCGGCGACAGGTCCAGCGTGGTGTATTCGTGGATCTGCTGCTTGTAGTACGCCTTGCCGTCGGGCATCGCTTCGGCGGCCAGGGTGGTGCGCGCCTGCGGCACGTACTCGTTGACGAAGAAGGTGCGCAGCTGCTGGAACGCGGGCACCACCTTGCCACTGATCGCTTCACGCGCCTGCGCCTGCAGCCTGGCCTGTTCGGCCGCCGGAACGGTGTTGGGCAGCTTCTTGAACGGCGCGTACAGCGGCGATTCGGTCGGGTCCTTCAATTCGGCGACGGTGGCGATGGAGACCTCGCGGCCATCGAGCACGGCACGCGGCACGCTGAAGCCGCGCTTCAGGCCGGCGCGCATGTTGTCGGTCTGCTGGCCGAAGTAGCGCGGCACATCGTTCAGCCGTGCGATGTAGTTCTGGTAGTCCTGCACGGTCTTCATCTCGCGCCGGGCCATGAAGGACAGGTTGGACCAGAACGAGGAGTCGGCGTTGAACGGCATCTCGTAGCCACGCAGGCGCGTCTCTTCGGCCAGGTTGAACACCTGGTCGTGGTAGATCGCGTAGTTGACCTGGTTGTCGGGCGACAGGGTCTTCGGATCGATCTTCTTCAGCGCGGCGAGGGTCTCGTCCCACACCTTCAGGCGCGCCTGCTGCGCGGCCGGGCCGACATCGGGCATGCGGGTGGCGTTGGCCGGAGCGTCTTCGTCCTCGCTGGCCTCGCCGCCGCCATCCTGGCGCCACTTCCATTCCTTCTCGTACAGCGCGCGGAAGGCAGCATCGGCGGGCGATTCGGTGGCCACGCTGGCCGGTGCGGCGGTGGCGGGCGGCGCGGCCAGGGCCACGGCAGGGGCGGACAGGGCGATCAGCAGGGCAACGGCAAGACGGGTTTTCACGAGCACAGGTTCCCGGGAAGGCAGACCCCGATCATGGCACCGCTCACCGTCCGTGGCATGGGACGAAGGTCCTGCCTGCGCCGCAGAACGGGGCCCGGTAGCGGCCAACCTTGGTTGGCCCCAAAACCCGGCGCCGACCAAGGTCGGCATCTACCGGAGACCTAGTGGCTGGCCCTGTCCCGCTTCCAGCCCCGGTGCTTGATGTCCAGCTGCAGGCTGTACAGCGCGGTGAACGCCGGGAACAGGTTCTGCAGCACGCCCACCGAGTCCTGCTTGGCCGAGAACAGGAAGTAGCTCAGCGTCATCAGGCTGCCGACCACGCTCATGTACCAGAACAGCCGCGGGATCACCGGCTTGCCCGCACGCTTGGACGCGATGAACTGGACCAGCCAGCGGCCACCGAACATCAGCGCGCCGGTATAGCCGATCAGCTTCCAGCCGGTCACATGCAGGCCGGTCCAGTACAGCCAGGTCAGCGGCTGGTCGAGCCAGTGAAGTTCCAGCCCCATCACCGCTCTTCCACCGCAGTGCGCTTGCTGCGGGTGATCAGCCAGGCCACGCCGCGCAGATCACGAATGCCGACCAGCGCGCGGCCCAGATTGTTGTACTTGGACACGCCGGCGGTACGGTGGCGGTGGTTGACCGGCACGCTGGTGGTCTTCCAGCCGGCACGCTGCATCAGCGCCGGCAGGTAGCGGTGCATGTGGTCGAAGTACGGCAGGTCGAGGAACGCGCTGCGCTCGAACAGCTTGATGCCGCAGCCGGTATCGGGCGTATCGTCGCGCAGCATGCGTGCACGGATGGCGTTGGCCCACTTGCTGGCCCAGCGCTTGCTGCCGCTGTCCTGGCGGTTGACACGCCAGCCGGCGAACAGCTTCACCTGCGTCTCGGCGGCATCGCGCGCGGCCAGCAGTTTGGGAATATCGGCCGGATCGTTCTGGCCGTCACCATCGAGGGTGGCGATCCAGGGCGCCCGTGCGTGCTTGACGCCGGTGCGCACGGCGGTGCTCTGCCCGCTCTGGTTCACGTGGTGCAGCACCCGCAGTTCCGGCGTGGTCGCCTTCAGGCCCTGCAGCACCGACAGGGTGTCATCGCGCGAGTGATCGTCGATGTAGACGATCTCGAACGGCAGCCGCCCGCGCAGTGCAGCGGTGATTTCGGCAACCAGCGGGGCGACATTGTCGCGCTCGTTGAATACCGGGACGACAACGGAAAGCTCGGGTTGGCTCATAAGGCACTCGGCCAAAGGGGGACAAAGACCGCGCATTCTCCGAAGCCGAGGTTATCCGAAGATGAATCCGGCTGTGTGAGGATCCCTCCTCAGGCGCGATCACCAAAGTACTCGCGGCACCACTGCACGACGGGGGGCAACCCTTCTTCGATCGGGGTCACCGCATCGAAGCCGAATGCGTCATGGGCGCGCCGGGTGTCGGCCATCGTGCGTACCATGTCGCCGGGCTGCATGGGCTTGTAGACCTTCTGCGCGGGGCGGCCGGCCGCCTGCTCGATCACGCTGATGAAGCGCTCCAGCTCGACCGGCGTATGGTTGCCGAGGTTGAACACCCGGTGCGGTACCGGACCATCGGCCGGATGCGCGAGCGCGCCGAGAATACCCGACACGATGTCGGAGACATGTGTGAAATCGCGCTGCATGCGGCCTTCGTTGAACACGTCGATCGGCCGCCCCGCCAGCACCGCGCGCGAGAACAGCAGCGGCGCCATGTCCGGCCGGCCCCACGGGCCATACACGGTGAAGAAGCGCAGGCCGGTGGCATGCAGGCCGTAAAGCTGCGCGTAGGTGTAGGCCATCAGCTCGTTGGCCGCCTTGGTCGCCGCGTACAGCGAGCGCGGCTGGTCCACGCGCTGGTCCTCGGAGAACGGCGGCGTGGCCGAATCGCCGTAGACCGAACTGCTGGAGGCATAGACCAGGTGTTGCACGCCACGGTGGCGACACAGCTCGAGCATGTTGACGAAGCCGACCAGGTTGCTGTCGACGTAGGCATGCGGGTTTTCCAGCGAATAGCGCACGCCGGCCTGCGCGGCCAGATGGATCACCGCGGTCGGCTTCACTTCGTCGAACAGTGCCGCCAAGCCCTGCTGGTCGGTCAGGTCCAGGGTGCGCAGGTCCAGCGCCGGGCACAGCGCTGCGACGCGGTCGCGCTTGATCTGCGGGTCGTAGTAGTCGTTGAAGTTGTCCAGGCCGACCACCGGCTGGCCCGCCTCCAGCAGCGCGCGGGCGGTGTAGGCACCGATGAAGCCGGCAGCGCCGGTGAGCAGGATGGTCATGGCAGTTGCCTGGAAATCAATGAGTACAGGTGCAGAGGATACGCTGCGGGCTCAGAACAGCCCGAAACGCTTCTTGGCCACATTGGCGCGGCCGGGTTCGATCACGTCCTGGATCTTCTTCGCATCGAAGCGGTCGAGCAGCGCCTCGGCGCCCTTCTTCAGCTTCAGATCCATCTCTTCCGGATACAGCGGAACCAGGGCCATGAAGCTGATGGTCTTGCCGTCGTCCAGTTCCAGCGTGGCGAAGTCCTCCGGGGTCGTCACCGGCGGCAGCACGATGGCACCGTCGAAGCCCACGCCCGGCGCGTAGGGCTCGCTGGGATGGCCGTTGGGAATGGTGTGGCCGAAGCCCAGCCAGGTGTCGTACTCGTGCGGCAGCCGCGCCATGCCCTTCAGCAGGCGCACCGGCCAGTAATTGCGTTCGTCCTCGAAGGCATCCTGCGAGATCGGCCAGTCAGCCGGCAGGGTCACCATCAGTTCCATGTAGCGGGGCACGTCCGCGTCCACCTCGGCGGGCACGGTCATCGGCAGGTCGCTCATGCCGGAGGTGACCAGTCGCAGGTACGGACACTGGTCAGTGGCCGGTACCACGTGCACGTCGATGTGCACCAGGTCGGAGATGATCTCGTGGAAGACACCGGACACCGGACCCAGATGGCGCTCGATGTGCGCGCCGATCGCCTCGACGTGTTCTTCGCCCTGTGGCGGGGTGAAGTCCTTCTGGCGGCTGTGCACCATGATCGGGCTGCCGCCCGGGCTGACGTCGTCGAATGTGTTGCTCATGTCCTGCTCCCTGGATGAGGCCACGGACCGGAGAGCGATGCATCCCCCGGCGCGCGCGGCGGTGCGTTCCCTGTCACCTGCAGGACGCGGCAGGAACAGGCCGCATCCCCTGGCGCTGCGCCGGGCTCAGCCCTGGCGCGTACGCAGCTTTTCCAGCACGCCGTCCAGGGTATCCAGGTCGGTGTAGTGGATGATCAGCTTGCCCTTGCCACCCCGGCCGTGGCTGATCGCCACCTTGGCGCCCAGCGTTTCGGACAGTTCGGTTTCCAGCGAGGCGATGTCGGCCTGCTGCACCTTCGGCGTGGCGACCGGGCGGTTGCTCGGCACCTTGCCGGCGGCGAAGGCCTGCGCACGGCGCTCGACCTCGCGCACCGACCAGCCTTCATCGGCCGCTTCCTGCGCCAGCTTGCCGGCCAGCTCGGGGGCCAGGGTCAGCAGCGCGCGGGCGTGGCCCATTTCCAGGCGGCGGGTTTCCAGCAGCAGGCGGATCGCCACCGGCAGCTCCAGCAGGCGCAACAGGTTGGACACCGCCGCGCGCGAGCGGCCGACGGCCTCGGCGGCCTCGGCATGGGTCAGGGTGAATTCGCTGATCAGGCGCTGCAGCGCCTCGGCTTCTTCCAGCGGGTTGAGGTCTTCGCGCTGGATGTTCTCGATCAGCGCCATCGCGATGACGGTGCGGTCTTCCAGCTCGCGCACCACCACCGGCACTTCGTCCAGGCCGGCCAGCTGCGATGCGCGCCAGCGGCGCTCACCGGCGACGATTTCGTAGTTGCCGGCGGGCAGCTGGCGCACCAGGATCGGCTGGATCACGCCCTGCGACTTGATCGAGTCGGCCAGCTCGGACAGCTTGCCCTCGTCCATCTCGCGGCGCGGCTGGTACTTGCCCGGCTGCAACTGGCCCACGGCCAGCTTGCGCAGCACTTCACCCGGCAGCGGCTCGATCACCGCGGTGGTGGCCTGCACCTGACTGACCGCGCCTTTCGGGCCCAGCAGCGCATCCAGGCCACGGCCGAGGCCTCGCTTCTTGGCTGCCGGCTTGCTGCTGGTCATCAGACGGTCTCCACGGCCTTGGTGGCCTTGTTGCGTTCGTTGTTGCGGCGGATGATCTCGCCGGCCAGGCCCAGGTAGGCCACGCCACCGCGCGAGGCGCGGTCGTAGCCGACGATGCTCTGGCCATGGCTGGGCGCCTCGGCCAGGCGCACGTTGCGCGGCACGATGGTGCGGAACACGCGGTCGCCGAAGTGCTCGGTGAGCTCGGCCGAGACCGCGTTGGCCAGGTTGTTGCGCACGTCGAACATGGTGCGCAGCACGCCTTCGATCTCCAGCGCCGGGTTAAGGTTGGCACGCAGCGCATCGATGGTTTCCACCAGCGCGCTCAGGCCTTCCAGCGCGTAGTACTCACACTGCATCGGCACGATCACCGAATCGGCGGCGGCCAGCGCGTTGAGCGTCAGCAGCGACAGCGCCGGCGGGCAGTCGATCAGGATGTAGTCGTACTCGTCGCGGATTGGTGCCAGCGCGCGCTTCAGCCGCTGCTCGCGCTCGCTCTGCGCCATCAGCTGGATCTCGGCGGCGGTCAGGTCGATGTTGCCGGGCAGCAGGTCGTAGCCTTCGGCGGTCTGCACGCGCACGTCGGCGGCGCTGGACTCGCCCAGCAGCAGATCGTAGGTGGAAGCGGCCAGCTCACGCTTGTCCACGCCACTGCCCATGGTCGCGTTGCCCTGCGAATCCAGGTCGACCAACAGCACGCGCTTGGGTGCGTTGGCCAGGGAAGCGGCCAGGTTGACGGCGGTCGTGGTCTTGCCGACGCCACCCTTCTGGTTGGCGATGGCGATGATGCGGGCCATGCGGGTGTGCCTCGTCGACGTGTGCTGGGACCGGTCATTATGCGTACAACCGGCCCCTTGCGGAAATCGTGAATCGCCAACCCGTTGTTCCACAAAGGGCTGGCGGCGGGAATCAGGGACCTGTAACAGTGACCAGGTGGCGTTCGCCGGCCAGGCCGGGCACGCTCAGCGGGGTCACCTCACGCACCTGCCAGCCAGCCGGCAGGTCCGCGATCTCGTCATGCGGGTAGACGC
Source organism: Stenotrophomonas sp. YJH_SMC_43 (assembly GCF_059372535.1). Taxonomy (NCBI): domain Bacteria; kingdom Pseudomonadati; phylum Pseudomonadota; class Gammaproteobacteria; order Lysobacterales; family Lysobacteraceae; genus Stenotrophomonas; species Stenotrophomonas sp. YJH_SMC_43. Next base: position 1,020,144 of record NZ_JCAFVQ010000003.1, read on the forward strand.
CCTTCATGGCCAGCAGTACGCCGCCGGGGCGCAGCAGGTGGCCACCAACGCGGACGATGCCGGCCAGGGTGTCCATCGCGCGCGCGGTCAGCTGGTCGTAGCGGCCGGCCTCGTCCAGCGCCTCGGCGCGCGATTCGGCCACGCGGGCATTGTCCAGGCCGAGCTGGCGCACGGCCTCGCGCATGAAGCGCGCCTTCTTGCCGTTGCTCTCGACCAGGGTGACCTGCAGGCCCGGGCAGGCGATCGCCAGCGGGATGCCGGGCAGCCCGGGGCCGGTGCCGAGATCAGCCAGGCTGCCATCGGCCACGAACGGCTGCATTGCCAGCGAGTCGAGCAGGTGGCGCGTGACCATCTCCTGCGGGTCGCGGATGGCGGTGAGGTTGTAGGTGCCGTTCCAGCGGTGCAGCAGGGCCAGGTAGCGCAGCAGCGGCGGCGCCAGCGCGGCGTCCAGGCCCATGCTGGCCAGGCCCTGTTCCAGCGTGGCAGCCACGCTGGCGGGAAGTGGGTGTTCGCTCATGCCGGCATTATCGCCGGTTTTGCGCGCTGATTCCCCGCTTCAGTGCGGATACCAGGCCAACGCCGCACGGAACTGGCCGCTGGCCTGCCATTCGTGCAGGTGCCAGCGCGCGGCCTCGCCCAGTTCCGGGTCGCACCAGCGCAGGTGCAGGGCACCATCGGCCCCCGGCGCCAGCTGCAGGCGGTGCAGGCCGAACGAGATGCCCTGGCCGTGCGCCTTCAGGATGGCTTCCTTGGCGCACCACACGCGGAAGAACCAGTGCTCGCGGCCGGCCTGGTCCAGGCTTTCCAGCCAGGCCACCTCCTCGGGGTGGAAGAAGCGCTGCACGATCTCCAGCAGGCGGGCCCGCGGCCGCAGCAGTTCCAGGTCCACACCCAGCCGCACGCCTTCGCCCAGCGCCACCAGCAGCACCTCGCCACTGTGGCTCCAGCCGGTGCCGTAGTGGGCCAGCGCGCCGCTCAGTTCCGGCCGGCCCTTGTCATCGCGGACCAGCGGCAGCGTCTCCGGGTCGGCACCCAATGCCTGTGCCAGCACCTGCCGCGCCTGCGGTTCACCGCGCTGGCCCGGCACGTGCGGACGCCGCCAGACCGTCACCGGACCGAAGCGCCACGGGCCATCGAGGGTGGCTGGCAGGCTCATCCGCACGCGCCCGTCACGCAATTCCACGACGGGTTCACAGCCCTGCGCGTCAACTGGTCACAGTTCCCCACCGGAGGTTCGATCATGGGCATCATCATCTGGCTGATCGTCGGCGGCATCGTAGGCTGGCTGGCCAGCATCATCATGAAGCGCGATGCCCAGCAGGGCATCATCCTCAACATCGTGGTCGGCATCGTCGGCGCGCTGATTTCCGGCTGGCTGTTCGGCGGTGGCATCAACGAAGCGATCACCATCCGCACCTTCCTGTTCTCGCTGATCGGTGCGGTGATCCTGCTGGCGATCGTCAACCTGTTCACCCGCAAGAGCATACGGTGATCTGGGGGGTAGCGCCGGGCCATGCCCGGCGTCACCCTGCCGCCGCTGCGCTCGCCGGGCATGGCCCGGCGCTACCTCAACTCAACCCAACTGTACCCACGCCGGCGCATGGTCGCTCGGACGTTCCCAGGTGCGCGGCTCGCGGTCGATGCCCGAAGCCACCGCACCGCTCTTCAGCGCATCGGAGACCAGGGTCAGGTCGATGCGCAGGCCCAGGTTGCGACGGAAACCAGCGGCGCGGTAATCCCACCAGCTGAAGGTACCCGCCTCGTCGTTGTGCAGGCGGAAGCCGTCGTGCAGGCCCAGCTGCAGCAGCTTGTTCAATGCGCCGCGCTCGGCGGTGGAGGTCAGGATGTGGTTGTCGTTCCACACCTCCGGGTCGTGCACGTCGCGCGCGTCCGGGGCGATGTTGAAGTCGCCCATCACGATCAGCTTCGGGTGGCGCTGCAGCTCTTCGGCCATCCAGGCATGCACCGCCTCAAGCCAGCGCAGCTTGTACTCGTATTTGTCGGTGCCGATGTCCTGGCCGTTGACCACGTACAGGTTGATCACCCGCAGGTCACCGAAGGTGCCGGCGATGACGCGCTTCTGCTCGTCCTCGAAGCCGGGAATGCCGATCTGCACGTCCTGTGCAGGCTCACGCGACAGCAGCGCCACGCCGTTGTAGGTCTTCTGGCCGGCGAACACGCTGCGGTAGCCGGCGGCGATCAGCGCAGAGTCGGGGAACTTGTGGTCCTCCAGCTTGGTTTCCTGGATACCGACGATGTCCGGGCCGAAATCCTTGAGCCACTGCTCCAGGTGCGGCAGGCGGACATTGAGCGAATTGACGTTCCACGAGGCGATCTTCATGCGGGCATTCTAACCGGGTGGCCGGGATGGGGGTCGGCCCGGATTCCCGTGTAGAGCCGAGCCCACGCTCGGCTGCATTGATCAGGCACCCAGCCAGGAGCAGCCGAGCGTGGGCTCGGCTCTACAGAAGAATCGGGCGCTGATTCCGTAGAGCAACGCCATGCGTGGCTTCACCGCAGCAACAGCCTCAACAACCCCGCAATCTTCGAGTACGGCGGGCGCAGCCGGTCACTGGCCGCCCAGCGCGCCTGCCACAGCACGGGCAGGCGCTTGCTCATCGCATCGAACCCCGCCCGCCCGTGGTAGGCACCCATGCCGCTTGCCCCGACCCCGCCAAACGGCAGGCCATCGGCGGCGAAGTGCAGCAGGGTGTCGTTGACCGTCACCCCGCCCGCCACCACCTGGCCGAGGATGCGCTCCACCGTGGCCGTGTCATGGCTGAAGGGGTACAGCGCCAGCGGCCGGTCACGGGACAGCACGTCGGCCAGCGCAGCATCCAGGTCCGGGTAGGCCCGCACGGGCAGGATTGGGCCGAATATCTCCTCGCGCATCAGGTCCAGGTCGTCGGGCGGGTCCAGCACCACGGTCGGCACCAGCAGGCGCTCGCGGTCGGCGCGCGCCTCATCCACCTGCGCCAGCGGGATGACCGGCACGCCGCGTTCGCGCGCCTGCGCCAGATAACCCTGCAGGCGCCGGTACTGGCCTTCATTGATGATGCGCGTGTAGTCGTCCGCATCACTGAAATCGCCATAGCGCTCGCGCACCTGCTGCTGCAGCGCCTGCACGAACTCGCGCTGGCGCGCGGTGTCGATCAGCACATAGTCCGGCGCAATGCAGGTCTGCCCGGCGTTGAACCACTTGCCGGTGGCCAGCCGCGCGGCGGCCTTGTCCAGCGGGAAATCGCGACAGACGATGGCCGGCGACTTGCCACCCAGCTCCAGCGTGACCGGCACCAGATGCTCGGCGGCCGCCGCCATCACCTTGCGGCCCACGGCGGTCGAGCCGGTGAACAGCAGATGGTCCAACGGCAGCGACGACACCGCCGCGGCCACGTCCGCCCGGCCCTGCACCACCGCCACCCGATCGGGCGGGAACACACTGGCCAGCAGATCGGCCAGGAACGCGCTGGTACGCGGCGTATGTTCCGAAGGCTTGAGCAGCACATGGTTGCCTGCGGCGATGGCGGTAGCCAACGGCACCAGTGCCAGCGTGACCGGGTAGTTCCAGGGCGAGATCACCCCGACCACACCCAACGGCGTCGGTCGCAGCTGCGCGCGCGCCGGCCACAGTCGCCAACCGGCACCGACCCGCTGCGGCTTCGACCAGCGTCGCAGGTGGCGGCGCAGGTGGTCAATGGCCGACAGCACGCTCATGCCATCGGCCAGTTTCGATTCAACGTGGGCGCGATGGCCGAAGTCTTCTGCGATGGCCGCAGCCATATCGTCCAGGCGTGCCTTCAGCGCTTCGCGGAGGCGGCGCAGGTCGGCCTCGCGCTGGTCCAGCGTGGGGCGCTGCGACTGCCAGGCGCTGCGCAGGGTGTGCAGGAGGGCGGGGAGCTCGGCCGGCGGAATGGTGGTCATGCCGCGACTATACGGCGTGCGGCACGTCTCGATGGGCACGAGATGGCGTGTGGCTTCGGATGCTTGTCAACCGCGATGATGGCATTGAACGCTGTCTGTTCGCATCTGCGGAATTTTGTGCCGCGCGTTGCGCGGTCGCCGAGCATGGCTCGGCGCTACAGGGAAACGAAAAGGCCGTGGTCTGCACCACGGCCCCTGAAACCCGGTGGGTGCCGACCGTTGGTCGGCACGCCGGTTATTGGGTGATATCCACGTCCTTGGTTTCGCGCAGGAACAGGCCACCGATCACCACCGACATCAGCGCGATGATGATGGGGTACCACAGGCCGTAGTACAGGTTGCCGGTACCGGCCACCAGCGCGAAGGAGATCGCCGGCAGGAAGCCACCGAACCAGCCGTTGCCGATGTGGTACGGCAGCGACATCGAGGTGTAGCGGATGCGGGTCGGGAACAGTTCCACCAGGTAGGCAGCGATCGGGCCGTAGACCATGGTCACGTACAGCACCAGCAGCCACAGCATGAACACCGTGCCGGCAATGTTGATGCGTGCACCATCGGCCTTGGCCGGGTAGCCGGCGGCGGTCAGGGCGGTCTTCAGTTCCGCACCGAACGCATCGGCCTTGGCCTTGCCGTCTTCCTTGGTCAGGCCGGCGGCCTCATACGAGGTGACACTGGCGCTGCCCACGTTCACCATCGCCAGCGAGCCGGCGGCGGCGGGCTGCACGTCGTACGGCACACCGGCCTTGGTCAGCGCGGCGGTGGCCACGTCGCAGGAGCTGGTGAACTTGCGCAGGCCCACCGGATCGAATTGGAACGAGCAGGTAGCCGGATCGGCCACGACCAGGGCCGGCGAGCTGCTGCGGGCTTCTTCGATGGCCGGGTTGGCGAAGTGGGTCAGGCCCTTGAAGATCGGGATGTAGGTGACGGCGGCCAGCAGGCAGCCGGCCAGGATGATCTTCTTGCGGCCGATACGGTCGGACAGCCAGCCGAAGAAGATGAAGAACGGTACGCCCAACGCCAGCGCGGCCGCGATCAGCAGGTAGGAGGTGGTGGCATCGACCTTCAGCATGCTGCTGAGGAAGAACAGCGCGTAGAACTGGCCGCCATACCAGACCACCGCCTGACCCGCCGCCGCACCGAGCAGGACCAGCAGCATCAGCTTCAGGTTGCCGCCCTTCAGGCTGTCACGGAACGGGGTCTTGGAACCCTTGCCCTCGGACTTCATCTGCTGGAACAGCGGCGACTCGCTCAGCTGCAGGCGGATCCACACTGAGACACCCAGCAGCAGGATCGAGACCAGGAACGGAATGCGCCAGCCCCAGGCTTCGAAGGCTTCATTGCCCAGGAAGTAACGGCAGGCCAGGATGATCAGCAGCGACATGAACAGGCCGAGCGTGGCCGTGCACTGGATGAAGCTGGTGTACAGGCCACGTTTGTCGTCCGGCGCGTGCTCGGCCACGTAGGTGGCGGCACCGCCGTACTCGCCGCCCATCGCCAGGCCCTGGGCCAGGCGCAGGATGATCAGGATCACCGGCGCGGCGAAACCGATCGAGGCGTAGTTGGGCAGCACGCCGACCAAGAAGGTCGAGATGCCCATGATCAGGATGGTGACCAGGAAGGTGTACTTGCGGCCGATGCGGTCGCCGAGGCTGCCGAAGAAGGCCGCGCCGAACGGACGCACGAAGAAGCCGGCGGCAAACGCCAACAGGGCGAAGATCATGCCTGTGGTTTCATTGACGCCACTGAAGAACTGCTTGGCGATGATGGCCGCGAGCGAGCCGTACAGGAAGAAGTCGTACCACTCGAACACCGTGCCGAGGCTCGAGGCGAAGATGACCTTCTTGTGACCCTTGGTCAGGGTGCCCGCTTTGTGTGCGGTACTGGGTGTGCTGGACATGGGGTGTTTTCCCTCGGTAGATGCCGACCTTGGTCGGTACTCAATTCGGTAGGTACCGGCCGCGGGCCGGCACGCAATCTCTATAGGTGCCGACCTTGGTCGGCACTCCTCTAGAAGCTGTACTTGGTGGTGAACTGCAATCGGGTGATGTCACCCTTGTTGCCGTTCTCCACTTCGCGACGGCCGTACATCAGCTCCGCACCGATATCGACCTTGGGCAGCGGCGAATAGAAGATGTTGCCGCGGATGCTCTGCACGCTCTTGGTTACCAGCGGGCCGAGGATGCTGTCGTTGTCGTAGTCGCTGCGCGCGTAGATCAGGTTGGTGCGCAACTTCGGCGAGAACGCATGCCGCCAGCCCACGTAGCCGGCAAGCACGCCGGTCGGGTTGAGTTCGTCGCGGGCCACGTCATAGGCACTGTCGGCGGTAATGCCCAGGCCGATGTAGCGGGCGATGCCTTCGCCGCCGGTCAGCTGGTAGTGCAGCGAATCGCTGTCACCCATCACCCATTTGCCGCCCAGGGTCAGGCCGCCAGCCACCTTGTCGGCCTTGGCGCCGGTGGCCTGGTTGTCGACCTTCAGCTGACGGACGATGCCGCCGACACCGAAGGTGCCCCAATCACCCTTCCAGCCATAGCGCATGGTCAGATCGGGCAGGCTGCCACGGTCGGAGTTGGCGCTGGCGTTGGTCCATGCCCCGGTGACCGGGTTGCGGGTACCGGTGAGGGTGGTGGTTTCCGGGTTTTCCAGCGCGACGCTGAAGCCACCCTGGGTGTAACGCACCTGGGCCTGGCGCACGAAGATCACGCCATCGGTGGGGCCGACGAAGTCGACCGCCTCGGGCAGTGCGGCCGCGTCCATGAAGTTGGACCAGGTCTGGCCGGCCATCCAGTTGTTCCAGTACATGTAGGCGTGGCGCAGGGTCACACCGTAGGTATTGGTGGCGGTCTGGTTGCCCAGTGAATTGCCGAAGAAGTCCATCTCGAAGAACGCACCGGCCTTGTTGCCCGATTCGCTCACGTTGTCGATGCCCAGGTTGAAGCGCGAGAACTTGGCGTGGGCATTGAAGTCGGTGCCCGAACGCTTGCCGCTGCCGCCAGCGCCTTCCACCGGGGTCTGGCCCGGCAGGTACAGCGAGCGGCCGGTGGCGTCGTCGGCCAGCTGGCCATCGCTGGTCTGGGTGGCCAGGAAGTCGGCCTTGATGAAGCCGCCGATCTTGACCGTGGTGCCCGGCGCCGCGCCCGGGGTGATGGTGGTGACCTGGATGGGCTGCTTGCCGGCCGGCACCTGTGCGACCGGCTTCTGCTCGGCCTGCACCGTGCGGACTTCGGTTACGGCCTGCTGGGTCTGGCTGATCTGGGTCTGTTGTTGTTGCTGCGAAGACAGCAGCAGCTGGACCTGGCGTTCCAGTTCGGCAACGCGTGCTTCCAGTGCCTTCTCTTTGGCGGTCTCTGCGAACGCCATGCCCGGTGCGACCAGGGCGACCAACAGGCAGGCCGCCAAAGGTGTGCGCACGGCTTTCAACGTACGGTGGCTCATGTTGCCCTCTCTCCCAAGTGGCAAGGTGATGCCGCGCGTGGGGCACGGTCGAGCCGAGACTGCGGGGCGATTATGTATAGCGGCTATTCGCCATTGGTCGAACCCGGCCCTGCTGGGCGCTCACTTTCGACCATGGTCTAACCAGAGTGGTGACGCGACCGGGGGTGGATGGGGCAAACTGAGGGGGATCGGTCGCTGCGATGCTGCGACCGCACACACAAAGTCAACGTGCAAGTGAGGGTGCCATGGCTGATATCTACCCCGTCGATCCGCAGTTCGCCGCCAAGGCACGCATCGACAAGACGTCGTACGAACAGCAGTACCAGGCTTCGGTGACCGACCCGGATGGTTTCTGGGGCAAGGCGGCAGAGCGCCTGCAGTGGATGCGCAAGCCGACGAAGATCAGGAACGTCAGCTACGACCTGTCCGACTTCCACATCAAGTGGTTCGAAGATGGCGAACTCAATGCCAGCGTGAACTGCCTGGATCGCCAGCTGGAAACGCGCGGCGACAAGACCGCCCTGCTGTTCGAGCCGGACGGCCCGGATGCACCGGCCCAGCACGTCACGTATCGCGAGCTGTACGAGCGCACCTGCCGCCTCGGCAACGCGCTGCGCAACCTCGGCGTCAAGAAGGGCGACCGGGTCACCATCTACCTGCCAATGATTGTCGACGCCGCGGTGGCCATGCTGGCCTGCGCCCGCATCGGTGCGATCCACTCGGTGGTATTCGGTGGCTTCGCGCCGAACTCGATTGCCGACCGCGTCAGTGACTGCCAGAGCAAGCTGATCATCACCGCCGACGAGGGCTTGCGCGGTGGCCGCAGGATTCCGCTGAAGGCCAACGTCGATGCCGCGCTGAAGCTGCCGGGCACGAACACGGTTGAAACCGTACTGGTGGTGCGCCACACCGGCGGCGCGGTGGACATGCAGGCCCCGCGCGACCGCTGGTTCCACGATGTGGTGGACAGCCAGCCGGCCACCTGCGAACCGGAACGCATGAACGCGGAAGACCCGCTGTTCATCCTCTACACCTCCGGTTCCACCGGCAAGCCGAAGGGCGTGCTGCACACCACCGGCGGTTACCTGCTGTACGCGGCCTACACCCATGAAGCGGTGTTCGACCTGCGCGAGGACGACATCTACTGGTGCACCGCCGACGTCGGCTGGGTCACCGGCCACAGCTACATCGTGTACGGTCCGCTGGCCAACGGCGCGACCTCGCTGATGTTCGAAGGCGTGCCGAACTACCCGGATACCTCACGCTTCTGGAACGTCATCGACAAGCACAAGGTGAGCATCTTCTACACCGCCCCGACCGCCATCCGTGCACTGATGCGCGAAGGCGAGGAACCGGTGAAGAAGACCTCGCGCGCGTCGCTGCGCCTGCTCGGCAGCGTGGGCGAACCCATCAACCCGGAGGCCTGGCGCTGGTACTACGAGGTGGTCGGCGACAGCCGCTGCCCAATCGTCGATACCTGGTGGCAGACCGAGACCGGCGGCATCCTGATCTCGCCGCTGGCCGGTGCGATGGATCTGAAGCCGGGTTCGGCCACCCTGCCCTTCTTCGGCGTGCAGCCGGCGCTGGTCAATGCCGATGGCGAGATCCAGGACGGCCCGACCGAGGGCAACCTGATCATCCGCGACTCCTGGCCGGGCCAGATGCGCACGGTGTACGGCGACCACCAGCGTTTCATCGATACGTATTTCCGCACCTACCCGGGCAGCTACTTCACCGGTGACGGGTGTCGCCGCGACGAAGACGGCTATTACTGGATCACCGGCCGCGTTGACGACGTGATCAATGTGTCCGGCCACCGCATCGGCACCGCCGAAGTGGAAAGCGCGCTGGTCTCGCACCCGAAGGTGGCCGAAGCGGCCGTGGTCGGCTTCCCGCACGACGTGAAGGGCCAGGGCATCTATGCCTACGTGACCCTGGTGGCCGAAGAAGCGCCGAGCGACGAACTGCAGAAGGAACTGGTCGCGTGGGTACGCAAGGAAATCGGCCCGATCGCCACGCCGGACCACCTGCAGTGGGCGCCGGGCCTGCCGAAGACCCGCTCGGGCAAGATCATGCGCCGCATCCTGCGCAAGATCGCCGAGAACGCGCCGGACCAGCTCGGCGACACCTCGACCCTGGCCGATCCGTCGGTGGTGGCGTCGCTGGTGGACGAGCGCAAGGTGCGCTGATGGCGTGACTGCAGGCGCAGGACGCGCCAGGGACGTGGCCGGGAGGAGGGACCCGGCGGCGTCCGACCCGTCCTGCACCTGCCATCACGTCGCTCTTTTTCCTGATCGATAAGCTCGACCCATGACCACCCTCCTGATTGCCGATGACCACCCGCTGTTCCGCGAAGCCCTGCGTGGGGCCGTGCAGCGGGTCATCCCGGGCGTACAACTGTTCGAGGCCGACAGCGTGGAAGCACTGTACGCGCTGGCCGATCAGCACAACGACGCCGACCTGGTCCTGATGGACCTCAACATGCCGGGTGCGCAGGGCTTCAACGCACTCGTGCACATGCGCTCACTGCATCCGCAGCTGCCGGTGGTGGTGGTGTCCGCGCGCGAAGAAGCCACGGTGATGCGTCGCGCGCTCGACCACGGTGCGCTCGGCTTCATTCCCAAATCGGCCGACTCGGACACCATCGGCCATGCACTCGGCACCATCCTCGATGGCGAGACCTGGGCACCGCCGGAGGCGCACAACGTGCCGCCCACCGGCAGCGAAGAACGCGAAGTCGGCCAGCGCCTGCGCGAGCTGACCCCGCAGCAGTTCCGCGTCCTGCAGATGCTCGGCGCCGGCCGCTTGAACAAGCAGATCGCCTACGACCTCAACGTCTCCGAAGCAACGATCAAGGCCCACGTCACCGCCATCCTGCGCAAGCTCGGCGTAACCAACCGCACCCAGGCCGTGCTGATGGCCGGCAAGCTGGCCATCGACGACGACGCCATCGTACTGCCGCCGGAAGAAGACTGATTGTGACCGACTATGGAGCCGAGCATGGGCTCGGCTCTACAGACGTCATGATGCCCCTGTAGAGCCGAGCCCACGCTCGGCTGCTCTTTGCCTCAATACCAATCACTCCTCAAGCGGCCATCGACTCCACACATAGGGGTATTCCCCGATGCGCGTGGCCAGCCCAGCACGCACCGGATTGGCCGCGATATACACCGCCTGCGTGTGCAGGCATTCATCGCTGCGCAGCGCGTGGTCGTAGTATCCCGGCTGCCAGATCGGCGCGTTGGCATCAGCGCGCCTGCCGATGGAACGCCCGCTCCGTGATTTGAGGATCTGCATGCAGCCGGCAAGCGTGCCGGTACGGAGTTCGAACAGCCAATGCAGATGATCCGGCATCACCACCCAGGCGAGGGAGGAGGTCCGCCCCGTTCGCTCTACGGTGCGCAGTGCTTCGATCAGCAGATCGACGTTGGCCTTGTCGTCGAACCAAGGACGGCGTGCGCGTGTCACAGCCGTGATCGCGTAGACATTGCCGGTCTGCGACCAGCGACCAAAGCGGAGTGCGGGACTGGCCACGCGAAGAGGCTATGGCACGCATGACAGCCCTTCCATCAGTGCAACACCGCAATGCTTGTCAGCCAACACCCTGAGGTTGAGCCGAGCCCATGCTCGGCTGGCGCGCGAAGCAGCCGAGCATGGGCTCGGCTCTACAGGAACAGGCGTTACCCCACGCCGTGCAGGTGTTCGTACAGGATCGTCGCGCCGATGATCACCAGGATCACGCCACCGATGATCTCGGCGCGCTTGCCGACCATGCTGCCCAGCACGCGGCCGAGCATGATGCCGACGGTGACCATGGTCAGCGTGCACAGGCCGATGACTGCGGCCATCACACCGATATGCACGTCCATGAAAGCCAGGCCGATACCCACCGCCATCGCATCGATGCTGGTGGCGAAACCGGTCAGCGCCAGCTTCCAGAAGCCGTGGTGCTGCGAAGGATCTTCGTCTTCCTCGGCGCTGTCCGGACGCAGGCCGTTGTAGATCATGTGGATGCCCAGCGCACCGAGCAGGCCGAAGGCGATCCAGTGGTCGAACGCTTCCACGTACTGCAGGGCGGCACGGCCGAGCAACCAGCCGATGATCGGTGTGATCGCCTCGATGACGCCGAAGATGATGCCGGCGCGCAGCGCATCGCGGAACACCGGCTTGCGCATGGCCGCACCCTTGCCGATCGCCGCGGCGAAGGCATCGGTGGACATGGCAAAGCCGATCAGGAGGATCGAAATGGGGGACATTGGCGGCTGCTGAGGTCGGGCTAGGACGGACGCACGGCTCGCGCTCGCGCCCAACCTGACGTTGCGCGCGCGGGCCGCTGGTCTCGCCAACCATCATGGTTGTCCACGCCACGGCGCACTGGCCGAGTGTGTTGACGTGGACGATTCCTGCGAAGGAATCCGGCTACTCCCCAAGGGGACGCGCAGCTTAGCACCGCGATTCGCGCATGGCGCATCTGCGGCGAAACGCGCAGGCAGGGCTGGTTTGTATAGCGATGGCTATATCAGCCCCGCACTGCGTGCCGGAGCCGAGCGTAGGCTCGGCTCTACAGTTGCACGTCAGGCATCGTTGTTGCCGGCATCGCGCAGCGCGCCCAGGAAGGCGCGCAGCGAGGCCGGCTTGATCGGCTTGGTCAGCACGCGGTAGCCGCGTTCGCGCGCCATCCGCTTCAACTCGTCGCGACCATCGGCGGTCAGCAGCGCGCCGGGCAACGGGTAGCCCGCAGCCTCGCGAAGTGCCACCAGCGCATCCAGGCCATCCATGCGGTCGTGCAGGTGGTAGTCCACCAGCATCACCTGCGGGCGCTCGGCGATCTTCTCCAGCGCCTGGTCGACGGTGGCGGCAGTGATCACCTGCACCTGCCAACGGCCAAGCAATGCACGCATGCCGTCGAGGATCTCCTCATCGTTGTCCACGCACAGCACGCGCAGGCCGGCCAGCGAATCGCTGCGCACCGGTGCGGCCACCGCCTGTACCGGCGTTGCCAGCTCGGCGTAGCCCGGCAACGGCGCCACACGCGGCAGGATGATCGAGAACATCGAGCCGCTGCCGACGCGGCTGCGCGCATTGAGGCGATGGTCAAGCAGGCGCGAGATGCGCTGGCAGATCGACAGGCCCAGCCCCAGACCCTGCTCGCCCCAGTCGAACGGCTGCTGGTAACGGTGGAACTCATCGAAGATCTGCCGCATGTGGTGCTCGGGAATGCCGGGACCGGTATCCCATACCTGCAGCTCCACTTCGTCGCCACGATGGCGCACCGCCAGCACGATGCGCCCCTGGCGGGTGTAGCGCAACGCGTTGGCCAGGAAATTCTGCAGCACGCGGCGCAGCAGGCGGCGATCACTGCGCACCCACGCCGGGCGCGCGAACAGGTCCAGGCGCAGGCCACGACCGGCGGCGACCGGCGTGTACTGCGCCGCCAGTTCGCGCATCAACGCACTCACGTCGAACTCGCCGATCACCGGGTGCAGGCCACCGGCATCCAGCCGCGACACGTCCAGCAGGCCATCCAGCAGTTCTTCGGCCGCGCGCAGCGACGCATCCACGCGTTCGGCCAGGTGCTTCTGCTCATCGCTCACGTGGTCGCTGTCGCGCAGCGCGGAAGCGAACAGGCGCGCGGCGTTCAACGGCTGTAGTACGTCATGGCTGATCGCTGCCAGGAACCGCGTCTTCGACTGCTGCGCGACCTCGGCCTCATGCGAGCGCTCGGCGACGCGCTGTTCCAGCGTCTCGTTGGCTTCCAGCAGTGCTTTTTCCGCATGCTTGTAGTCGGTGATGTCGTTGTAGCTGGTCACGTAACCGCCGCCGGGCAGCGCCTGCCCGCGCATCTCGATCACCTTGCCGTCGCTGCGGGTGCGCTCGAACACGTGCGGTGAACCGGCGCGCATGTAGCCGATGCGGCGGTTGATCTGCACTTCGATATCGCCCTCGCCCAGTTCGCCGCGCTCGGCGTTGTAACGGATCAGGTCGGCCACCGGGCGGCCCACGTAGAGCATCCCGTCGGGGTAGCCGAACATGTCCTGGTACCGGCGGTTCCATGCGGTCAGGCGCATGTCCGGATCGACCACGCTGACCCCGGCGCTGATGTTCTCCAGCGTGGTCGACAGGATCTCGCGGTTGAAGCGCAGCTCCTGCCCGGCTTCGTCCAGCACTGCCACCACTTCGCCCAGGTCCATGCCCGAGCCACGCAGCAGGCTGGTCAGCAACAGGCGTGCGGATGCCGCGCCGATCGACGCGGCCAGCAGGCGTTCGGTGAACTGCACCCACGGGCGGTCTGCAGGCGCGGAGGATTGCAGTTCACGGCCCAGCGACTGCGCCTGCTCGAAGAACGAACGCCGCGCATGGCGCTCGCCGACCACGCGCGAGGCCAGTGCCAGCAGATCGCCCACATGCACGTGGCCGGGCCAGCCGCCGGCCACCGACGGGCGTTCGGCATACGGGTCGAGGAACGGCGCGGCGCGCAGGCGCTCGTCGACACCGGGTCGCCAGCGTGCGGACACCAGCATCATCGTCGCCGCGTTGACCAGCAGCGACCAGAACGTGCCGTGGGTCAGCGGATCCCAGCCGGTCATGCCGAACAGCTGCTGCGGACGCAGCCACTCGATGCCGAACGGACCGTGCTGCACCCAGGCGGCATCAACCCAGCCGGCCATGGTCATCGCCGGCAGCAGCAGCGTGTACAGCCATGTCGCGAAGCCGAGCAGCATGCCCATCTCGACGCCACGCCGGCTGGCGCCACGCCAGTACAGGCCGCCGATCAGGCCCGGTGCGAACTGCGCCACTGCAGCGAACGCCATCAGGCCGTACGACGCCAGCGTGCTGTCGTTGCTGCTGGTGCGGTAGTAGCTGTAGGCCATCAGCGCCAGCAGCAGGATCGCCAGGCGGCGGATCCACAGCACGCGCGAGGCGACATCGGCCGCTTCCTGGTGGTCGCCACTGCGGCGCAGCAGCACCGGCATCACCAGGTCGTTGCTGACCATGGTGGCCAGCGCGATGGACGAGACGATGACCATCCCGGTGGCGGCAGAGAAACCGCCCACATAGGCGATCAGTGCCAGCGCGTTGCGGCCTTCGGCCAGCGGCAGCGCCAGCACCATCGAGTCATCGGCAACGCTGCCGCCGGTGCCGAACAGGGTCACGCCGGCGGTGGCGATTGGCAGCACCATGCCCGAGATCAGCACAAGATAGCCACCGAACATCCAGCGCGCGCGGCGCACATCGCGCACGTCACCACATTCGACCACGGCCACGTGGAACTGGCGCGGCAGGCAGATGATGGCCAGGAAACTCAGCAGCGTCTGCGAGATGAATCCCACCGGCGGCAGGCCGGTGAACAGCGTATGCACCGACTCGACCACCGCGTCGGTGCGGTTGCTCAGCCACAGGTAGGCGAACACGCCCACCGCCACCATCGCCAGCAGCTTGATCACCGATTCGAAGGCGATCGCCAGCATCATGCCGTGGTGGTGCTCGGTGGCATCGACCTGGCGGGTGCCGAACAGGGTGGCGAACAACGCCATCAGCAGCGCCACGTACAGCGCCGGATCGGTGAAGAAGCCGGTCGGGCCGGTGTTGCCGGTCAGTACCTGCAGGCTCATCGCCACTGCTTTGTACTGCAGGGCCAGGTACGGAATGATGCCAATCAGCGCGATGATCGCCACCAACGCCGCCAGCCGCCGCGAACGGCCGAAGCGCGAAGAGATGAAATCGGCGATGGAAACCACGTTCTGGCTGCGCGCGATCAGCGCCAGGCGCTCGATGATGCGCCAGCCGAACAGCAGCAGCAGCAGCGGGCCGATGTAGATGGGCAGGTAGCCCACGCCGTTGCGCACGGCGGTGCCGACCGCGCCGTAGAAGGTCCACGACGAGCAGTACACGGCCAGCGCCAGGCTGTAGACCACCGGCCGCAGCCACGGCCGGTCGGGGTACATCGGTCGACGGTCACCCCACCACGCCACGCCGAACAGCAGCGCGGCATAGGCAACCGAGACCAGCAGCAGGATCCAGCTGGAGACCACGCGTGCGTTTCCGTCAGGACAGGGGTCAGTAGATCACGACCGCTGGTCGTGCGGGTAGGTCATGGTGGTGGGTCACGACCATTGGTCCGTCTGGTGGGTCACGACCGTTGGTCGGTACGGGGACATCCGTGCCCACTGACAGTGGGCACCTACCGGGAATCAATGGGCACCCACCAGGAAGCGGTGGGCGCCTGCCAGGTACCGGTTTACTGGGCCGGTACGCCCATTTCCTTCAGCAGCTCGGGTGCCGGGTAGACCTTGGCCAGCAGCCAGCGCAGGTAGCGCATGTCCACGTGCACGGCGCGCTTGTAGCGCGGGTCGAACCACCAGCTGGCGCTGACCGATTCCCAGTTGCTGTCGAAGTTCAGGCCGATCAGTTCGCCCTTGGCGTTGAGCACCGGCGAGCCGGAGTTGCCGCCGGTGGTGTCCAGGTTGGTCAGGAAGTTGACAGTCTGGGTCTTCAGCGCCGGGTCGGCGGTGCTGCCGAAGTCACCCTTGGCGATCGCGGCCAGCAGCGGCTTGGGTGCGTCGAACGGATAGGCGTTGGTGTTCTTCTCGACGATGCCGGCCACGGTGGTCACCGGCGAGTAGGTCACGCCATCGCGCGGGTGCAGCGCCTCGACCTTGCCGTAGCTGATGCGCAGGGTGCGGTTGGCGTCCGGGTACACCGCACGGCCCTGCTTGGCACGCCAGGCGAACAGCGCCTGCATGTACGCCGGGCGCAGGCGCAGCTGCTCGCCTTCGCGGGTCTTGCTCTCGTTTTCGATGCGCAGCTGCGCGGCCACCAGCGGGCCGGCCACGGCGATCAGCGGATCGGCGGCAAGTGCCTTGCCCTCGCGTGCGGCAGTGAAGCGCGACAGGCGCTGCGCCTCGTCACCCAGCTGGGTGCCGGCATAGAGGGTGTCCAGCGCCTTGGCCAGCTGCTCCGGGGTACGGCCGAAGGCCGCGTCGAACTCGGCCACGCGCTGCGCGTCCGGCAGCTGCTGGTAGCGGGTCAGCAAGGTGGTCAGCAGGGCCTTCTCGACCTCCGGTGCGTAGCGGCGCTGGACCTGCTTGAGCACGCCTTCGATCATCGCCTGGTCGCGCTGCTGGTAACCGCTCTCGCGCTGCGCGTCCGGCTTCGCCGATTCGATGCGCAGGCGCTCCAGCAGCAGTGCCGAGCGCAGCAACTGGCTCTGCGCAGCCATCTGATCCAGCAGCAGGTCACGCTCGCCCACCGCCGCGCCCTGCGACAGGTTGGCCAGCAACGCCTTGATGTCGCCTTGGTACTTGCGGTCGGTCGCGGCCAGCATCGCGGTCTCGTCGGCGGCACGCTGGGCCTTGGCGTCGCTGCGCAGCAGGCCTTCCAGTTCGCCAGCGGCGCGCTTGCGGTTGTTCTTCAGCGACTGCAGCTGCGAGGCATAGCGGGTACGCGCCTGCGCGTCCTTGGCGGTGGCGGCCTCGATGGTGTCGATCATCTGCTGGAACACCGACACGCGGCGCGGCAGCACGGTATCGATCTGGCCGGCGAACTCGGCGGCGGTACGGTGGCGGTAGGTGATGCCCGGGTAACCGGCCAGCATCGCGTAGTCGCCTTCCTTCGGGCCTTCCACCGACATCTGCAGGTGTGCCGGTGCCTGGTAGGGCACGTTGTCCTTGCTGTAGGCGGCCGGCTTGCCGTCCTTGCCCACGTAGGCGCGCAGCAGGGTGAAGTCGCCGGTGTGGCGCGGCCACATGAAGTTGTCGATCTCATCGCCGTAGTTGCCGATCGCACGCGGCGGCGCATACACCAGGCGCACGTCGCTCAGTTCCAGCTGGGCGATGCGGTAGAAGTCGGTGCCGTAGTACATGTTGGCCACCGAGCAGCGCACGCTGCCGTCCTTCTCGCAATCGGCCACGATCTGCTTGCTGGCCGCATCGACGGCGTCGAAGTAGGCGCGACCGGTCTTGCCACGCGCCTGCGCCAGCACCTGGTCGGTCACCTTGTCGAAGCCGACGGTGACCAGCACGCGGAAGTCCGGGTTGGCCGGACGCTCGTCGGCACGGTCCTTGGCGATGAAGCCACCGTTGATCAGGTCGTGCTCGGGCGAGCTGTTGTACTGGATCACGCCCATCGCCACGTGGTGGTTGGTCAGCAGCAGGCCGTCGGCGGACACGAACGAACCGGTGCCGCCACCGGCACGCACCACCGCGCTCAGCGGCGGCGCAGTGACGTTGGCCAGGTCGGCCGGATTGCCCTTGAAACCGGCTGCCTGCAGCGGCTTGGCCAGTTCCGGCAGCTGGGTCGGCATCCACATGCCTTCGTCGGCGTGGGCACCTGCGGCGAGGGTCAGGCCCAGGGCCAGGGCGGTGGGAAGGGCTTTGCGTGGTGACATGAGGCAATCCGGTACGACAGAACAGCCCGGGACCATAGCCGCTGGGGCCGGATGGGGCAACGGCCGATGGTTGGGGGCACCGATGCTGGCTAGAATCAGGCACGGATACCAGGGAAGGACCGATGATCGCAGGAATCGATCTGGGCACCACGCATTCGACAGGGCCATCTGCCGCCGAGGCGCTTGCCGACCGCATCGTCCGCAACGGTCAGCAACGCGATCCGGCAGACTTCGCAGCCTGGCTGCAGCAGTCCCCGGAACTGCAGCCCCCTGCGGATGCTGGCGCGGTGAACCTGGCAACCTGGCAACGGCTGATGAAGGGCACTACGCCGTTCCCGCAAGCGAACTTCGAGCAGCTGGCCGACCGCTTCCAGTGGTATGACCGGGACAGTATCCGCGAGTGCTACGACATGGCCGCCCTCGGCCACAGCATGCACCTGTGCTGGTTGCTGGTGCCAGGCAACGAGACCGCGCTCGCCCGTTACATGCATCTCGAGAATGCGCCGGTTTCGGTGGTGCAGGCCCGCACCCGTGTCGCCCGGCTCAGTGGCCCCTGGCACCCACTGCGCGCGCACATCCAGGCGCTGTCCGCGCGCACGCGGCACGAAATGCGTGAAACGCTGCATTACCTTGTCGGCGTGCCTGTGATGGCGCACGTGGCGCTCCCACCGCCATTGCAGCGCAGGCAGGTCATGTTCTGGGCGGCCGCATGCGACGCCCTGCACCATTCCGTGCCGTCACGCAGACGCTTCACGCGGCGAACGGTCACTTTGGCACTGCTTCTGACGTGCGCCCTGCTGGCCACCATCGCAATCCTCCGCGGGGTATTTTCCAGCTCCCCCGGCAATGCAGACAGTGATCGTTCAAGCCTGCAGCCCCCACACGAGGCAAACCCATGAGCAACTGGATGGACCTGCTGGAGCGCGCCAAATCCACCGACCCGCAGCCTTTCGCGGTATACCTGCAGGGCCTGCGCAGCCAGTGGTCCCTGGACGAGCGCGCTGAAGCCAGTGCCAGGGTGCTGCAGGCGCTGCGCGCGCGGCAGGCGCCCATGAACCTGTCCGAAGCCGCGGCGCTTTACCAGGCCTTCGGCTGGGACGACGCGGGCTGCGGCCTGGCACCAGGCGAACTGCGCGAGCTGGCCGAACACGCCTGGCAGGACTGGCTGCAACTGCCCGCGCAGACCGATCTGCTGGCCCAGCAGATGGAGGCGCGTGGCGGGCGCTGGACCAGCCACGATGACGCTGCCAGCCGCCTTCAGCAGCTGCGCGAACCGCGTTCGCACCTGCGCAACCTGATGTCCGCGCTGCCGCTGCGCGTGCCGCGCCAGGCCGCAGCGTTGATGGACGTACTGGGCTGCCAGGAGGACCGTCCTCTGCCGCCCGGCATCGATGCGGGCCAAGCCCGTTTCTGGGCCGGCGCCAGCGATGTCACCCGCCTCACCGCGGCACAGTTGTCATTGCTGCGTGCACTGCTGGCAAGCGTGGCGCTGACGTTGATGGCCTTCATCGCGTTGGCCACCACCCAGATCGCCAGCACGCTGCTGCCCTACCAGTCGGAAGAGCAGCGCAGGGCGATCGTGCTGGGCACGGCAGCGCTGGCGCCACTGCTCGGCACGCTGCTGGCCATTGGCCTGCGTCATCTGTTCGTCTGGCAGAGCGCCCCTGAAGACCCGTCCGTGCCGCCTTCCCGGCTGCGTTGGCTGACCCTGCCGGTCGCCTGCGCAGCCATCGCAGCGGTCGGTACCGCCGTCTACCTGTGGGTGCCCTCGCCTTCGCTGTGGTTGGCACCGCTGTGCTGGCTGCTGGCCTGGACCGTGCTGGCCACGGCATGGATCCGCTACCAGCTGCGCCGGGGCAAGCCCGTCCGCATGGAATTGCCAGTGTCATTCCTGGTGATGCTGTCCGTGCTCAGCGTGCTGCCGGCGCTGCTGGGTGCGCTGCTGCTGTGGAGCATGGACCTGTCCGGGCACCGCCAGCGGCTGCGCCGCAGCTGAAGAAGCCGGGGGTCGGACCCTCTCAACGAAAGGGCACCGCCCCCGACCCGGTCATTTCTCCCGCCGCCAGTTGATCGACCCACGGTTTTCCACCGTGCTCGATTCCACTTCCACGTCGAAGCCGCGACGCAGCAGGTACTTCAGCGTGATCACCGAACCGGCACCGACCAGCGACACGCCGTAGCCGACGTACAGCTTGGGCGAGATGTACTTGCCGACACCGATCACCGAGCCGCCCAGCGCGCGCGACTGGCTCACACCGGCGTCGTCCAGGCCCAGCTTGGCGCCCAGCTGCGAAGCCAGCAGGCCGCTGCCGGCCGAGAGCGCCGCGGAAGCCGCGTTGACCTGCTGGGTCTGGTCGCTGCTGGCACCGGTCAGGCTGCGGCCCAGCACCAGGTAGGCCAGTGCTTCGGACTGCGACATCGCCGGCTCGGACCACACGTCCGCACGCGGCTGCTGCGCACGCCCGGTCACGTCGATGCCGGCGGTGACATCACCGATCCGGCGCTCGGCACGGATGTTGATGCGCGGGTCGGACACCGCGTTGTAGTTCCAGGTGAGGTTGCCACGGGTGATGGTCAGGTCCTGACCGTACGCCTTGTAGCGGCCACTGACTTCCAGCCCGCCATTGGCGGTCATTTCGCGGCCAGGCTTGGCCCAGACCTGCATCTTGCCGGTCAGCGCACCCTTCAGGCCGAAGCCGGTCATCTTCACCTTGTCGCCAAGGCTGACGGTCAGGTCCATGTCCAGCGGCGAGGTGCGCGACTCCTCCGGATCGGCCGGGTCCAGCACCACCACGTCTTCGGACACCGAGGTGCCACGGTCCAGGCGTTCGAGATCGATGTCGGCCTCGGGCACGTGCACGGTGCCACGCAGCTCCATCGCCGCCTTGGCCAGGGTGAAGTCGAGGTTGGGATTGGCGACGATGCGCAGCTCGCTGGTGTTGGACAGCAGCACGTTTTCGCCGTGGATCTTCAGCTGCAGCGGCTGTGCATCGCCAAACCAGGACAGGCCACCATCCACGTACAGCGTGCCCTGACCAGAGTTGGCCTGCGCGGTGATTTTGGCCGAACCGTCGGGCTGCGCCACGAAGCTGCCCTTGCCCTGGTCGAAGGTCAGGCCCAGCGCGGGGAATTCACCCTTGAAGTTGCTCAGCTGCGCGTCGCCACCCAGCGACGGCTGGCCACGCGTACCACGCAGGCTGACGTGGCCCTCGATCAGGCCGGTCGGTCGCACGATGTCCGGCGAGAACAGCTCCAGCCAGTACAGCCGCGACATATTGAGGTAGAGCTCGCCGTTCAGCGGTGCACTGGCTTCCCAGCCGGTCTGCATCCTGGCATCGACGAAGCCGTTGCCCTGGAAGCCCATGCCCAGATAGCCCTTGATGCTGGCCGGGGTCATGTCGAGCTTGAGCGAGAACTGGTCATAGCGCACCAGCTCGCCGCGGGTGGTGTCCCCCACGGTGTTGCGGTTCTCACCCAGGCGCACGCCGCCTTCCTTCGAGCGCACTTCCACATGGCCTTCCCATGCATTGCCGCGCGGGCGGATCTGCGCGTCCAGGCTGACATCGCCACGCAGGTAGATGCGACGGCCGGACTGCGGTGGCAACCACGGCTGCACCAGCGCAAGCGGCAGTGCATCACTGCGCACCACCAGGCCCTCGCGCGGCCAGTTGGCCTGTGCGCACAGCGTGCCGCTGCTGGTCGCGGCCAGGCAGGCTTCGCCCAGGGTGTAGGTGCTGCCGTTGATCGCGAACGCCGCCGGTGCACGCAGCGACCAGGCATCGCCCTTCACCGGTGCGATGCGCAGCGCGGCCAGCTCGCCACGCCACTGCGCGCCCTGCTGGCGGACGCTGCCCTGCAGCTCGATCGCGCCCATCTCGTTGCGGGTCTGCGCGGCCAGGCGCAGGTTGGAGACACTGCCCTGCGCATCCACGTTCAAGCGTTCCAGCAGCATGCCGGCATTGACCTGCTGGCCCTGGATCGCCAGCGTGCCGCTGTCGCCGCGCCACGGCAGGTGGCCCTTGATGCTCACGCTCTCGGCGCCGTAGCCGTCCCAGTTGAGGTTGTTGCCGACCAGGTCGGCGGTGATGTCCGGCGCATCGCGCGGGCCCTTCACCTGTACCTGGCCACGCAGGCCGCCATCGGCGCCCGGCAGCAGATCGCTCAGCTGCAGTGGCTCAAAGCGTGCATCGATGTCGAGGCGATCACCGACCTTGCCCGACGCGGTCACCCGGCTGCTGCCCAGCGACAGCTTCAGGTCACCCTGGCCCTGCGCGCCCTGCAGCGCGAACTTGCCCTGCGCGTCGAGGTTGCGCTGGCGCAACACGCCCTTCAACGACGGCAGATCGACCGTGGCTTCCAGCGTGCCGGCGGTACCCGGCGGTGCGTTTGCCGGCGGCGGCAGCTGGCGGCCCTTGGAGGCCAGGTTGCCGGACAGGCGGCCATTCCAGCCCGGCACGAAATAGCCGGGGTCGAAATCCTTCAGCGTGGCCTTGGCATCCCAGTCCAGCTGCGGTGCCCACGCCACCTGGCCTTCCACCTGCAGCTGGCCACCCGGCGTCTGCGCCTGCAACTGGTGGATCGACGCGGCCTGATCGTTGCCGCGCACGTCGAAGTGCAGCTGCGCCTTCTGCGCGTCGCGCTCGACCTCGGCGCGGCCGATCGCCGCCCAGGCCTTCAGGGTACCGGCCAGACCGAAGCGTGCTTCCTTCAGGGTGACCGGCACCGGTGCGCTGCCGGCGGTGTTCGGATCGGGCGCCGGTACGTAGGTCAGATCATGGGCGACCACCGAGAAGTTGAGCTTCTGCTGGTCTTCCTGGCTGAAATCGGCGGTGCCTTCCAGGCGCACCTCACCGCCAAGCCCCTTCACCAGCAGCGGTGAGACCTTCAGCACCTGGTCCTTCAGCGACACCACCGACGGTGCCAGTTCCAGTGCCTGATCGCCCTGCTTCACCTTGCCACGCAGGTTGGCGTTGCCACCCTTGCCGGCAGCGGTGAAGTCCAGTGCCAGTGGTGTGATCGCCGAACTGGCCAGTGCCGGCGACAGCAGCGCCAGATCCAGCTCGTCGCTGCGGATGCTGGCGCTCCAGCTCGGATCGGTGCGGCCATCGAACACCAGCATCGCGTGCAGCGGCTTCGGCGCGCGCCCAGCTACGGCCACTTCCATGTGCGACAGGTCGCCACGGGCGACCAGGCCGACGGTGGCGGCCGTGCGGCCACGCGGCGCCGGCAGCACGGCGGTGACGGTCACGTCGGTGTCGTAGTCCTTGGCCGGGATATAGCGGCCCTGGGCAGTGAAATTGCCCATGTCGCTGTCCACCACCAGTTTGTGCGCCTGGAACTCGCCGTTGGCGATCTCGATGCCGCCACGCACGCGGCTGATGTCGATCACCGGCTCGTTGGCCTGGCTGATGCGGAAGCCATCGATGGCGATGGCATCGGCCTGGATCGCCAACGGCATCTCGATCTGCGGCAGCGAATCCGGCCACGACGGCAGCTTGAACGGCTCGTCACTCTTGGCCAGGTTCAGCGTCGCGTTGGTCAGCTCCAGCTTGTCCAGCAGCAGCTTGCGGCCCAGCAGCGGGCGCAGGTCCGGCTCCAGGTGCGCGCGCTCGGCGTGGAAATGGATGTCGTCGTAGCGGAAGTCGACGTTGTACAGGGTCAGCGGGCCGGCCACCGGGCCGTCCACCTTGTCCCAGGTGAAGCTGGCGCCCACCGGCAGCCGCGCCACCACCTGTGCCAGCAGCACGTCACGGCCGGCTACGGTCTGCAGCAGCCAGTAGACCGCCAGCAGGGCCAGCAGCACCAGGCCCAGCACGCCCACACCCGACCAGGCCCAGAAGCGGCGGCGGCGGTAGAAGCGCACGCGCGGCGGCGTGGTCGGGTTCGGAGTGGGTGCGGGCGTACTCACAGGTCCGCTCCGATGTTGAGGTACAGCTGGAACTGCGAATCGGGGTTGTTCAAGCCATGCGCGATATCCACGCGCACCGGGCCCACCGGCGATTTCCAGCGCACGCCGAAGCCGACGCCGGTGTGCAGATCAATGGTGTTGTCGAAGGCGCTGCCGGTATCGACGAACACCGCCGCACCCCAGGGGCCACCATTGAAATAGTGCTCGTACTCGGCCGAGCCGATCACCAGGTTCTTGGCACCCAGCGCGTATTTGTCCGGTGCAGGGGTCCGCGGGCCCACCTCGCGGTAGGCATAGCCGCGGATGCTGCGGTCACCACCGGCGAAGTAGCGCAGGCTCGGCGGCATCGCCACCAGATCGCTGGTCCAAGTGGTGCCACCCTCGCCGCGCAGGATCAGGCGGTTGCTTTCGCCCACCGGGATATACCAGCGCAGCACCGCATTGGCCTGTACGAAGCTGGTGTCCGAACCCGCACCTTCCACACCGGCGCGCATCGTCGCAGTACCGCTGATGCCCTTGCGCGGGAACAGCTCGTCATCGACGTCGACGTAGTCGGCGACCAGCTGCGGGTAGACCAGCGTCGAGGTGTTGTAGACCGCGTCGGTGAATTCGGTGCCCGAGGCATAGCGCCAGCGCTCGCGCAGCGCGTTGATCGAGGCGATCGCGGTCCAGTGTTCGTTGATCTCGCCGCTGCGGCTGGCGATCAGCTTGAAGTTGCGCAGGTCGATGTAGTCGGTCTGCTCGTCATACGCACTGGCAGCGAAGGTGTACCAGCCATCAAGCCAGTTGAAGGCCGGAATGCGGTAGCTGGTGACCAGGCTCTTGCGCTTCTGCGCATAGTCCAGCTGCGTGTTCATCTTGTGGCCGCGGTTGTTCAGCCACCGCCGTTCGATGCCACCGCGCACACCCGGGCCACTCTCGCTGCCGTAGCTCAGACCCGCGGTGTAGATGGTGCGCTTGGCACGGGTCAACTTCACATCCACTGGCACTTCGCCATTCGCATCGGCCTGGTCGGGCCGCGGCTGGATGTCGATCACGCTGAAATAGTCCAGCTTGGTCAGCGACTCGCGCAGCCGGTCCAGCTTACCCTCGTGGAAGTAGCTGCCCTGGTCCCAGTACACCAGCGGGTCGAACAGCTTGTCGACGAAGTAGTCCTGCTCGAAACGCACCGGCCCCATGTTGTAGCGGCGACCGCTGTCCCAGGTCAGGTCGATGTCGGCGGCGTTGTCGGCACGGGTGATCTGCACCTGGCGCTGGGTGTAGTCGGCATCGAAATAACCACGCTCCGCCAGGCGACGGGTGACGGTGATCTTGCTGGCTTCGTACTGCGTGTGCTCGAAACGCTGGCCCTTGCGCGGCTTGAACGCGGCCAGGTCGTCCTGCAGGTACTGGTCGTACATCGCCGGTCCGGTGATGTCGATGTGCTCGCGGCGGACGGTCACCGGGGTGCCCTTGTCGACATGGATCAGCACGCGCACGTGCTCGTCCACGCGCGGCGCCTCGACCTTGATCACCGGGTTGTAGTACCCGAACGGTTCCAGTGCCTGGCGGGTCTGCCGCTCGGCCTGCGACAGCAGGTACTCCAGGCGCGATTCGCCCTGTTCCTTGCCGATCGTGTCGTACAGCGACAGCGATTCCTGGATGTTCTCGATGATTGCGGCGTCGTCGCCCTTGTCCAATCCCTTGATGTCCACCTTGTCGATGGTGCCGCGCGCGTGGACCACAGAGGTGGCGGCCAGCGACAGGACCATCAGCGGCAGGGCGTATTTCTTTGGCTGCATGCGGCACAGCATACCGACCGAAGGTGACGATGCGAAATGCATCACGTCATTGGGGATCGGTTGTTAAGTGGCGGTCAAAATACGCGCCTTTGTGGCGATCATCGTGATCGCAGGCGAGGATGCCGGCATCGTGCGCGATGCCGGCAATGACCCCGATGGACATCCAC
Organism: Stenotrophomonas sp. YJH_SMC_43; assembly: GCF_059372535.1. Lineage (NCBI taxonomy): Bacteria > Pseudomonadati > Pseudomonadota > Gammaproteobacteria > Lysobacterales > Lysobacteraceae > Stenotrophomonas > Stenotrophomonas sp. YJH_SMC_43. Next base: position 1,045,743 of record NZ_JCAFVQ010000003.1, read on the forward strand.
CGGCACTACCGGTGGGTGCCAAGCATGCTTGGCACTACATCTCAGCTCGACAGATGCTCGATTGCCGCGACCTTGCCCAGGCGCTCGCCCAGCATCGTCAGCAACGCCAGGCGGTTGCCACGCAGCGCCGGATCTTCCGCGTTGACCATCACGCCATCGAAGAACGCGTCGACCTGCGGGCGCAGGCGCGCCAGACGCGCCAGCACGGCCACGTAATCCTTCTGGTGGAGGCTGGCGCCGGTGTCGTCGATGGCGGCGGTGACCGCTTCGGCCAGCGCGCGCTCGGCGTCTTCCTGCAGCAGCGCCGGGTCGATCTGGCCGGGAATCTCGCCTTCGGCCTTGCGCAGGATGTTGCGGATGCGCTTGTTGGCCGCGGCCAGCGCTTCGGCTTCCGGCAGCGCGGCGAAGGTGCCGATCGCATCCAGGCGGCGGTCAAAGTCATACAGCGACGCGGGCTTCAGCTCGGCCACGGCGTTGAAGTGCGTGGCCGGCACGCCCTTGTCAGCGTAGTAGCCCTTCAGGCGGTCAAGGATGAAGTCGTACAGTTCGCCGATGTCGGCCTGCACGTTGCGCGCGGCCAGGCCGGCGTTGGCACTGGCCAGCAGCGCGCGCAGGTCCAGCTCGAAGCCGCTTTCGATGATCGTGCGGGCCAGGCCCAGCGCGTTGCGGCGCAGGGCGAACGGGTCCTTGTTGCCGGTCGGCTTCAGGCCTGCGGCGAAACCACCGGCCAGGGTGTCCACGCGTTCAGCAATCGCCAGCACCTTGCCCAGCGGCGACAGCGCGATGTCGTCACCGCCGAAGCGCGGCTGGTAGGCCTCGTCGATGGCCAGCGCCACCTCGGCCGATTCACCGCCGGCCACGGCGTAGTGGCGGCCGGCGATGCCCTGCAGTTCCGGGAATTCGTTGACCATGCGCGACTGCAGGTCGTTCTTGGCCAGCTGCGCGGCGCGCTTGGCCTGCGCGGCGTCAGCACCGACCTGCGGCGCGATCACTTCGGCCAGGGCGGCCACGCGCGCCACCTTGTCGGCCACGCTGCCCAGCTTGGCCTGGTAGGTCACCGTCTTCAGGCCGTCGCCCATCGATACCAGGCCCTGCTTCAGGTCCTCGTCGAAGAAGAACTTGGCATCGGCGAAACGCGGACGGATCACGCGCTCGTAGCCCTTGGCCACTTCGGCCACGTCCCTCGATTCGATGTTGGCGATGCCGATGAACTTCTCGGTCAGCGTGCCGCTGTCATCCAGCACCGGGAAGAACTTCTGGTTGATCTCCATCGTCTCGATCAGCGCTTCCTGCGGCACCGCCAGGAACGCGCGCTCGAAGCTGCACAGCACCGCCGACGGCCACTCGACCAGGTTCACCACCTGCTCCAGGTTGTCGTCGGTGATGCGGGCGCTGCCACCGGCCTTGGCCGCAGCGGCCTCGACCTCGGCGACGATGCGCGCACGGCGCTCGCTCGGATCGACCAGCACGAACGCAGCGCGCAGGGCTTCAACGTAGTCCTGCGGCTGCGCCAGCGACACGGTCTGGTCGTGGTGGAAGCGGTGGCCACGGCTGACGCGGCCAGCCTGCAGGCCGAACAGTTCGGCCTCGACCACGTTGGCGCCGTGCAACAGCACCAGCCAGTGCGCCGGGCGCGCGAAGCCCCAGGCGTGGTCGCCCCAGCGCATCGGCTTGGGAATCGGCATTGCCGCGATTGCCTCGCGCAGAATCTCCGGCAGCAGGCTGGCAGTGCTCGCGCCCGGGGTCACCGCGCGGTGCACGAAGCGCTCACCCTTGTTGTCGGTGGTCTTTTCCAGCGCGGTCCAGTCGATCCCGGCCTTGGCGGCGAAACCCTGCAGGGCCTTGGTCGGCTGGCCTTCGGCGTCCAGCGCGATGTTCAGGTACGGGCCCAGCACTTCGCTGTGCTGCTCAGGCTGTTCCAGGCCGACGCCCGGCAGCAGCACGGCCAGTCGGCGCGGGGTCGACAGCGGGCGCGCATCGCCCAGTTCCAGCGCGACGCCGCGCTTGCGCAGGCCTTCGACGACTCCGTCGAAGAACGCCTGGGCCAGGCCCGGAAGCGCCTTGACCGGCAACTCCTCGGTGCCCAGTTCGATCAGCAGGGGGGACAGTTGGCTCATCGGTTCGATCCTGTGATGGGGGCGCAGCGCGCAACGCGTCCGGCGCCCCGGAAGTTGAGAGAGGGAGGGAGCGGCCGTCAGGCCTTCTTCGCGCCCGGGAAGCCCAGCTTCTCGCGCTGCTCGTAGTACGCCTTGGCCACCGCCTGGGCCAGCGCGCGCACGCGCAGGATGTAGCGCTGGCGCTCGGTCACGCTGATCGCACGGCGTGCATCGAGCAGGTTGAAGGTGTGGCTGGCCTTCATCACCTGCTCGTAGGCCGGCAGCGGCAGGTTCACTTCCACCAGCTTCTGCGCTTCACGCTCGCAGGCGTCGAAACGGTGGAACAGCTCTTCCACGTCGGCGTATTCGAAGTTGTAGGTGCTCTGCTCCACCTCGTTCTGGTGGTAGACGTCACCGTAGGTCACCGGCTGGCCGTCCGGGCCGTAGGTCCAGACCAGGTCGTAGACGTTGTCGCAGTTCTGCAGGTACATGCACAGGCGCTCGAGACCGTAGGTGATCTCGCCCAGCACCGGGCGGCATTCCAGGCCACCGGCCTGCTGGAAGTAGGTGAACTGGGTCACTTCCATGCCATTGAGCCAGACTTCCCAGCCCAGGCCCCAGGCGCCCAGGGTCGGCGATTCCCAGTTGTCTTCCACGAAGCGCAGGTCGTGCACCAGCGGATCGATGCCCAGTGCCTTCAGCGAATCCAGGTACAGCTGCTGGATGTTGTCCGGCGCCGGCTTCATCGCCACCTGGTACTGGTAGTAGCGCTGCAGGCGGTTCGGGTTCTCGCCGTAACGGCCGTCGGTCGGGCGTCGCGACGGCTGCACGTAGGCCGCGTTCCAGCTTTCCGGCCCGATCGCACGCAGGAAGGTGGCCGGGTGGAAGGTACCGGCCCCCACCTCCAGGTCGAGCGGCTGGATGAGCACGCAGCCCTGCTGGGCCCAGAACTGGTTCAGGGTCTGGATCAAGCCCTGGAAGGTGATCGGAACGGTCGGGGTCGCGGACATGCGTACGAGTCTTGGCCGGCAAGGGGGTGCGCTAGTATAACGGCCGACCTGCGGGGCATTCCGTACCCGGGAGGAGCAGGCAGATGGAACATCGGCTGCCGGCAGGCACGCCCGGCGAGGCGGGCGGCGTCCCGCTGCCCTGGGGACGGCTGCATTTCGAGCAGATTGCCGCGGCCCTGGTCGCCGATGACCTTGTGGCCGAGCAGGACCGCGAGCGCATGCGGTTTTCCGCGCAGGGCGCACGCAACGCCAGTGAAGTGCATCCGCTGGTGCTGCTGTCCAACCTCAAGCTGGCCGCCACCGGCGGCGGCGAACTGACCCTGGAGCGCCTCACCGAGTGGCTGGCCCGGCGTACCGGCAGCCGCTACCTGCGCATCGACCCGACCCGGGTCGACGTCGCTGCGGTGACCGCGCTGGTCTCCCACGCCTACGCGCGCCGCCACCGTTTCCTGCCGCTGGCGGTGGATGCCGAGCGCGTGCTGGTGGCCACCAGTGAGCCACTGGTGCAGGAATGGCGCCGCGACCTGCAGCACCTGACCCGCCGCCGCATCGAACTGGCGGTGGTCAACCCGCTGGACCTGCACCGCTACACCATGGAGTTCTACGGGGTGACCCGCTCGGTGCGCGGCGCCCGTGGCGACGTGCGTGGCGAGGCCAACACCACCCTGCCCAGCTTCGAGCAGCTGGTGGAGCTGGGCCGCACCGGCGACGTCAATGCCGACGACCAGCACATCGTGCACATCGTCGACTGGCTGCTGCAGTACGCCTACGAACAGCGCGCCTCAGACATCCACCTGGAGCCACGCCGCGAGATGGGGCGCATGCGCTTCCGCATCGACGGCGTGCTGCACAAGGTGTTCGAGGTACCGCCGGCGGTGATGACCGCCGTGGTCAGCCGCATCAAGGTACTCGGCCGCATGGACCTGGCCGAGCGCCGGCGCCCGCAGGACGGCCGCATCAAGACCCGCTCGCCGGGCGGCCGCGAAGTCGAGATGCGCCTGTCGACCATGCCCACCGCCTTCGGCGAGAAGTGCGTGATGCGCATCTTCGACCCCGATGCTGCCTTCAAGAGCATCGACCAGCTCGGTTTCAGCCCGCAGGAAGCGGCCGGCTGGAATGCGCTGGTCGAGCGCCCGCACGGCATCGTGCTGGTGACCGGCCCGACCGGCTCGGGCAAGACCACCACCCTGTATTCCACGCTGAAGCGGCTGGCGACGCCGGACGTGAACGTCTGCACAGTAGAGGACCCGATCGAGATGATCGCGCCCGAATTCAACCAGATGCAGGTGCAGACCAACATCGACCTGGACTTCGCCAGCGGCGTGCGCACCCTGCTGCGGCAGGACCCGGACATCATCATGATCGGCGAGATCCGCGACCTGGAAACGGCGCAGATGGCGGTGCAGGCCTCGCTGACCGGCCACCTGGTGCTGTCCACCCTGCATACCAACGATGCGCCGTCGGCGGTCACCCGCCTGCTCGACCTGGGCGTGCCGCATTACCTGCTGGCCAGCACCCTCAACGGCATCCTCGCCCAGCGCCTGGTGCGCACGCTGTGCCCGCACTGCAAGCAGCCGCACAGCCTCGGCGCCGCCGATTGGGCGGTGCTGGCTGATAGCCATGCTGCATATCCAGATGCCGCCACGCCCTGTCGGCCGGTCGGTTGCCTGGAGTGCCGGCGCACCGGATTCCTTGGCCGCATCGGGCTGTATGAGTTGCTGCCATTGGGCTCGCGGCTGCGCGGGCAGATCCGTGCCGACATGGATCTGGCCGGTTTCAGCCGGGCCGCACGGGCTGAAGGGCTGCGAACCCTGCGCCAGGCCGGGCTTGAAAAGGTGGCGCAGGGGCTGACTACAATCGAGGAAGTCCTGTCAGTCCTGCCGCCCCCGGATGAACCCAGCCCCGTTCCTGATCCTTGAAACCGGCCGCCCGGTACCGTCGCTGCGCCGCTACGGGCGCTTTCCGCACTGGATCCGGGTCGCCGCCGGGCTGGAAGAACACGAAACGGTGGTGGTCGATGTCGAACACGGTGGCGCTCTGCCCGACCCACATGCGTTCGCTGGCGTGCTGGTGACCGGCTCGGCCGCCTTCGTCACCGACCACGCCGAATGGAGCGAGCGCAGCGCCGCATGGCTGCGCCAGACCGCCCACGACGATCTGCCGGTGTTCGGCATCTGCTACGGCCACCAGCTGCTGGCACACGCGCTGGGTGGGGAAGTGGCCTACAACCCGGCCGGGCGGGAATCGGGCACGATCGAGCTGGAACTGCAGCCGCAGGCGGCGCAGGACCCGCTGTTCCAGGGCCTGCCTCAGCATTTCGCCGCCCATGCCACCCATCTGCAGACCGTGCTGCGCGCACCTGATGGCGCCGAAGTGCTGGCACGCTCACCACTGGACGGCTGCCATGCCTTCCGCTGGGGCCGCCAGGCCTGGGGCGTGCAGTTCCATCCGGAATTCGCCACCCACCACATGCGCGGCTACGTGCGCGCCCGTGCCGACTGCATCGGTCGCCACGGCGGTTGTGCCCGCAGCATCGAGCGTGCGGTCAGCGCCGCGCCGCTGGCCCGCCAGCTGTTGCGCCGCTTCGTCCGCCAGGCGCGGCTGTCTTCAGCCCAGCCGGCGGCAAAACAGGGATAATCGGCGGCACGGGCAGCCGCCCGGCCCCCTCCTGTCCTTCCCGGATGTCCATGAAAGAGATTCGCAAGCTGCCGGCTTCGGCGGGCGCCCAGTGGTTGCTGGATACGTTCTCGCTGTACCGGCGTGCGCCGCTGCAGCTGGCCCGGATCGGCCTGACCTGGCTGCTGGTGAGCTGGGTGGTGACCTTGCTGTCGACGCTGATTCCCGGCGCCGCCGGCATGGCCGTACAGCTGATGACCCTGGCCATCTCGCCGATCATGTTCGGCGGCATGCTGTATGCCGTGGGCGAGATCGACGAAGGCCGCCCGGGCCTGGCCTCGCACCTGCTGCAGCCGATCCGCGACCACCGCGTCAGCCACCTGCTGGTGCCGCTGGCGATCCAGGTGCTGGCGGTGCTGCTGCTGGGCGCGCTGCTGTTCCTGATGATCGGCCGCGAGGGCTTCACCGCCTTCAGCGAGGTCATGACCAAGATGGAAGAGATCAGCCGCAGTGGCCAGCAGATCAAGCCGGACGATGCAGCGGCGCTGGTCGCCAACCTGCCGGCCAAGCGCATCGCGCTGTGGATGCTGCTGGTGTTCCTGAGCGCGGTGGCGCTGTCGCTGGCGATGTTCACCCAGCCGGCGCTGGTCGTGTTCGACAAGCAGAGCGGCATGCATGCGCTGCGCCTGAGCCTGCAGGGCTGCATCGAGAACATCGGCGCGATGTTCGTGTTCGCCGCACTCGGCCTGATCGCCGCGTTCTGCATGTACATCCTGTTCGTGATCGTGATCCAGATCGCGATGCTGATCGGTGGCCCGCTGGCCGCGGCCTTCATCGCCCAGCTGGTGCTGACCACGGTGCTGATGCCGCTGTATGTCGGCGCGGTCTACGCCGCGTGGAAGCAGATGTTCGTGCACCGCGGCAGCCGCGCGGCGCCGCCGATTCCGACCACGCCGACCTCGAGCGACGTGTTCCACGCCTGACCGGCCCCACCGGTAGCGCCGGGCCATGCCCGGCGGTGGCATCACATCGAACCCGGCACGCCGGGCATGGCCCGGCGCTACCGCATCAGGCGGCGGGTTTCTTCACTACCGACGACGGCACCAGCCAGCGTGCGGCGTGGATGCCCAGCTCGTACAGCAGGCACATCGGGATCGCCAGCATCAGCTGCGACACCACGTCCGGCGGGGTCAGCACCGCCGCCACCACGAAGATGCCGACGATCGCGTAACCGCGGCCTTCCTTGAACTGCTGCGGCGTCACCCAGCCGAGCAGCACCAGGATCACCATCGCCACCGGCAGTTCGAAACTGCCGCCGAAAGCGAAGAAGATCGCCAGCACGAAATCCAGGTAGGCATTCGCATCCGGAGTGATCGCAATCACGTCCGGGCTGAAGGTGGTCAAAAAATGGAACACCGCCGGCAGCACCAGGAAGTAGGCGAAGGCGCAGCCGGTGTAGAACAGCAGTACCGACGACACCAGCAACGGCACCGCCAGGCGCTTCTCACGCGCATACAGGCCCGGGGCAACGAACGCCCACAGCTGGTACAGCAGCCAAGGCACCGCCACGAACAGGGCCACGAAGAAGGTCAGCTTCAACGGTGCGAAGAAGGCACCGGCCGGGTTGGTGGCGATCATCGTCTGCCCGTTCGGCAGCTGCGACACCAGCGGTTCGGCCAGCGCGTTGTACAGCTTCTGGGTAAACGGCAGCAGGGCCAGCAGCACCACGCCCAGGCCCAGCAGTGCGCGCACCAGGCGGCCGCGCAGTTCCACCAGATGTTCGACCAGCGAGCTTTCGCCGAAATCCTGTTCACTCATGGCTGGCGCTCCGTGCTCTGCGGCGGCGGCGCACCGGCTTCAGGGGGTGTCGCCGGCGTCGGCTCGGGAGCAACGCTCTCCTGTGCCGGCGCACCGGCATCGGGCGCAGCGCTCATATGCGGCGGCAGATCCGCAGGCGCCGGTGCGCGAACCTCCTGCGCCAGCGTATCGCCCTGCTGCTGGGCCTCCTGCGCTTCGCGACGGATCGCTTCACCGCTGGCGCGCAGCTGGTTCTCGGTGTCCTGCATGCCCTGGCGCACGTCCTGCATCTGCCGCTTGATGTCCTCGGCCTGCAGTTCGCGCTCCAGTTCCTGTTTCACCGAATCCCACTGATTGCGGGCACGACGCACCCACAGGCCGGCGAAGCGGGCCGCCTTGGGCAGGCGCTCGGGACCGAGCACCACCAGGGCGACCACTGCAATCACCAGCAGTTCGCTGAAGCCGATATCGAACACCGCAACCGCTCCGGATCAGCGAGCGTTACGGTCGTGCTCGTCCTGCGCAGTGCGCGAGGCGTCCTGGCTGCGCGACTCATCGCCCAGCTGCGCGTTCGGCTTGTCTTCGTCGCGCATGCCCTTCTTGAATTCCTTGACCGCCGAACCGAGATCCTTGGCGCCGCTGGTCAGGCGCTTGGTGCCGAACACCAGCAGGACGATGGCCAGCACGACCAACCAATGCCAGATGCTGAAACTGCCCATAAAGACGCTCGTTACGTTAGTGATCAGGCTGTCGAGCATAGCGCACCGGGTGTTAGCCGGCGCGCGTGACGAAAGTCAGTTTCCGCCCAGCGTTTCCGTGCGGATTTCGCCGTCGTTGACCGGCTGGAAACCCTGCTGCTGCGGCGGCGGGTTCTGCGGCACGTTCTGCAGCGGCGCGGTGGTGGCCTCGGCTGGGGCGGCCGGCGCTGCCTGAACAGGCGCTGGAGCAACCCCCGGGGCCGCTGCCGGACGCGGGGCGCTGCCGCCGTTGCCGCTGCGGTTGTTGCGCGCGGCGTAGGTGGCCTCTTCCAGGCGATCGCGGAAGGCGACCACATCCATCGACGGCGAACCGGCGGCGCGGCCTTCGAAGATCATGCGCGGCGTGGTGTTGCTGCCGTATGCATCCAGATTGGCGGCATCATCGATCTGCAGCACCGCACCATCCAGCGCGACACCGGCGAACAGGCCGCGGGCGCGCGACCAGGACCAGATCTCGGCCTTCAGCTGGCCGTCGGTGGCAGCGGCGGCATTGCGGCCGACCGGGCCGGCGGCGACACCGGCATCGGCGCCCAGCGTGAACTTGCCGTTGACCAGATTGTCCAGGCTGCGGTCGTTGCGGAACACCAGCACCACATCGGAGGACTGCACACCGGCCTGGAAGCCGATGCTGCCGCCAGTGAGCTTCACGAACACCGGATTGGACCAGGCGCCATTGGGCATGCGCACCGACATCAGGCCGTGGCCACGACGACCGCCAATGACCAGACCGGCCTTGATCGTGTCGGGAATGACGATGACCGCGCGGCCTTCGTCGAGCAATTTGTCCGGAATGCCCTGTTCAGGGATTTCCTGGATTTCAGCCAGCACGCGCACGGCATTGCGGGCACGCTGGTCTTCCTGCGGTCCGGCCATGGCCTGGCTGGACAGCAGGCTGGCGGCGATCAGCAGGGCTTGGATCGGGCGACGCATGGCAGGCTCCAGAAGTCAGTCCATAGGAAGATATAGCAAGTGACTGAAATTAGTAGTGTTGTCATGAATCCCCAATGAGCGTTCCCTGCTCACATTGACGCGCGCTATGCCTGCAATCCGAACCCTGCATCCCGGCACGGCGCCGGATCGGCGACAATACCGCCCATGCTCGACGCACCCGATACCGCCGTGCTGGCGGTCAACCTAGGCACGCCCGAGACGCCGACGGCCCCCGCCGTACGCCGTTACCTGGCTGAATTCCTGTCCGACCGCCGCGTGGTCGCGATCCCGCCACTGCTGTGGCAGCCGCTGCTGCGCGGACTGATCCTGCCGCTGCGCAGCAGCCGTTCAGCGGCCAAGTACGCCCAGGTCTGGCTACCGGAAGGGTCTCCGCTGATGGTGCATACGCGCCAGCTGGCCCAGGCCATGCAAGCGCTGTTGCCGACCCTGAAGGTTCGCCATGCAATGCGCTATGGCGAACCGGCGCTGGCCAGCGAGCTCGACCGCCTGGCGGCCGACGGTGCGCGCCGCATCGTGGTACTGCCGCTGTATCCGCAGTACTCCACCACCACCACCGCCTCGGTCGAAGATCGCGTCGATGCCTGGCAGCGCCGCAACCCGGGCGTAACCGTCAGCCTGGTGCGCGACTACTCGGTCGATCCGGGCTGGGTCGAGGCCGTGGCCGGCTCGATCCGCCGCTACTGGGAACAGCACGGTCGCGGCCAGAAGCTGATGTTCTCCTTCCACGGCATCCCGCAGCGCCTGGCCGATGCAGGCGATCCGTATCCGCAGCGCTGCGAGGCCAGTGCGCAGGCCATCGCCAAGGCGTTGGAACTGGGCAGGGACGAGTGGCAGATGGGTTACCAGTCGCGGTTTGGCCGCGAGCGCTGGCTGCAGCCCTATGCCGAACCCAGCCTGTGGGCGCTGGCCGAATCCGGCGTGAAGCAGATCGACGTTGTCTGCCCGGGCTTTGCCACCGATTGCCTTGAAACGCTGGAGGAAGTGGCGCTGGGGTTCACCGAGACGCTGGCCGAGCGCGGCGCGACGATGCGCTACATCCCGTGCCTCAACGCCGATCCGGAACACGCTCGCGCCCTGGCGCGGTTGGCCGTGGCCTCGCTGGCATGAGTCTGCAGCCGTTTGAACTGGAGGTCGGTGGCGCGCGCGTCGCCGGCCTGCGCAACCACGGCGACGGCCCGCGCGTGTTGGCCCTGCATGGCTGGCTCGACAACGCGGCCAGCTTCGTGCCGCTGGCGCCGCATCTGTCGTCGCTGCAATTGGTGGCGATCGACCTGCCCGGTCACGGCCACAGCGCGCATCTGCCGGCGGGTGCCAGCTACACCACGGCCGCCGCGATCTGCCACGTACTCGATGTCGCCGATGCACTGGGCTGGGACCGCTTCAACCTGCTCGGCCATTCGATGGGCGCCGGCATCGCCAGCCTCACCGCCTCGGTCAGTGATCGGGTCGAACGGCTGGTGGCGATCGAAGCACTCGGCGGCCTGCGTGGTCCCGAGGAAGAAACCGCCAACCGCCTGCGCGAGCATGTGAATGCCACGCGTGGGCTGGCGCGAAAGCAGTTGCGCGTGTTTCCCGACCTCGCCGCGCCGATCCGCGCGCGGATGATGACCAACCAGCTCAGCGAACGCTGTGCACGGCTGCTGGTCGAGCGCGGCGTGGAGCCTGTCGAAGGCGGCTACCGCTGGTGCAGCGACCCGCGCCTGATGCTGCCCACTGCGATCCGCCTCAGCGAAGGCCAGATCGACAACCTGCTGCAGGCCATTGCCTGCCCGACGCAGGTGATCTACGCCACGCCGGCACAGTCCTACTATCCCGAGCCGATGCGCAGTGATCGCCTGCAGCACCTGCGCAATGGCCGTCTGGCGGTGTTTCCCGGCAACCATCACCTGCACATGGAAGATCCGGAACAGATCGCAGATGTGATCCTGCACTTCTTCAACAACGACAACGGCGGCTGAGCGCAGGCACCGACGCGCTTCACTCTGCGCGTCTGCGGCCGATACATCAGTTGCGGGCCCCTGCGTCCGCAGCACGCAGGTCCGGTCGGGCCTGCGGCGTGTGTCTGGTTCTGCAAGGAAGTCCGCATGCCCGCTCCATTGCACCGCCACCCACAGGATGTGGTCACGGTGTCCCGTCTCCGCGTCGCTGATCGCGTCGCATTCCCCGAATTCCCGGCTCGCGCCCTGGTCACGCACTCCTGCGTGCGCCGCGGCGTGGCCGTTGTCGTTTGCTGATCCAGGAGTCGCCGATGTCCGTTGCATCCTCCCGCCCCCCCGATACCGCCCGCCTGCCGCATCTGCAGCAGCTCGCCCGCCGCGCTGACCGCCGCCTGCTGATCGGCAGCGCGGTCCTGGCCCTGGCTGGCCTGGTGCTGGCCCTGCGGGGTCCGCAGCTGCAGGCCGCCGCGTTGGTGGCCGTCGCCGTGCTGCCAGCCGCGTGGTTCGGCGGACCGCAGGCGGGCCGGGCCGTCGCCCGCAACGGCTTGGCATTGCTGTTGTCGTTGCAGCTGGCCGTGTTGTGCGCGATCGCCGGCCTGTCACCGGCATTGCCGATTGCCCTGCTGCTGGGCGTGCTGCTGGGCCACCGCGATCGCCTTCCGGTGTGGCTGGCCGGTGGCGTCGGCACGCTCGCGCTGCTGGCACCGCTGCAGGCGGGCGCTGCCGCGTGGCCAACGCTGCTGCAGGCCGGCATGTTCGCGGGCCTGACCTTGTTCCTCGGCCAGGTCGCACTGCGCCTTCGGCAGCAGACCGAGGCCCTTGGCCATGGCCCGCATCGGCTTGCCGCGCTGGCACGTGACATCGCCACCGGTGCCGATCTTGGTGCACATGCCGACACCAGCGCCTATGCACCGGGTTCACTCGCCCACGCCCTGGCCGACACTGCACGCCACGTGCAGGCCCAGCGTGGACGCGAGGCGACGGCGCATGCGGAGAACGCGCAGATCCGCCAGGCGCTGGATGCCTCGCGCACCGCGATGATGATCGCTGACAACGACCACGTGATCCGCTATGTGAACCGCTCGGTGGTAGCCCTGCTGCGCAACCAGCAGGCGACGCTGCGACAGGCCTTCCCCGATTTCGACGCCGAACGCCTGGTCGGCAGCAGCATCCATCGTTTCCATGCCAACCCGGACCGTATCCGCGCCATCCTCAACGGCCTGCAGGTCACGCACAACGGCAAGGTGCAGATCGGACCGGTGCACTTCGCCCAGGTGGTCACCCCGGTGTTCGACGCGCAGGGCATGCGCCTGGGCTTCGCCGTGGAGTGGCATGACCGCACCCATGAGCTCGCGCTGGAGAACGCCGTGGCCGGCATCGTTGCAGCGGCAGCGGCCGGTGACCTCGACCAGCGCCTGCAGGCCACTGAAGGTGCCAGCTTCCTCGATGGCCTGACCGGTGGCATCAACCAGCTGCTCGATACGCTCGGCAGCACCGTCAACGAAGTGCGGCAGATGCTCTCGGCATTGGCCAACGGTGATCTGGATCGGCGCATGCACGGCGAGTATCACGGCGCTTTCGCTGCGATCCAGCGCGATGCCAATGCCACGGCCGGGCAGTTGGCACGCATGGTCGGTCGCATCCAGGAATGTGCGGCGTCGATCAGTACCGCCGCCAGCGAGATTGCCGCCGGCAACGGCGCATTGTCCGAGCGCAGTGAGCGCCAGGCCGCGCACCTGCAGGAGACTGCAGCATCGATGGAGGAACTCACCGCCACCGTGCGCCAGAACGCCGCCCATGCGCGTGAGGCCAGTGCGTTGGCCGCCTCCACGCAGAGCGCTGCCAGTGACGGCAACACGGCCATGCAGCGGGTGGTGGATACCATGCAGGCCATCGAAGGTGCCTCGAAGCGGATCGGCGACATCACCGGCGTCATCGACGGCATTGCCTTCCAGACCAATATCCTGGCGTTGAACGCAGCGGTGGAGGCGGCTCGCGCCGGCGAGCAGGGCCGAGGCTTTGCCGTGGTGGCCAGCGAGGTGCGCGTGCTGGCACAGCGTTCGGCGGCGGCCGCACAGGAGATCAAGAAGCTGATCGACGAAGCAGGCCGGCAGGTGGGCGAAGGTGCCCAGCTGGTGGCCGACGCCGGCCAACGCATGCAGGGCATTGTGGGCGGCGTGGAGGATGTCAGCCACCTGATGCGCGAGATTTCCGCAGCGTCGCAGGAGCAGTCGACCGGTATCGAGCAGATCAACCAGACCGTGGTGCAGATGGATCAGGCCACGCAGCAGAACGCGGCGCTGGTGGAAGAAGCCACCGCTGCCGCACGTGAGCTGCAATCGCAGGCGGGGACGCTGACTGAGGCGGTCTCGGTGTTCCGCCAGCAGGAAGCACATGAGGAGGCTCTGGTCGCCTGATCCCGTTTTTCAGGTGATCCCGATGAAGACGGCGCCCGCGGGGCGCCGTTTTTTTGCGTGTTGTGCGTGATGGGTCACGCCGGTAGCGGCCCGCACTGGTTGGCGCCGTGGTTTCTCGCGGAGAGCATCCACGCGCGGCGTGGACCTATTCGGCAAACGATTGCGGCGCGGGCCTGCTGTGGGTTAGTTGGCAACCTTGGTTGGCGCCTGGGTTCCTCGCGGAGAGCATCCACGCATGGCGTGGATCTACCGCTGATCCCTCTGCCATCGGCAGTCGCCAACCTTGGTTGGCGCCGCCGCTCGCGGCGGTTCCATCAACGCGTCTGCCGGCCAGTGGCCGGCATTACCCGGTCTTTCCTGCGCACAAGAAAAACCCCGCTGCGTGAGCAGCGGGGTTTTGGGTGTAAACCCTGGCGATGACCTACTCTCGCATGGCTTGAGCCACACTACCATCGGCGCAGCTGCGTTTCACTTCCGAGTTCGGGATGGGATCGGGTGGTTCCACA